>QCJK01000005.1 GCA_003216075.1 Prochlorococcus sp. AG-409-B05
TTTATTGGTGCAAACTCTGAAAAAGAAATTTTATTTACACGAAATGCAACAGAAGCAATAAACCTTGTTGCTCACACATGGGGAAATAAATATCTCGAAAAAGGAGATGAAATATTACTTACCTTGATGGAACATCATAGCAACCTGGTCCCATGGCAAATGGTTGCTAATCGTACTGGATGTGTTCTACGACATGTAGGTATAACATCCTCTGGTGAGCTTGACCTTCATGACCTCAAATGCAAACTAAATCATCGCACTAAGTTAGTAAGCTTTGTCCATATTAGTAATACACTTGGATGCTGCAATCCAATAGAAGAAATAACCGAATTAGCTCATCATGCTGGAGCCTTAGTACTGATTGATGCTTGCCAAAGTTTGGCTCATCAAAAACTCAATGTTAAGTCGCTAAATATAGATTTCTTAGCTGGCTCATCACATAAAATTTGTGGTCCCACAGGGATAGGATTCCTTTGGGCTCGTGAAGAAATTTTAAATGATATGCCCCCTTTCCTTGGTGGTGGAGAAATGATCCAAAATGTTTTTCTGGATCACAGCGAATGGGCAGAGCTACCACATAAATTTGAAGCAGGTACTCCAGCGATAGGAGAAGCTATTGGGATGGGAGCGGCTATCAATTATTTAACTTCAGTAGGTTTGGAAGAAATTCATTCTTGGGAACAAATACTTACCAAGCATTTATTTGAGAAACTAAAAGCTATAAATGGTTTACACATACTTGGTCCAAGCCCTAGCCAACAACCTAAGCGAGGCGCATTAGCAACCTTTAACATTGAAGAGCTACATGCAAATGATATTGCTGAATTGCTAGATTCAAATGGGATCTGCATCCGAAGTGGTCATCATTGCTGTCAACCTTTGCATAGGCATTACAGCCTGAATGCAACTGCAAGAGCAAGTCTTAGTTTTACAACAACAATTAGTGAGATAGATAGATTTGTTGATGAACTAATCTCTGCAATATCATTTTTAAAAAAATATAGCTAGAGCTTTAAATGCTTAACAAAAAAGCGTTCAGTTTCTTTCAAAACTTTTATTTTGACGGACTTATCTCTAAAACCATGCCCTTCATGAGGAAATTGATATTCCACAACAGGAATATTATTTTCCCTTAATTTTTCAATAATAGCTTGAGTCTGTAGAGGTAAGACAACTCTATCCTTAAGACCTTGAAAGAATATGACTGGGCAAGTAATATCTTCGACATTATTTAATGGTGAGCGATTCTTATATACTAAGAAATTCTGCAATCGAGAGCCAATCAAATAATCCAAATAACCGGCTTCAAAACGATGACTCTGTTCTGCCAAAGCAACAAGATCACTCACTGCATATCTACAAGCTGCTACACGAAAAACATCTGTAAAACACAAACAAGCCAATGTAGTGAAGCCACCTGCACTTCCGCCCTCAATGGCAACAAGTTCCTTGTCAGCCTTGCCCTGGGCCACTAATTCCTTCGCCGCTGCTGCACAATCAAACACATCAACTTCACCCCAACCATGCTTTAAACGCTCTCTATACAAACGGCCAAAACCTGACGATCCTCCATAATTCACATCAACAACTCCCCAACCTCGAGAAGTCCAAAATTGAATTTCAAGATTCAATCCTGACCTAGCCATAGAAGTGGGACCACTATGACTTTTGACCAATAATGGAGAAGCTACTTTTGATCGGTTAATTGGAGGGTAATACCAGGAATGTGTCCATTGACCTGCATACCCCTTAAACCAAAATGGCTCAGGCTTACTAATTTCATAATCGTTCAAAATTGGTTGCTTAACTAAGCAGTAATCCCAAGAGTCAAGCCTTAAATCAAGTTCTAAAAGACCAGAAGCAGTCAAAGAATTGCTAGCAATCGCAACAGCACGATCTGATTGTGCATTTAAACCTGATAATTCATCAAAAGGTTGATTCAATTCAGAGATTTGACCATCTAAATGCAAAAGATTTAGTCGCCAAATACCGTTCTTACAATTAGCAGAAAGTATCTTTTCACCAGCTGCACTAGTAGTAGACATTCCATAAACCCATTGAGGCATAGCTGCTTCAGATTCCATTGGCCATAAACGATGCCATTCAGCTGCATTATTAGAAGCAATATCTGGGCCAGTGATCATCAAATTCCACCAACCACTTTGGTCTTCTGCCACAACTAGTTCTCCAGTAGGTAACCAAATTGGTTGAAAAACTGAAATTTGCTTTTGATTGTTTATATCTGTCCCGGCTAACAATTTTTTAGATAAAATTTCTCCATCTTTATCTAAAGAAGCCCACCAAAGTTGACTGGCTTCCCAAGGCATTGAGAGTTTCTGCCATTCGACCCAAACAAGTTGGTCTCCAGAAGGACTTAAGGCTGCGTATCCTGCAAAATCCAAAGGCCGATGAAGGATCTTGGTCGGCTGATCCTCGTCATTCAAAGAATAGGCAACCAAGAAATCCTTTCCATCCTTTTCCATTACGCCTATCCATCTCTTACGAGACAAATCAATTAGTCCATCAGCCAAGCAAAATGCAGATTTAATCGATACGCGCCTTGGATCTTGAAGAGGTTTAAGCCAACACATTTTCTCGTTAGGGTTTTTAGAGCAATCTTCAAAGGATTGAGTCCAAAGACAGCCATCATCATCATCATCAATCCAAGTCATGACTATCTGGCTCTCATCACACGCAATAGCTAAAGCTCCTCCCCCATATTCATGAACTCTCGTACGCAGATTGATTGGGGGAGGGGTCAACTCCTGAGGCCTCACATCCTTCCGGCCCCAAGGACGGATCAATGCAGTAGTTCTTCCGCCTTCTTCAGGACGTTGTTCCAACCAAAGCACCAAATCATTCACAAGACGTGGTTCTTTCAAGGTTGGAGTTTGCCCCAAAACAAGCTCAGCAGATAAAGGCTGAGCTTGCCTCAGTAAATGATTTGCGGAGCTCCTTTGCTGTTTCATTGAAAATTCGAAAGGAAATTGTGAACGCCCTAGTAAAATGAAAAGGATGTTTCTACACCGACCCCTTGAGTAGAAGCTTTGCTCAAATGGCAAAAAATGCCGAAAAAATCACGACCTCCTTCACTATCTCAAAGGAGCCCCTAGAAACTCCTCCCCTTGAGATATGCACACTAGGGAATGAAGTGCTACGTAAATCTGCAAAAAGAATTAGCAAAGTTGATGAATCTATTAGGGATTTAACCAAGAAAATGCTTCAAAGCATGTACTCAGCCAAAGGGATTGGCTTGGCAGCACCACAAGTAGGCGTCCACAAACAACTTTTAGTCATTGACTTAGATATAGAAAATCCCACTAGTCCTCCTTTAATTCTCATCAATCCAGAAATCATTGGAACTAGTGCCACCGTGACAACTTATGAAGAGGGATGCCTAAGTATCCCAGGTGTTTATCTTGACGTAATTAGGCCTTCAACAATCAAGCTAAGTTTTCGAGACGAAATGGGACGACCAAAAAAAATGAATGCAGATGGCCTATTAGCTCGTTGCATCCAACATGAAATTGATCACCTGAAAGGTGTACTTTTTGTTGACAGGGTCACTACTCACGATGACCTGACACGCGAACTTAAAGAGCACGGCTTTCAGAGCAAGGATGTTCGCTTTCTATCTTCAGCTAAATCTCAATAACTTTCACAAGATGCCTTTATACTAAATTGTCTTATTGATAATAATAGAGGGAGCACAACACCCTTTAATAATATAATTTAGATTCTTATCTTCATGTCATTTGTTTTGAAAAATTCTCAGTAATTAAATAATATTTAAACTTGACCATTACTTATATCTAAAACATAGACATATAATCTTAAAAGAACTTTGATACGGATAATTATCCTGATAAGTTTAACTACTTCTGATGTTTCACAAAATCAAATATGTTGTTATTCCAAAAAAATCTAAAATAGAATACAGAGCATGCAATCAATTTGATATGACAAGTTCAACACTTTTTACGAAAATTCTTCAGGGAGAAATTCCCTGTGATGAAGTTTATAGTGACGAATTTTGTTTGGCATTCCGAGATATCAACCCTCAAGCCCCAACACATATACTCATCATTCCTCGGAAACCAATAGAAAGTCTTTGCAAAGTTGAACAAGAAGACAAAGCACTGCTAGGGCATCTACTATTAGTGACTCAAAAAGTAGCAAATCAAGAAGGCTTAACTCAGTGGCGAACGGTTATCAATACAGGAGCAGAAGCAGGTCAAACCATTTTTCATCTGCATTTACATGTGATTGGTGGTCGTCATCAATCTTGGCCACCAGGTTAATTGACCGTGCAACGAAATCCAAGCCAGATATGAAACCAAAAGCTCTTTAGGCTAAGGAGTAATGATTTATAAAACCTCTACAAGCACAAAATCGAGATAATTAACAGGATTCAACCTTGCTAATTAAATTTAACGCGAGATCCTTTATTCAAGTCCTAAGAATATGCCATGAGTATGTCTAAGCAAAAGAAAAATAGGACATGGCTCAAAACTATTCCTTCGCCATGGTTTTCCACAAGTGAAATACTAGAGTACCTTGGTATTTCAGATCAAGAGCTTGTTGAGCAAATAGAATTATTTACCGAAGGAATACATTACAAATATCAAACACCTAATGAACCTGGTAGTCCAATTCTCTGGAGAGCAGATCTAATCGATGAGTTGTTATGCTTGCCGGTTCCTCCTCTTGAAAAAGAAGCACTGCGGAATGCAATCAATAATCACATCACATGTCATAACTAGCCTCATGAAAATCATACAAAATGTAGAAAGGTTGCAAATCATTCAAAGGTAAGCCTCTCCTATATAGACGTCAATCAAGGCATCAGATAAAAGCATCACATGCAAGCAACGCATTTTTAAAAGAATCAGACGTAATTGATTGTTTTACACAGTTCAATCTATGGCTGTAAAACATCATTAGTAAAATCGCCTAGTACAATAAAGCGAAACTGAAGTCTCATGCCCTTAAAGGGTGTCAAGATGAGACGTTAAGCTCAACCCCTCTAACTCTTCTCATTAATAAATAAATATTGTGATATCACTATGAACACCTCTATCTCAGGCAAACAAAAGACTCTTAGTATTCAACTGGGTAAGCTTAGACGTTTAGCGCAACCATTTTTTCTTCCTTTAGATCAAGTAAGCGGCTGGCAATTTATATGGTTACTCATATGCTTACTGTTCTGTGTTGGTGGATTAGTTCTAATCTCGATAACTGGACTAATAGAAATCCTAGAAAAATTTCAACCAATTCTGACTGAAAAATACCTTGGTGGAGTTGTAAAGACAATTGCAACAATTTGGACTAGTTCTTGGGGATGGTTATTTTCTATACTATTCATAATTGGATCATGCAGTTTCTTCGCATTCCGGCAACAACTTCGAAATCGAAAATGGATCCACTGGTTATTACTCGGGATAATAGTATTAATGTTGCTCGCAGTGAATGGAATCAACGCTGGAATTGGCTTTATCGCTAGAGATTTGACTAATGCTTTAGTACAAAAAGAACAAAGTGGATTTTACCGAATTCTAGGTATTTACGCATGCTGTTTTATTGTTGCACTCCCAATCAGAGTATCTCAAATATTTTTTACTTATAAATTAGGACTTATCTGGAGAGAATGGCTTTCTAATAGTCTTATTTCTGACTATTTAAACAACAAAGCTTATTATATTTTAAATCCAAATGATGAGCAAGTAACAGATGTAGATAATCCTGACCAAAGAATCACGGATGACACAAGAGCATTTACTGGGCAAAGTTTACAATTCACGCTTGGCATTTTTGATGCATTATTAACTTTTTCTCTCAATATATTAATTCTTTGGAGCATAAGCACAACACTAACCTTTTCATTATTTGGCTATGCAGCATTTGCTACAACTATATTAATAATAGCCGGAAAAAATCTTGTCAGGATAGATTTTGACCAACTACGCTATGAAGCTGACTTTAGGTATGGCCTAGTTCATATTAGAGATAATGCTGAGTCCATTGCTTTTTACTCAGGAGAAGACCCTGAGAAAAATGAGACCAAGAGAAGATTGGACTCCGTGGTTCAAAATTTCAATCTTCTAATAATCTGGCGTGTAATTATTGATGTAATGAGACGTTCCATAAATTATGCGGGCAATTTTTTTCCATATCTAATCATGGCTATTCCATACTTTGCAGGTGAAATTGATTATGGAAGATTTATACAGGCTAGTTTTGCTTTCGGAATGGTAGAAGGCTCATTATTTTTTGTTGTTAATCAAATAGAGGAATTAGCAAAGTTTACGGCAGGAATAAGTAGGCTGGAAGGGTTCCAGTCGAAAGTAGAGCAAGTAAATCATCGCAAAGAAAAAAATCAAATAATTGCTACTTCTTCTAAAGAACATATACTTATTAAAAATGCCGATCTATATCCACCAGGTAGCAATGAGGTTATTATTAATAATTTAAATTTAAGTATCAATCAACAAGATAAGTTATTAGTTGTAGGTCCATCTGGTTGCGGTAAAACATCTCTTCTCAGAATGATCAGTGGTTTATGGAAGCCACATACTGGAACTATAGAAAAACCCAATACGGGTGATTTACTCTTTATACCGCAGAAGCCATATATGATATTAGGGTCACTTAGAGAGCAACTATGTTATCCAACTGAAGAAAATAAATTTAGTGATGAACAACTAAGATCCGTACTTCACGAAGTCAAGCTTGAATCACTAATTGAAAGATATCCAGACCTAGACATCAAACAAGATTGGCCAAGAATACTTTCCCTAGGTGAGCAACAAAGACTTGCCTTTGGGAGGTTGCTTTTAAACGCACCAACATTTGCCGTTTTAGATGAAGCAACTAGTGCATTAGATGTAAAAACTGAAAAACATCTATACGAATTACTCCGAAATAGAGATTTAGCTGTCATTAGTGTTGGTCACCGACCAACCCTTATAGAATTCCATTCATCAGTGCTTGAATTGGTAGGAGATGGCAATTGGCGTCTCCTACCAACAACTAGCTATCACTTTGAGCAATCCTGAACTAGTTCAATGACCTCAAACAATCACGACGTAACTAGCGACAAGGATCTCCCTTCATCTGCTGCAGAATCTGACACGTTTGCAGAAAAACAAATTCCGAACACAAGTGCAACTACTGGAGACTTGCCCGAATTCGGCTGGAGCGCCTATGCGGAGCGAATTAATGGACGTTTCGCAATGATCGGATTTACAGCCGTTTTATTAATAGAAGCTTTAAGTGGCCAAACATTTTTGCATTGGTCAAGCCTCTTGAATTAATGATCAACGATCTCCTTTAAGGTTAAAGACGTATCAAATCTAAATCCCATTTCCCATCCCTACTAACTTGAACAGCTAATACTCTTCCAGCACCATCTATGCTCACACGTCTGGGAATACCTCTAGGTTCTAATAAGATACGTTGAATGCTTCCAATATTGCGACGATAAACTATCAGTTCAGTTTTATCATCTCTTTGATGTATAACTGCCAAAATAGTTCCATTAGCGTTAACACTTACACTGATTGGCTGTGCATCAAAACGATTAATTCCTGGAAGAGGAACGACTCTTTTACTCCGCAAATCAACCAGCTGAACTTTTTCTCTGCCATTATTTCTTGTCAAACGAACAAGCCATTCATTCCCTAAAGATGGCTCTCTATAACTACTAGATGACTGAGAAATTATATCATTCAACTGATATAATGGCCTTACATTTATGTTTGTAGCACAACCACCTAAAAGGAGAAATATCCACAGAAGATTAATAGTATATCTAAAGAGAATGAAATCCATCTATTACTATTAATCTAGAGAAGTAACCTGTGAAGCACTACGGATTCCACTTGGCTGATCTGGTTCAAGATTTTGGCTTAAATCAAATAATTCAATTCGCCACTGACCTTTATCCGCAAGCTGCATCGCTAATTGAGTAGCATCGGGTGCAAGACTCAATCTCAAAGGTGTTCTACCACCAGATATTCGAACCTGAAAGATTTTTCCTGTCTGACGGTCATCAATAATGACCTCTCTTTTATTTCCTCGCTGAACTATCAACGCTAAATAACGTCCATTCCAACTCAAAGAGGGAGAACTATGAGGTTGATGACGAGAAAGATTATTTAAAGGAATAACCCTTCCAGAGGACACATCCCTCAATTGGACACTAGCTCTTCCATTTTTATCAACAATTAATGCAAGTTTTTCTCCATTACCACTCAAAGCAGGTTCTTCTTGGCTGTTAGATAAATATCCACTTGGCAGGCGTTGAACATCACTCACACAACTGCCAAGACCTAAACAAAAAATCAATAAAGAAATGATCTTCAAAAGATTTCAATCATCGAAACGTGAACTATTGTCTCTCTGCCTTGAAGTCCGTTGTGAAGGACGGGCTGATCTTCCATCTGAAAAGCGTGAAGGCGAATTTCCTCTTGTAGGCTCTGACCGACGCATCCTTTCAGGTCGATCAGCCCTTTCTTCAGATGCTGAGAATGCAGCATCTTCTGCAGAGGAACGCATTGGTGATCCTTGAGGTACTCCCATTCGTCTCCCAGAGGATGAATAAGTCCCTCCAGAATCAGGTCTCATCTCCTTTTGATTATTATTTTTGCGTCGTGAAGTTTGTTGATTAGCTAAAGGGCGTGAACCTCTTCTTTGCTCCTGACGAGCATTCCTTCTCTGGCCAAAAGAGCTAGTGCTATTTAAATCATCCTCCTGACGATTAAACCTGGCCATTCGTCGTGAACTCTCCGAACTTGAATCCCTAGGAGGTTTATCTGGGCTAGTTCGAGAACGACGACTTGCAGCTTCTTCAGGAATCGCTGCCCTTGTTGTACGTCTTGGACGATAAAAATCATCCTCATCATTGGTTTGATTAGTGCCATTAAATCTCCTTCTCAATGGCAAAGGCTCATCAAACTGATCATAATTTTCATCCCAATTATCATCTGACCCCCCTGTTGGCATTCGTCGAGGCGCTGGCTCATCATCAAAAAAAGAAGATCGACGAGCCTGATCCGTTGCTATGCCCCGTAAACGAACGCTTTCATAAGCGAAAAAAACTGTAGTGCCTGCCAACAAAAATTGTCCAAATTGAAGTATTGGATCTAAACGCCAACCCTGAAAAAAGAGGATCCCACCACAAAGAAGACCAATAGCAGCAAAAAAGACATCGTAATCACGAGCTAATGCTGGTTTGAAAGACCGCAAGAAATAAAGGCCTGCCCCGCACACAGCTAAGACAATGCCAACAATGCTGGCCCAATTAAGACTGGCATTGACCAAAGTTTTACCCCAGAAAACAAACAGTTAGAGAGGTATTAAGGTAAACCCCACTAACTGTTCAGTCTAAGAAGATTGCTAGGTAACTAGCCACCCCTCACTATGGAATCTTTCTGACTAACCCAAAGCAACACGAATGAAGCGGGCACTACAACTAAGCCCAATGCACCAATGATGCTTAATAGGGCATTTGCTCCAGAAGGTGTCATAACCGCTGCTATCAAAATAAAAATGCACTTAATCTTACTAATTAAATGCGTTTTTCTACCATGTCCATCATGATGCTTTGAAGTTTGTGACGCCACTTCTTATAAACAGCCTGCCTGTGATCCAGTTATTTCTAGGAACAGCCTTGGCAATATCGACTCTTGCATTCTTAATGAGAATTATTCTCACCTGGTACCCTCAGGTCAACCGCAAGAAAGGCATATGGCTCATCTTGACCTTTGGTACCGAACCTTTCCTATCAATAACAAGAAAATTGATCCCTCCAATCGGAGGAGTCGATGTGACGCCAGTGATCTGGGTTGGTCTAATTAGTCTCTTGCGAGAATTATTAGTTGGATCTCAAGGCCTTTTATCTCTAATAATTCTTAAAAATCACACATTAGGCTAATAAACTAAATAGTGATTCCTAAATTTAACTTTAAAAATTAACCTAATATTTCCTCTTCCACAAACTTTGTATGCACATCACCTCTTAAAAATTCATCACGATTTAATAAATAAAGATGGAAATCAATAGTAGTTGGAATTCCTGTAACTGCACATTCATTTAAGGCCCGTTTCATTCTTTTCAAGGCAACTTCACGATTGTCACCCCAAACAATCACTTTACCTATCAGGGAATCATAAAAAGGAGGTATATCGTAACCTGTATAGACATGACTATCTACTCTGACCCCAGGTCCTCCAGGAGGTAACCACCCAGTAATTCTGCCAGGAGATGGACGAAAATTATGAGAAGAATCTTCCGCATTAATTCGACATTCTATTGCATGTCCTCTCAATTGAATATCATCTTGAGTCACACTTATCGGATCACCACCTGCAATACGCAATTGTTCAGCTATTAAATCAATTCCAGTTACCATTTCTGTTACAGGGTGCTCTACTTGAATTCGAGTATTCATCTCCATGAAATAAAAATTACCTTCACGATCAAGCAAGAACTCCACCGTTCCAGCTCCTTCATATTTAATACTCTTAGCAGCTGACACTGCTGCCTCCCCCATCCGAAGCCTTAATTCAGAATCCAGAGCAGGACTAGGTGATTCCTCCAACAACTTCTGATGCCGACGTTGTATAGAACAATCTCTTTCACCTAAATGAACAACATTGCCATATCGATCAGCTAGGACCTGTACTTCTACATGTCTAGGGCGATCAATAAATTTTTCCATATAAAGGCCTGCATTACCAAATGCAGCTTCAGCTTCCCCTTGAGCAGCTTTAAACAGTTTCTCTAACTGATCTTCTCTAGTTACTAAACGCATACCTCTTCCACCACCACCAGCCGTTGCTTTGATCATTACTGGATAACCCATATCACTAGCCAAGACTGCCGCCTCATCAGGGCCAGGCAACAATCCCTCACTACCAGGAACAGTTGGTACACCAACTTTCTGCATAGTTGCTTTTGCTGTCGACTTATCTCCCATCGAACGAATTGCATGAGGCGAAGGACCCACAAAAATAATTCCGTGATCTCTACACATTTCTGCAAAACGATCATTCTCTGCAAGAAATCCATATCCAGGATGAATTGCATCAACACCTCTGGATGTAGCAGCGGCAAGAATATTTGGAACATTCAAATAACTTTTGCTGCTGGGCGCATCTCCAACACAAACGGCTTCATCTGCAAGCTGAACATGCAGAGCATTGCGATCAACTGTGCTGTAAACCGCAACTGTGGCAATACCTAACTCCCTACAGCTCCGCAGAATCCGTAGAGCAATCTCGCCACGATTGGCTATCAAGACTTTGCCTATAGGCATCCAGGAACAACAAACCTTTCAGCGGATCGTATCAGCTGTCCTATCCAACTTTCATGCTAAGAGCAATGCAAGGTTGAACGTTATGATCAGTTTTAATTGAGTCAGAGAGACTTGGTTGCCAACGCGGATGTGGTGGAATTGGTAGACACGCACGCTTGAGGGGCGTGTGGCTTTGGCCTTGCGAGTTCAAATCTCGCCATCCGCATATACCTCCACCATTTGTGATCCCGCCTTCAATCTCAGATGAAGGACCCATCATTAGCAATAATTTTTGTCTCCAATGGGCCAGGCGAACTTGCTACTTGGGTCAGACCTATTGCAGAAAAACTTCACAACACTATCGATCTTCTACCTCGCTCAAAGACGTCTTCTATAAGTCTCAGGTTAGTTTTAGTGCCCTGCCCCAATGGCACAGGTCAAGAAAAGTCTGCAGCCCTCAAATGGGGGCAATTTGAGCAAATCACACCTGCTCAAGATTTCTGGAAACTCTTATTAAAACCAAATTGTTATGGCTCATGGCCAAAGAAAGGCTTAGTAGTGTTTCTTGGAGGAGATCAATTTTGGAGTGTTCTTCTCTCCTCAAGACTTGGATATCGACATCTCACATATGCCGAATGGATAGTTCGTTGGCCATTTTGGAATGACCGTATAGCAGCGATGTCGCCAAAAGTAAAAAATCAACTGCCAAAAAAATTTAGAAGCAGATGCAAAGTTGTTGGAGATCTAATGGCTGATCTATCTGAAATTTCAAAATCAATAGCCCCTTTACCTTCTGGCAATTGGATAGCACTATTACCCGGATCTAAAAAAGCGAAACTTTGTGTAGGGGTGCCATTTTTATTGGAAGTCGCAGATCGACTTTCCAAAAAATTACCAGAATGCAATTTCTTATTACCTGTTGCTCCAACAACAAGTATCAATGAAATTCACCACTTCATGAGCACTAAAAATCCAATTGCAAGCAAATATCAATCAACAATATTTTCCATTCAAACAACTCAAGAGAAAGCACAATCGCTGACTCTCATTACAGGAGCTGGAACAGAAATAAAATTATTTGAAAATGAACCTATGCATGGTCCGGTTAGTCAGTGCTCTCTTGCACTAACCACTGTAGGAGCTAATACTGCTGAATTAGGCGCATTAGGTGTGCCCATGATCGTGATTGTGCCGACTCAACATTTGGCTGTAATGCAAGCTTGGGATGGGCTTTTAGGAATTCTTGCAAGATTACCTGGTCTTAATTGGGGCTTAGGTCTTCTTTTAAGTGCTTGGCGATTAAGAAAAAATAGTTATCTAGCATGGCCAAATATCGTTGCAGGCAAACTTGTAGTTCCAGAAAAGGTTGGCGATATCAGCCCAGAAGAAATAAGCAAAGAAGCCTTCCTTTGGCTCACGTCACCAGAACGTCTTAAAGGTCAAAAAGAAGACTTACAAGCTCTCAGAGGGAAGCCTGGCGCAATCAAAGAAGTAGTCAATGAAATCATTAATTTACTACCAAGCAACGTTAAATAAAAAATATATATTCAAATCTAAGTATTTGCCCAGGGATCCTCAACTTCATCTTGAATTGATGCTTTCCTAGAATTAGTAGTATCTTTATAAGAAAATGAATCGTTACTACTTAAAGGCTCTACATCCAAAGGATCTTCCGAAAAATCGACGGACTTTCGGGGACTTATTTTAGATTTAGAGTGTAGTGATTCAGGGTATTTTCGACTATTTACTTCTGAATATTTACCTTGATAATCTCGTTCAGGAAAATCCCTTCCTGATTGATTATTCATAGAATTAGCAGGGATTTCTTCCATGGATTCATCAAGATATCGTTGCTGAGGAATGGCATTTTGTTGTACATCTTCTAGCTCAACATATTCAAATTCTTTTTCTTCTTGAATAACTTCATTATTAGACCCCTCTAATTTCATCTGAGATGTTTCAATACTTTCTCCAGAACTTAACTGATTCTCCACGGGTACAAGATTAACTCGATAACGATCTCTTTCCTGCTCCTCCCAACTGGCGCCACCAACTCCTAACTTTTCCAATAATCCACTATTTAATTGTTTTAATTTTTCTTCTGCTCCCTCATAAACAATAATTCGATCTGCACCACTACTTACAATTTCATCTACCGGTATTTCCCAAGTACTCAACACCCCTTCACCAAGCAATGGAACACCCAATGCACCCATGACCAAAGTAGTCAAGTCTCCCGTTTCTATATCAAAAGAAAAACCCAAGACTCTTCCCAACTGTTCGCCTGATTCAGTAATCACCTGACAGTTAATAACTCGGCTATATCTCTCAGGAGTAAAGCTTTCACTCAAAGAATCAACTGAATCCACAAGAATTACATCCCCAACCTGACGAATACGGTCCAGTGGCATCCAGCGGGGCAATCCTGGCAAAAACCTTGTCAAAGGATTATCTCTTAATCCAAGAGCAACAACTTCCCTATGATCAATATCCACAACAACTTCTCCGACAACTCCTAGACGACGTCCAGTGTCACGAGTAATCACTTGGGTCCCCATTAACTCTGAGCGCAACCAAAGACGATCGCTTGGGACTGTTTCCAGTGATTCGTTAGGGGATTGGGTGTTGGTCAAACGAGAAAATTCTAACTGGAGCTAATCGAGCCATTTTGACTCAATGAGTCAAAAAAACATTTCATGCCGCATTAGGGAGCCCCACAACTTGAGTATGAGATCCCCGGGCTTGAGTTACGCCAATAGTTCTAGTAGAAGCACCAATCATCGGACGACGATGGCTCACAACCAAAAATTGGGCATGCTCTGCCTGACTTGCAATCAAAGAAGACAGTCTCTCAACATTAACGCCATCAAGAAAGCTATCAACCTCATCAAGAGCATAAAAAGGAGAAGGACGAAAACGTTGTAATGCAAAAAGAAAACTCAAAGCAGTAAGAGATTTTTCTCCTCCTGACATAGCAGCGAGCCGTCGTACTGCCTTGCCCTTTGGATGAGCCACCAAAGTCAAGCCTCCTTCTAAAGGATCTTCCTTATTGTCTAATTGAAGATGACCATCACCATCCGAAAGGTTTGCAAAAATCTCACTAAAATGGGTATCAACAGACTCAAAAGCCTCCATAAATGCCTCTTGGCGCAAAGTAGCAACTGTCTCAATACGCAGCAATAATTCAGATCGCTCTTCGCTCAAAACATCAAGTCTTTCTCCTAAATCATTTAATCGTGTATTGAGTTTCTCTAATTCCTCCAGAGCCAACATATTCACAGGCTCTAGATCTTCCATCCTTTGTTGTAATTGCTTCAATTCCAATTGCAATGACTCCAAACCAGCTTGCCTAAGCTCATCTGAAATAAAAGGAACAGGATCAGGAATTGTTTTTTCAAGTTCATCTAACTTGACTTGTCCAAGCCTCAATTCTTCCGCCATTGCTTGGCGATCTTCACGCAAGCGCACAAGGTTCCACTGCAACTCTTGTAGTTTTTGCCTCTGATTGGCCACGTCCGCCTCTGCTTCATCCCTTGCCCGTCTTTGCTCACCAAAACGTGTCTGAAGAATATTTTGCTTCTCTTCAAGATCCTTTCTAAGTGTCTTTAATCTTTGATTTGCCTCCCGCCAATCAGAATGAGCACTTGTTAGAGATTTAACCTCATCTTGCAACCTAATTTCTTCTATTTTAAGAGCATTTTGTTGATCTTCCAAACGCTCTAATACAAGCTGACGTTGTCTTTGCTTATTCAATAGCAAGTCACGATTAGTCCTTGCTTCTAGAAGATTTTTATCAGCTATTTCAAGCTCCTCTTTCAAACGCTGCCAATTTTGCGTATTACCATCAGATTCTGTAAATTGTTCTTTTTTGTCTAACTCTTCAAGTTCAAGCAACAAAGGGTTGATTTGTTCTGAAATCTCCTCCAATCTTTTTTGCTGTATTTCTCTACGGTTAACAATATCTTTTAAGCGATCTGAAAACTCTTTCGCACGCTCAAGAAATGGTTGATTGGCTTCTTTAGCTGCTCTCATTTCCGCCTCTATAGCAACATACCGCTGCTCTAAATCTCTTAAATGAGGGCTAGCTTTATCCAAAAACTGATTATGAACTGTTTCTTCATTAGAGCATTTTAAAAGGGTTTCACCTAGTTCTAAAAGCCTCTTCCTCAAAGGTTCTACCTCATCGGCTTCGTTGCTCCGTCCAAAACCAATACTGAAATGACGTCCAGAAAGACTACCTCCTGTCATGGCTCCACTTTTTTCCAGGAGTTCTCCATCTACAGTTACAGACCTAACAACACCAAGGTAAGTTCTTGCTGCGTTGAGATTACTAAAAACCAAAGTATCTCCAAAAACATAACTAAAAACATCAGTGTAAATAGGATCAAAGTTAACCAAGTCAATAGCTCTACCAATAAAACCATCACTATAACTTTTAAGACCTAAACTATTGCCTCTAGATAAAGCCTTATTAGCTGCATATCCAGCTGATCTAATTTTATTTAATGGTAAAAATGTTAAGCGTCCAGCTCGTCTATTTTTGAGAAGATCAATTGCTTTTGCAGCTATACGATCATCATCTACAACGACTTGAGCCAATCTTGAACCTGCAGCCACCTCTAGTGCTACCCGATGACAATCCTCAACTTCACCTAATTGCGCAACATGACCATGAATTCCTTCTAAACCAGCTTCTAAAAGAACTCTTAAAGCACCTGTGCCTCTAGTTTCCATAATAGTTTCGCGACGACTTTCTAAACGTGCAATGTCCCTCTCAAGTCGTGATTGCTCAGTCTCAAGTCGCACTCTGGTACGTTGTTCAATTTCAAGTTTTTGAATAACTTCATGAATAGCTTTCTTTCTGGTTTTTATATCACTTAAAAGGCTTTTGACTTCATCATCTAAACGAACAAGTTTTTGATTGATATTTTGATTATCAGTACTATCGCGTTGTTTGGATCTTTCCAGCTCCTGCTGCATTGACTCATCTTGACGCAAACACTCTTCTAATGTTTGTTGCTCGTTTTGCAAAGGAGTCAAAGTGTGCTGCAGTTTTTGTCTAAGAACGATCCTATGCTTATGATCTTCCAACCATGCTCCAGATCGTCCAGCAACATCTCCCAACCTTCTCCTTGAGATGTCAACAGCTGCTTCTGCATCTTTACAAGTCTGTTCAGCAATCTCTAACAGTTTAGCCTGAACATCTCCTTCCTTATTATCACTTTGACTTTGAAGTTCTAAGCGGCGATCAATTAAATCTTGTCTACGTTGCTGGAGTTTCTCTCCATCTTGTTGATGAAGAGAAGCTTGACGATCCAATTCCCTAGACTGAGTATCCAATCCTGCTAATTCTGCTTGAACAGCAATTAGTTGATCTTCACCTAAATCCTTAACATTGGATTGAAGGGTTTTTAACTTTTCAACTGACTGATGCAAAGCTTTTTCTACTTTTTGAATAAATGCACTATCAACAACCTCTTTTTCTCCAAGTTGATGATGACGAAATTTCAAATCATTCCAACTCTTCTGTGCCGCCTCAAACGCTAAAATCAACTCCTGCTGTTTAGCTAGTTGAAGTTTCTCTTTTAGTTCTTTATAAGTCCTAGCCTTCGCACAATCTTTTTCTAAACGTTGTCGAGAAGTAAGTAGTTCCTGTTCAACAATGCGACAACGTTCCTGTCTCTCATGCACAGCCTCAAGTTTTGCTCGAGTTTGAGCTATACGATTATCAAACAGCGCAACACCTGCTAATTCATCAATCAAGCCACGTCTATCACGATTACTCATCGAAACTATTCTTGTGACATCACCTTGCATAACAACATTGCTGCCTTCAGGGTCAATTCGAAGACGCCTCAACTGCGTTTGCAATTGCTGAAGATTACAAACTTCCCCATCAGAACTGTAGGTAGAGCTGTAAGAACCACCCGGCATGACTCTCAAGCGACGGGTTACGACCCACTCGTTTTGATCAGCCTTAATCCAGGGACCATCATCAGAAGGATCTAAGCCTGCTTCAGCCGAATCAGGAACCCAACCTGTCAAGTCAAATCGAACACTCACTATGGTTTCTGCTGCCTTTCCCGCACGCAAAACTCCACTATTGACTAAATCAGGCAAACGATCAGCCCTCATTCCTTTGCTATTTGCAAGCCCCAAACAAAACAAAACACCATCCAAAATATTGCTTTTGCCAGAGCCATTAGGCCCAGTAACAACGGTAAACCCCTCCTCTAGAGGGATTGTCATAGATCCCCCAAAGGACTTGAAATTCGTTAGCTCGACCTGATTGATATAAACCAACAGGACGTCAGCTATAAGGAAACTGAGATTAGCGAAATCTCCAAAAAGCTCAAGGGGATATTTACAAGTTAAGAATCAAATGAATCAAAAGATCGCAAATGACATATCCCATGATGAATTTCTAATCTGCCTTCCATCTGACTTTTATACAAATCAATTTGAACTGGTTCATTCACGTTTTTGGGCAAAACTCCACTGAAATAGCCTGACATCACAGACTTCGCCCAACCTCTGCCCCCAGATACTTCTCCAGAATGCCTATCTAACCATTCGAGATCATGAACTGAAATAGATATCGCTTCTATTGGATTTCCATCTAACAAAGGGATATAAGCCAAACGCCACGTTCTACATCCAGGACCGTCCTCCAAAAGCAAATCAAAATGGATCCCAACTGGATCATCTGGTGCGCCTGTATGCTCAAGAATAGTCCATCGATTGAATTGACTCATACGAAAACTTGAATTGAAGGAGTTAATAAAAAAATCAGGTCAAATCACTAATTATAATTTCTACTTTCTTTTAGAAGTCTTTTCACGATTTAAACCTTTTATATATTCTTGTTGGCACTGCATTGTTCGTTCTTCCGCTTCTAATGCTCTGCTTGTGGCCCAGGTTGCCATAGCCGCTTTTTGTTGGCTAATCTTTAGCAACTCAAATGCTATACCTCTTAGAATATCAATATCATTACAATCCTGAATTACCCGGCTAAGCTTTTCAGCTTCAAACTTGGAATGCAAACTTGGTTCTATAGGGTCCTTTATTGACACATTAATTAGTTTTTAAATAGTTTTTTTAATTTTTAAACTCTATTAATGGAACAAACACATCAAATAATCCTAAGAAGTTTTGAATATAAAAATAAAGCAAAACAACACAAAAATACCTTTCGAAAGGGAAGGTTCATGTATTCAGCTAGTTAAGCCTTTTTCAAACAGTGGTCAAGATAAAGACCTCTCTTGAAAAAATTGGCTGCAGAATTCAGTTGTTTTTGTTCCAACTAGCGTCTTTCACAAAGCCAGTAGCGACAAATAGCAACGCTCCAGCACCCAAAAATGCTCCAGCCAATTGCCCAAGTGTGGTGGGAATGGTACTGGATGCAAAGAACATTGAGGACAAGCCTAAATCCATGATCTCTAAGCAAGACAATGTGATTATTTAGCACTAAAAGCACTGTCCTAGCAATATATGTAAGCAAAAACGACGCTTCAGCCCATACAGCTAAGAGCTGAAAACGAAGCAAAACCAAGGCTTGCCTTGCTTATGCCTTGCCTAGCAATAACAGCGATGTGGAAAGTCAAACAACAAAAAGGGTTCCAATTAGGTGATTACTTCTCTAGGCTGGCTGCAGCTGTCTGGGTTTTATGGAATCAGTGAATTCCGCATCCAGCGAAACACAGACCCAATTCAAAGCTCAACAAGAGCTAGAACCCCGCTTATCAGAGCAATGGTTCACAGAACGCTTTGAAAGCATATTGCCCAAAATTCAAGAGAGATGGCCCAACCTTGCACAGCAAACATTAGAGGCGACTCGGGGCAGTCTCGATGAAGTGATCCAATTAATTTCTAAACATTCCGGAATAACGACCTATAAAGTTCAAGAGCAATTAGAAGAATTACTTGATTCAGCAAGCACAAGAACCAAAGATATTGCTCAAAGCTTAGAGCCCTTAGAAAAACAACTGGAAGAGCTTCTTGATGAATTAAATACAACTCTTCGTCCAAAGCTTGAAGGACCTATCCGCAAAAGGCCCATTCTCGCTATTGGGATGGCAGCAGGGATCGGGGTAATCCTTGGCATGCTTCTTGCTGGAAGCAGAAGACCCTCATGAACGAATCAGATCGTCAACGTGGATTAGGAGCTGCCGCAAGGGTGACAGCTCTTGCAACTTCGGTCATGGACCTCCATGTCCGAATTGCCCTTCAAGAAATGGACCGAGAAAAAAGGCGTCTAATTAGTGGGGGAATTTTTTTGGCAATGGGAGGGAGTTTGATGTTGTTTGGATTGCTATCGATAGAAGTTGCTTGCTTCGTTTGGATGAACACGTCATTGGAGTGGTCAATAGAATTATCTTTAATCCTTTTAGCCCTAATAAATATAACTTTGGCTGGTCTCAGTTTGAGAATTGGAGGTCAGCTGACAAAAGGGCCATATCTACCTGAAACCCTTGAGGGCCTAACAAAAACCACTAAGGCTGTCTTTGGTCAACAAAAATAAACTTTTCAGGTAAAGTATATTTAATTGATTGCATAGTTTAACCATCTACATTCAATACCACCATTGTTAATGGCTATGCGTTTCTTAGATTTCATGCCTAAAAATCTAGTCAAATTTGAATTGCCACTTAATAACCATAATTGCCATCCAGATGCATTTTCTTTAAGAAAGCAACCTAAATCTTTATACAAATCCTCTAATTTTTCATTAGAACCAAGTCTTTTCCCATAGGGTGGATTGCAGACAAATATCCCCTTTTCTTTTGGGACAATTAATGAACTAAAACTAATTGGCTTAATATTTATAAAATTTTGTAGCCTAGCTGCTTTAAGATTATCTTGAGCCTGATTTGCTATACGAATATCCTGTTCACAGCCTATAATTAAAGGCAGTTTAAAGTTCTTACGATCGCCTCTCTTTACAAGTTCTTTCTCAGTGTTCCATAAATTTGAATCAAAATCAGCCCATTTATTTACTAAAAAAGACTTTCCTAATCGTGTAGGCATATCCAGGGCATGATTTACAGCCTCAATAAGTAAAGTACCGGAGCCACAAAGTGGATCTATTAAGGGTACTAAACCATTCCAATTTGTTAGCCTTATCAAACCTGCTGCAAGATTTTCTTTTAAAGGTGCATTACCCATTGCTGCCCTATACCCACGTCTATGTAAACTTTCAGCTGAACCATCAAGGCTCAAAATAGCAAGGTCATAATTAAGATGTAAATGCAAACAAATATCGGGTTGATCGATATTAATATTTGACCTATATCCCCAAAGTTGCTTTTGGAAATCAATCAAAGCATTCTTTACTTGTAAAGCTGTAAAATGGGTATGTGTTAATCCCTTACCAATCCCTGAAACATCAACTCTAAAACTCATAGAAGGATGTAACCATTTCTCCCAATCCAAAGCTCTTTGAACTTCTTTATACAGAGATTGTGGTCCATTACATTTGAATCTAGATACTTCTCTTAAAAGGCGAAAAGGTAGTCTAGCTTGAAGATAAAGCCTATAAAAGCAAGCAAGATCCCCCTCAAAATATGCACTTCTCTTCAGAGGCTTCACACATTTAGCCCCAAAACTTTCTAGTTCCTGTGCACCCTCCTCCTCAAGGCCTGAAGGTAATACAGCAATCCCACGCATGGTCATCTCTCTGAAGTCATTCATTAGAAATAAATAAATTCATCCAAAAAATAAGGGTTGTGGATGAACTCCCTCAAGACTGCAAGAATGCTGTTGTCCATTTTCATATGGACTAGGTGATCCACACCAATGTTTCGGACAGCGGTTCGATTCCGCTCAGCTCCACTCAATAAAAGACTTGGGGCTGCAATGGTTTCGACGGGACATCAGGAGGGTGACTGAAGCCTGCTCGGTAAGAGCAAATCCGTAACAGCGAACAAAATCGTTCGTTTCTCCCGTCAAACAGCCCCTGTTGCTGCTTGACCCTAATAAGGGAGATGGGGTGAAGTCAGCCTTATCACCCAAATGACTCATGGGGACTGGAAGGTCCCCCTAATTTAAAGACAAAAAGATAGGCATACGCAAGGCAGCTCGCCATCCAAGTTTTTCAATAGGTGTTGCACCTGCACAGATTCACTTGACCTCACATACCCAGTTACGTAAGATTGTTTTCTCGAATTAACCTCCTGCATGGACTTCCGAGTTCTAATTGTTCTAAGCCCAATTGTTTTCTCTGTAGTCTGGACAGCGTTTTGGCTAGCTAGATGGGGAGTATTCAAATTTGATTCTGCTTCATAGCGCCCTCAAAGCTTAAATAAGGCTGAAATCCGCGTTATATCGTTTGTGGCTTAAAGCCCTTGGATCACTCAGCAAGAATCTACTAACTTTTTTTAAAGTTAGTAGATATTTATTTGTATAATTTTTCCTTTAAAAATTTCTATTGGAATAGTAAAATATTCATACAAGTAGTTTAGATGTTTAAAAAGAATTATTAAATAAGTAACTTCAATGCAAGATAGTTGCTTCATCCATTCAGTAATCAACCTCTAACTAAAACTGGAGCAAAGTTCCACGCTAGAGCAAACTGCATAAAAGGGAAGCCAATAACAGTTGACATCAACTCAATCACAACACGTCCTAACAACACCAGACTAAAAAGGGAGAATCCGGATACCTTATTAGATCAAACTAAAAATCGCGAGCAAAACAGCCAAATTCAAAAGAGGGTTTTAAGAGAAACACCAGTTTAATTAAATACTCTTCTTACGAGAAACCTGGAATCATATTAATTTGTTGTTTTTCAGCATAAGGGTAGACAGGATTATGAATTAACGAAATCTTGGAAAAAACCTTGTCGCAGCAAAAAACAAAATGGTCAACAAAAATAATAAGGGCAACAAGTTTATAACTATTAGCATCCCTAAGAAGGCCAGATATAAAAACATGGCAGAGAAGCAAAATAAACAAAAAAGCAGGGCCCATCTTAAAAAACGCTTTTTCCAAAATTGTCCTGTTGCCTTATCTAATCTGATCTGAAGACTGTTTCTCGATGCACAAAGCTCAGCAAGTCTGCCCTGATGCCATTTTACAGAATCAGATGCTGCTGATTTATACCATCGATTCTGCAAACTCGACAAAAAACCTTTTCGAGGAAATAGTGTGGATTTAATTGCAACGCTCTGAGCCTGAAATAAACCGTTAGTTAATATTTTTATTTCTTGCTCAAGTGCAGAAATTTTTTCTCTTAAACACAATACGTATTCTGATTCATTTATTTGTGGGCGAAAAGTAGTTAAGGCAAGGTCATGTGATTTTTTACTCTTAAAGAGTTTCATTAGATCTCTCAGGTCAAGATTCATTCAAATTTGTTTCAGGAATAACTATTGAGGTACAATTATTGAAAGTTATATTGAAATTTTGAGTAATCAAAAAACAAAACATCTCTATTAATTAATAAAATCAATTATCTCTATCTCTGAGGTCATAAGTAGGTTTTTGCTTAGGTTGTTTCCCTTCAATCCAAGATACAAACCTCATCAGAATTCTACCAAAAACAGGCACCCATACACGCTCATAGAAATATTTCAAAGGATTTGGCATCATCGCAGACTCATTCATGAGAACTAAGTATAATGTGATTGACTAAAGAAATAGATATATCGGATATTCCTGTGAGTAATGTTCCGATTACTAAGCTGCTCCACGGTATTCATTATACGAGCGGTTAGCCCAGTGAAGACGGGGCACGACTTTCAATTTTTCGGGCTGGTTTGAATTCTCTCGAGATAAAGGATCTTCTTTCAGAGAAGTAGTAGGGAGCTGCTCAGAAGAGTGCGTAGCAAGTTTTTGAATAGCAAACCCCTCTGGTACAGCTCTCCTGGGCCAATACTTATGCATGAACTAAAATCTTACGCAAATCAAAGAAAGCAAATGAAAAGACTGAAAACAAGGCCTTCGATCTAAATTGGAATCAAAAGTTTTTCATAAAGCATTGGAAGATGCCATACTTTTAATCAGATTATCTAGAATTATTTCAGAACTAATAAGAGAAGAAAATGCATTGCGAGTATGGAATGAGTGAATAAGAAAAGGATATGTTAATTATGATTCAACCCTATAATAAGCAGTATAGTAATACTATTCAAATGCATATATGATATTATAAACTTTTCAAGTAATATGTTTCCCAATAACGAACAAGATTACATTCCAAGAAATGTCTTCAATGACAAGTTTATACAAATTAGCTATTCTCAGCATGGGGAAGATAATTATATAAGAGAGTTTTTCTGGGAAGATATTCTGAAGAAAAGAAGCGGTTCATACTTAGATATCGGTTGTTTTGATGATTGTTTAAATTCGAATACTAAGTTATTAAGTATTGTTGGCTGGAGTGGTATAGCAGTAGATGCAAATCCGGACTTAATTAAACCTTGGTTAAAAGCAAGGCCAAAAGATACTTTCATTAATCGATGTATATGCTTGCCACAGCAAAATAAAGATTATGTTGATTTCTATCGTTTCAAGGATTATCCTCAAAACTCAACAGTGAATGCGACTTATGCTGAAAATATGATTAAAAATGGCATTCAATTACGAGACAAAATTACGATCTCCTCAATTAGCTTAACCCAGTTATCAAAAGAGATTGCAGAATCTAATTATTTTAATCTAGGCCTAGATTTTTTATCAATCGATTTAGAATATATAGATTATTTAAATGAAATACCTAGTGTACTACAATTTCTAATGCCTAAATTAATTTGTTTTGAAAAAGCTGACCCAAATACATGTAGTTCAAACCTTATGCAAAGTAGAGAAGTTAACGTATTAATAGAATCTGGTTACGAACCTATTACGATAACTGGTATCAATGGAGTGAATATTATTGCTAAGCAAAAAAATTAATTTCTGCGAATCCTGCCTGTTAAAAGTTTCGAGATACACACAAGAGAAATCTGGCTATTGCAATTCTAAATTGATTTCATATATTCAAATTAAATACTTGATCATATGGAAAGGGAACAAATCAATCTCACAAATGCAAAGCTTCGCATTTGCATGAAAAGAGGTGATGTGATTGGATATGATCGGGCAAAGCTTGAGCTGACTCAAAATGACCAATTGAAATCCAAACAACTAGATACATGGTTTGAAGAAGTTCATCAAAATTTTAAAAATAAAGAGAAGTTAAATATTTCCATGATGAGTCTGCGAATGTGGCAATTAGGAAGTTTAGATATTCAGGGAATCTGCTCAACAGGAGTTCCAGTCTTTATGCTTACAAATACAGCATTAGAAAAAATCAAGGATACTCCACTACAGAAATTACATGAAGTTCTTTTATGGCCAAATCAAAAGCAAGTTGTATAAGTCAAGCCGACTAAACCAGAATCAACTCAAAGCAAATAATCAAGTGTGAAGAGAGACAATCGAATATCTGTGCTGATCACTGAAAATATTAGACTGTTTATAGCTATTAATAGATGAGTTTCACTTTTAGCTATGGAACGTTGGAAAGTAATTTGGCCAGCTGCTATTTTAGTTATTGCAAGCTTTTTTATCGTAATCTTAAGTGCCCTAGGCTTTAATTTTGATAATTTAATGATTCCAGTCAAATAATCTCATAAAAGTCTTAACTAAAGAAAAGCAATAAATAAACTTGTAGAATATTCAAAATTTTAATTATTCAAGAGGGAATATGCTAAGAAAATAAAATGATTTATACTTGATATCATTTACTAAATATTGTGACATCTAAGCTAAACAAATTTCCTGCAATACTTGTTCATTGGTTGGCTATTCCTTCTATAGCCATAATGATGACATTATGGCCTTCAATATCATCTAATATTGACAGGTTGCAAACAGACCCAGGAGATCCACTGCTAAATATATATTTTTTTGAACATGTTTTTCACCATTTCACGAAAAATAATATTACTAACTACCATGATTTTTGGTCACCAGATTTCTTCTGGCCTCTTAAGGGAACTTATGCCTGGAGTGACCACTTAATTGGACCTTCCGTAATATATGGTCTTTGGAGGTTATTTTTCAATGAATTTCAGTCATATATAGGATGGTTATCAACAACTTTATTCTTAAACTATGTATCTATACGTTGGTGCCTATTTAGGATTGCCCCTCAATCTGATAAAACATGGATAACTCTATCAGCATTAATTTGTTGTTTTAACCCAATCATCACAAGTCAATTAGGGCATCCACAAATACTCTCTTTATTTATATTTGGACCAATTTTATATAGTTGTGATAAATTAATTACTGATGATCAGAATGGAGTTACAACTTCAGATATAATAGGAACCTTAGGCTGGCTATTATTAAATGGAGTTTTTAATATTTATATATTCGTATTTGGTTGTTTTATTTTCATTGTTTGTAGTGGAATTTACTTTTATAAAGGAGTTAAAAGTAAATCTTTAAAGCTAAATCAGGGGAGAAAGTTAAGACCTAAACTATTTTCGTTTCTACTTTTAATGGTCATAAATATTATTTTATATATTCCTTATTTGTCTACAATAAAAATATTTGGAAAAAGAGGTATAGGAATGATTATAAATAATCTACCGAAAATCTCAAGTTGGTTTTACTCATCCAACCTGAATCTTTTACCAGCACCAATTCAACCAGAAAGTCTTGGGTCACAATTGATTTTTGGAGCTGAGCAAGAATTATTTCCAGGATGGGGCTTTCTAATACTTTTAGTTGGTGCTGCAATTACTGGATTAAAAGGAATCAATGGAAGATCAGACAGCAATGTAAAGATTTGGTTGATTACCGTAAGTCTCAGCTTCCTGATAACACTAAATATATTTGGAATCAGTTTATGGCGAATCTTTACTCATATAATTCCAGGTGCTAATGCAGTTGGAGCTTCTAGTCGCGTCAGTTTAATACTAATCCTATTATGCGGCCCATTATTTGCACATTCAAGTAAATATTGGGGGTCAATAAAGATTTTTACTAGCAGAGTAATATTAATTAGCTTAGGATTTATATCTATCTGGAGAATCAATCAATATAATTTTGATTTGATAAACTGGAAAAGTGAATTAAAATTACTCATCTCTACAATAGAATCAAATAAATGTAAATCATTCTGGTTGGAACCTATAAGTTCAAATCCAACATATCGGCATATACAAGCAATGCATGCACAATTAAAAACTGGTATCCCAACTTTAAATGGGTATAGTGGACACTCACCAAAAGGAGGTTACCCATTCACTAATAGCGCTGGAACAACGGCCTATTCATGGTCAATTGCTGTGAATTCATTGCAAGATCATCAAACAAAAAATGTAGATACAGTAACTAATAATTGTATTATAAATTTAAATCAAAAGCCATCATCAGTAAAAAGAATTACAAAAGATGAGCTCAGTTTAGAAAATCTTGAATTTGGGCATAAAAATTTAAAAATTAAGAAGGCAGAAAATAATACAATATACTTTCAAAAATTTCAAAATGGATTATGGGGTCAAACACAAAGTATTAAAGTCAATCCTAATAAAATACAAACTACAGAAAACTAACTCCTAATGATTAAACACAATATTATTTAACCAATTGGCAAAATACCTCACTAATAGTTAGAAATACTAGAGAATAAAAACCAGAGCAAAATTACCAAAGCGAAAACACTCAAGCGAAAAGACCGATTTACATTAACTGATTATTTGATTACACCTGGAATAGAGCCCAGGGTAAAAGCTTTTATCAGTAATTAAGCCCAAGGCTTTAGGAGAGCTTTGGTCATCGGGCTCTCCGTCAATCTATGGAGTAACAATGTACTACCCATCCAAAGCCAGTGATTCACAAAAAAGGCTGATTGTAGAAATGTCAAGAAGACTTCGAGAGCTTCAATATAGACGAGATCATTTAACTAAAGAATTACAAGCAATCAATACTGCTTTGTTTACACTAAATGCACAAATCAAAAGCGATGATTACTATAGACAACTTACTTTATAAGTTAATTAATTTAAACAGGATTTTTGTAAGCTTTTAAAGCACAATTAATATAATTATTCCTAATGTAAGGATGAGCCCAGACTGCATCTAGTATTGACGCAATCTAAAGTAGAGATATATTGACATTAGTTTTCAAAATTTTAATGCTTCACTCAATCATGCTACAAATTTTAGCCACATTGATTGGTATAACCGTGCTCATCAACTTGTCCAGTAACAAAGAATAAATAAAAAGGCTTGAAGTTAGTGTAATAAGAAAGATCCAATTTTCTCTTAATGTAGATAAGAGAGAACAAACCTAGATATATAGGAGTTGTTATAATTACATCAAACAAATTTATAGCTACATATCAAGCAAAGGAAATGGTTTGAACATTCTCTAAAGAAAATTATTAAAGTAACTTATCTCCCGAAATAGATAAGAGCTTCAAAGAAATTTGCCGAATAGTACTTATAGTTTAGATTTCAGCGCTAATATAGAATTTAAATTCATCTAGACCAAACTGTAGGTCAATAAAAGTCTAAGTCATGGCATTCTATTTAGATAACTTAAAATGCAATGCAAACAAGATAGATCAACTGTGAAACTGCACATGGCAAGTTCATAGCACATTGATCTGTCGTTAAATACAATGCAAAATATTTTATGGTTATGAAAGGCACATTCAAAAAAGCTTTACTTGCTAGTGCTCTTGCTTTTGGCGCTATCTCTACGGCTCCAGCTATGGCAGATAGTTTTGAGTCAGATGCAACCAAAGAAGGGTGGTACGGCACTGCAGGTATTGGCTACACAAATCTAAGAGACGCTGATTTTGATATAAAAGGTTCTGCTTATAAAGGTGACGTGGAGTTCGATAGTGGTTTCGGCTATGAAGCAGGTATTGGTTACGACTTCGGAAAAACAAGACTCGAAGTTGGTTATAGCCAACATAAAGGAGATATTGAAAAGGCTACAGAAGATAGTGGAGCAACTAGCAAGGTTAACGGTGACGGTTCACTAAATAGCATCATGCTGACGGTTTATCGTGATTTCCCTAGTGATTCAGGCAAATTTACTCCCTATATAGGCGCTGGAATAGGAAGTACTACTGTCGAAGCAGATGACATAACAATTGCTGGAACTGTATATGGTGATGATGAGGAAGCAGCATTCTCTTATCAACTCAAAGCAGGAGTTAGCTATGACATGAATGAAAAAGCAGATCTATATGCTGAACTTAGCTATTTAAATGTTGGAGAAGTTGAACTTGCAAAAGCTGGAAACAAAGTTGATATAGACAGCAGTTCCTTGGGAATCTTTACTGGTATTCGCTTCCAATTCTGATCACCAAGCCTCTAGTTTCAATACATATAAAAGGGTGGTCTGAAGATCACCCTTTTATATGTATTTTAAAAAATTCATAGGTAAATGCTTAGTATTAAAAGCAATCAATTTAAATTACAACCATATTTTACGACTTAATAACCTCAAGATGTATTTCATATTCTTCAATCATATTGTTAAATATAGAAGTCTCTAGTTCTATTTGTTTAGAGTCAGTCAAACCATTAGGATGCAATTTAAACCAATCAAGACTAGGAATTCTTTTTGTTTTTACTATCTCAAAATTTACTCCTAAATTCATTCCCAAAAGAGAGTTGGAACCTCCTTTCTCTATGGTTTCACGATTGATACGTTGAGAAAATAATTTCAATCCATTAGGAGTAATGACTCTAACGTGAGTAGGATCATCAAAATAATATTCATGCCTATAATGAGGAACTTTTATATATATAATTGCTCCAGGCGCACATACTCTATAAATCTCTTTGATTATTTCTAAATAAACATCTGTTTGTTCGCCAAGATGCTCGAGAACATGTATTAATTTAATTTCTTTCACACTATTATCAATCCATGGCCATGGAAAAACCTCTAGGTCATATTTAAAATCAGGATCTCCATACTTATCAACATTAATATAGCCATCTATTTTTTTAGCGCCACAGCCTAAGTTAAGCTTTAATCCTTGCATTTTGATTGATTAAATTTAGGTTGTGTAATCGGCATTTATGCGAACATATTCATCAGACAAGTCACATCCCCAAGCCTTACCAGCCCCAGGACCACTACCAACTAAAAGGCGAATACATACACAATCTGTAGACAAATAATTTCCTTGATGAGCTTTTTTCATATAAGTAGATACCTTAGAATGATCAAATTCTATAGATTGTCCGCCTTTCATTAGCTGATAAGGCCCTAGCCAAATAGACAAGTTATCTGGATTAAACGTTACTCCAGATCGACCCGCTGCTGCGACTATTCTTCCCCAGTTAGGATCACAACCGTGAACAGCAGTTTTAACTAACGAAGAGCCAACAATACTTCGTGCTAATTGATTTGCTTCAACATCACTTTGAGTTCCTACGACCTTGACTTCTAATAAGCAATACGCACCTTCACCATCTCTAGCTATAGCTTTTGCCAAATACTGAGCAGCAATATTCAAACCAATCTCCAAAGAATTTAAATACTCATTCTCTAAGTGATCACCGGCATTAAATGCAAGACATGCATCGTTAGTGCTTGTGTCTCCATCAATAGAAATGACATTAAAGGATCGCTCAACAACTCTTTTAATCATTCCTTGCCACAAATCAGAAGCCACCCCGACGTCACAAGTGAAATACCCCAACATTGTTGCCATATTGGGATGAATCATGCCCGAACCTTTTGCCATCCCACCAATACGAACTTTTCTACCCCCAAACTCAGCTTGTAAAGCAATTTCCTTTACAACAAGATCAGTCGTCAAAATTGCTTGAGCAGCCGCAGATCCTCCCTCATCACTTAATGATGACGCAAGAGGTTCAATTGCATCCAAAAGCTTTCTCATCGGAATTGGAGCCCCAATCAAGCCAGTCGAACAAATCAGTACCTCATCAGGCAGCAATCCAAGACACGAGGCAATTTGCTTAGTGGCATGCAAACTATCAAGCAATCCTCTCGGACCAGTACAGGCATTTGCATGTCCAGAATTAACAAGAACAGCTCTAATCTGGCCATTTGTAACCCGCAGACGTTCTATAGCAAGATCAATACATGATGCTCTCATCAACGATTGAGTAAACGTTCCAGCACAAATTGATCCCTGGGGTGCTAGCAATAGAGCCAAATCTGGTTTATCAGATATTTTGAAACCTGCCCTCACACCAGACGCTTTAAAGCCATGCGGCGCTGTGATGCCACCACTAATAGGAGACCAGAGAGAAGAAGCCGAAAGGCTCAAAACATTAAAAATAAACTACTCTTAATACATCCTGAGGCATGAACAGCACACTTCCAGGAAAATCAGATTTTCCTCGATGGGAAGGGACACAACGTCGTATAGGGATAACAGGAGGCTTTGCCACAGGAAAAAGTATTGTGGGTGACTTCTTAAAAGATTATAAATCCTTACCAATTATAGATGCAGATATATATGCACGAGAAGCCTTAGAGCCCAATGAAGAGTTAACTCAAATAGTAATCAACCGTTATGGTAAAGGTGTTCAAAGTCAAACCATAGAGGGCCACTATGCAATCAATCGCAAAGCTTTAAGCAAAATTATATTTGCAAAACAAAAGGAAAAACTTTGGCTAGAAAAACTAATCCATCCCCAGGTGATTAATAAATTAGACGAAGAAATAATTAACAAACAAGATTGTCCAATTATTATTCTAATTATTCCTTTATTATTTGAAGCACAATTAACCCATCTTTGCAGTGAAATTTGGGTGATTACTTGCGAATATGAAATACAACTTATGAGATTAATGGCCAGGGATTGCTTGAGCAAAAAAGAGGCTGTACAAAGAATCCAGTCTCAATGGCCACTAGAATATAAAAAACAATTGGCAGATTTTATACTCGATAACAATGGTAAAGTCAACCAACTAATCAATCAAGTCGAAGCACTTTTATAAAAAGAATATCACTGATTGAGCTTTTTATTTAAAATTTGATTTGCCAATTTTGGATCTGCCTTTCCCCCTGTCTTTTTCATAAGTTGACCAACAAAAAAACCTAGCAATTTCTTCTTGCCACCTCGAAAAGCTTGCACCTCATCTGGATGAGATTTTAGTAATTCCTCAACAATCAAAGTAATTTCCTTAGTATCACTAATCATACCAAGACCTTTTGTTTCAACTAATTTTTTTGGAGAGCCGCCATTAGCTAATAGTTCAGGCAAAATCTCTTTAGCAATTTTCCCACTAATCTGTCCTTTTATAATCATCTGAATCATTTCTGCCAAATCTTTTGGTGAAAAAACTAATTCCGCAAAACTTAATTTATTTGCATTTATATATGCTGCCAGATCTCCTGTAATCCAATTTGATGCCGATTTAACATCGGACCCTGCAGCAACCACTGCCTCAAAATAAGAAGCCATAGCCAATTCATCAGTCAACACTCGTGCGTCATATGCAGACAAACCAAAATCCTCCACATAACGCTTTCGCTTTGAAGCTGGTAATTCAGGCAATGCTGCTCTCCATCTGTCACGGAGTTCGGCATTTACTTCAATCGGTCCTAAATCAGGATCAGGAAAATAACGATAATCGCTACTTCCTTCTTTCGAACGCATGCTTTTAGTTGTCTGTTTACCCTCATCCCACAATCGTGTTTCCTGAACGACAGCTTCTCCTTGCTCATAAGCTTTTATTTGTCGTTTGATTTCATATTCGCAAGCCTTTTGAATCGCAGAAAATGAATTCATATTCTTAATCTCAACTTTGGTGCCGAAAGGCTCTTCAGGTCCGCGTCGGACAGAAATATTCACATCACAACGCAAGGAACCTTCCTGCATATTTCCATCTGAAACACCTAAATAACGCATGATCCGTCTTATCTCAGATGCATACTCAGCTGCCTCTCGTCCTGTGCGGAGGTCTGGTTTACTCACAATTTCTGCTAGAGCTACCCCTGCTCTGTTGTAATCAACCAAAGAATGCGTTGAACCTGCTAATCGGTCACTTCCTGCATGTACCAACTTGCCAGCATCCTCCTCCATATGAAGGCGCTCTATTCCGATTTTCTTGACATATGTATCCTTGCCTTTCTCAGCTACTTCAACATCAATCCAACCATCCTCAGCAATAGGCTCATCATATTGTGAAATCTGATAGTTCTTTGGGAGATCAGGATAAAAATATTGTTTTCGGTCGAACTTACTATGTTCTGCAATCTTCAGATTTAAGGCCATAGCCGCTTTCACAGCGTATTCAAGAACCTTCTGATTTAATACTGGAAGGGTACCAGGCAATCCACAAACCACAGGATCAATATGTGTATTGGGTTGGTCACCAAATGCTGTAGAAGCAGAGGTGAATATTTTGCTGTCAGTACCTAGCTGAACATGCGTCTCCAATCCAATCACTGCTTCCCAAGTACTCTCTGAACCTTGCATCACTTTGCCTACTAAATTACTCAATCCTATAAAAAACTAATAGACCATGATCTGAAAAGAACTTAAAAACTGATCTTTTTTTAAGACCATCTAAATGGCAACCTCTACAAAACAACCATTTCTCATCCTAGGTGGAGGTCTGATGGGACTATCTATAGCTCATGAATTAGCCCTAAATGGAATAGAAGTTGAAGTCCTTAGCCGGCAAAGAAGTGAAGCAGCAGGATTCGTCGCAGCAGGCATGCTTGCACCACATGCGGAAGGCCTAACAGGAGATCTGTTAAAGCTAGGTCAATCAAGTCTTGCTCGCATCCCTCAATGGGTTAAAAATATTGAAGCGAAAAGTGAGATTTCTTGTGGGCTAAGAGCATGCGGAGTAGTAGTCCCATTTTTGAATGTTGAGACACGAGACATCTACCCTACCGCTTCATTTGGTACCAAGTTAAATCATAAAGAAATACAGGCTGAAGTACCTGGTATTGCTTCAACTTGGACGGCTGGATTACTTTTTGATCAAGATAGTCAAATAGATAATAGACGTCAATTAATGAGGTCTCTAGAAAAAGCTTGTGTTGAATTAGGTGTACATTTTCAGGAGGGAATCGAAGTCCTGAAAATTATTCAAAGCAGGAAAAGATTTACAGGAGTTATAGTAAAGGACGCCGAAGGAAACATCAAAAATTTACTAGGTAATGAAGCAATTCTCTGCAGTGGGGCATGGAGCAAGACACTACTAGAAGAACTACCAATCTTCCCAGTAAAAGGGCAAATGTTATCCATTCAAGGCCCTAAAGATAGTCTAAAAAGAGTTGTTTTTGGTCCTGGAACATATCTAGTCCCCAGAGAAGATGGCTTGATTGTGGTTGGAGCAACTAGTGAAAAAAATGCTGGTTTTCGTGAAGGTTTAACACCTTTTGGACAACAAGAATTGCAAAAAGGGATTCAATCCTTACTACCTACAGCAAACGAATGGCCACATATGGAACGATGGTGGGGATTTCGACCCTCTACGCCAGATCAAATGCCTATTCTGGGTCCATCATCTATCAATGGACTTTGGCTTGCAACTGGCCATTATCGCAATGGAGTTCTTTTAGCCGCTATCACAGCTGAACTACTTACAAAATGTATTTGCAAAAAAAATATAAGTCCAGAAGAAAAAGATCTCTTAAAGACTTTCGATTGGAGCCGATTTAATACAAATATCTGAAATAAGTTATCAATCATCTACCCACTTCTTTTCAAAACTAGTCTTCTACACGCCACATTTGATCTGAAGGATTCCAAGTAACCAGTTCAGAAGAATTAAACCAAAGCCCTATCTCAAAACATGCTGTATCTGGACCATCAGACCCATGAATTACATTGCGGCCAATATTGATAGCTAGATCACCGCGAATTGTGCCTGGTTCAGCTTCAAGTGGTTTAGTAGCACCAATCAACTTTCGTGCACTAACAATTACACCATCTCCTTCAAAAACCATTGCAACTACAGGGCCACTAGTAATGAAATCAACTAAACCTTTGAAAAAAGGACGTTCACGATGTACACCATAATGCTCTTCAGCTAACTCACGAGTCGGAGTTAGCTGCTTAAGGCCAATCAACTTAAATCCCTTACGCTCAAAGCGTCTAAGAATTTCACCAACCAAACCTCTTTGTACCCCATCAGGCTTTACAGCAATAAAAGTCCTTTCGACAGTCATAAAATTGAAAGATCATTCTGTCGCCATAGTCTTCGGACAGATACCCTCTTGGCAAGCAAAAAGTCGCATCTCATTTCACAACCATGATTTTTCTTGTGAATATTCTCAATAAAAGCCCATCCCCACTAATCTTCACATCACTTTAGTTTGCATGACCTCAGAATTGCCAAAACAAAAAACTGACTGGACTATCAAAGACAGCACAGATCTCTATAGCCTCGAGAAATGGGGAGACAACTATTTTTCTATTAACGAACTTGGGAATATTGATGTTCATCCCAAAAGAGTAAAAGATGAAAAACTTGACCTAATGGCACTTGTGAATGAGCTTGAAGGTCGTAATCTCAAACTACCAATTCTCATTCGGTTTAATGACATCCTTGAAGATAGACTTGAACGATTACACACCGCATTTGCCAACGCGCTAAAAAAATATGATTATGAAGGGCGCTATTTAGGAGTATTTCCAATAAAATGCAATCAACAACGGCACGTCGTTGAAGAATTAATCAGTTGTGGTCGACAATGGAATTTTGGCTTAGAGGCTGGAAGCAAAGCTGAGCTTTTAATAGCTCTATCACTTATTGATGATGCAGAGTCACTCCTGATATGTAATGGATATAAAGATCAACGCTATATAGAAACAGCTATCTTAGCTCGTCAACTCGGAAAGCGACCTGTTGTAGTCATAGAACAAGCAGATGAAGTAGAACGTATCATTACTGCTAGCCAAGAACTTGGAGCAGCTCCCCTAATAGGAATTAGAGCTAAATTATCTAGTCGTAGTAGCGGGCACTGGGGAAGTTCAACGGGAGCAACAGCCAAGTTCGGATTATCCGTACCTGACATATTAATAACCGTAGAAAAGCTACAGGCTTCAGGACTCTTAAATGATCTATGTCTACTGCATTTTCACATAGGGAGTCAAATAAATGATATTGCCATCATCAAAGATGCATTACAAGAAGCAGGACAAATCTATGTCGAACTCAATCGATTAGGGGCACCAATGGGTTATCTAGATGTTGGAGGTGGTCTAGGTATTGATTATGATGGCAGTCAAACAGCCACTGGAGCATCTACCAATTACTCCCTCCAAAATTATGCCAATGATGTAGTCGCAACAACAAAAGAGTGTTGTGAATTTAATAATATAAAAATGCCTACCTTAGTAAGTGAGAGTGGGCGTGCAATTGCTACTCACTTCTCAGTATTACTCTTTAATATTCTAGGTACTAGCCAAGTACCTTCACAAGTCCCGACACCCTCTCGAAAGGAATGTCTTTCAGTTCGCAATTTGCGTGAAACGCTAGATACCATAGAAAATGCCTCAAAAGCATCTGAACTTGATTATTCAAAACTTCAAGAAGGATGGAATGACGCGATCAAATTTAAAGATGATGCTTTTAATGCATTTAGGCTGGGATATATAGGACTACCTGAAAGAGCTAAAGCCGAACAACTAACATGGGCATGTGCCAAGATTCTGATTGAACAATTATCCACTAAAGAAAAGGTTCCAGAAGAACTTAAACACTTAAAATCAACTTTAGCAGGAACCTATTATGCAAATCTATCTATTTTTAGATCTGCACCCGACACCTGGGCAATAGAACAACTCTTTCCAGTAATGCCAATTCACCGATTAAATGAAAGGCCAACACAAATAGGACATTTTGCAGATCTCACTTGCGATTCTGATGGCAAATTAGCGCAATTCATTGACAATGGAAATGTCAAATCTTTATTAGAACTTCATGAGTTAAAAGCTAATGAAAAATATGTTATAGGACTATTTTTAGGGGGTGCTTATCAAGAAGTAATGGGTAACTTTCATAATTTATTTGGTAGTACAAACGCAGTTCATGTCCGTTTTATCCCAGGAGGAGGTTATCAATTAGAGCATGTAGTAAGAAGCAACACAAAATCAGATGTTTTAAAATTCATGGAGCATGAGCCAGAACAACTTCTTGAGCGATTGCGTATAGCAAGCGAAGTAGCTATACAACAAGGAACACTAAAAATAAGTGCTGCCCAGCGACTAATGGAGCATCTGGAAACAAGTATGCATCAAAGTACTTATCTACAAAATTAAGAAGTTGCTAGAGATTCTGCAAGCTCACGTCTAGCAAAGTCCAAAGCTTGATTTAAAGCCTTGGCCTCACGTCCACCAGCTTGAGCTAAATTTGCCCTGCCGCCACCACCGCCGCCACAAAGTTTTGCTATACGTCCAATAAATTTACCTGCTTCCAGCCCACTAGAAATAATGTCCGAACCAAATGCAGCAACAAAAATAACTTTATTTTGGTTGGTTTCGTCAGGCAAACCTCCAAAAACCACAGCAGCATTTTCACCAAGCTGAACAACAAGATCCTGCGCAACTATTTGAAGTGCATCACCCTCAATAGCGTCAAGACGTTCTACTAATAATTGACTGCTAGCTATATTCTGCACCTTACCGACTAAAGCTGCAGCCTTGGCAACTGCAAGCTCCTGAAGAGCTTGAGCAAGATCTTTGTTCTTAGCTTTGATTTCTTCCTGCAAAGACAAAACCCTTTCAACAATCTCAGTAGGTTTAACCTTGAAGCGCTCACTTAACTCTTTGACGACAACATCTCTCTCCTGCAAATAATCTAATATCGCTGGACCTGCAACAGCCTCGATTCGACGCACACCAGCCGCAATACCAACTTCACTTACAATTTTAAAAGCCCCTATCTCGGCTGTGTTGCCTACATGTGTGCCTCCACAGAGCTCCATCGAAATACCAGGGACATCCACAACTCGAACCTGATCGCCATATTTTTCTCCAAACATGGCAATCGCACCAGCACTTTTAGCATCCTCTATTGACATTTCTTGTGTAGATAGAGCATGAGCCTCAACAATCCATTGATTGATTAAAGTCTCAATCTGATTTATCTCAACAGACTTGACCGGATATGGAGAATGAAAATCAAAACGTAATCGATCAAAATTCACTAATGATCCAGCCTGACTAATGTTTGGATCAATAATCTGCTTCAGAGCTGACTGTAAGAGATGAGTAGACGTATGATTAATCCTGGCTCTTGCACGAGCAACACGATCAACATGAACCTCAACCACATCACCTACGTTTAAAACACCTTCTTTGATATGACCCATGTGAACAAATACACCTTTATTCCTAACTACAGCATCAATCTGAACAACACATTGATCATGTACTACTACACCTCGATCACCAATTTGCCCCCCCCCTTCACCATAAAATGATGTACTGTCGAGCACTAATTGAATTATATCTCCATCCACTGCCTGCAAAACAGATTTGCCCTTGACAAAAAGAGCTTGGACTTGACTCTTTGTTTCTAATGCCTCATAACCTAGGAAATCAGTATTAGCAATACTTGTAGTAATTTTATCAATCGAATCCTGCAAAGTAAGATCAATGCTTACAGTAGCTGCTTTTGCTCGTTGTCTCTGGGCTTCCATTGCTTTCTCAAAAGCCTCTAAATCAACACTTAAACCATTTTCCTGAGCAATTTCCTGAGTCAATTCTATAGGAAAACCATAAGTATCATAGAGCTCAAATGCTTGATTACCGGTAATTTCCTTTGGCTTACTTTGAAGTACATCAACTAACAACTTCTCACCACGTTCCAGCGTAGTCAAAAAACGAGCCTCCTCTCTTTCAAGTTCCTGAAGGATTAAATCATGTCGTTCAGATAACTGTGGATAGGCAACTTTCATCAACTTAATTGCCGCTTCACCCATATCAACTAAAAAAGGTCGACAAATACCAAGAGATCGACCATGACGAACCATGCGCCGCAATAGACGTCGCAAGACATATCCGCGACCCAAATTATTTGCAGTTACCCCATCACAAATCAATTGAGTTACTGCCCGGCTATGATCACCTATTACTTTGAGAGAAATTTGACCCTTCTTATCTAATTGCAGATAATCAACTTTTGCTATAGAAGCCGCAGTTTTTACAAGAGGAAAAATAAGATCCGTTTCATAGTTATTTGGTACTTTTTGCAAAATTTGTGCCATTCGTTCTAAACCCATACCTGTATCGATATTGCATTTATCTAAAGGCTGCAGTACACCATCAATATCACGGTTGTACTGCATAAAAACAAGGTTATAAAACTCGATAAACCGAGTATCATCCTCCAAGTTAATTGGCTCATTCAAAAGTTCAGGCTTGAAGTCGTAATAGATCTCAGAACAAGGTCCACAGGGTCCAGTTGGTCCCGCAGACCAAAAATTATCAGCCTCATCCATACGAATAATTCGACTCGGTTCCACTCCAACCAAATCTCGCCATATCTCCTCTGATTCATCATCCTCTCGAAAAATACTTACTACCAAATTCTTGGGATCAAGTCGATAAACGTCTGTACTCAGTTCCCAGGCCCATTGAATAGCCTCTTTTTTAAAATAATCACCAAAAGAAAAATTTCCCAGCATTTCAAAAAAAGTGTGATGCCGAGCAGTGTGGCCCACATTCTCAATATCATTTGTACGAATACATTTCTGACTAGTTGTAGCTCTAGGTGCTGGAGGCTTTTCTTGTCCTAAAAAAATAGGTTTAAAAGGCAACATACCAGCGATTGTGAGTAGCACCGTAGGGTCCTGAGGCACCAACGATGCACTTGGAAGAACTAAATGACCTCGATCCTGAAAGAACTCCAAAAAAGCATTTCGAATCTGTTCACCTGTGACAGGCTGCGAGGAACTGAACACAGATAATCGCTCAACGGCCATAAGAGAAATGGGCGTTAAAAAAAGCTCCGATAATCATTATGGCCTTCAAAAATCCAAAAATTGACTAATCATTATATCAATATCAAAAATTCCTGTCCAACTCCTAAGACTAGGACAGGAATTTATCCAATTCGCAGAAATTACTTCAATTCTACAAAAAATTCCCATGAAAGCCCTTTTAAGATTATTTCTAGTCTTTGTAAGTGGGAAATTAATGTTAAAGAGCTATTCAATCAAAGAATAATCCACTAAGAGTAGTATAGGGATAGAATCAATTCGCCATCATTGGCTCTTGAACTTATCTGAATTGTGTCACTGCCCATCAGTGGCATGTTTCAACTTCAAAAGAGCAAGATCATGATTTCTGCGTAGCGGCCATGAGTCTGCTGCACGCCACCTGGCTTCCAGCCATTCGTTCGCCTACGAGTTCGGGCAGACCAGCCCTTCTCGTATGGGCCGATACATGGAGAGTTGCTACTCCTTCTGGTCCAGGAAGTACGCCTGCTATACACCCATTTACTCTTAATCCAAAAGAACTTCGAAAATGGCTAAAGCAAAAAGAACTACTTCCTGAAGGCATTATTGATGCTACTGCTTGTTTAACTCTTCCAAGCAGAGCTACAAGTATCAGAAAGCAAAAACACCCGGCTAAAACACTTAATGATAACAACAGTCATTTATTCGATCACGAATGGACTGGCCTACCATTACAAGCAGGTGAGCCCATTCCCAAACAATGCGAATGGTGGCCATGGCAAGTCCAAGGCTTAGCGATCGAACCAAGTGAAGCAACAATCTGGCTGTCCAAACTTCCTCTATCAGGTAAACACTTAGATCTAGGTGATGAACTGAGATGGTGGAGTCATTTACAACGATGGGCACTAAGTTTGGTTGCTCGAGGTCGATGGCTACCACAAGTCGAATTAAGTAAAGGAGAAGGCTATCCCCACAGAGCACGTTGGGTTCCACTCCTCAATCGAGAGGATGATCGCCGTCGACTCGAAGAATTAGCTATTAGGTTACCTCTGGTAGCAACCTGTGCACTACCTTGGCGAGAGCCAATGGGAAGAAGAAGCAATCGAACAACTCGTTTAAGACCTGAAGCCATGAAAGCCTCTAACCCAGTTGCTTCATGTAGACCAAGAAGTGGACGTCTTCGAGTTGCAAGTCTCTTAGAAGAACTTGTAGATGCACAATTACGTCAAGGTTTTAAACCAAGCACGGAAGGGCTAGATCCCCTACTAACTACTTGGCAAGAAGCACTTGGCTCAGAAACAGGCGTGATTCACCTGGCAGATGACGAAGTCAAACGACTCACTACTGCTAGTAATCACTGGAGAGAAAGTGTTGCGGGCAATGTGGCTGCAGCTAGAGCATGTCTAGAACTATTTACCCCAAAAGATGGAGACGAACTTTGGGAATTACGTTTTGCATTACAAGCTGAGGCTGATCCAACACTCAAAGTTCCTGCTTCTTCAGCTTGGGCTGCTGGCTCAGAAAATCTGCAACTTGGCGAAATTAGAGTAGAGCATCCTGGAGAAGCACTATTAGAAGGACTCGGGCGAGCTCTAACTGTCTTTCAACCACTTGAAAGAGGACTAGATAATCCAACACCCGAATCTATGGAGCTTACTCCAGCAGAAGCTTTTGTCTTAGTACGAACAGCGGCAACTCAACTCAGAGATATTGGAGTTGGGGTAGAACTACCACTCAGTCTCTCTGGCGGTTTAGCCAGTAGGCTTGGTCTTGAAATCACAGCTGAACTATCAGACAAATCACAAGGATTTACTCTTGGCGAAAATCTTGCGTGGAAATGGGAGCTAATGATTGGTGGTGTGACTTTGACGCTTAAAGAGCTAGAACTGCTTGCAGGAAAAAGAAGTCCACTTGTTCGTCATAAAGGTGCTTGGATCGAATTACGACCAAACGATCTAAAAAATGCAGAAAAATTCTGCAGCATTAATGTCGATCTTAGCCTAGATGATGCATTAAGACTTACTGCTACAGAAGGTGAGTTACTGATGCGCCTACCTGTACACCGCTTTAATGCTGGTCCAAGACTTCAAACCGTTTTAGAGCAATACCATCAACAAAAAGCACCAGATCCATTACCTGCACCAGATGGATTTATAGGTCAATTAAGACCTTACCAAGAACGAGGGCTTGGCTGGCTTGCCTTCCTTCATCGTTTCGATCAAGGAGCTTGCTTGGCTGATGACATGGGACTTGGGAAAACCATCCAGCTTCTAGCCTTCCTACAACACCTCAAAATAGAAAAAGAGCTCAAACGATCTGTATTATTAATTGCCCCAACATCTGTCTTAACCAACTGGAAACGAGAAGCTCGATCATTTACTCCTGAATTAAAAGTAAAAGAACATTATGGACCTAAGCGGCCTTCAACGTTAGCTGAGCTAAAACAATCCTTAACCCAGGTAGATCTTGTTTTGACTAGTTATGGATTAATACAACGAGATATAGAACTATTAGAAAATATAGATTGGCAAGGAATAGTAATTGATGAAGCTCAGGCAATTAAAAATCCAAATGCAAAGCAAAGTCAAGCAACACGAGACATAGCAAAACCTGGCAAATCGAATCGATTCCGAATTGCACTCACAGGAACACCCGTCGAAAATCGCGTAAGTGAATTGTGGGCATTGATGGATTTTCTTAATCCTAAAGTGCTTGGCAAGGAAGACTTTTTTCACCAACGCTATCGACTACCAATTGAAAGATATGGAGATATGTCTTCCTTAAAAGATTTAAAAGCCCGTGTTAGCCCTTTTATTCTTCGAAGACTTAAAACAGACAAACTAATAATTTCAGACCTACCAGAAAAGGTAGAACTTAGCGAATGGGTTGGCCTAAGCAATGAGCAAAAAGTGCTATATAACAAGGCTGTTGAAGAAACATTAGACGCAGTCGCTACAGCTCCACATGGTCAACGCCATGGAAAAATACTAGGGCTTTTAACTCGTCTCAAACAAATTTGCAACCATCCTGCACTTGCACTAAAAGAACGTGAAATTGACGAAAACTTTGTTTCTAGATCTTCAAAAATACTGCGATTAGAAGAAATCCTTGAAGAAATCATAGAAGCTGGAGATCGTGCATTACTTTTTACTCAATTCGCTGAATGGGGACATCTACTGAAGGCATATTTACAAGCAAGATGGAGATCTGAAGTGCCATTCTTAAATGGCAGTACAAGAAAAAACGATAGGCAAGCAATGGTAGATCGATTTCAAGAAGATCCACGAGGGCCCCAATTGTTTTTGTTGTCGCTAAAGGCTGGAGGTGTGGGGCTGAATCTCACTCGTGCAAGTCACGTATTTCATATTGATCGTTGGTGGAATCCAGCTGTTGAGAATCAAGCAACTGATCGGGCTTATCGCATTGGGCAAAACAACAGAGTAATGGTTCATAAGTTCATTACAAGTGGTTCAGTTGAAGAGAAAATCGCTCAGATGATTCAAAAAAAAGCGCGCCTTGCCGAAGATATAATTGGTTCAGGAGAAGACTGGCTCGGAAATCTTGGGGTCAATCAATTACGTGAATTAGTTGCCTTAGAGGACAATTAAAAGGAATCAAAGCATGACAAATAGACCAGCTGACAATACTCCAAGCATGACAACAGCCTTAAGCGATAAAGGATTAAGTGATCAACCTTGGTGGGTAGAGCAATGGATGGAATTAATCAATTCCTATCGTTTCAAAAAAAGACTTGAACGGGCTTGGACCTACGCAAGAGAAGGAAACGTAACTTCAATCCGATTCGAAGGACGTAGAGTTCATGCTCGCGTACAAGGCACCGACGAAGATCCATATAAAGTCAAGCTTTGGCTAGATGTTCTTAATGATGAAGACTGGGGATATGTTCTCGAAGCCTTAACCCAAAAAGCACGCTGGTCAGCTCAATTATTAGCTGGAATCATGCCTGCAGATATTGAAAGAGCATTCGCTGCCAGTGGGCGACGTCTATTCCCTTTCAAACTGCAAGAAGTACGGAGCGAATGCAATTGTCCTGACAAGGCTAATCCCTGCAAACACATCAGCGCAATATATTTTCTTATGGGTGATCGCTTTAGCGAAGATCCATTTGTGTTGTTTCAACTCAGAGGTCGTAGTCGAAGTAAATTACTAGCAGATCTAGCAGAACAAAGGCGTGAAGTCTTAGCAGCGATTGCAAATAAAATTTCAAAAGAAAACGAAAATCCCAATGTCAACCATGTCCAACCAGTTCCACCTCATCCGTCAGTAGTTGATCCAAGCCTTTGGTGGCAATATGAAGGAAATCTTGATTCAGATCTAGTTGTTATAACGCCTGCGATGGAAGGAGATACTGGACTAGATTCTGCTGGCGATCTTCCTTTAGCAGAAGAGCCACGTTTTCCAGCTGCCCGTCAAAATTTTCTTAACCACTTGCATGAACAAGGTAAAACGCTAGCGCAACAAGCAATGATACAAGCAATGTCAGCTGGTGAATGAATTCCCATGGCTTAAAAAAAAGCCATTAAAATTAGTACGTCTACTTTTATCCTCATATCACTATGCCTATGGTGAACATCTCCTAGGAAACAAAGTAATTGGTACTTCCAATCTACAATTTGGACACTTACTGTTCAATATGTCCAACCCAGTCATGGCACATGATGCCAAAGATGATCCCTGTTTAAATTATGTAAATGCAAAAGCACTTGAACTTTGGCATAGGTCATGGAATGAAATGATTGGCATGCCATCTAAACTGACTGCACCTAAAAAGGAACGTCAAAAACGACAAAACGATTTAAATAAAGTCAATACAGAGAATCCTATTCAGAATTACCAAGGGATCAGAATCAACAGTAAAGGGGAACTTTTTTGTATTAGTAATGCACGAATATGGACAATCTTTAATGAGAAAGGTCACCCATGTGGACAAGCGGCAACTTTTACGAATTGGTGGTCAATTTGAAAAACTAAACAAAAAATTGTCGATAATGAATGCCAAGCTGGATTTTCAGCAAGAGCAATAAATAAACAATATTTATAAAACTATTCTAATTCAGGAAATGAAGTGCCCTCAAGATTGAAAACTCCCCGTAAAATCCGATAAACAGGAGTGACATGCAACGTCGAAAGCTATTAGGATCAACTGCTACAGCTCTAACGAGTGCAGTAGGCGTTGGTTTATTAAGTTCTTGCACTGTCCGCCGTGAAGAAAGAAAAAGTACAGGAGGCATACCCCAAGTGCGTTGGCGGATGGCAACGAGTTGGCCAATTTCATTAGACACAATTTACGGTGGTGCAGAAACAATCAGTCAACGAGTCAAAGCCCTAAGTGGCGGAAACTTTCAAATAAAACCTTATGCAGCTGGTGAAATAGTTCCCGGGCTGGAAGTATTAGACGCCGTACAAGCAGGATCTGTGGAATGTGGTCATACAGCAAGCTATTACTACAAGGGGAAAAATCCATCTTTTGCCTTTGGAACCTCAGTGCCATTTGGACTGACCGCCCAGCAGCAAAATGCATGGCTTTATGAAGGAGGTGGAATTGAACTGCTAAATCAATTGTTCTCTGATTTTGGTGTCATCAGTTTTCCTGCAGGTAATACAGGAGCCCAAATGGGGGGGTGGTTCAAAGAAAAGCTAGACGGTCTTCAATCCCTCCAAGGGCTAAAAATGCGAATACCAGGACTTGGAGGTGAAGTAATGGCACAACTTGGAGTCAATGTTCAAGTCCTGCCGGGAGGGGAGGTTTATTTAGCTCTTGATCGTGGTGCAATTGACGCAGCAGAATGGACAGGTCCTTACGATGATGAGAAACTTGGTTTTGCAAGAGCAGCAAAGTTCTATTACTACCCAGGATGGTGGGAGCCTGGCCCAACATTAACTGCACTCGTAAACCAAAAAGCATGGGACGAACTACCTCCTGAATACAAGGCGATTTTCAAAACAGCTTGCTATGAAGCAAATATCACAATGCTTAGTCAATACGACACCCTGAATGGTTCTGCACTACAACGACTAATTCAAGGTGGAACAGAGCTTATACCCTATGACAACAAAATCATGAATGCGGCTAAAGAGGCTGCATATCAACTTTATGAAGATATAGCAGCAAGAGAACAGGGGTTCAGAAAAATTTTTCGACAATGGAAAAATTTTCGTAGGGAAATTAGCGCATGGAACAAAATAAATGAATTCTCATTCTCAAACTTTATATATAAACAATGAGCAATAAATACAAAACAAAATTGCTAACAATTTCCTATCAAATAGACAGTCTAATTAAAACCACATCAGTAATTGCACGCTGGGCAGTATTGGCTATGTTGGGGTTAGGCTTTTGGAATGTAATTGGACGATATGTCGGAGTAACAATTGGATATAACCTCAGTTCTAATACCTTAATAGAAGGTCAGTGGTATTTATTCGATGTGATTTTTCTTCTGGGATTAAGTTGGACGTTGCAACGTAAAGATCATGTAAGAGTCGATGTACTTCAAGCTCATTGGAGTAAAAAACGTAAAACAAAACTCGAGTTTTTAGGAACCCTACTCTTACTCCTACCATTCGCAATTGGAGTCATGATTATTTCCGTACAACCTGCTCTCCATTCTTGGATAATCAATGAAGCCTCTCCAGATCCCAATGGACTTCCACGCTATTGGATTAAATTGCTAATCCCAACAGGTTTTCTTCTATTAACTCTACAAGGAATCTCAGAAGCAATTCGCAGTTGGTCAGAACTAAAAGATTCATAAGCACCTTGTTATAACCTAATCGCAAAAAAGTAATAAGGAGACAAACTTTGATTGAAATTGAACTGATTGGGTATGTATTCAGCCTGGATCCAACCCTCATCTTGGGACCAGGAATGTTTCTCGCTCTAATTGGAGTCCTCTTAAGTGGTTATCCAGTGGCCTTCTGCCTAGGAGGCATTGCAGTCATCTTTTCAATATTAGGTATGGCGTTAGGTGAAATTGATCCAGGTTTTGTAACCGCTCTCCCCCAAAGAATGATGGGGATTATGGCCAACTTTACTTTACTTGCAATACCTGCGTTTATCTTCATGGGTGCAATGCTTGAAACCTCAGGCATTGCCGAACGACTACTCGAAAGCATGGGTCAGCTACTTGGACGACTCCGTGGAGGCTTAGCCCTAGCAGTAGTGCTAGTTGGATCATTATTAGCTGCCACAACCGGCGTAGTGGCAGCAACAGTCACAACTATGGGACTTATTTCTCTACCTGCAATGCTAAGGGCTGGATATGACCGATCTCTTGCTACAGGCGTAATTGCCGCATCAGGCACTCTTGGTCAGATCATTCCCCCAAGCATTGTATTAGTTGTTCTAGGAGATCAACTTGGTATATCAGTTGGTGATTTATTCCTTGGCTCTCTGATCCCAGGAATATTAATGGCAAGCGCATTTGCGATTTATGTGCTTGTAATCAGTGCTTATAAACCTGAATTGGCTCCACAAATCAAATCATCAAATTTAGGTCCTAATCAGCTATTCCAACTTGTAAAAACAATTATTCCACCACTTGGATTAATACTAATCGTTCTGGGAAGCATTTTCTTTGGAATCGCAACACCTACTGAAGCGGGAACTCTTGGTGCTATTGGCGCAATGGGACTTGCAGCCATGCATGGAGGATTTAGTCGCAAAGCACTCTCAAAAGTTTGTGATGAAACAGTAAGAACAACCTCTATGGTAATGGGTATTTTACTGGGGTCTACCGCATTTAGTCTAGTCTTTAGAGGTGTTAATGGTGATGAATTAATTGCAAATATATTACTCAATTTACCTGGTGGAAAAATTGGTTTTATGGCATTCAGCATGCTGATCATTTTCTTCCTAGGATTTTTTATTGACTTTTTCGAAATAGCTTTTATTGCCGTACCGCTCTTACTACCAGCAGCACGTCAACTACTCGGATCAGATGGACTTCTTTGGCTGGGAGTCGTAATCGGTGCAAATTTACAAACTTCCTTCCTTACTCCACCTTTTGGATTCGCACTATTTTATCTACGAGGCGTAGCACCAAAGTCAATTACTACAAAAGAAATCTACATGGGCGCCTTGCCATTCGTTGCACTTCAGTTATGTGTGCTAATACTCATAATCATTGCTCCCGCCTTAGTCAACTGGCTCCCAAGGATGTCCTTGGCATGATTAATGCCACAACTTAAACTATTGAAAATCTTGATCTCCCATTTGAAAGCAGTTTTTCTTAAAGTTAGAACATTGGTATCAGGAATCCATGGCAGCTCAAAACTCAAGCGCCACGGTCGAAAAATCGAATCATGGCTCACACCTCTCTCTTCAATGCGAAACGATTGGAACAGACACAACCACAATCCGTTCCCTAGATTGGGATCGTAGTCGATTTGATATTGAATTCGGATTGAGAAATGGGACTACATACAATAGTTTCCTTCTTAAAGGAGAAAAAACAGCTCTTATAGATACTAGCCATACAAAATTTAAAGATACATGGTTAGCTTTACTAAAAAAAAATATTGACCCTAAAAAAATTGATTACCTAATTATTAGCCATACAGAACCAGATCACTCGGGTCTAGTTGGAGATCTACTTGATTTAAATCCTGAAATAGAAATAGTAGGCTCATTAGTTGCTATCAAATTTCTAAAAGATCAAATACATCGTTCTTTTAAATCACGCACAATCAAAAGTGGGGATAATCTTAATTTAGGCAAAAACACATCCAATGATATTGAACATTTAATTGAATTTATAAGCGCTCCAAACCTTCACTGGCCTGATACGATTTTCTCATTTGATCATGGAACAAATATCTTATATACATGCGATGCCTTTGGACTTCACTACTGCTCAGAAACCCTATTTGACGAAGATTCAGAAGTTATAGCTGATGATTTTAAATTTTATTATGATTGCCTAATGGGTCCTAACGCACGAAGTGTTATTCAAGCTCTAAAAAGAATAGACAAACTCCCTCAAATTCAGACTATTGCTGTAGGCCATGGTCCACTATTAAAGCATTTTTTAGATCTTTGGATAAATCATTATCGAGAATGGAGTAGTCAACGCACCAAAAATGAAAGTTATGCAGCAGTGTGTTATCTCAGTCAATATGGTTTCTGCGATCGCTTAAGTCAATCCATCGCACACGGCATAGGGAAAGCCGAAGCTAATGTTGAATTAATCGATCTACAGGAATCAGACCCGCAAGAACTCAGCACTTTGATTAGCGACTCAAGCGCGGTCATAGTTCCAACATGGCCAAATCAACCAAAAGCTGAATTGCAAAGTGCAATCGGAATCCTTCTAGCAGCCTTAAAGCAAAAGCAATGGGTGGGCGTATATGACGCCTATGGTGGAAATGATGAACCAATTGACGTAGTAGTAAATCAGCTACAGACTCTTGGGCAAAAACAGATTTTCACACCTCTGAGAGTACATGAGAAACCAAATAGTAATACCTATCAACGTTTTGAAGAAGCTGGTACTGATGTTGGTCAAATCTTAAATCGTAAAAAAAATATTCAAGTAATAAAGAACATAGATGGCGAACTCATAAAAGCCATGGGTCGAATAAGTGGCGGCCTGTATATTGTGACAGCCAGTCAAAAAGAAGATAGAAGCAGCCGTAGTGGTGCCATGATTGCAAGCTGGGTAAGCCAAGCCAGTTTTAATCCTCCAGGCTTGACTATCGCAGTCGCCAAAGATCGAGCTATTGAGACGTTAATGCAAGTTAACGATAAATTTGTAGTCAATGTGCTACAAGAAGATAACTATCAACACTTATTTCGTCACTTCCTCAAGCGTTTCCCCCCAGGAGCCAACCGATTTGCTGGTGTAGAAATCCTTGAAGGGGTAGCCAAGGGAGGTCCAGTACTTGTTGAAGCACTTGCTTTCCTTGACTGTGTGGTCAGTCAACGACTAGAGACATCAGATCATTGGATCATCTATGCAGTGGTCAACCATGGGAGTGTAGCCAATTCAGAAGCGAAAACAGCTGTACATCATCGCAAAGTAGGTAATAATTACTGATGACATTTACCTCTCCAAAGAATTCACAATCCTCTAGCAAGGAACGCCAAACAATTAGTCTCTCAATTGATGAGAATCTAATTAGCCTGAGAGGGCTTAGTCCGACAAGACTAAGATTTGAAATTGAATATGGTCTGGAAAGAGGTACGACAGCTAACTCATTCTTATTTTCTGCTGATAATAATAGTTTAAAGAATACTAATTATCCCGCAGTACTTGTTCATCCCCCTGGCTCAACCTTTAAGGATGTCTTCCTAGACGCCCTTAGGGATTCCCTAGTCCCAAAATGCGATGAGCTTTGGATAGTAATAGGTCACATTAATCCTAATAGAATAGATATGCTAAGAAGTTTAGCGAAAATTTATCCAAACATAAAATTAATTTGCTCAGTTCCCGGCGAGAAATTGCTAAAAGAACTTTGGAGCCTAGAAAAACCTTCTTCTCTAGATGAGAACAAAGTAAAGAAAACAATTCCCCCTTTACCAAAAATTCAAACCATAAAAAAACAAGAAGTATTATCGATTGGTCATGAATATAAACTGCAGTTAATACCAGCCCCAACCCCTAGATGGCCAGGGGGTCTTTTGGCTTTTGAAAAAACACTAGGTTTATTAATGAGTGATAAATTCTTTGCAGCACATGTATGCACAAAAAATTGGGAAGAAGCAAACCGAAGTAGCACCGAAGAAGACAGAAGATATTATTACGATTGTCTGATGGCCCCAATGGCTAATCAAGTAGATAAATTAGTGGAAAAACTAGAAGAACTAGATATTCGAACAATAGCACCAGGTCATGGCCCAGCAATTGAAGGCAGTTGGCGTAGCTTGCTAAATGATTATCGCAGATGGGATGAAAATCAACAAAACTACTCAATCAAGGTTGCATTGTTGTTTGCAAGTGCTTATGGCAATACAGCGGCAATTGCTGATGCTCTAGCCAATGGAATCAGGAAGACAGGAATACAAGTTGAAAGCCTGAATTGCGAATTCACTCCAGCTAATGAATTATTAAAAGCAATACAAGAATCAGATGCATATCTAATTGGCTCTCCAACACTAGGAGGACATGCCCCGACTCCTATTGTCTCAGCACTAGGAGTACTCATTGCAGAAGGAAATAAAGAAAAGCCCGTAGGAATTTTCGGAAGCTATGGATGGAGTGGTGAAGCCCTTGAACTACTAGAAAGCAAACTGTCAGATAGCGGTTTCAAATTTGGATTTGAACCCATCAAAATCAAATTCAGTCCAAATTCAGCAATGGTAAAAAAATTAGAGGAGACAGGAACAATCTTTGGCAGAAGTCTAATTAAAGAACAAAAAAATAGTGAACGACGGACATCTGGAGGTATCAGTGCTAGTCGTAGTAATCCAACAGTGCTAGCACTAGGACGTATTGTTGGGTCGTTATGTATTTTAACCGCACGTAAAAATAATGAGAACGAAATCCTAACTGGAGCCATGGTGGCTAGCTGGGTGAGCCAAGCTAGTTTCTCTCCCCCAGGTATCAGCATTGCCGTAGCAAAAGATAGAGCTGTAGAAAGCCTCCTTCATCGTGGAGACAATTTCACACTGAATATTCTTGCCAATGGAAAACAACATGAGTTAATGAAAAAATTTCTCAAGCCTTTTCCTCCTGGTGCAGACCGCTTCTCGGGTATAACAATCCAGACCAGCCCCTCAGCCCAGCCAATATTGCCAGAAGCATTGGCTTGGCTTGAGGGATCTGTACAAGAGCGAATGGAATGTGGTGATCATTGGTTGATCTATGCAGAAATCAGGTATGGCAAAGTTTTAGATTCAGACAGAGTCACAGCCGTGCATCACCGTCGAACTGGAGCTACTTATTAGCCCTCTTTTCATTCATCAGCAACAAATCCTCTCCCACAGCAAAAAAACAATGGAATCCACAAGCAACCTACTTGTAATTACTGCCAGTAATGGAGAGAACCTAAAGCTTGCAAATCGATTTATTCAAATCAGTCATGACATTGGTGTAAAAGCAGAATTACTCGATTTAACAACCCTAGAACTACCGCTTTACAACCCAAGAACTCATGCTGCTGATGGAATTCCTGATCAAGCTAAAGCACTCAATAGTCGAATGAGTTCGATTGCTCACTGGGTGATATGTGCTCCGGAATATAACGGCTCAATCCCACCCGTGTTTACTAGTGCACTTGCTTGGCTATCTGTACAAGAAGACGACTTTCGCTATTTGTTTAATGGAAGACCAATAGCTATCGCAAGCTTCTCAGGCGGCGGAGGCATGGAATTACTACTCTCTCTTCGAATCCAACTTAGTCACTTAGGTGCTCAAGTTGTGGGACGTCAACTAATGAGTAATCACAATAAACCCCCAAAAGATGAATCCATTCAGGATCTATTGCATCGCCTGCTGCAAATGAAGCAGTTAATCGTCTGAGAAGATTGGCTCTTGATGAAAAATTCCAAGCTTGTTTCAATATTTTTACTCCATAGATAGCGTCATTCTTGTTAGCTCATGAAAACAATCATAATTCAAGATAATTCTCAAGATATACAGCAAAAATCATTTCATGAAAAGGGTTTTGGACAGAATGAATCCAAAGTAAGATATTGATTATTGCTTGAATTATAAAAAATTAAGCAATTCATCTAGACGCTAGATATAGTATGTATGAAATACTCTTACAGTAATTTTCCCACATTCATGGGATTTCAACAAGACAACTCAACAACATTTCGCTACCGAGGATTTGTTCTCATAGAGCAGCCCAATCAGAGTTGGTTAGTTCGACCTGAAAGGAGTCCTATGATTACGCTTCCATTTCGAACTCCTTTTTGCTCTATAGAGGAAGCAAAAGCAATTGTCGACATGAAACTATCCTTGCAAGAAACTCTAAAGCAAGCTGCTTAATTGCTAACTACGAGGATATGAAGAAAATTTAGAGCAACAACGTTATATATTTCTCTTACGATTCCAAACCTCCAGTATTTTGCGAGCCATTGGGAGTGCATGCACTGAACCACCACCAGGTGTGTTTTGAGCAAATGCAACGACAACTATCTCACTCGCTTCATATGGCGCAAAACATACAAACCAAGAATGGTCTAAGCCGCCAGTACTATCTTCAGCAGTCCCAGTTTTCCCTGCAACTGGAGGCAGACCTGGCAAATTCAATGTAATCATTGCTCCCGTACCAGAAGTAACAACTTTTCTTAAACCACGTCGCAAAATATTCAAAGTAGAAGATTGAATGTCTACTTTTCTACGTAGATTCGAACCCGTCCAATTCCTATCAGCGTCCACCAAATGTGGAGTAATCAAAAAACCCCCATTGGCAAACACTGCATAAGCTCTCGCAAGTTGTAATGGTGTTATCTGAACTACAGCCTGTCCAATAGAAGCACTTGCAATATCTTCAGGAATCCAAGGGGTCGTACCAGGTTCAGCCCAACCTCTACCTTTCGCAGCCCAATCCTCATGACCAACTAATCCTTGACTCTCTTCATATCCAATTTCAATCCCTGTCAAAGCATCGAAACCTAATTTTGTAGCAGCGTCATATAAAGCCCTTGATCCTGACCCTACACCAACTTGATAGAAAAACGTATTGCTTGAATAGCGCAGAGCATCCTCATAACCAATGTCACCAAAACCTTTACCATTGTGTTCACGAAAACAATGACTTCCATATTTAATACACGGAGCAGTTGACAAAACAATATCTGCAGGAAATTTTCCACTCTCCATTCCTGCGATTGCTGTAACAGGTTTCCAAGTACTTCCTGGATCATATGCATTAATAGCCCTACTAAATAAAGGCATCCGAGAAGATAAAAAAAGTTTGTCATATTCTTTTTGAGTTGTAACCAATTTCGAAAAAAAGTTGGGATCAAAAGTTGGTCGACTAGCCATAGCCCGAACAGCTCCTGTTCGAGGATCTAATACAACAATTGCACCTGCTTCTTTATCAGAAAGGGCATTTTCCGCTGCTTTCTGCAAATCAAAATCAAGCGTCAAATAAAGGTCTTGACCGGCCACAGGGGCTTTGATGCCGAGACTACGTTGTACTCTTCCTGAAGCATCAACTTCTAACATTTCACCACCCCATTTACCTCGGAGATGAGATTCATAAGCAGCTTCAACACCAGTACGCCCTATGCGATCACTAATCTCATATCCTTTCTTGGCAAGTATTGTGTATTCTTTAGGCGTTATAGGTTGGGTATAACCTATAACATGTGCAGCTAATGAACCATAAGGGTAATACCGCAATAGCTCTACATCCACTTGTGCTCCTTTCAAGTTCCTATCTTGTTCTTTAAATCGTAAAACTTGTTCTGCACTAAGATCTCTTGCGAGTGTTATACGAAAAGGATCTTGCTGAACACCTCTTATAAAATTTAGATCTAATTTCTTTCTGGAAATATCTAGCAAAGTAGATAGACGATCGCGCAAAACAGGCCATCGTTCTTTACTAACTAATCTCGGCTGAATAGAAAGCTTATATGTAGGCCTACTATCAGCTAAGAGTTTACCCTTATAGTCAAATAAACGGCCTCTAATTGGAGCACTAGATACTAACCTAATCCTGTTTTCATCAGATAGCTTTCTGTATAAATTACCTTGCAAAACCTGCAACCAAAATAAACGTAAAATCATTGCTAAAAAAACAGTTATCCCCAGTCCAAATAAAATGGAGGGTTGATTCACTAAAACAAGTTTCCTTGAATTACTTGCCCCTAAATTATTAGTCGTGACTTTTCCCATATGAAATGAATGTTTATTTATCAACCTCTAAAGAGGCCCTCACAGAAGAATTCTTGTCTTGCAAGTAATCCTCCAACAAAGACAAGCGAGCTTCAATCCTTTGCAAAACTTTTTGAAGAGATTCCTCATCTGAAATGTCTCTATCAACAAAAACTTCATCTTGTTCAACGGAAACATCAACGGACATCACAGGATTGCCAAGGCCAGGGCTAACTTGATCTAAACGATCACGAACAGACTTAGCTGCAGCCTCTCCCTCTGATCGCAGCTCATTCAAAGGATCCTTTGAATGAGTAAAAGCTTCAACCACTTTGCTTGCTCCACCTTTCCTGGCTCTTTCTACCATTGCCAGACCTACTGGCAAAACATCTTGCATCAAAGAAAAGCGCAGGCTATCAAACGAATCATCAGCCATAAGAGCCTAGAAAAATGCTATCTAATCCCAGTTTGATCTGAAGGCATCAAAAAAGATGAACAACTCAGATTTGACACACCCAAAGACCACCCACTAAAACCTGCCAAAAGAATAAGCACCACAAAAGGTCCCAAAGCTTTATGAGTAGTTTCCATCCCTATCCATTCTTTCCACGAACGCCAAAAGCGTTCACGAGCAAAACGCTTACGCTCTCGTGATTCAGCCTGAAAACGACGGCGAAAAGATTTCTCTACCCAACGTTCAAAGGCTTTTTTCTTAGTAACAGCCATTTTACGTTCAACCTCAAGCAATTGACCAGCATTGAGTTCCGGATGGAAAGTTCCTATCAACTCAAGGCTTTTAAGAAACATTTCGACAGCTGCATCTTTAATCGCGCGGTCATCCTCATCTAAAAAAGTCCAATCGACTTCGGGATAAAAGCGGGAACGATTAATCCTCAGCAAATCCTCACCAAGCTGACCAGGTTCACGCAACCATCGATCTGTATTGCTATCAAATCGACGCCAATAAAGAAAAGGATTGATATAAATGGTTCGGCCTGCAATCTGAATGCTGTCTTGCTGAAGACGGCGTTGCAGCTGAAAATCCTGCTGAAGAGCTGCTGTCAAGGATGGTATACCAAATTTCCCCAGGGTATCTAGCCCAACCCAATTCAACCAGCCCTAATATCCCAAGAAGTTGAAAAACCTAACTTAAAGCAATTAAACCACAATTCAACTCTATTCTCAATCAGTAGAAAGATAAGGTTTATAAACAAAAAGAACACAAAAATCGCATCGATCAATTCCAAAAAAATCTGAACAAGTAAACCTAAATGGGATCAACAAATTCACAAGAGTTAAAACAATAAACTAGTCAATTCAGTATTGACCAAATTTTGAGCAGTCAAATTTATGTCATCCTTTATTACCACTCAATAGTACTTGTAAAAAAAATCAAGTGACTGACTGGGTTATTTGAATTAATTACAGCACGCTGAAGTGACGGTGATGTGTATCTCTAAACTGTTACGATTACATTACCTAATTTTCACGTTGAAGTGCGTTTTCGAATGAATGACTGCGTTTTATCCTACTGGACTATTCCCTCGCAATAAATCGATAAAAATATTTGAGTCTTAAAGACATTTCTACAGCATATTTTTCTCACATATAATTTTATTAACTTAAATAATTATCAACCCATTCTTCACAGAAAGTATCCTATTTTAATGACAAAAATGCTGAGGAATGTCAGATGCGCAAAATCAATTTATTACCTCTCTTAAATATCTGCTTGTGCGGATGTTCTTCAATCGACAAAGAATGGATAAAAGAAAGTATGCAAAAAAGTGTTGATAAATGCAATGGGAAAGTGACTAGCATTACTATGGTCAAAGAAGGAGCATTCAGCAATAAATTCAATGGATATGTTGCGATCAAAGTTCAGGGAAAAACATACTACCCTGACATCAATGCATTATCAGACGGAGAAACATCATTTTATAGATCAACAAAAGATGTGTGTCAGATGATAAAAATGGAAAATGAAGTAAATAATATACAGAGAAATCTTCGATGGTAATTTAAATAATTAATAAATTATCAATGGAATAATAATATTCCCGTTTCCCTCTCTCAATAGTTACTCGTTTAACAATACAGTTATAGACTTGATTTTTCTCACCTATCATAAAAGCTATAGTTAAGGTGACGTGACTTTTTAAGTGAGTGATTAATTGCGTTCTCTATGTGAGAACTATTCCCACTCAATAGTCCCAGATTTAAAAGTGCAGTGAGTGACTTAGGTTTTCACCTTCATTATAACGCGGTGAAGTGACGGTGAAGTAGATGGCAATTACCCCTAAACATCATTTCTGCAACTAGGGCATAACAAAGAAGAGTCTTTTTTAGTTCTTTTATTAATCATCTCTTCCCATTCATGTGAATTATCATCAGGACACACCCACCAAACAATCGATTTACTTTGATTAGATATCTCTGCAGGTGTTCGCCCAACATTTTTTAATGGGTGCCACTGTTTGGCAATATGAGGTGATTTTGCTTCTAATGAGTTCTCATAAGTAACCCATTTTCCACTGCAATAAGGACACCCGCTACTCCTTCCCGTTCTATTGCAAATACTTGCCTCCCATTCATGGGCAGCATTAGAAGAACACTGCCACCAGACTTTGTAATTACTTTGAGAAGCAAAATGTCGCGGAGTTAATGGATAATTCATTTCTGGATGCCATTCCTTCGCTACATCTGGGAACATTATTTCCAGTGAATTACTAGGATGAGGAGAAGGAAGAAGGTTTACATATTCACGAAATACTTTTTCTTGCAAAAATGTTGTGCGTTTTAAATAGTTCTGAATATCAAGCAAAAGAACTCTTTTCTCCAAGAAAAACATATTTTGGATTGCAATTAATAATCTATTCACATCATCCTTCAAGACTTCCTCTCCATCCACGCAAATATCAATACTATCAAGTGGTTGCAGAGGTTTTTCTCTAAGTCTTATCAAATGAATACCTATTTCCTTGAGATACTTATTTTTCTGCAAATCCTCATATACTCTTTTCTGATGAAAATACTGCCCATCATATTCAATTCCAAGATTGATATCAGGTAAAAAAATATCAATCTCCTTACCATCTATTTGATGCCTAGATTTTACGCTCTTAAATATCGCTTCTAATTCTGATAGAAAGCGCATCTCTGGCACTGAAGACTGCTGAGAGCAATGAGGGCAACCTGAGGAACTTCCTGTTCTACTTCCAACTGCAACCAACCAAACATGTTGACTAAATCTTTGACATTGCCACCATACTTTTTTTTGACTCTTGTTAGTTAAATCATTTGGAGTTAAATCACCATTTTTAATGGGATGCCATTCCTTTGCAATTTCAGGTGAAAGAGTTGCTAAGGAGTTTTCAGGAGCGACTCTTTTGCCAGCACAATATGGACAACCTCTACCTTTTCCATTCCCTTCTGTTCTAGAAGCAATCTGTGCTTCCCATTCATGGGCATCACTAACAGAACACTGCCACCAAACTTTCTTTCTATTTCCAAGAGTGACGTCATAAGGCGTGAGTTTTCCATTCTTGGTTGGATGCCATTCCTTCGCGATTGCAGGTGAAAGAGTTGCTAAACAATTGTCATCACAAACTTTCTTGCCAGCACAATATGGACAACCTCTACCTTTTCCATTCCCTTCTGTTCTAGAAGCAATCTGTGCTTCCCATTCATGGGCATTACTAACAGAGCACTGCCACCAAACCTTTTCACTACTCTTATTAGCAACATCAGAGGGAGTCAGGTTGCCATTTTTAGTCTTATGCCATTGAGCAGCAATATTGGGTGAAAATTCCGCCAAGGACATTTATAAATCCACCAAAACGGATATCTTTTTCACAATAACGGAGGTGTAGAGAAAACCTCTTTCTACGATTTCTCCTAAGAGAAGGTGACAAAGTGTCACGGTGAAGTTGCGGTGAAGTCATATCTCTAAATTGTTGCTATTACGTCACCTGATTTTCACGTTGAACTCACGGTGAAGTGTCTTTTTGAGTGTCTGATTACGTTCTCTATATGTTACTTATTCCCACTCAATCGTGCCAGGAGGCTTACTCGTAATATCATAAACAACTCGATTAACTCCCTTAACCTCATTAACAATTCGATTGGAAATTCTTTGAAGAATCTCATAAGGGATATGTGACCAATCAGCTGTCATTCCATCCTCACTAGAGACGCAACGCAAAACAATGGGCCATGCATATGTTCTCTGATCACCCATTACACCGACAGAACAAACGGGTAACAAAACTGCAAAAGCTTGCCAAATAGAATGGTATAAGCCTGCCTTGCTAATTTCCTCACGCACAATCAAATCAGCATCACGCAAACAATTTAATTTTTGATTAGTTACCTCTCCAAGAATACGAATAGCTAATCCAGGGCCAGGAAAAGGATGTCTGCTAACGATTTCTTCAGGCAAGCCCAAAGATCTTCCAACCTTTCTGACCTCATCCTTAAATAAGCGTCTTAAAGGCTCTACTAACTTAAATTGAAGGTCCTTTGGCAGTCCTCCAACATTGTGGTGACTTTTGATTTTAACTGCAACGCGTTCACCAGTCTTTGAGTCTATATTTGTTCCCGCACTTTCAATGACATCTGGATATAGAGTGCCCTGAGCAAGATAATCAAATGGACCCAAACGTGCACTTTCTTCTTCAAAAACTCTGATAAATTCAGTGCCAATAATTTTCCTTTTTTGTTCCGGGTCAGTAATACCTTTTAATTTAGAAATGAATCTTTCACGTGCATTTATATACTCAACATGAATATGAAATTTTTGATGAAAAAAATTCATCAGAAACTCTGGCTCTCCTTTTCTCATAAAACCTTGATCAATAAACATGCATGTCAATTGATTCCCAATTGCCTTTTGTAATAAAAAAGCAAGAGTTGATGAGTCAACACCACCTGACAACGCAAGCAATACCTTTTTTTTACCTACTTTTAACCGAACTTGTTTGATGGCTTCATCAATAAAAACCGTAGTAGTCCAATCTGGTTCACAGCCACAAATATTATAAACAAAATTTCTGATCATTATCATTCCATGCTTCGAATGAACAACCTCTGGGTGAAATTGAACCCCATAAAATCTTCGATCATGTGAAGCTATTGCTGCTTCAAAAGTGTTATCAGTATGAGCTAAGCGTACAAAACCAAAAGGAAGAGATTTGACCGCATCCCCATGACTCATCCACATAGTTGATCCATCCTCAACATTTGTTAGCAATGCAGTCGGATCATCCAAATGTAATGGGGCTTGGCCATATTCAGCCTTTCCAGAAGCAACCTCAACACACCCCCCCAATTGATGGACCATGAGCTGCATGCCATAACAAACTCCAAGAACAGGAATGCCTAAATTCCAAATCTCCTTATCACAGATAGGGGCTCCATCGGCATATACCGAACTAGGACCTCCACTAAGAATGATCCCTTTAGGCGAGATTGACCGCAATTCTTCAGCTGAAGTGGTGTAACTCATTACCAAGGAATAAACCTCTGTTTCTCTTATTCGACGGGCGATCAACTCGGAATACTGCGATCCAAAATCAAGAATGACAATGGCTGGTTTCCGTGGAGCATCGAACTGTGAGTCACTCATATGTCTAAAAAAACTTGTGCGAAGACATCTCAGAACATTCAGAGTAGATAAAAATTGATAATTAGTCCTCCAAAGCAATTCCTAAAGCATCGACCTGTCGCAAACCGATTGGACCTGCCCATCGCAAACTGCGCTGACGATCAAAGAAAACAGCACCGATCTTCATGGGCCAATTTCCATATCGTTGAATATAAGATTGACTACGTGTTTCAACAGTGGCAGCAATTTTAAACCATAAGCTCCTAGCAATTTCTGGATGCTTAGCATCCAAAACAATAAAGGCTTCCTCAACAGATTTTGCCTTAGAGATGGCTTGAATCAAACTAATAGGCAATCCTTCGTTTACCGCAAGTGCTGCCAATATCTCCATTCGGCCATCGGCTAAATGATGATGAGTATGAAATATGCCACCAGCAAGTTTAACTAATTTCCCGTGATATCCAAAAACAAGCAACTCTTGAACACCCTTCTCAGCAGCTGCTACCAAAACAGGCCCCAACCAATTTCCCGTTTTCAACAATGATTTCGCTGGAACTCCTCTTTTACGAGCTAATTCGAAACCATTTTCACCTAAAACTACAGTTAATCGGCCGGAGAAGCTGGAATCTGAACAATAAATATCCAACTCTTCCAAAACTTCGTTCAACTTCTCAGGCGAAGCACTAATCTGAGCCTCTGCTGTCGTTCCAATCAAAGCCAATCCATCAACCACACCAAATGCCTGATTAGAAGTTCTACACGCCAATTCCTTCCCTCTTGGAAAGATTATTTCCAACTTCAAAATGCAATGGGTTGGAACTAATTTACGAAGATTAATTTCTAACAACTCACGAGCAAAAGCTGAAATACAAAGTTCATCAGTTCCCTCAAATTTACCCACTCCATGACCTGGTACCAACTGCAGCCAATCAACAGAGCGATCAATATCAACTGACTCAGATCTTTGTACCTGCTCTAGACATTGAACAAATGTCCATATTTCCATCCCTCGAGTTAGGTCAAGTCCCAATCCAGAATCGCAATGACTAATACCTATCGCTTGCTTCCCTCCATCCATTAAGACAACAGAACTAACAGGCACCAACAAGGATTTATCTTGGTCAGACAGTTCAATCAATTGTTGATCAAAAAAAGGCCGACCTAATAATGCTTCTAAAGCAGCACGGGCAGCAGCAGCAACCCATACAGGCAAAGTCAAGCCTTTTCTTGGGGTGTCCAAAGAGTCTCTAATAAAACGATCTGACAAGATAGTTTCTAAGATGATTGATGTTGTAAACCGCGGCCATGCAGGAAAAACTTACCCTGATGATCCCGGGCCCAACGCCTGTACCAGAAAAAGTGCTCAAAGCACTTGGAAAGCACCCTATCGGACATCGCAGTGGCGAATTTCAAGCATTAGTCGAAAAAACCACGAGCCAATTGAAATGGTTGCATCAAACAACAAATGATGTTCTAACGATCACGGGAAGCGGTACAGCCGCAATGGAAGCCGGAATCATCAACACTCTTAGTCGAGGAGACAAGGTTATTTGCGGAGAAAATGGGAAATTTGGTGAAAGATGGACCAAAGTTGCCAAAGCTTATGGTTTAAATGTTGAAGTCATAAAATCACCATGGGGCAAACCACTCAATCCAGAAAGCTTTAAACAAATACTTGAATCAGACAAAAATAAAGATATTCGTGCAGTAATCATGACTCACTCAGAAACATCTACAGGAGTACTAAACAACTTACAAGCAATTACTCAACACGTAAAAGAACATGGCAATGCATTAACCATTGCTGATTGTGTAACTAGTCTAGGTGCATGCAATGTTCCCATGGATGAATGGGGGATAGATGTTATCGCTTCAGGCTCTCAAAAGGGATACATGATTCCGCCTGGTTTGAGTTTTCTTGCAATGAGTGAACGTGCATGGGACGCACAACAAAAATCGGATTTACCCAAGTTTTATTTAGATCTAGAGTCTTATCGCAAAACAGCTGCAAAAAATAGCAATCCTTTCACACCAGCAGTGAATCTATATTTTGCTCTAGAAGAAGCATTAAACATGATGCAAGAAGAAGGACTCTCGTCGATTTTTAAGCGTCATACCCGCCATCGAGATGCCGCCCAAGCAGGAATGAAAGCAATAGGACTACAACTCTTCGCTGAAGAAGGGCATGGAAGTCCTGCTATTACAGCTGTCGCCCCTCAAAATATTGATGCCGAAGAATTACGCAAAGCTGTTAAAGAAAAATTTGATATCCTTCTTGCTGGCGGACAAGATCACTTAAAAGGCAAAGTATTTCGCATTGGTCATCTAGGGTTTGTAAATGATCGTGATGTTCTAGCTGCAGTAGCAGCAATTGAATCTACCCTTAGTTATTTAAAACTCAATAATTCTGTACTTGGATCTGGAGTTGCTGCTGCATCAAAGGTATTAAATGGATTTTGATTTAATATAATATTGCCAAAATTTTTGCGGGTGTAATTCAGTGGTAGAATGTCAGCTTCCCAAGCTGAACGTCGCCGGTTCAAATCCGGTCACCCGCTTATATTCAAGAAAAGCTATCATGCGGAATCCAAACAATTAATTGATATTTATACAAACACAATCAATTGATTAAACCCTTGGTTTTATTAACTGCAAAACCTGAGGCCCCACACTACTAGCTCGTCGCTCTTGATCTAACGCTTTCAAAATCAAAGTGGCCGCAGCTTGAAGATCACCTGCTTCAGCTTGTGCGCATGCAGAATCAAAATAATTACCAGCAGCTTTAGTATAAGCTTCGCTTTTGTCGCGCGAAGAATTCATTATGGTTTGGGATCTCAAAAAAGTAGATGTCAAAACTGACTAGATAAAGCCCTTTTTTCAATTTTACTGGAAGGATGTATCAGCTGTCGACTAAGAGGGATCTTCAGCATAATTTTTACACATAAAAAATTTTAAAAACCCAATAATTTTACTAACAAAGAGCCTTGAATTCCAGTTTCTTCAGGAGTACCCGCCAAATCAGCGATTTGTGCTCACAAGAACGTAAATCGTCATTGATCACCATCAGTTTCAACAACAGCCAAAGAAAATTCCAATTACTTTAAATAATGCCCAACTTCGTACAAGGCCAGCCAGTTAGATACAGCCTGCTCCAAAAAGAATCTTGAACAAAATTAACCTCAAAGACTTCAGGCAAATGAAATAATCGACAAAACTAATTCTGACTCATTTTTGATATGTTTTTGTACCCCAAAAACAACTAGGCTGCAAGGATATCTTCCTCGTCACTTTCTGGGCAGTCTGACTCAGCATGATCAAGATGAGATGAACTTTCTAAAAGCTCTTGACATTCTCTCAAAAGATTATCAACACCATCAAGCATCTCTACCTCTTCCGCAAGAGGTTCTATTTGGTTCTCGCTGACTAACAATTCAAGAGCTTCTTGACGTTGTTCTAATTTTACTAATCGCTGAGAAAGCGCTGTGAGGGTTACAGCTAGATCTTCAGCAGTACGAGTAATTCTAAAAGAACAAGAAGAAGACATTCTGAAATAGAGATCAATCTCTCTGATAACAACACATCTACCGACAAGACTCAAGCCCTAAGTGAGACTATGCGAAAAACTTTATTTGCGAGAGACTTAAGGTAATTCAATTCACTGAACTATGCCACCTATAGCAACGCTACTGATATATCTACTAGGAGGTACTCTGTTAGGCATGCTAATGCTTTTAACTGGCCTGCCAGCAGCACCACTCGCAGGCGCATTAATAGGTGCAGGAGCGATAGGTATGAGTGGACGTTTTGAAATTGCACCATGGCCACCAGGCACAAGAACAGCACTTCAAATTGGCATTGGCACAATTATTGGTAGCGGTCTCACTAGAGGATCTTTAGAACAATTGCAAGTCCTTTGGCGTCCTGCAATTCTCATAACTATGACTCTTGTTTTAACTGGAATTGCTGTAGGACTCTGGAGTAGTCGACTACTCGGTATCGATCCAGTTATAGCTTTATTAGGAGCTGCACCGGGTGGTATCAGTGGAATGAGTTTATTGGGTGCAGAATTCGGGGTTGGCGCAGCCGTAGCAGCACTTCATGCAGTGCGATTAATCACAGTTCTACTTTTACTGCCAATTTTTGTGAAACTACTAGGACCATTAGGACTAACCAATCCTTAATGAACTATGGACAGGCATATATAGATACGTTACGAGGGAGAGGTAGCTCTTGAAATTATGATGAGTAAAAAAAAATGCAATGTCATCCCTATAAGCTTAATCAGTCTTTGCTGCACGATGCTTATCAACCCAAATGTACATGCCAGCACAAAAAACACCGGCGAAAAAGGAGCCCAAATTTATTGTTTCATGAGGAGTAGTGGCAATGAGCATGAGGTCAGCTGGAACGCATCCTATGCAGTCATCAAACGCCAAACTAATAACTTATTCAAAACGTCTCCCAAACATGCAGCGGTAATGATTATTGAGGCTGTAGTAGCAAATCCTAGTAATTATGAAAACTGCGGAAGCTATCTAGGAGATTTATTTGGAGCCTCACAGGAAAAGCTTGGTGATGCAGTTGCGCCTTCTAAAGGAGAAATTAAAAATAGATATAGCTATTAAGTTGAATCAAAAATTATTTCAAATCCTGAGCCTTCTTGTCCTGCTTCTTTTTAGCACTGGATGTAAGAAGACTTCCCTCAATAACAATCCAAAGTTATCAAAAGATTCACATCAAAAAGAAGGGTGTTTGGACAACTTAAATATGCAAGAGCTCACTTCAAGTTTAGAAGAGTGCAATAGAGAACTTCGGAAACATCCTAATTCTTTAGAGTCATTAATTGATAGATCGTTAATCTATTCGATTATTGGTAAACATAAATTAGCCTGTAATGATGTCATGCAAGGAATAAAAATCCTTCAATCCACAAAAAAATACCAAGATTCATTTATCGTCGATCAATTCAATATCCGTTACGAATCATGCATACAACTGGTCAACATAGATGTTAACGATTGACGCCTATTAGTGAATCGGCGTTCTCCTGTCAAAATATCTATTATATTAGCTTTATTCGTTAACATTGCATCAACAAGTTGATCAACAAAACCTAGTTTCAACCAATGGCTTGTAAGTGATCCATCCATTCCAATCCTATGACATCTGTCTTCAGCCTGAGAAACATCACCAGGACACCAAGGCCTTTCAAGTAAAATAATATGTCTGGCTCTATGAAGAGTAAATCCAAAAGCTCCTACACCATAAGTAGTCAATAGCAGTGCGGTATCTCCTGCTTGAAATCTGTCGACAGCAAGTTCTCTTTGAGCAACAGTTTGCTTACCAGTTAATAATTCTCCACCAAGAAAATCCTGTAGAAATATCAAAGGTTTTACAAAACTACTGAATAAAACTATTGCGTAACCTTGATCTAAAAGTTGTTTAATAAGTCTACTAGCTGTAGGGAGCTTATACTCTGCAGATATCTGACGTAAAGCAGTTAAAGTCACCAAGGATTCTGCCTCAGAAATAACTACGCCCTGTTTTACACGATTTCGATATTCCTCTACTACCAAAGTTAGTCGATGTTCAAACCCTATCAATTCCAACGGCTCAAGCGTAACATCATGTTCTACACGAATCTTAGGAGGCAAGCGCAATACTGCTTGTTTGGTACGTCTCAACATTATGGGTTGAAGTAATTGACGTAAATCCTCTAAACGACTACTCCCACTAGAGTCCCATACTTGGTATCCTCCACATTCACGCCAATAACCTTGGCAAAAGGATTCTTCAAATTTACGTTTATTTCGTGCCACAGGATGATCCAGGGCAGCCAATAAAGGATACAATTGAGAAGGACGACCATTCCTAATAGGCGTTCCAGTTAATAACCAAAGTGCACGAAGTCTAGGGTGTCGAGCTAAACGCAATAAAGCTTTAGTGCGTTTAGACTTGAAAGATTGCGCAAAGTGGGCTTCATCGACTACTAAAATAGTGCCTTCAGGAAATAATTCACGAGGTAATTTAGCCCAACTATATAATTTAATTTGTAAATCTAATGCCTTAGCTTCAGATCGCCAATGTGCATGCAACCCAATAGGTGCTACAACCATCACTTTTGAATTATCTACTCGAACCATGGCGCGAGCCGCTAAAAGTGCTGTCAATGTTTTTCCCAAACCCATTTCATCACCAAGTAGTGCCTTACGTTTAGATATCAACCAACGTGATCCAATCCGTTGATGCAATAAAGGAATACGTCCATCCCCTAATACATTGTGAAGTTCTGCCCTGGCAATTAATTCATGATATTTCGGTAGTGGACTCAGAGGTTCCTGAAGCCAAGCCAACCAACGTACTAAATCATTTTTGATTGAAAAACGAGAACCCAATTCCCTTATTAATTCCTCAGCAGATGCCAAAGGGAACTCCCATCCCTGATCAACTCCACACCACATTCCTCTAGGTCTTATTTTACGCAGTTTGGCCTGCGTGACAGCATCAGATGGAAAACTCACCTTCACTAAGCCAGTTGCTGATATATCCAAAAAACAACTTGCGGCTGGCGTGGTAGCTATAAATTCTGATTGACCACTAATTTCCAATTTAAATCACTTGTTGAACTTGACAAGGACCAAGAAGACCACTTAAAAAAAAAGCATTAAGGATCAAAAGTAAAGACATCTTTTTAGATATTGACGATAGGATCAATCACGGCAAACTGCGAGTAACCGAGACACTCGGATGCACAGTCGGGACGCAGTTTTCCTCGAAGATCTTTGTCCTAAGTTAAGAATACGGCGTTGGCGACAATCACTTCACAGTTTCACAGGCAAAAGTTGTATTTACTGTGGAAAGCCTTCAGAATCTATAGATCACGTTTTACCAAGAAGTCGTGGAGGCATAAGTATTACGGAGAATTGTGTGCCTGCATGTCTCTTATGCAATGGAAACAAGTCTGACACTGAAGTTTTTGACTGGTATAGACGTCAGCGGTTTTATGATCCTAGACGTTCTATGGCAATACGCGCTTGGATGGATGGTGATCTTCGACTAGCCCTAAGATTGCTGCAATGGACACAATCAACTGACACCAAAATACAAGAAGCAGCAATAATGGATATTGAAAAAAACTGGTCTTTGCAAGCTGCTTAAAAATTCACCATACTCTGCAAACAATTTCTGGATTATGCCTTTCGCAAATCGAGGCCAACTGATCTGGTCTCTCTGGAACCAAACAACTCGCAACCACCACAAGAAAAAAACCCAGTAAACAGCCAATGCTCTTTCCAATCTGAGATTCAGACTCAGGCCACAAAACTCTCTCTCTCGACAAAATCATGGACGAACGAGAAGAAGCTCGAAGACAAATACTTGTCATACCAAAAACCATCGATTAATACATTTGTACTCATGCTAAGCGAGCTTGTCAAGAACTCTGCGCCATTACCACTCAATTCCAAATTATTGATCTTGGGTGGAGGATTTAGCGGACAACATATTGCTGCTCTTGTAAGAGCCTTAGGCACACATGTGCTCTGTAGTCGTCGAAGACTTGAAAGCCATGGAGCAAATTTGGCTTTTGATAGCTCTAAGAAAACACTTCTCCCCAATCAAGCATTGGAAGAGGTTACTCATCTTCTTAGCTGCATTCCCCCTGACAAGAATGGTGAAGACCCAGTTCTCTCTACACTGGGCAAACAACTCAAATCAAAATCTTTGCAATGGGTTGGATATCTCTCAACTACAGGAGTATATGGTGACTGCAATGGAGCATGGGTGACTGAACTTGATACTCCACAGCCAAAACAACAACGTAGTAAACGTCGACTGGCATGTGAAAAAGCATGGCAAGAATCAGGACTTCCCATACAAATTCTTAGATTGCCTGGAATATATGGACCAGGCAGATCAGCCCTTGAGACAATCAAAACATCAAGCAACAAAATGATTGATAAACCTGGACAGGTATTTTCAAGAGTGCATGTAGATGATATTGCTGGGGCTACTGTTCACCTCATTAATCTGGCGGCAAAAGGAATATGGCCAAAAGTAATCAATATTGCTGACGACTTACCATCTTCCAACTTAGAAGTAATGAGTTTCGCGGCCAAGCTGCTAGGAAAATCACTACCACCAGTGGAACCTTTTGACATTGCGGCCAAGACAATGAGTCCGATGGCATTATCTTTTTGGCAAGAAAATCGCAGAGTTAGCAATCAAATGCTCTGCAAGGAACTAGATTATTCTTTAATACATTCTAACTACCAGTCAGGCCTAAAAGATTGCTTAGTGTCATCAAACTAATCAATCAAAGTCGATACAATAATTCTAATCATGACCAAAATCACAATACTATTACATTGAAGGTTATCCTAAGAATTAAATGAATAACAAACATTCAATACAAGGAAAGAGGAACCATACATAATGAACGCCAAGAGTGAGCCATCTGATATCAATCAGAAAATTATTATTTGTGTAGGCGATCCCGCAGGGATTGGAATAGAAGTCACATTAAAAGCACTTTCATCACTAAAATTACCCAAAAAGTTTCATCCAATATTGGTTGGGTGTAGAAAAAATATTGAATCAAGCTATTCAAGCTTAAAAGAGAAAGGCATAAATCATTTAATTGATCCCAAAAATCTTGAAATTATCGATATGCCTTTAACTTTGGATGTAAAAGCAGGACATCCTAATGCTGCAACGGGAGCAGCAAGCTTTCACTGGTTAACTAAAGCTAGTGAAATACTGATCGAAGGCAAAGCCAGGGCCATGGTTACTGCTCCAATAGCAAAACATGCGTGGCATAAAGCTGGTTATCACTATCCTGGGCAGACGGAAAGACTTGCTGAACTTACAAAAAGCAATAATGTGTCAATGCTATTCACTGCAATATCACCATATAATCATTGGCGACTCAATACATTACTTGCAACAACACATATCCCATTTGCCACAATCCCTACGCATCTAACAAGAGAAATCATTATTTCAAAATTAGATACTTTATTGAAATTTTGTGAGCGATTTAAAAAAGTTCCAAAACTTACTGTTGCTGGTTTAAATCCACATGCAGGTGAACAAGGCTTAATCGGAACAGAAGAAATTGAATGGTTAAACGCCGTTTTAAAAGAATGGACAAGTAATCATCCAAAAATCCAATTAGATGGTCCATTACCTCCAGACACATGTTGGTTATCATCAGCTAAAGCTTGGAAAGACAAAAAAGCTAAGCATGCACCAGATGGGATTTTAGCTTTATATCATGATCAAGGGTTAATCCCTATGAAATTAATTGCCTTCGATGCAGCAGTAAATACAACTTTAGGCTTGCCATTTATTCGAACATCACCTGACCACGGCACAGCATTTGATATAGCAGGTTTAGGTTGCGCAAAAGAAACAAGTATGTTGGCTGCAATGCAAGCAGCGTGGGACTTAACAAAATCGAAAAATTAACTAGGCTTCACTCTCATCAAAACCTGTCCAAATTCAACAGGTGTTCCATTATCGACAAGAATCTCAATCACCTCACCGCTCACCTCTGATTCAAGTTCATTCATCAATTTCATTGCTTCCAGGATACAAACAGTCTGACCAATACCAATTCGACTTCCAATCTCAACGAAAGAAGGCTCTCCAGGCGCAGGGGCTCTATAAAAAGTCCCAACCATTGGAGCAGTAACGTCAACTAAATCAGCACGAGATCCAGGTACAGGTGGAGGTGGATTGCTCGGGACTAATGGCTCAACTTTTAGCTGAGGAGGGGGAGCTTGAATAGTTCTTTCATCTGGAGCAACCGATTGAACTGACTCAACTGAAAGTGAAGAGGGCGGCAAGTCTCGCCTGACTTCAAGGCGAAAATCTTCACCTTCCAAGCGAAACTCTTGAATATCACTGTCAGCTAATACAGCCAACAATCGATGCAATTCGTCGTGATCAAGTTGCATGATGATTAATTCTCGCGACCGAGATAACTGTCATTTCGAGTATCCACTTTGATTTTCTCCCCAATTGAAATGAATAAAGGCACCATCACCTGAGCCCCTGTCTCAAGGATGGCAGGCTTTGTACCTCCTGTGGCTGTATCTCCTTTAACGCCAGGGTCGGTCTCTTTGATTTCCAATACCACCGAGTTAGGTAATTCAACCTCAAGAGGCTTACCATTCCAAGACACCACATTAACTTCCATACCTTCTTTTAAGTACTTTCGACTAGAACCAATCTGATCACCAGTAAGTCTGGTCTCTTCGTAACTTGACATATCCATAAAAACATAATCTCCAGCTTCCATATAAGTGTGTTGAAGAGTGGATTTCTCCAATAAGGCTTGGGGAAGCATTTCTCCAGCCCGAAAGGTCTTCTCAACAACGTTGCCACTTTGGACTGCTTTCAATTTAGTCCGCACAAAGGCTGAACCCTTCCCAGGTTTCACATGTAAAAACTCAACAACACGCCAAACCGCGCCGTCAAGCTCGATGGTAGTGCCAGTGCGAAAGTCGTTACTGGAAATCATTCCTACGAAACTTATCAATTAATCATAAGGCTGTGCGAAAGTCGTGCAGAACGTAGGTTCCACATGTCCAATCCTCGCCTTTTGATCAGCTTAATAGCCCTCCTAACAACTCTAGGACTTACATGGTGTGAACCAAGCTCGGCTGCACTCCCACCAGGTAATGCCTTGAAAGACCCATACGCAATTCTTCGAAATGCTTTACCAATCCAACAAAAAGAGATCAGAGAGTTACAACATAATCTAGAAGATACCAGTGATTTAATCAGAGGAAATCGATGGCCAGCGGTCAACAAAGCCGCCTCATCAAGCGAATTTCTCGTCAGCAATCGGAAACAACAAATCCTCCAATCAATTCCTATAGAGCAGCAAAAATATGCCGAAGAAATATTATTATCCTTAAAAACAGATTTTGATACTCTTGGAACACTTGCAAGTGAAAAAGACAAGGCTGGTTTTATTAATCTTCGAAGAAAAACTCTTAAAGATATAGGCAATCTGGAAGCATTACTATTAAAAGATGAGTTCCCATATAAAATACCTGAAGAATACAATAATCTACCCCGACTACTAGGCAGAGCAACTGTAGAAATTAATACAAATAAAGGCACTATGACAGCGATTATTGATGGCTATAATGCACCACTAACTGCTGGTTCTTTCATAGATTTAAGCTCAAAAGGTTTCTACGATGGCTTACCATTTGCAAGGGCTGAAGACTTTTATGTACTACAAACAGGTGATCCAGAAGGGCCTGAAATAGGATATCGAGATCCTGAGACTAATAATGAACGTCATATACCCTTAGAAATTCGAATACCAGGACAAGAAGAAACTATTTATAATCAAACTTTTGAAGATCTTGGACTTTACACCCAAACTCCTACTCTCCCATTCTCCACACTTGGAACTTTAGGATGGGCACATTCAAGCCAAGCACTAGATGATGGTTCCTCACAATTTTTCTTTTTTCTCTATGAAGCAGAGTTAAACCCTGCAGGGAGAAATCTAATAGATGGTCGTAATGCAGCATTTGGCTACATTGTGGAAGGTTCTGAAGTTTTAAATAATTTAGGGAAAAATGATAAAATAAATACCATCAAAGTAACGGATGGTATTGACCGATTAAAACAACACTCATAAGGAATAAAAAGTGAAAGAGACCCTTGCAGATATTGGCGAAATTGAACTAATAAATCGTCTAAAAAAGTACATGCCAGAAAATCAAATAAATGATGACACCGCACATATAAAGAGCAATTCTAAGGATCTACTAATAAATACTGATGTAATGGTTGATGAAGTGCATTTCAGTAAAACAACCACATCCCCTGAAGATGTTGGATGGCGAGCAACCACGGCTAATTTATCGGATCTTATAGCAAGCGGAGTAGAAGAAATAATAGGAATCACTGTAGGCCTAGTAGCTCCTCCAACGACTCCATGGGAATGGGTAGAAGGCGTCTACTCAGGCATAAAAAAGGTACTCGACAATTTTGGTGGAACTTTGCTTGGCGGTGATTGCTCCACTGGACAACAAAAACTTTTAGCCATTACAGCGCTCGGTACTGTTGGTCCTTTAAGAATTCATAGGGCTCACGCAGTACCTGGCGACTGGCTAGTAGCAAGTGGTCCTCATGGCCTTAGTCGCCTAGGACTTGGACTTTTACTCTCGGACCCCTTAATAAAAGTACATAAATTAAATTTACCGAATTCACTTCAAACACAAGCAATTCTTGCTCATCAAAGACCTCTTCCTCCTATAGCCGCACTCAAAGCGCTGCAAAAATGCAAACCAAAAGAATTGCCATGGAGAGCAGGAGGTACAGATAGCAGTGACGGTCTTTTAACAGCAATTAACAATCTATGTATTAGCAGTAATTGTCAAGCAGTCTTAAATCCCAAGAAGCTTCCAAAAATCAAGGACTGGCCTTCAGGTTCTTTTTGGGATGACTGGTGTATCAATGGAGGGGAAGATTTTGAATTAATTCTAAGTATTCCACCAGCATGGGCAAAAGCAATTAGAGCAACACTTCCCAACAGTCAAATTATTGGGTTCATTAAAAAAGGCAAGCCAAGTATTATGTTCAGTAATGGCACAAAAATAAATATAGATAACACAACATTCAATCACTTTTGATAAAGCCACCAACTCATTGGTTAATGGCTTTATCCTATTTCATACCTTTAAAATATTAACTATAACAACTGAGTTGGCTCCTAATATCTATTGCCATTTCTGAGATACTATCTCAGCAAGATCAACTACTCTCTGACTATATCCCCATTCATTGTCATACCAAGCCAACACTTTAATCATATTCTCCCCAATAGACATTGTAAGAGCTTCATCAACAATGGTTGACTCATTAGTACCCGCATAATCAGTGGAAACCAATGGTAAATCGCCGTATTTAATAATTCCCTTCATAGTCCCTTCAGAAGCCTTTTTCAAAATTGCATTTACTTCTTCTGCATTCGTAGATCTTCCAGCCTCAAAAACCAAATCAACTGCGGAAACATTTGGCGTTGGAACTCGCATAGCGATACCAGTAAGTTTCCCTTTCATTTGAGGATATACAAGAGCCACTGCCTTGGCTGCTCCAGTAGAAGTAGGAACAATATTCATCGCAGCCGCACGAGCACGCCTCAAGTCTCGATGACTATTATCTAAAATACGTTGATCACCCGTATAGCTGTGAATAGTCGTCATCAAACCTTTATTTATTCCTAAATTCTGATCTAAAACCTTGACTATAGGTGCTAAACAATTTGTTGTACAACTTGCATTACTAAGGATATCGAAATCTCCATGACGATATTGATCAGCATTGACACCTACCACATAAGTACCAACTCCATCACCCTTTCCAGGGGCAGTCAAGATAACTTTCTTAGCACCAGCCTCTAAATGCTTACTAGCACCGACATCAGTATTAAAAACACCAGTAGATTCAATAACCAAATCTATTCCCCATTCTTTCCAAGGAAGATTTAAAGGATTGCGATCAGAAAAACACTTAATAGCTTTGCCATTAATGACAAAAGTGTCATCTGAATGGCTGATGTCAGCATCCTTAATTTGTCCAAGGATGGAATCGTATTTCAACAAATGGGCGCATGTCTTCGGATCCGAAGTGACATTGATACCAACAACCTCAATACCTGTATTTGAGCCCCTGCTCAACCAACAACGCATGAAGTTGCGACCGATTCGGCCAAATCCATTGATCGCAACACGCAGGGTCATGTCAGCACCAGCAAAGAAATGAGGAATGATCATACAGACATACGTTCATTAATTTGTTTTCATAGGGTCAATTAGAAAGAAGGACTCGCTTGCAACCTCTCCAAGGAACAACAAAACCTGTCAAAAAATGGAGATCCTTGGCTTCCTGCAAAGACTGACTTATCTTTCAAGCGTCTAGATACAGCTCTTGAAAAGCCTGTTTCAATCACAACAGCACTTCCACTTCATTGGAGTTGGTGGTGCTGGCATGTCCGCATTAGCGTTGATCATGGTAAAAAAAGGCTTTGGGGTATCAGGGTCAGACAATAAAAAAACAATTGACCTTCAATTTCTGATTGAACAAGGATTACAACTATTCCCCAACCAAAGTGCTAGCAATATTCCTTATATTTGTAGGGGCCTAAACACATCGCCAGTTGTTGTAGTCAGCTCAGCTATTCCCAAAAGTAATCCTGAATTAAAAGCGGCTCAATCCGCCCAACTAAAGATTTGGCATAGATCAGACCTTCTTGCCTGGCTGATGACGGAACAAATATCTATTGCTGTTGCTGGAAGTCATGGGAAAACCACCACAAGCACATTTATTAGCACACTATTTGCATTCTGCGGTGAAGATCCAACTGCAGTAATTGGAGGCTTAGTACCTCACTATGCATCCAATGGACATGCCGGTCAGGGAAAATTTCTTGTCGCGGAAGCAGACGAATCTGATGGAAGTCTTGTTAAATTCCGACCACATCTTGGAGTGATTACGAATATAGAATTAGACCATACTAATCATTATGAAAATATCAACTCTCTAATTCGTACAATAAAAACTTTTAGTAAAGGTTGTAAACATGTATTAGCTAATTATGACTGTTCAGTACTTCGTAAAAATTTAAAGGCTGAAACTTGGTGGTCCATTGAAAATAAAAATGATGCACATTTCGCTGCTTTGCCAAGTTTAATGAATGAGAAACAAACTATTGCAAAAATTTATGAAAAAAATCAATTTATTGGTGAGATCGATTTACCCATCGCTGGAAAACATAACCTCAGCAATGCCATAGCAGCAATAGCAGCTTGCCGAATAGAAGGCATTCCATTCAAACAATTACAAGCAGTAATCAACAAACTCAAAACACCTGGCCGCAGATTTGAATTTCGCGGAACATGGCAAGGACGGAAAATCATTGATGACTATGCGCATCATCCAACCGAAGTTACTGCAACTCTCTCAATGGCAAAATTGATTGCAAATAGCAGAACAAACCTTATTTCAAATCATAAACCTAAAATTCTCGCTATATTTCAACCTCACCGTTATACACGTACAAAAGAATTTCTTGCAGACTTTGCAGCTGCATTGACAAGTGCAGATTTAGTTCTGTTAACCCCAATTTATGAAGCAGGTGAAACACCTATTCCAGGGATCAATAGCGAATTACTAGCAAAAGCTATTAATCTATTAAACCCAAAAATGATTGTAAAGGTTGCAACAAATCTAGAAGAACTAAAAATCTACTTAAGCAGATATAGCGACATAGGTGACCTTGTCTTAACTATAGGTGCAGGAGATATCACAAACTTGTGGAAAATCTTAAATCAAAACAATAAACAACCTAAATGGGAACAAAACATAGCAGCATAAATTTATCAAAATCAATCGAGCTAAAAGCATTAGTTTCTCTTGCGCACTTCACTACTATAAAAGTTGGCGGTCAAGCAGAATGGTTTGCAGAACCAAAAAATTTAAGCGAGTTAAAATTAATCATTGAATGGGCAGCTGCTAAAAGAATAAAATGTCAAATTATTGGTGCAGGATCAAATCTTTTAATCAATGACAATCAATTAAATGGAGTCAGCATATGCATGAGAAGATTTCATGGATGGAATATCAATAAAAATACAGGCTTCATAGAGGCTTATGGGGGTGAGCCAATCCCAACCTTGGCAAGGAAAGCTGCACATGCAGGTCTAAGCGGACTCGAATGGGCTATAGGTATTCCTGGCACAGTTGGAGGGGCTGCTGTCATGAATGCTGGTGCTCAGGGTGGATGCACCTCAGAAAGACTTATTTCAGTTCGAGTACTTCCAATAGGAGGGGAAGAACCTTATGAAATATCACAAAAAGAACTTGAATTCGATTATCGCTACAGTCGCTTACAAGAAGAAAAATTGATTGTCTTGTCCGCTCGTTTTCGTTTAGAGCCTGGCCATGACCAAGAAGAACTAACCTATCTGACTAACAAAAATTTACATCACCGAACCTCAACACAGCCATATCACTTACCAAATTGTGGGAGTGTTTTCCGTAATCCTGAGCCACAAAAAGCAGGATTTTTAATTGAAAAGCTTGGTCTCAAAGGACATCGTATGGGTGATGCAGAAATCTCGAAAATTCATGCAAATTTCATCGTCAACAAAGGCAATGCAAGCGCTAAGGACATACAAAAACTAATCAAATTAATACAGCATCAAGTTCAAAATGCACACGGACTAACCCTCCATCAAGAAGTCAAAACACTCGGTTTCCTAAAGAACGATTAATCTGCATATTCTTTTAGAGGTCAAATGGCAGCATTCGGACTCCCAAATTTCGGTCAACTCACGGAAGCCTTTAGAAAAGCCCAACAAATTCAACAAGACGCCCAAAAGCTTCAAGAAGAACTTGATGCAATGGAAATCAAAGGCACTAGCAACGATGGTCGGGCCATTATTTGGCTATCAGGAAATCAACAACCCCTGAGAGTTCATGTTGAGGCTTCTTTGCTCACTGAAGAGAAAGGCACAGTTGAAGAAGCAATTCTCGAAGCACTCGATAATGCATATACACTTTCAACAACAACAATGAGAAACAGAATGGAAGAGTTGACTGGAGGTTTGAATCTAGACCTACCAGGTATTAATGGTAGTAATTAAATTATTGCCTCTATAAAATCCCTATAATAAACATATCTTTCCCAATTCTTGTCAATTTGACAACCTGGTTCATCTCGATGCAAACAATTACGAAATTTACAAGATTTATCAAGTAATTGTTCTCTCAGTTCAGGAAATAAGAGCTGAAGGGTATCAGCTTCGACTTGAAATTCAGGCCTGTTATAACCAGGAGTATCAGCAACAAAAGAGCCTGAGGAAACTGAAAAAAGTTCAACGTGTCTTGTAGTATTGACTCCACGTCTTAATTTTCTAGATAAATCACCAACACGTACTGATGCATTTGGAACCAAATAATTAACCAAGCTACTTTTTCCAACTCCAGAAGGGCCAGATAGAATAGCTAATTGAGAGTCTTTTAGCTTTTCTAACAATTTAGATATGCCACGTCCATTTTGCAACGATATAGCGATTGGTTCATAACCCCACCCAGTTAATCTCATATTAAATTGATTAAAAATTTTGTCTGAAATTAAATCTAATTTAGTTAAAATCAAGTTAACTTTTAAGCCTGTTTGTTCAGCCATCATCAAAAAACGATTTGCTTGATCAACATCAAACGAAGGTTCTAGGATTGAAAGTACAACAAAAATATCTGTAGCATTTGCAACCGGAGGACGATCAATCCAACTATTTCTAACTAGTACTTCAGTAATGACTGCCCTTCGTTTGCCCAAGTCGATCGCATCCAAAAAAACCTGGTCCCCAACATTGGCAAAGAAACCATGGTAATGAAGACGACTTCTGGTCGTGCAAAGTAAGCGTATAACTTGTAATCCACTATTTTGCATATTTAAATTGATTATTTGATTATTTGATAAATCAATTTCAACTACTAAATAATTCGCTAGTAATGCAACTACAACCCCTTTAACATTCAACAACTCATGTTGCACTAGAAACCACCATTAATTTGACCCAAGTTTTATCTTCATGCACTATCTCTACTTGATGACCGCAATCACGAAGACCTGGAATAACCATAGCTTCTGGTTCACCCCTATCAAGATCAACCACAAGGACATCATTAGGTTCTAAACCCTCCAACTCAAGGCGACAACGAACAAAATTAACGGGGCATGGAGTCCCACGCAAATCGAGATGATGCAACGGCTTTGACAGGTCAGTCATCCCTTCTGTCCAAACAAACGTGAAAATAGTCCAGAATTATGATGTTGTGGGCCTTTAACTGAATAATGAGTGGCTAGTTTTTCTAATAAAATCTTCTCTTCTTCAGAACATCGGGTAGGTAATTCAACATTAACAGAAATACGTTGATTACCTCTCGCAACAGGATTCCCCAATTTTGGAATTCCTTTATTCTCTAAAATAAGAACAGAATTTGGCTGAGTTCCAATAGGAATCTCAAGAGTAGTTAAGCCATCAACTGTATCAACTTGAATAGTATCACCTAAAATTGCTTGTAAATAACTCACATTCACTTCAGAGTAAATAGTGATACCATCACGTCGCAATTTTGAGTGGTTTTTCACCTTTAAGAAAACATAGAGATCACCTGCTGGACCGCCACGAACACCAGCATTTCCTTCCGCTGAAACCCTCAAACGAGTTCCTGTGTCAACACCAGGAGGGATATTGATTCTTAATTTTTTGCGTACTTGATTTACACCTTGACCACCGCATGACCCACATGGGTCTGAAATCACCTGTCCAGTGCCTGCACAATTAGGGCATTCAGCTACCTGTGTAAAGCTACCAAAAGGAGTCCTGGTAGCTCTACGAACTTGGCCTGCCCCACCACAAGTCGTGCAATTAGTAGGACCACTACCTGATTTTGCTCCATTCCCATTACAAGTTGTACAGGTCTCTAAATGAGGTACTTTTATTTCTTTTTCATGGCCAAAAACGGCTTGATTAAATTCAATAGTTAAGTCATATCGAAGATCTTCACCTTGTTGAGGTCCTCTACGTTGAGAACGGCCACTAGTGCCACCAGAACCACCAAAACCACTGAAGAAAGTCTCAAAAAGATCTGCAAATCCACCCATATCTCCCATGTCTGGCATTCCACTCCCACCTAAACCTGCCTCGCCAAACTGGTCATACCTAGCTCGAGTCTGGGGATCACCAAGCACTTCATAAGCTCGACCAATTTCCTTAAACCGCTCTTCAGCCCCTGGCTCTTTATTGACGTCTGGATGATATTTACGGGCTAAACGTCGATATGCTTGTTTGAGAGAATCACTATCAGCATTCCTCTCAACACCCAATAGTTCGTAGTAATCAGCCATCAGATCGAAAGCCCCCTTATCACCCTAAAGGTCAATCGCATCTCATCAAGACTCCAGTCCGGAAGAATCTGACTGCTCATCAGTAGAGGTATCAACAACTGTGTCCGCGATTGATTCCTCAGGATCAGAAGTTGGACCAGGCCCCATAGAAACTTTTACAAGAGCATGTCTCAATACTCGACCATTCAAGTGATATCCACGTTGTAATTCTTCCAAAATGACATCTTCAGACTTTTCCTCACTAGGCTCCCTCATAACAGCTTCATGAAGATTGGGATCAAAAGTTTGACCTACTACACGCATAGGAGCAACTCCCAGCTGTTTCAGGACATCTACAAGTTGTTTGTAAAGGCCTTGATAACTCCTATGCAATGCCTGAGCTTCTTCACCTTGAGGGTCTAATTGCATACGAGCTCGTTCAAAATTATCAACTATGGGTAAAATCTCTGTGAGAGTAGTACATGTCAACTGAACACGTAAATCATCCTGATCACGACTTTGGCGCTTTCTAAAATTATCAAAATCAGCAGCTATTCTCATATATTGACTACGAAGGCTATCATGCTCCTTCTCTAATTGCTGCAATCTTGCTTCATTATCAGGGGGAATATTTTTGGAATTCTCAATTGATTCATCTTCTTTGACTTCCTGATTGATCTTAGGATCAACTACAGAAGCAGAATCATCGACGTTTTGAGTCATGCCTAGATCATTGTCAGCACCTGTTACATCTTTTCCATCAGAAGCAGAGTCAGTTGATGGAGAGGGAGCTTCACCACTCATAGGGACTGATTGAATTTCTTCTTAATACATGTTGAATGGAAAAGTACTCAAAACACAAGCTACGGAAGCCCGCACCTTTGATTGCTAGCATCAAAAACAAGGATATTCAAACAATCTCCTATTAATTGATTGCAAAACTGTTTATTTTGTGCAGCAAGAATTTCTATCAGTTTCGATCATTGACCTTGTCTGCTGACAAAATAATCTTGTGCAATCGCCTTTCCAGCCAACCAACCACTAGTCCAACAGTGCTGAAAATTAAACCCACCAGTAATACCATCAATATTCAAAACCTCACCAGCAAAATATAACTTTTTACATAATTGGCTTTCCATTCGTTTCAAATTTACTTCTTCAATTTTAACACCACCAGCAGAAACAAACTCTTCTCCGAAAGGGCCACGCCCTACAATTTTAAAAAAATTATGGGCCAAAAGTTTTAACAATCTTTTCTCAGAAATAGAAGACAAATGTGCCCATTTAACATCAGCAGGGATATCTAAATATGTCAGTATAGATCTCCACAAACGTTTTGGGATTTGAGGAAAAGGAGAGCATGCAAATAGAGTTCTACGTGCATTTTGATATCTAGACTTAATCAAAACTTCTTTAACATCTTCAATATCACTTCCAAGCCAATCAATGCTTAACAGACCCCTATATTTATTTGTATGCAGACTACGCGCCGCAAAAGCGGACAATTTCAGAATCACTGGTCCACTTAAGCCCCAATGAGTAATCAACATTTTACCTTCCTCGTTAAAACTTTCCTCCCCAACATTTAGACTAAGTCTAACCTTTTCAAAGGACAAACCAGGACAAGAGGTCAACCACGTATCATTTAACGTTAATGAAAACAGTGAAGGAACTGTTGCTTCAACTGAATGTCCAAGACCTACGGCAATATGTCTTCCACTTGGATGGCTTCCAGTAGCCAATAATATCCTGGAAGCAGACAAAGTCTTCCCATTACGACAATATAAAAGAAATCCTTGACCATTTATATGGTTGACTTTTTGAACAAAAATACTAGTGCGAATTGTAATTCCAAGACCTTTGGCTGAATTACGTAAGCAAGAAACAATCTCATCAGAAGAATTTGAGGCTGGAAACATTCGTCCATCTTCTTCCTCCAACAAATTCACTCCATGATTAGCAAACCAAGAAACTGCATCACCTACAGCAAATCGACTAAAAGGTCCTAATAAAGGCTTGCCGCCCCGAGGATAGTTCGCGACCAAATCAATAGGGTTCCAACAAGCATTAGTAACATTGCAACGTCCACCTCCACTAATTCGAACTTTTTCAAGAGGTTTAGAACTCGCTTCAAGTACAAGAACAGAAGACAAGCCCTCTTCAGCCGCAGTTATAGCAGCCATGAAACCTGCCGCTCCTCCGCCAATAACAATTAATTCATATGTCTGCGTGGAAAGTAAGTGCGATCCCGTTGTTGCAATATCTCTTACCTGTAGGTTGTGGCCCATCATCAAAAACGTGTCCCTGATGACCACCACAACAACGACAATGGTACTCAGTACGGGGAACAATTAATTTAAAATCTACTTGAGTATCTATAGCGTTAGGCAAAGGCTCCCAAAAACTAGGCCATCCAGTTCCACTATCAAATTTCTTACTAGATGAAAACAAGGGTAAATCACACCCTGCACAATGAAAGACTCCGGTTCTCTTTTCATTATTCAGTGAACTAGAAAATGGGCGTTCTGTACCTTCTTTCCGCAAAACCTTATAAGCATCGGGTGTTAATCTTTGTCTCCACTCTTCATCACTCAAATTCCATCGAGTTTCATTAGACTTAGATGCTGCGAAAAGCATGAATGGACGTGCAAAAAATCCCATCAAACTGGTAAGTAACGCCATCAAGAATGAGCGACGATTCCAAAATAAAAAATTACGCTGCATAAAGGAAGAAATCAACAAAATGTTTCTTGAAAGTTCCTAGCCAAATCCCTGGAAACAAAAGCAGACATGATGGAAAATTCATCCAAACAAACCCAGGAGTCCTATCGATTTAGCGTAGCCCCAATGATGGACTACACAGATAGGCATTTCAGAGTGCTTATGAGACAAATCACTCGGAAAGCTTTGCTGTATACAGAGATGGTAGTTGCTCAAGCTTTATACCACACTAAAAAGCCTAATCATCTTCTAGATTTTGACACTGAAGAACATCCTATTGCTCTTCAAATAGGTGGAGATGATCCCATTCATTTGGCGAATGCTGCTCGCCTAGCAGAAAATTGGGGATACGATGAAATCAATTTTAATGTTGGCTGTCCAAGTCCAAGAGTTCAATCTGGCAACTTTGGAGCCTGCTTAATGGCAAATCCAGACTTAGTCGCAAGATGTGTAGAGTCAATGAAAAAAGCTAGTTCTTTAACAGTTACTGTTAAACATCGTATAGGTATTGATAATCTTGACAATGATATTCTTCTGCAAGAGTTTGTAGATCGTGTAGCCGCAGCAGGAGCACAACGCTTTGCCATTCATGCAAGAAAAGCTTGGCTAAAAGGCCTTAATCCTAAAGAAAATCGCACAATACCTCCCCTCCAGTATGAACGAGTAGAAAACCTAAAAAGAAATAGGCCTTATCTAACAATCGAACTAAACGGAGGTCTTACAACCCCAGCAGAATGCTTACAGGCTCTTAAAATATTTGATGGGGTCATGGTAGGAAGAGCCGCGTATAAACATCCTCTTCGTTGGCAACAAATAGATGAACTAATATATAAAGACAATCCTCAATCAATTACTGCTTCAAAAATAATAAAAAATATGCTGCCTTATACTCAACAACATTTAATGAAAAATGGTCAACTTTGGGAAATCGCTAAACATTTTTTAAACATAGTCCAAGAAGTACCCGGCGCTCGTTCATGGAGAAAAAGCCTTAGCTTCAAAGCCCAAAAACGAAACGCCGACTTAAACGTACTTCTTGAAGCAGCTACACAATTAGAAGATGTAGGACTCTAAAAGAACACTACTAACCTTCCGCGCCTCCATAATCACTGGATTGATCCCCTGAAT
>QCJK01000006.1 GCA_003216075.1 Prochlorococcus sp. AG-409-B05
AGTCGTCTCAAGTGCAAGTTATATGGCTGGGAGTGTGCTTCAACCACTGGTATTTGATCCTTTAAGAAGACTGCAAGGCTCAGAGAACAACTCTTATCAAACTACTGTTTCCGATAAGGAGCGCATATGGATTGCAGTCGATGGCATGGGAGGTGATCATGCCCCAGGCGCAATTCTTGATGGTTGTTTGCAGGCTATAGAGCGACTACCTTTGCGTATCAAATTTGTGGGAGTTTCTGATCAGATTTGGAAGGAAGCTAAGGATCTTGGAATAGATGAATTGTTTAACCAAGCGATCTCAAATGGTCATATCGATCTGGTCCCTAGTGGCAGCTTTATAGGTATGGATGAGGAAGCCACTGCTGTTCGAAAGAAAAAAGACGCAAGTATCAATATTGCAATGGATCTTGTAAAGAAAAAAGAAGCTGCAGCCGTCTATTCAGCAGGTAATTCAGGTGCATTAATGGCTTCTGCAATTTTCAGGTTAGGTCGTCTTCCTGGTATAGACCGTCCTGCGATTGGAGCTTTGTTTCCAACAAAGGACCCAGGTCAGCCTGTTTTAGTACTTGATGTAGGAGCAAATATGGATTGCAAACCAAGTTACTTGTATCAATTTGCGTTACTTGGAAATATTTATTCAAGGGATGTTCTTCAGGTCGCTAAGCCAAGGATTGGTCTTTTGAATATTGGTGAAGAGGCCTGTAAAGGTAACGAATTATCTCTTAGCACTTATGAGCTTTTGGCGAATGAGGAGAGGTTTTATTTTGCGGGTAATTGCGAAGGGCGTGATGTTCTATCAGGTGAGTTTGATGTAGTTGTTTGTGATGGATTTACTGGCAATGTGCTTTTAAAATTCCTTGAATCTGTAGGTGGGGTTTTGCTTGATGTGTTGAGGGCGGAACTTCCTAGAGGAAGAAGAGGCAAAGTTGGTTCTGCTTTTCTTCGTAGTAACTTGAAGCGTATTAAGAAAAGACTAGATCACGCTGAGCATGGTGGGGCCCTTTTGCTTGGAGTAAATGGGATCTGTGTAATAGGTCATGGGAGTAGTAAATCTCTTTCAGTCGTAAGTGCTCTTAGAATTGCTCATTCAGCTGCTGTACATGGAGTAATGGAAGATCTCGCCAATCTTGATAAAGCTGTTGTTTTGAAAGCATAAATTTCAACTTGGTTGATGAATGTGATTGACTTAGCCAACTTGGTCTCCCTTGTTCCTTGGTTGGCACCCCTAAAACTATTGGAGGAGTAGCACTAGTTGGCACTGGTAGTGCTACTCCTTCTCAACAGCTCACCAATGATGATCTCGGTCAAAGAGTCGAGACAAATGATTCTTGGATTCAAAGTCGAACTGGCATTCGTGCAAGACGTGTACTTGGCCCAGATGAGTCTCTGTCTGAACTAAGTAGCAGAGCCGGGTCTGCTGCATTGCAGATGGCTGGTTGGGATCCAAATACGATTGATTTGGTTTTATTAGCGACATCTACTCCTGACGATTTGTTTGGGATGGCACCAAAGGTTCAAGCTCATTTGGGAACGACCAAGGCAGTTGCATTCGACCTGACAGCTGCTTGTAGTGGGTTCCTGTTTGCATTGATAACAGCAACCCAGTTTTTAAAAAATGGATCTATGAAGCGGGCTTTGGTGATAGGCGCTGATCAATTGTCGAGTTGGGTTGATTGGGATGATCGAAGAAGCTGTGTACTGTTTGGGGATGGTGCAGGAGCGGTTGCTTTAGAAGCAACAAGCCCAAACGAAGATGGGTTGATAGGGTTTTTGTTGAGAACAGATGGGAGTCGTGGTGAGTGTTTAAATTTGCCTCAGCACAAAGAATATTTCCCTTTGGTTGCTGGTCTTTCTCATCAAGGAGGTGGCTTTTCTCCAATCCAAATGAATGGACAGGAGGTTTATAAGTTTGCTGTTAGAGAAGTGCCTGCAGTTCTTGAAAAGCTGTTAACTATTCATGAAATAGAACCGAAATCTTTAGATTGGTTATTACTTCATCAGGCTAATCAGCGCATACTTGATGCTGTCGCTGATCGTTTTGATATCCCATATGGCAAGGTTCTAAGCAATTTGTCTGAATATGGCAATACTTCTGCAGCTACTATCCCTTTAATGCTTGATGAAGCTGTAAAAGATGGGCGAGTTCACCCAGGTCACTTAATTGCTAGTAGTGGGTTTGGAGCTGGATTGAGTTGGGGTGCTGCACTTTTTCGCTGGCAAGGTCCCGTTTAGGCTCAAGAGTGAGCCTGGAATTTTTTATGTCTATAGCTTGGGTATTTCCTGGTCAAGGTTCTCAGAAACCCGGTATGGCTGAACAAGTGATGTCTTTGCCAGGGGCCTTAGAACGTTTTGAACTTGCGTCGCAGGTTTTAGGACGTGATCTTTTAGAGATTTGTGGGAAGAATGAAAGTAAGAAAGAGGGAATAAACGATCTTGACGATACCCGTAATACTCAACCAGCATTATTTACTGTTGAGTCATTACTTGTTGATGAGATGAAAAGGCAAGGGCGAGAAGCACAATTGCTTGCAGGTCACAGTCTTGGCGAGTTTGTTGCTCTGTATGGAGCGGAAGTCATTGATGTGAAAACAGCCTTGGTCTTACTTAAACGTCGCTCAGAGCTTATGGCACAGGCTGGAGGGGGAGCAATGACAGCAGTCATGGGATTTGATCGAAATCAACTTGAGGAGCTTGTTGAGGCGACTGAGGGAGTCGTAATAGCTAATGACAATAGTTCTGCTCAGGTTGTTCTTTCAGGATCTGAGAAGGCTATAAACAGTGTCATTAGCAATTTATCTTGTAAACGTGCTATTCCATTAAAGGTTTCAGGGGCTTTTCATTCTCCTTTTATGGAAGAAGCATCAAATACTTTTGCAGTTGAACTAGATAAGGCCTCCTTTAGTGATGCAATTATTCCTGTTTTGAGTAATGCCTCGCCTAAGCCAATTTGTGATTGCTCTATCTTGAAAGAGCGAGTTAAAGCACAAATGACGACTGGTGTCCGTTGGAGAGAAACCATGCAAGAAATGATGTCTCAAGGTATAACAAACTTGGTGGAGATTGGCCCAGGGAATGTTCTTGGTGGACTAGCTAAACGTTCTATGCCTGGGATTAGTATCAATCAATTAGCTACTGCAATTGATTTAGGATATTGAGTTTTGAATCAATTATCTTCATTAACTGGAAATTTTTCTGATGAATTCAGTCCGCCCTAGTTTTACTTATAGATTAGTTAGTTATTTATTGGTTTTCCCCGTTTTTAGGTTTATTTTTCGAGGCTTATCTTCTGGGATTGAGAATGTGCCTCGCAAGGGCCCCCTTGTTGTTGTGGCAAACCATGGTTCGTATTTGGATCCACCTATATTAGGGCATGCACTTGGAAGGCCAGTTGCATTCATGGCCAAGTCTGAGCTGTTTCAATTGCCATTGATTGGTTATGTGATTCGCCGCTGTGGAGCATATCCAGTTAACCGTGGATCTAGCGATCGTTCTGCAATACGCCAAGCCACTTCATTGCTTCTTGAAGGATGGGCAACAGGGGTTTTTTTGGATGGAACTCGTCAGACCAATGGCAGAGTTAATAAGCCTATGTCTGGCGCTGCTTTGTTGGCTGCTAGAAGTGGTGCAAGTTTATTACCAGTTGCGATTGTCAATAGTCATAGAGCACTTGGCAGTGGATCTTTCTTCCCTCGTTTAGTACCTATTCATTTGCGTATAGGTAAAACTTTGCCTCCTCCAAAAAGTAGTAAAAAAGCAGATTTGGAAGCCACTTCATCCGAGCTAAAAGTTCAGATTAATTCTCTATTAGATAAGGGATTGATTTCTTTACATGAAAAATCTCGCTGAACTTATTTTCAAAATCCCATTTAATTACTTGCTTGGTTAGTTCTTTTACATCTTTGCCAGTAGTTACCCAAATTACTGCACGAATTAAGTCGATAAAAATCTTTTCTAAGCTTTCTTTTTTGCATCTATTGGCACATGAGACTGGGATGCTAGTCAAATTGATTCCTCTACTACCAGCGATTATTTTGCCCACTATTAATGCTCTAGGCAAATGATCTGTGCTAGTTATAACAATTATATGATTAATGTTTTTGGATAAAAGCTCATCAACTATTGAAGTGAAATTGCCCAGTGTGTCTTTGGCTCGATAATCAAACTTGACTTGCCATGAATCAAGGGCAGATTTTTTTATTAACCATTCAGCATGTTCTGGGTTGCTCCCCCCACTCACGATCAAGGGTAGGTTCAGTTTGCTTGCTAGACTTACTCCAATATGTTCTCTATCTACATCTCCTCCAAGTACGAGAATTAATTGAGGGGACTCTTTATTCAGAATGGTTTTGCGATAGGGTTTTAAAGGACCGGAGGCTACTAATATAAAAAATAAAAGGCTTCCAATAGTAATTTGTAAAAGATTTTTTTGACTCATTAAAAATCTTTTACAGGAGATGTTGGGTAAATAGGTGTCACTTCGTTCCAAGGAGCTTTTTTACCTTTTTTATGCGCGGTGAAAGATATTTCCAAAAGATGATTTACATCTATGGCAACATCTTCTGTGGCTTCTAAGGCAGGTTTTGCATCGGTCTTTGATGAAAGAAGATGAGGGGCTTTTAGCTCTAAAATCTGTTCATATACACTTAAATTAGATTTGTTTTGTATCAAATATTGGCCTGCGATAATCCCCCTTCTATTTGTCGATTTAAATATCCAAAATGGCTTCAGTATTTCTTCTGCTTTCAATAACTTTGCCAATCTTGGAGCCATTAAAGAAAAGCTGCTGATACCATCCAAATCACAACCTATTTGTTGTGAAATGGTCCTAGCCATTACTACCGTTAGGCGTGTTCCAGTAAAGCTTCCGGGACCAGTCGCTACAGCCAAACGCGCTAATTGATTCCAATGATTATTGGGAAGTGATTTTTGGATACAGGTAAAAAGATTATTTGAAAGTTGTTTGCCTACAGGAAATGTCGTAACTGTTCGACTTCTTTCTGGATTACGTATATCTAATACTCCTACTCCGAGGGTTTCTGAAGAACTGTGCATTGCTAGAAGAAAGTACCTTTTGGATGCATGTCCTTTTTTGTTGGCATTGAAATTCATGTCGGGAGTGCCTCCCCAGGACGTAGTCGTTGCCAGCGTCCTTCGTCATTCTGAAAACTCTCGCATTCCCTGACATCCCATTCCTTTCCAATCCCCCCATCACTTAGATCAATCAAACTTATGTGTATCTTTGGGTTTTTGGGTTTTATATCAGGTGTCGCGTTTAAATGAGCTACACCATGTTGTTGTTCAACAGAATGATAGACCTGGCAGCGGTCTACCCAGTGGCAGTTAATACATATGCACATGACCTCCCCCTCTTTTGATTACTCCATTCTGGAGGGAGATAAGAACTTTTTGGCCCAATTCATTTGGAATAAGCTTAATGCTGATAAATGTCCTTTGGATATTAGGGACTTGCCTCCTGGAACCATCGTGGTGGGGGGAGCAATTAGAGATGTACTTCTGGACCGCCACTCAACTCGTTTAGACCTTGATTTAGTTGTACCTAATGAAGCTATAAAACTTACTAGAAGATTGGCAAAGGATCTTGGAGGTACCTGTGTGGTACTTGATTTTGAGAGGGATATTGCTCGCTTGGTTTTAAGGGGTTGGTCGATTGATTTCGCTAGGCAGATTGGAGAAAGCATTGAAACCGATCTATGGCGAAGAGATTTCACAATCAATGCGATTGCCCTCACAACTGATCAACTTAATCCGAGAATTATTGATCCAACTGGGGGTTTATTGGATATTCGTCGTAAAACCCTTTGTGCTGTTAAGGAATTGAACTTGATTGAGGATCCCTTGCGTTTGCTTCGAGGATTCAGATTGATGGCTGAGCATCAATTATCAGTCGATTCGGAGACAAGAAATTTAATTGAGAGACATTCTCATTTACTTGAAAGATCTGCGCCGGAGCGAATCAAATCTGAACTTTTGCGACTAGCAGTTGCTCCTTGGGCTGATGAAGTATTGCCTGCGATCAAAAAAATTGGCTTGTTGAATCCTTGGAAAAATATAGGCGACAACTTTGAGGAGAAAGTGCCATCTTTAGTTGATGCAAAGTTTTTTAAACCTAGCGAATTAGGTATTGCATTGCCTTTAGTTCGCTTGACTAATTTGTTAAGCGATAAGGGCTTGTTAAAACTTCGCTTCAGCAAAAAACAATGTCAGCGTTGCAAAGTACTTCGTAAATGGCAGAAGCGTAATGATGACAATGCTTCTAAAGGTTTTTCTGAAGTAGATTTATTACAGTTGCATATTGATTTAGAGGCTGATTTACCTGCATTTATTTTGGGGCTACCTTTAAGAGATCAAGCACATTGGTTGGGGTGTTGGCGAGATATTACAAACCCCCTTTTTCATCCTTCCTCCCCTTTAGATGGTAATATTTTGCAGGCTAAATTTGGAATCAGTTCTGGTATTAAGCTTGGCAAGCTTATTCATCATCTCACCCATGAGAATGCCTTTGGTCGGTTGCGAAATCGAGAGGAGGCTTTTGAATCAGCAAAAAACTGGTTACAACAAAATCCCACCTTGCTGTGATTAACTGCACAAGTAATTAATACATCGATCGGCCTGATCCGCATCATTTCCTATCTCCCCTCTTTTTCATGAGTGTTCGCCTTTACATCGGCAACTTGCCGCAAAATTTCGAGAGCAAGGAGCTTGAGGCTCTCTTGGCAACTATTGGAGAAGGAATCCGATTTAAAGCAGTTTTTGATAGAGAAACCAAAGCCTGTAGAGGTTTTGGTTTCGCAAACGTAGAGAAAGAAAAAGTTGCTGAAGCTCTTATAGAGCAATTAAATGGTAGCGATTTCAAAGGGAACAATCTGAGAGTCGAGCGATCAGAAAGACGTGATTCCAGCAATGGAGGTGGTCGTAGGAATGGCAATTCATCTGGAGGAAATGCACAAGGTTCAAAACGCAAAGAAGTAAAGAAATTTGTGCATAGCGATGCTCCCATTGATGAAGCACCTGATCCTCGATGGGCGGGAGAACTATCGAAATTAAAGGAACTATTGGCTAATCAAAAAACAGCAGTTTAAGATCTTCGAAATAGATTTCGATATCTAGTTCATTTGAACTGTTAACGGAATCGTGAAATGAAGTACGAAATAGGGATGTCAAGAATTTTCACCCATTTATTTACATATGCCCGATTGTTAAAAACATCATAATCAAGTCTTTCTATTACATCTAGAATGCCTCTATAAAGCCTAAGAGAAGTCCAAACAGGTAATCTTGCGTCAGAGGATAGCCAACGCACGCCTTCCTCGGAACGTGTGAACCACTCTCTTGCACGTTGTAATTGAAAAGCCATTAGTGCTTTCCAATTTGTATTCAACTTTCCAGCCATCAGATCACTTTCTGAGTAATTAAATCTTTTAAGATCTTCTTGTGGAAGATAAATACGACCGCGGCCGCGATCTTCGCCTATGTCTCTCAAGATATTTGTCAGTTGATTTGCAATCCCAAGAGCGATTGCTGCATCAGAAGGGTCCGGGAAAGAGCTCCATGGTGCAGATGTATAGGCTGGGTCTAGGCCCATGACACCTTGAGTCATCAACCCCACAGTCCCTGCCACTCTGTAGCAATAAAGTTCAAGCTCTTCAAAGGTTTCATATCTATGCTTGTGGAGATCCATTCGCTGACCTTCAATCATGTCTAAATATGGCTTAATAGGCATTGGGAAGCGGTTGAGTGTATCTGCCATTACTGCTTCAAGTTCATTTTCCACTCGACCCTCAAACATGGTTTTTGTTTTTTCTTCCCATTGATCCAATCGATCAGCAAGTTCATTTGTTGTTTTTAATTGCGCTTCAGGGCTATCCATTAACTCATCAGTTCTTCTGCACCAGACATATATTGCCCAAATAGCCTTCCTCTTAGGAGGAGGTAAAAGCATGGTTCCTAGATAAAATGTTTTTGCCCATTGTGCAGTTTCTTTTCGACATACTTCATATGCATCATCAAGGTTGAGGTAAGAGTTCTTAGTGAAAGTGTTTGTTTTATCCATTGTTCATTTTTAGATTTCCAAGGAGTTATTGTTGGATTGGTTATTAGATAATCTTTCCTTGCATTTATTAATTGCATTTGCGCAAAGCTTGCCGCTTAGTACAGCTCCTTCCATGGAGGCTAAATATCTTTGCATAGTGTAATCTCCGGCTAGAAAGAAGTTCGTAATAGGGGTCTCTTGAGAAGGTCTTATTTTCTGGCAACCTGGAATTGACTTATAAACAGATAAAGGAGTTTTTACAACTTTATATTTACGTAATTTAGCTTGATCTTCTCCTGAGAAATGCATTGGAAAAAGTTTTTTTAATTCCTCTAATGTTGCATCTATTATGTCTTGATCACTTTTACCGATCCAGTCTTTTGCTGGAGCAAAAACTAACTCAAGCATCGATCGATTCGGGTCCTCATATTCTTTACATGTAATACTCATATCAGCGTAGACACTAAGTAGTGAAGACCTGCTGAATAGTAAATGGTCAATATCAGTTAGTTTCCTGTCAAACCACAAGTGGATATTTATTACTGGTACTCCTCTAAGACCATCTAGTTTCCTAAAAGTTTCTATCCCTTTCCATTGATCTGGTATTAATAATTTGAAGAGGTCTACAGGTAATGCACTTACATATGCATCAGCATAATGATCATTAGTATCTTCTCCTCTCTTTCCACCAATCAAAAAGCTTTCTACACTTCCATCTTCCTTTAATTTGATTTCACGCAGGGGACTATTTAGATGTACTTCTCCACCTAGATGTTCAATATATTCAACGATTGGATTGCATAGCCTTTCAGGTGGGGCCCCATCTAAGAAAGCCATTTTTGAACCATTTTTTTCTTGGAGGAATCGGTTCAGGGCTGTCAGTAAAACAGTGGAAGAAATTTCATCAGGATTGATGAAATTTAATGCCTTGCTCATAGCTATAAAGACTTCATCATTAACTCGGTCTGGGATATTTTGCGCTTGAAGCCATTCAGTCCAGGACTTGTTATCACATTCTTCTACATACTCTTGGCCTCGAAGCATTGCAGGGATGAGACCAAGCCCAAATGAGACCTTTTCAGGCCATGTCAGCATGTCGTTATTACTCAAAATCGCCGCTACTCCATTTAGAGGTGCTGGCAAGTCAGGGAAGTCAAAGCGACTGTATGTGCCGGGTTCTTCAGGTTGATTGAAAATCATGGAATGGCTTTTCCACTGCAGGCGATCTTCTATCCCTAGTTCCTTAAACAACTGAAGCATGTTGGGATATGCCCCAAAAAAGATATGCAGACCAGTTTCATACCAATCCCCATCTGCGTCTTTCCATGCTGCTACTTTCCCCCCAAGTACATCCCTTGCCTCGTAGACAATTGGAGTATGCCCAGTATCTGCAAGGTATTTCGCACATGACAGGCCTGCTAGACCTGCTCCTGCGATGGCAATTCGCATGCTTTTTGGTGGAATCGAATTCAACTTTAGTGAGGAACCCTGCCCGAATCCTCTCTAGAGTTATTTCATATGTTGTATAGCGCCCTTTAAAGGCCTTCTGAATTAGATGACTGAGACTCAGCTCAAATGCACTACCCGACATGTGAGGATTTTTACTGCAAGGGTTGAGAATGACGATTTGATAACAGATCAGAATCACTTGACTCTTGATCTTGATCCTGATAACGAATTTCTTTGGACTGATAACGTAATAGCGAAGGTCAATACGCGTTTTCGTGAGTTGGTTGACTCTTATGCTGGTAATGAGCTAACTGATTACAATCTTCGACGTATTGGATCTGAGATTGAAGGAACAATCCGTCAATTACTTCAGGCTGGTGAGATTAGCTATAACCCTGAATGTCGTGTTCTGAATTACTCAATGGGTCTGCCTAGGACCCCTGAATTGCTGTGACTCGCTCTTCCTATAACCGACAACCAGGTAGACGAAATTCAGGAGGTATCCCTCCTGCTAATCGTGGAAGGCGATCTTCCGCTAGTGGAGGTTTAGATAGGGATGGTGGTTATAGCCGGAGTGCTAGGGGCGGAGGTTTGCCGCCTTCTGGAGGGTCTGGGATGAATTTGAACACAAGTTCAATTGCTGTTCTTGCAGGTGTTCTGGTAGTAGGAGTTGGTATTGGAAGTGCTATCACAAGTACGACACAAGGTGGACAAGGCAATATTGCTAGCCAGCAACAATTGGATATGGCTGTTCCAGATCCAGAGTTCTGTAGGCAGTGGGGAGCAAGTGCTTTTGTAATTGATGTTGAGATGTATACCACTCTTAACCCATCTACTAGCTTTGTTACCCAGCCAGCTCTTCAGCCTGGATGTGTAATTAGGAGGGAAAATTGGACTGTATTGCAAAAACAGGGCGCTATTACTAATGAAGATGTTCGCGAATGTAAGCAAAGGATGAATACCTTTGCTTACATTGGATCTATAAGGGATAATCCAGTTGTGCGTTGTGTTTATCAGGCGGACATTAATGAGAATAAATTTATAACTAAAGGTGTAGCTGAAGACTCGGTAGGAGTTAATCAAGAAGCAATACAATTTTGAATTAATTTTATCTGATTTGAAGTGATTTATATAATGGGCTTTCTTTGCTTGCAAACTTTGGTATTACGTTTTCTCGAAATGCTATGGATGCCTTTGAGCAGTAGCGAGCTGGATGACTAATTAATTTTAATTCACGTCGTACTTCTAAATCTGCAACATTTAGCTTCAGAATGGTTTCTGCAGCCAACTCTCTTTCAATAGATACGACTGGGAGAAAAGCAGCCCCCATCCCTGCTTGAACAGCGTTTTTTATTGCTTCAAGTGAATTGAGTTCCATTTCAATATGTAGTTTTTGAATTTCTAGTCCTGAATTTTCTAGAAGTCGATCTACAACTTTTCTTGTTGTGGATTGCGAATCTAGAGTGATAAAACTTAGCCGGTATAGATCTTCTTTCTTAAGCACTGTTAGATTTGCAAACTGATGTTTTGTAGGGAGCACTAAGGCTAGTTCATCAGTTGCGAAGGGGATCACTTCTAGTACTTCATTTAGATCTTGAGGTAGCTCACCACCAATAATGGCTAGATCTATTTGACCGTTGGCAACGCTCCAGCCTGTACGCCTAGTGCTGTGAACCTGTAATTGAACAGAAACATCAGGATATTTTTGTCGAAAAAGACTTATCATTCGTGGCATCAAGTAAGTGCCAGTTGTTTGACTGGCGCCTACGATTAACGATCCGCATTTTAAATTTTCTAGATCATCAATTGCGCGACAGGCTTCTTGGCATTGACTAAGAATTCTTTCGCAGTAGAGGAGCAAGATTTGTCCTGCTTCAGTAAGTTCTGCTTTACGCCCACCTCTATCAAATAGGGCAACTTCAAGTTGCTTTTCTAGATTCTGAATTTGCAGACTAACTGCAGGCTGAGTGACATAGAGCCTTTCAGCTGCTTTTTTAAAGCTGCCCTCATTCACTATGGCGCGAAGGATACGCAGCTGATCAAGTGTGAAAGGCAGATCAGCCATCTAGGCCTTCCAAACATGCAGTAACAACAAAAAAACTTTAAGCTGGAACCTTGCTTACGCTGAGAAGCAGATAACCATTCTGTGGATCAACTGGCACAAATGTTTTTAGACGAACTTCACCAAAGCAGCTTTGTAATGCTTGGGTTATTGATGTTGTTTGCTGTTATTCATAGTGGAGGAGCGGCTATTCGTGACCGAGCGGAATCCTTAATTGGGGCAAGGGCTTGGCGCTTGCTTTTTGCGACTGCAAGTATTCCCTCTGCATTGTTATTAATTATTTATTTTATTTTGCATCGATATGATGGAGTTCGACTTTGGAATGTACAAGGTGTTTTTGGAATAACCCCAGTGGTATGGGTATTGTCGGCAATTAGTTTTTTGTTTTTGTATCCAGCTACTTACAACCTTCTAGAGATCCCAGCACTGCGTAAGCCTGAGGTTCGAATATATACACAAGGAATCATGAGGATTACTCGTCATCCTCAAGCGATTGGTCAAATCCTCTGGTGCTTAGCTCATCAGCTCTGGATAGGAACTAGTTTTACGTTGGTTACTTGTTGTGGGCTGATCGGTCACCATTTATTTGCTGTATGGCACGGAGACCGAAGATTAAAAGCTCGTTTTGGGGATGATTTTGAGCAATTCAAAAGTCAAACTTCGATTATTCCTTTTGCTGCAGTTGTAGATGGAAGACAAGAATTGTTATTTCAAGAATTTTTCAGGCCTTCACAACTCGGGATTGCTATCGCGATAGGGCTTTTTTGGCGGTCTCATAGGTTTATATCCCCTTTTGCTGAAAAATTTCTCTTGACTGACATAGGCAAATTCTTTGGCTGAACACTCCTGCGCCTGATTACACTCCCAGAAGCGCTTTTCACCGAATGCACTCGGCTGCCGAACTTGCTTGGTTAATTCCTTTATTTCCTCTGCTTGGTGCAGTGGTAGTAGGTCTTGGTTTAATTAGTTTTAATCGCAGAATCAATCAGGTTCGTAAGCCAGTTGCAATATCACTGGTTTCTTGCATCGGGATTTCGGCAATATTTAGTTATGCGGTTCTTTGGGAGCAATTAAGAGGGGTACCACCTGTAGAACATTTATTCGTGTGGGCTAGTGCAGGTAATTTCACGATACCTATGGGCTATGTGGTTGATCCATTGGGAGCAGTAATGCTGGCTTTGGTAACAACTATCGCGCTTTTGGTGATGATTTATTCGCATGGGTATATGGCCCATGACAAGGGATATGTAAGGTTTTTTACTTATTTGGCATTGTTTAGTAGTTCAATGCTTGGTTTGATTGTTAGTCCCAATTTGCTGGAGATATATGTTTTTTGGGAGTTGGTTGGAATGTGTTCATATCTTTTGGTTGGCTTTTGGTATGACCGTGATGGAGCCGCCCATGCAGCTCAAAAGGCTTTTGTTGTCAATCGTGTAGGTGATTTTGGATTGTTGTTAGGAATCCTTGGTTTGTTTTGGGCAACAGGAAGTTTTGACTTCAATGGCATTGCTTTGGGTTTGTCTGAGGCTGTTGATATAGGAGCTGTGCCTGGATGGGCGGCTTTGACATTGTGCTTGTTGGTCTTTATGGGTCCAATGGCAAAGTCGGCTCAGTTTCCTTTGCATGTTTGGCTTCCTGATGCGATGGAAGGCCCTACACCAATCTCGGCACTCATTCATGCAGCCACCATGGTTGCTGCTGGAGTGTTTTTGGTAGCCAGGCTTGAGCCTCTTTACAGTCACTTTCCAGTTGTTGGTTTAGTCATTGCTGTTGTAGGTACTATTACCTGCTTTTTGGGGGCCTCTATTGCTTTAACTCAGATGGATCTCAAAAAAGGTCTTGCGTACAGCACTGTTTCACAACTTGGTTACATGATGTTGGCTATGGGTTGTGGAGCTCCCGTCGCAGGAATGTTCCATTTGGTGACACATGCCTTTTTTAAGGCGATGATGTTTCTTGGTTCTGGCTCGGTCATTCATGCCATGGAAGCTGTGGTAGGTCATGAGCCAATTCTTGCTCAAGATATGAGATTGATGGGCGGGCTGCGTAAAAAAATGCCCATTACGGCGATTACTTTTTTTGTTGGATGTATCGCAATAAGTGGAGTCCCGCCATTGGCTGGCTTTTGGAGTAAAGATGAAATTCTTGGTCAAGCATTTAATACTTATCCAATTTTGTGGCTTGTTGGCTTGTTAACAGCAGGTTTGACCGCTTTTTATATGTTCAGGCTTTATTTTTTGACATTTGAAGGTTCTTTTCGGGGTAATGATGAGAATCTTCAAAAGCAGTTGCTCGCTGATGCCGGTAAAGAAATTGAAGATGAAGAACACCATAGTGCAGGTACTTTGCATGAGTCACCTTGGTCCATGACCTCTCCTTTAATTGTGTTAGCTGTTCCATCTGTTCTTATTGGATTATTAGGCGTGCCTTGGAATAGCAAGTTTTCCTTTTTATTAAATCCAGTTGAGGCGATTGAAGCTGCTGAAAAATTTCACTTTGGGGAATTTCTAACCTTGGCAGGTGCTTCTGTGGCTATTTCTTTTACTGGAATAATTATAGCTGTAATGGCTTATGGTCTAAATAGAATAGATTTGAAGAAACTGTTTGCTGAAAGATTCCCATCTATTAATAGTTTTTTAAGTAATAAATGGTACCTAGATGACATCAATGAAAAGATTTTCGTGAAAGGTAGTCGCAGACTTGCCCGTGAGGTTCTGGAAGTTGATGCGAAGGTTGTTGATGGAGTGGTTAATCTCACTGGATTATTAACCCTAGGTAGTGGCGAGGGTTTGAAGTATTTCGAGACAGGTCGAGCGCAGTTCTATGCACTAGTAGTTTTTGCAGGAGTGATAGCGTTAGTAGCTCTTTTTGGAGTTTTAGGTCCTACCTAGATTTGACGTAATCAATATGTTCTGTGTGTCAACGCCTATCGAGGTGATGTAATACCGCTCAGTATTTCTACACTCCGAACAGTGCTCAGAAGAATTTTTCGTGCTGGAGTTTGCTTTAGGCTCCCAATTAGACCTCATTGGCAGTCTTGGATTCAATCAGCCAAGCACCAGTTTCCCTTGGTTGAGTTGTTCCATTCTGTTCCCAATTGTTGGAGCATTAATAGTTCCATTCTTTCCTGATCAAGGAGAGGGCAAGCAGGTTCGATGGTTTGCTTTGGGGATAGCCTTAGTTACTTTTTTGATCACAGTGGGGGCATATCTGACTGGATATGATCCTGCTCAAGAAGGCTTGCAATTATCGGAAAGAGTCAATTGGCTTCCTGACTTAGGACTTGTTTGGGCTGTCGGTGCAGATGGCTTGTCAATGCCGTTGATTTTGCTTACAAGTTTTATTACTGCTCTTGCTGTTTTGGCCGCTTGGCCTGTTTCTTTTAAGCCGAAATTATTTTTCTTTTTGATTTTGGCGATGGATGGAGGCCAGATCGCAGTTTTTGCTGTGCAAGATATGTTGCTTTTCTTTCTTGCCTGGGAACTTGAATTATTGCCGGTTTATTTATTGCTAGCAATTTGGGGTGGTAAGAAAAGGCAGTATGCAGCTACAAAATTCATAATTTATACGGCAGGAAGCTCATTGTTTATTCTTTTAGCAGCTTTGGCAATGGGTTTCGTTGGTGGCGGAGCCCCTAATTTTGAATTTTCGAACCTTGCAGAGAAGGGGTTTGGTACAGGTTTTCAATTAGCTTGTTATGCAGGCCTTTTGATTGCCTTTGGTGTAAAGCTACCAATAGTTCCACTACACACATGGTTGCCAGATGCGCATGGCGAAGCAACAGCCCCAGTGCATATGCTTTTAGCGGGTATCTTATTGAAGATGGGTGGTTATGCGCTTTTACGCTTTAATGCTCAACTTTTGCCTGAAGCACATGCGCAATTTGCACCACTCTTAATTGTTCTTGGGGTTGTAAATATAATTTATGCGGCTCTTACCTCTTTTGCTCAGCGTAATCTCAAACGAAAAATTGCATATAGCTCAATAAGTCATATGGGTTTTGTCTTAATTGGTATTGGAAGCTTTAGCTCACTTGGTACAAGTGGGGCGATGCTTCAAATGGTGAGTCATGGCTTGATTGGCGCAAGTTTATTTTTCCTTGTGGGAGCGACTTACGACAGGACCAGGACTTTGCAGCTTGATGAGATGGGAGGAGTTGGTCAAAAGATGAGAATTATGTTTGCACTTTGGACCGTTTGTGCGTTGGCATCTTTGGCACTTCCTGGAATGAGTGGTTTTGTTTCTGAGTTAATGGTTTTTGCAGGGTTTGTAACTGATGAGGCATATACCTTGCCTTTTAGGATTGTAATGGCTTCACTTGCAGCAATTGGAGTGATATTGACGCCTATTTATTTATTATCTATGCTTAGAGAAATTTTCTTTGGTAAAGAGAATACTAAGCTTGTGTCTAATTCAAATCTAGTAGATGCAGAGCCTAGAGAGATATATATAATCGGTTGTTTGTTGGTTCCAATTATTGGCATTGGTTTATATCCAAGGTTAATGACAGATACTTATAGTGCTTCCATAGATGCTTTGGTAGGTAGGGATATTGCGGCCCTGGAAAGATTGAATAAGAAGAGTAGCTCTTCTGAAATAAGTCAATTAAAGTTTCTGCCTGCAGTTATTTCTGCCCCTATATTATGAGTGATTACATAGAAGTAAGTACTTGATTGTATTTCAGATTTCTCACTCTTTACGCGCTTCAAATGAAGTTAATATTATTTTAATTTAGTGACACAAAGTAATTGTTTCATGTTGGATATTTATTAGTTCTAGTTTTTTATTGATCTTGTTTAATTGTCTAGGGCAAAATTGAAGTTAATAGCCGATTGCCTGGCACCATTTAGATGATCGTAGATTTCAATTTTCACCTTTTCTGCCATTCTCAAGATGTTTTGTGAACAATCATTCTTTTAAGGTCTGGCGCCATCCCTGCAAGCTTGATATTTTGAAAAAGCTAACTGAAAGATTTGCAGGTTGAGGGTCTAACAAAAGGAGCTGATGCAGGAGCGCGACTTGCTATTCGTCTCCTTCAAGATGCTGCTCAAGCAGGTGATCTGGACCCATGGGATGTGGATGTTATCTCTGTGATAGATGGCTTCTTAGATCAACTACGCCAAAGAATCGAGGTGCCTAGACGCATTTCGGCTCATTTCAAGAAGCATGGAGGTAGTTTTGAACAAGAACTAGCTGATAGCAGTGAAGCGTTTTTGGCTGCTTCGGTATTGGTGGGTTTAAAAGCTGAAGTTTTGGAGGCTGAAACTTTTCCTCCTGAGCCTGAATTAGAAAATGAGTTTGATTTTGGAGTTATTGAGCAAGGGTGGTTAGATTCTAGTTTTCAATTACCCAAGCTTCCAGAGCGTCATCTTCATAGACGCCCAGTTGCCCCTCCGCCACTAAGAAGACCAGTCACCCTTGGAGAGTTAATAGAGCAACTCGAATCAATTGCGGAACAGCTTGAATCAGAAGAGTTTCAATCACGAAGACGTAAAAGACAAAGACGTTTTAGTGAAAGAGAGGCTATTGCTCAAGTCACCTCTTTGGCTCATAGGGAAAAACTCCCTGAAACCACTGCTGCCTTGGGTACACTTTTTAACAATTGGGAGCAGGCTCTTCATTGGGTTGAGTTTGAGTTTTTAGTTGATTATTGGAATGAAATTGCTTCACCGGATTTGGATACAGATCGAGTAGGAGTGTTTTGGGCTCTTTTGTTTCTTTGTTCTCAGGGAAAAGTCGAGCTGCAGCAAGAGGGTTCCCTTTATTCAACATTAAGAGTTAAGCGAATTCTTGCTCCTGGCTCAATTGCTCAATTGCCTTTGAAGGTAATGGACGTGACAGCTGTTGCGCCGGCTGCTGCTTAAGGGTTGTTTCTAATAGGCGTCTATGTTGTCTGATTAGCTGAGGCCTGCAAAGCCAATGAAGGCGATGATCCTGGCGGCCGGCAAAGGGACTCGCGTCCAGCCGATCACCCACGTGATCCCTAAACCAATGATTCCGATCCTTCAGAAACCAGTAATGGAGTTTCTGTTGGAACTGCTCAAGGAGCATGGTTTTAAAGAAGTTATGGTGAATGTTTCTCACCTAGCAGAAGAAATCGAGAACTATTTTCGTGATGGACAGAGGTTTGGCGTTGAAATCGCATACAGCTTTGAAGGGCGAATTGAAGAAGGAGAGTTGATTGGAGATGCACTTGGTTCAGCTGGGGGCCTTAAAAAGATTCAAGATTTTCAGAAATTTTTTGATGACACCTTTGTTGTTCTGTGTGGTGATGCACTGATTGATCTTGACCTTACGGAGGCAGTTAAAAGACACAAAGAAAAGGGCGCATTGGCTAGTTTGATAACAAAAAGAGTGCCTAAGAATCAAGTTAGTAGTTATGGTGTGGTAGTTACAGATGAGAATGATCGGGTGAAGGCCTTTCAGGAAAAGCCTGAGATAGATTCGGCTTTAAGTGATACTATTAATACAGGTATTTATCTTTTTGAACCAGAGATATTTGAACATATACCTTCAGGGAAACCATTTGATATCGGTTCTGATTTGTTCCCGAAATTAGTCGATAGTGGCTCACCTTTTTATGCTTTACCAATGGATTTTGAGTGGGTAGATATTGGTAAGGTGCCTGACTATTGGAGGGCTATCAGGAGTGTTCTTCAAGGTGAAGTTCGTCAGGTTGGCATACCTGGAAAGCAAGTTCGTGAGGGCGTTTATACGGGATTAAATGTTGCTGCTAATTGGGATAAGATAAATGTGAAAGGCCCCATATATGTTGGAGGTATGACCCGTATAGAGGATGGAGCCACGATTATTGGCCCATCCATGATTGGACCTAGTTGTTGTATCTGTGAGGGAGCAACTATTGATAATTCAATTATTTTTGACTATTCCAGAATTGGTCCTGGGGTTCAGTTAGTTGAAAAATTGGTTTTTGGAAGATATTGCGTAGGTAAAAATGGTAATCATTTTGATTTACAAGAGGCAGCTCTTGATTGGTTGATTACTGATGCCAGAAGGCAAGATTTAGTTGAGCCATCCCCTCAACAAAAAGCTATGGCTGAACTACTAGGTACAGACCTTACTGCTGCAGCTAGTTAATTCCAGCTTGGTCCAGGATCTCTGGAATTTTATCCTCAGCTTTGATCGCCATGATGTGAACGCCTTGTGTCACATTTAGGTAATTCTTGACTTGTTCAGCGGCTATCGATATACCTTCTGATGAAGGATCGGGTGCGTCTTTTAGTCGTTGGATTATTGAGTCCGGGATACATGCTCCAGGTACGACACGGTTTATAAACATTGCATTTCGAGCTGATTTCAGCAAGAACACACCTGCCAGTACTGGGAGTTGTAAGGGCTTAGCAATTTCACTACAAAAGTTTTCTAGTACTGCAGAATCCATCACCATTTGTGTTTGTAGGAAGCGGGCACCTGCTTCTTGTTTTTTTTCCAATCGACTACGCAATCCACTTATGCTTTTGCAATTGGGGTCTGCAGCTGCTCCAGGGAAGAAATTTGTTCCCCCTTCAGGCAACACTCCTGATACAGGGTCTTGAGCATTGTTTAGAGCCGTGACCTGTTTAATCAACCTCACAGCTTCATAATCATTTACAGGTTTAGCTTTTGGTTGATCTCCTACACGAACTGGATCCCCAGTCAGACACAGAACATTTTTGATTCCAAGAGCACTTGCTCCTAAGAGATCAGCTTGAAGGGCAATGCGGTTGCGATCTCTACATGCCAATTGAAGTATAGGTTCTATGCCCGCTTCAATTAGCAATTTTGAAACTGCAAGACTGCTCATTCTCATTACTGCTCTACTTCCATCAGTAATGTTTAAAGCGGTAACAAGCCCCTTGAGTTTTTTTGCCATATCAATGGCATGAGAGGGATCAGCTCCACGTGGTGGCATGATCTCTGCTGTGATTGTGACTCCTCCTGACTCGAGGGAGTGTTGCAAATCTGACCTCAAATCTCTTTCTTCGTAAGCTAATTACTATTAATTATGAGATATCTTCTAACGTGCGTAGTATGAATCGTAAGGGTTGAGAGGGGGGTTTCATTCATGTCCACAGGCGATTCATCTGCAATTCATCTTTCGGCGAGAGAGATGGAGATAATTGATCTTGTAGCAGATGGTTTGACTAATCAGGAAATAGCTCAGCGGCTGACTATCAGCAAGAGAACCGTAGATAACCATGTGAGCAACATGTTCACAAAAACTGGCTCAAAAAATAGAGTTGCATTATTGAATTGGGCGATGGACCATGGGAAAATTTGTCGTGATGGGTTTAATTGTTGTTCATTGCCCGATTCTTCTTCTTCCGATTCTGACCTTTAACGGCAAATAAGGTTTGTTCTGGGAGTGGCATTAAGGAGCATTCAATTGAAGGGAGCTCAAAGAGGTCTGCATATGCCAGGCAAGCTTCTTTGTCTCTGCATACATATCGCAGGATCCCGTCATTGTCATACAACCCGTACAAAACAGCCTCTCTGCAGCGTTTGCTGCTTGATTGGCCAGCGCAATGCTGACGAGAATATAAAAATATTCTAAAGGAACAAGGGGCGTTATGGACGCTCCTGGTGATTTAAACGTTTTTCAATTGGCCAGTCGGCAATAGAAGTAACTGCTAATGCAGCATTGCTCCAATGATATTTTCCGGTAATCTCTTCAACACACCAAGAGGGCTTGCTGATCACTTCTCGTTTGTTTGATAGTTCTACCTCTGCGATTACCAAGGGAATATTTTTTGCTTCGAAGCAGTCGACTACCCATGATCCACCAGGCAGCTTCAATTGGTAGCGAGTTTTGAGGATTTTATAAGGGGTTAACTTCAAGATTGATTGAGCCTCTTTTATTGGGATTGCATATTCAAATTCATGATTTTCAATTGCATTCTTTGGCGATTTTATTGTGATCCATGATTTATTTTGCCCCTGAATTCTCACTCTTACGGTCCAACCCCCAATATTACTTGTGAGATATCCTTGCTGTAAATATTCAGATTTTTGTATAAATTCTTGCCATTGGTCCCCTTGCACTAAGTATCGTCTTTCGATTTCCAGACCCATCTGCTCTAGTTTTTAGTTGTTTGATCATTTATTAAACTGCCAGCCCAATGAAGTTTTTTTGTTAGTGTTGTGAAATAAGAGGCAGTGTTATTTAGTACAACCATTAATGCGTAGTGATGACACCTTCGAATGATACAACTGTCTTTTGGAGAGAGTAAAACTTCACTTGTGCCATCTTTCCATAGCTTGACTTTTCTATTCTCATCTCCTAGAGGTTTGACAACAAGTTCTGATGTAGGAGGGACAACTACAGGCCGACTGGATAAACTCATTGGGCAAATGGCGCTTACGACTATTGCATCAATGCTGGGGTGGAGTATTGGACCTCCTGTCGCCATTGCATATGCTGTAGAGCCTGTTGGAGTAGCGAGAATTAAACCATCGCCTCTATATAGATCAACTATTTCATTGTCTATTGATAGTTGCAGGTTACATGTTGGTGAAAGCTCATCATCATCTGCCTTGAAATAGAAGTCATTTAAAGCAAAACAAATATCATTCTGCCTTGGTTGTGAAGCCGAGCCAATATTACAAGTTGCTTGCAACATCATTCGATTTTGAATTGAAAAATTGCCTTGTAAAATTAGTTGCCATAGATTCTTATTATTTAGTTCTTTTTTGTCATGAGTTAGGAAGCCTAAATTTCCACCTACATTAAAACTTAAGAGCGGGATTTTGTATACTGAAAGGTTTCTTGCTACACCTAAGACAGTCCCGTCGCCTCCAAGAACTACAGCAAGATCTGGTAGTTTTGCTTGAGATTTTATTAGGTCTGGAAATGGATTTACCCCTGGCCCACTAATGACATAGATTGCTTTTATCCCTAGAGACTGAAGCGCTATAAAGCAATTTTGTGCTTGCTCTCTTGCTTCTTTGCTATTTTTCTTATAAATCAACCAGACCAGGTGAAGGTCCATATTTAATACTCTCTACCAGCGTAGTAAGTTGAAGCTTTCCATGTCGACTGTCACCCGATTTCGATATATAGAGAGAAGAATTGCTAGGCCAACTGCTGCCTCTGCTGCGGCAACTGTTATTACAAATACAGTAAAAACTTGTCCCCTAATTAATTCACCATCAAGGTATGCTGAGAATGCCATTAGATTTATATTCACTGCATTCAACATTAATTCAATGCTCATCAATACTCGAACTGCATTTCGACTATTGATTAAGCCCCAGACTCCAATACAAAAGAGAAGGGATGCAAGTATTAGATAGGCTTGCAGTGGAACTTGTTCTATAGGAGAATTGAACATTAGAGTGTCAGTATAAAAAGCTAGAAGACTAAAGTGATAAATTCATGAAGATGAATTCTTGTCTATTAAAAGAGGTGACGTTGCCTTTTCAATTAATCCTTGATTGACTTCTTTGCCAGTGCCAACATCAGTGATAAGAACATCTCTACGGGCTAATACGATGGCTCCTATCATTGCCATTAAAAGTAGAACTGATGCGAGTTCAAATGGTAAGAGGTAATCAGTAAACAAGTGCTCACCAATTCTTTCTGTTGCAAGTTCTCCGATTGAAGTTGGCCCAGGTAGCGACCAAGGAGTAGTTAGATCAACTCTGATTAACAAAGCCAAAAGGCCAGCACAAACCCCTGCTGAAATTATTTTTCTTAATTGTAATCCTTTGATTGGCTTTGGATCTTCGCGTTTATTGACAAGCATTATCGCGAAGAGAATGAGGACATTGACTGCACCTACATAAACTAAGATTTGAGCAGCTGCTACAAAGCTTGCATTGAGAAGTAGATAAAGACCAGCTATTGCCATAAATACTCCTCCTAATAGGAAGGCTGAGTAAACAATATTTTCTAGGAAAACTATTCCTATACCTCCTGCGATTATGACAACACTAAGTATCAAAAAACAAATCAACTCTGTTGAGGCAGCGATAGTCATTATTATTTCTCGATTGTATTATTGTTTTTTGAATTTTTTTGGAGTAATTCAAGTACCTCAGATGGGAGTTGGCCTGTTCTGGTTTGAGTAGAAGGAACATCATGTGGATCCATTACACCTTTTGGTAGATATCCAAGCTCTCTAAGAGGTTTGATTGACGGGTCTGTTGTGACGCTAGTTGGTAGTCGCCCTAGCGCAACGTTGTCGTAGTTAAGACTGTGCCTGTCAAAAGTTGCAAGCTCATATTCCTCTGTCATTGAAAGGCAATTGGTAGGACAGTATTCGACACAATTTCCGCAGAAAATACAGACCCCGAAATCAATAGAGTAGTTCCGTAACTCTTTCTTTTTAGCTTCTTTATTCATTACCCAGTCGACAACTGGAAGATTGATAGGGCAAACCCTTACGCAAACCTCACAAGCAATGCACTTGTCAAATTCATAGTGGATTCTTCCTCGGTATCTTTCTGACGGAATTAGCTTTTCATATGGATATTGGACTGTGATTGGACTACGTCCCATGTGGTCAAAGGTCACTGAAAGACCTTGGGCCAAGTATTTGGCCGCGTTTAACGCATCCTGCGTGTAGTGAGAAATTTTCTTGAGGAACCCGAACATTTGAACGGTTTACCTTTGGTTTGAGGGACCTTGGATAAATCTTACAAGTTTTTTAGCTCATTAGGTCTAATTATCTATTTGAGTTTGAAAGTGTTGTTATCCACCAAATGCTGTAGGGAATGCAAGTTTCAGCCCTGCAGTAAAAAGTAAATTAACTAATGAGATGGGTAGTAGAAATTTCCATCCAAGGTCAAGTAATTGGTCAATGCGAATTCTTGGTGTAGTCCATCGTAGTAGTATAGCCAGAAAAACTAGCAAATAAGCTTTTAATATTGTCATTACAATGCCTACAGCCCCGATTATTAGTTGAATTAAAGGAGCATTAATTGATAGTCCAGTTAATTGAGCCAGCCATTCAATAGGTATCGGAAATCCCCAGCCACCTAAATAAAGTACAGATACCAATAATGCAGATAGGATAAGGTTGATATAACTACCTAAATAAAAGAGAGCAAATTTCATGCCCGCGTATTCAGTTTGATAGCCTGCGACTAATTCTTCTTCTGCTTCAGGAAGATCAAAAGGAAGTCTTTCACATTCTGCAAGTGCACATATCCAAAATATCAAGAAACCAACAGGTTGTCGCCAAATATTCCAACTAAGTAAACCAGCACTATTTTGTTGATTGACAATATCTACAGTGCTTAAAGAATTACTCATCATCACTATTGCAAGTACAGATAATGCCAAGGGTATTTCGTAACTTATTGATTGTGCAGCAGCCCTTAAACCCCCTAATAAAGAGTATTTATTGTTTGAGGCATATCCGCTCATTAATAGACCAATAGGTTGAATACTACTTAGTGAGATCCATAAAAAGATTCCAACTCCTACATTGCTGATTAATAAATTTTGTCCAAATGGCACTATGAGCCAAGAGAGAATAACTGGAACAAGGACTAAAACTGGCCCAAGGGTGAATAGCAAGTTATCTGCTCTTGCAGGAATGATGTCTTCCTTGACAAGTAATTTCAGGCCATCTGCCATTGGTTGCAGCACACCAAGGGCTCCTGCATATTCAGGCCCAATTCGTTGTTGAGCAGCTGCAGACACTTTTCTTTCTAGCCAAACAGTTACAAGGACTCCTATTAATGCAGCTGTAAGCACAAGCAGCATGGGCAGAGGCAGCCAAAGAATATGCGCAAATTGACTTGAAAGTCCTAATCCTTTCATCGCTTCTGTGAAGCTAAATTCCAAATCGAGTCCAGGATTAATCAAGGCTAGGAAGATTGGTTCAGAAATATTTTCCATCAGTTTGATCTAGATGTTTGCAACTTAGATGTCTATGGCCAGTTTGCGTTCATCTGAGGGAATCCATTTTCTGGATTGCATACCTGTATAAATTTGAGAAGGTCGAAAAATTCGATTGGCGCCAAGCTGCTCTTTCCAATGGGCAAGCCAACCAGCCACTCTTGAAATAGCAAAGATTGGAGTAAAAAGATCTCTCGCGATCCCCAATTTTCGATAAACCAAGCCAGAGTAAAAGTCAACATTTGGATATATCCCTTTTGAACTTAGTCGCTTGGCGGCTTCTTTTTCTAGTGCTTTTGCTACGTCATACATCTCATCTTTGCCAAATCTTGCAAAAAGTTCTTCGGCAAGCTCTTGCAGTAGTGATGCACGAGGATCTTTGACTCTGTATTCACGATGGCCAAAGCCCATGATTTTTTGTTTTTTAGAAATGGCATTGTCAAGATAAGCTCCTGATTTTTCAGGACTTCCAATCTCTTCGAGCATTGCCAGAACATCTTCATTGGCTCCACCATGTAAAGGTCCTGCAAGGGTCCCTACGGCAGATGCAACTACTGCATAAGGATCAGTAAGAGTGCTTGCAGTGACTCTTGCACTGAATGTGCTGGCATTCAGACTATGTTCTGCATGCAAAATCAGACATCGATCTAAGATCCTTGCAGCCAATGGATCAGGTTCACGTTCTGTGAGCATGTATAAAAAATTTGCTGAGTAAGCAAGATCATCGCGGGGTTGAATTGGATCTTGTCCTTTTCTAATTAACTGAAAAGCTGCAACCATTGTTGGAATTTTCGCAATCAGCCTTACTACAGCGTCAAAAACGTATTGAGGATCATCAATTGCGCGTCTGGAATAGAAAAGCCCTAGAGATGCTGCGCTTGCTTGTAATGCGTCCATAGGGTGACCAGTTGCGGGAAAGCATTTCATCATGTCTCTTACCCGAAAGCTCATTCTTCGGTGCATTTGCACTTCTGCTTCAAACTCTTTGAGTTGTTGAGGACTTGGTAATTCTCCCCAAATAAGTAGATAAGTTGTCTCTAGAAAGCTGCTGTGACTAGTTAAATCTGCAATGGGGTAGCCCCTATAGGTGAGGAGGCCTTGGTCACCATCAATATCACAAATCGAGGAATGAGCTACTGGTACTCCTTCAAGTCCTGGACGCAAAATCATGTCATTGCGTTTGCTTTGGTTGCTTATGGCAGGATCTTTGTTCACCGAATTTTCAAAAGCGATTAGCAAACGAAATGGAATTTAAAATTCTCATATACTTGAGCTTAGGCAATAGGTGCTTCCTGTTTAAAGAGGTTGTTTGATGACTAGAGTTATTTGAACTCAAATTATAAGCTCATAGAAATCATTTGGTCATAGTTTTGGATGACTGTGGATATTGATTTTTTTGTTGGCATGGTTTCTTTGTGAAATCAGTCCACAAACCTTAAGTTTGCTTTGAGACGAAGTAATGAGTGGTCTATATCCTCGTCAGGACCAATCCCAAGGTCTAGAGCATGTATGTGTTGCTTGAAAGCTCCTCCTGTAACTGTCTGAGTTAGGCGCCAAGGAGTCCATCTTTCAAGAAGTTCTTGAGCGGAATTTGCTCCAAGAGAAAAAATTTCTGCTAAAAGGTCTCCATTTTGCTTTTGCAATTCATTTATTTCAAGGCTGCTTTCCAGTAATAGATTTGGTTCTCGCCTATCTTGAAGGGCATGTAGATTATTACTCCACCAATTATGATTTGCTTCTTCTGAGAGAATTATACCTAATTCATTATCTATGGAATGATCATTCTTTATGGTTTTGACTATTAATTTTGACCATACTTTTATATTTTGATCGTCAATCAATAGATTTGTTATCAAAAAATTGTCTTTTTGAAGTACTTCATTTATTTTGGAAAGAGAAGGTTGATCTTTTTGTGTACCCAGAACCCACTCTTTAGGTTCGTATAACAATATTAAGACCTCTTTACTTGACTGGAATATTGTATTCAATGGAGTTGAATTTAATAAAATCATTTTCTTTTTAATTTCCGGGCCTAATAGTTGAGATAAAGGATCGTCACTCTTCTCTGAAATTAATAGACTTGGCTTACGTAAAAGTAGAACATCGTTGCCTACAGTATTAGAATCATCCAATAGAGAAGTTGCATAATTGCTTTCTTCAATGTAGTTATTGAGAGCATGATTAAATCTAATAAGCCCTTCTAGTGAAAGTTTTGATGCTTGAGGCTTTAATGCAGCTACGATCCCATTTAGATCTTTTCTTTGAGTAAATTTTAAAGGCATCCCTAGCCATGTATGAAGCATGGACGGAGATCCTATTATGAGCGCTATTCCTGTATTAAGTGTTTTAATATCTTGATTAAGTTTTTGGTCGTTGAACTGGTTCTGATCATTAATTTGTGAAATATCTAATGCGTATTTAAGCACTTCTTTATTGGACCCAATTAAAATAAGATCATCATCAATTAATGCAGTTGCGAATGATGCTGAATCAGATGATAAGTTTGGATTGTTTGTGTATATTAAGTCAATCCCCCTATGATTAGAAGATTCTATATTTGCCCCTGCCAAACTTCGAGTTTGCCAAATACGTTGTAGGAATTGTTTGGCTCCATCCTTATCTCGGCTAGATAACCCTATTAACCATTCGACTTTTTCTGCTTCTGTTTGTGATTCTAAAATGGTAAAGGTGTTTTCTGAGCCTATCCATGTTGCAATTTCATTATTAAAGTCCAAGCCAGCCACGGCAAATATTCCATCTCTTAATTGCGCTGCAACTTTACGCATCGTTGCTTTATTTTTGGTTGGTAAAATAGTTGTAAAAATCTCTTCAAGACTATTGGGGTTGATTAGTAAATGTATGGAAAGAGAAGCTCTTTTTGGAACGAATTTGGCTGTTTTTGGTAACGACAGCTGCTGATTAGTTGAGTTGATCAAACTTTCTTGATGCAGGCTAAGCCAAACCCCGCCCGCACAAGCAAGTAAGACAAGCAAGGCAGTCACCATGGCCATAAGGAAGGAGGGAACCTTCATGAAGAAACTGGCGTTGCGAAACGGTTGATCATTTTTGTCTATTAACCTTTAGTTGGATATCCATTCAGTTGAAAATAGAGAAATGAATCAAACAAGTCCTAGCAAAATATCTTCAAGTGAACTTTCACGTTGGTTAGATAGTTCTTCAGTAAAACCAGTTTTGATAGATGTTCGTGAAGATAATGAGTTGTCTATAGCTCCTTTCTCATTTCCTGTTGTTCATTTGCCTTTAAGCAAGGCTTCAATCTGGATTGATGATCTGAGTAAGAAAGTGCCAACCAAGCAACCAGTGGTTGTGATTTGCCATTCGGGAATTAGAAGTTGGAATTTTGGAATTTGGCTATTAGAGCAAAGTTTGGGCTATGAAGTATGGAACCTTGAGGGGGGAATAGATAATTGGAGCTTAAATGTTGACCCCTCAATACCTAGATATTGAGGGGGCTAAAGAGTTCTTCACATTGCCATGAATGACTTGATAGCTGCTCGTAATATCTATCTACATCGCTAGTCCAATTGGAGACGCTGCCATACCGACACCAACAGGTGCTTCGATCCACGGTTCATCATTACGTGGATACGATGGAGCCTGTAGGTAGTAAAACGTTAGTACAGCGTTTTGGGCTGAAAGCAAGTTCTTCCACTATTCGCTCTGCGATGGGTGCTCTTGAGCAGAAAGGCTTGCTGATCCAACCTCACACTTCGGCAGGAAGAGTTCCGAGTCCACAGGGTTATAGGCATTATGTTGATTGCCTGTTGCCTCCTCCGGGAACTCCTGTTCAACATTTAGAGAGCGAATTAACTAATTTGAGTCTCAGATGGGCGGCATTTGATGATTTGTTATGGCAGCTCGCTAGACGTCTGACTGATTTCACTGGATTAATGAGTCTAATTACTAAACCTGCAGGTCAGCGTCAAATGTTGCAGGAAGTACGGTTGGTGCAAAGTGGTGACAGGCTTTTAGTGATGCTTGTAGAGAATTCGAATCAAGCAACTCATCTCAATATTCGATGCCCTCCTGAGGCTGTTAGCGAGCTTGAAGCAATGGAAGAATGGATTTCTTATCAATTAAATAATTCATCTCATGGAGTTTTGGATTGGTCTAGTTTGCCGTCTCACCTTCATTTGAGTGGGTCAGTGTTGAGAGAAGCTATTCAGAGTCATGGTCAATCAACATTGACTCCTGAGAATGGTGCGATTTTTCATGGCCTGTCTCGTCTTGTTACCCAGCCAGAATTTAGCGATAGCAGTAGTTTTCGCCCCCTTTTGGAGTTGATGGATAGTCATCCATCTGCTGTTGTTCCAGTCGCTACAAATCAAGAGATGAATGGTGTTTGGATTGGCGCTGAACATCCACACACTGCTTTAGTAGATTGTTCTGTGGTACAGGCTTCATATAGAAGTTCAAGTGCAGGAGTAGGTCAAGTGGCTTTGGTTGGGCCTATGAGAATGGCCTATGCAACAGCGATGGCATCAGTTCGAAGTGTCGCAAATCTTCTCGACAGATTGTTGTATTGATATTTGGATTTAAAGCTCCTCTCCAAGTCTTTTGGCGACTGTATTCACGTCTTTATCTCCCCTGCCTGAACAATTGATAACTATTTCAGTCCCTTGCGAGAGTGTTGGGCAAAGCTTTTCTAGCCATGCAAAAGCATGAGCAGTTTCCAGGGCAGGGATGATGCCTTCAAGCTCACTGACTAGTTGTAGGGCACTTAGAGCTTGTACGTCGGTGACAGATACATATTCTGCTCGTCCTATCTCTTGCAAATAGCTGTGCTCTGGACCTACTCCGGGATAGTCAAGACCAGCACTAATTGAGTGTGCCTCTTGAACTTGACCATCTTGATCTTGTAGCAAAAGACTCATGGCACCATGTAATACGCCTACTCGCCCTTCGGTAATTGTTGCTGCATGGCGACCAGTGTCGATACCCTCTCCAGCAGCTTCCACCCCAATCATTCTCACTGACGTTTCTTTGACAAAGGGATGGAACAAGCCCATTGCATTGGAACCACCACCAATGCATGCCATGAGTACATCCGGAAGGCGGCCAAAAGATTCTGCACATTGTTGACGCGTCTCTTCACCAATAACGGCATGAAAATCCCTGACGAGCATTGGATAAGGATGAGGACCGGCGACTGATCCAAGAATGTAGTGGGTGGTTTCTACATTGGTGACCCAATCACGAATGGCTTCACTTGTTGCATCCTTTAGGGTTGCTGTTCCAGCGGTCACAGGAGTAACCGTTGCTCCAAGAAGTCGCATTCTGAAAACATTTAGGGATTGACGATGCATGTCCTCTTCGCCCATATAAATCACACATTCGAGCCCGAAGCGTGCGCAGACAGTTGCAGTTGCTACACCATGTTGACCAGCACCAGTTTCAGCAATGATGCGCTTTTTTCCCATGCGAATTGCTAATAGGGCTTGGCCTAGTGCGTTGTTGATTTTGTGGGCACCTGTATGGTTAAGGTCTTCTCGTTTCAACCAAATCCTTGGCCCACCTGCGGGCCCTTGATAATGCTTTGTAAGCCTTTCTGCTTCATAAAGAGGGGTTGAGCGTCCGACATATGTTTTCAATAATTGATTTAATTCATGTGTAAAGGATTGGTCTGCCCATGCTTCCTTTGCAGCTTCTTCTAGTTCAATTAGTGCAGGTATCAGAGTTTCTGGGACGTATTGGCCACCGTATTTGCCAAATCGACCCAGTGCTGAAGGGCGTGCATTTGCTGCAAGATCTGCATCTTTGATTTGAGACGGAATTGTGCGTGCCAATTGATTGCAGAGGAAGATAGAACCCAGCCTAAGAATTAGATCAATGTCTAAGGGAAATTGGCGTGAATTTGATGTTCCAGCGGTAACAGTTCGTTCAGATGTTTCCTCAGAGTTAGATGGAAAAGCGGAGCGCAAGGTTTATGTTCAGAGGACTAAAGCTGGCAAGGCAGGGAAAACTGTCACGACGATTAGTGGATTGCAACTAGAGCCTGATGCATCTCGAATGCTCTTGAAGAGGATTAAGGCTAGATGTGGAACTGGTGGAACTGTGAAAGGCGAAGTATTAGAGCTTCAAGGAGATCAGGTGACACTTGCAATTGAGATTCTTAAAGGGGAGGGCTATTGTCCCAAGCAATCGGGGGGCTAGTGAGTATGTGAGGTTGACCTCATTAACATGGACAATAGTATTCAGATAATTTTTTTTCATGAAAGACGCTTCAACTAGAGGTATAAGCTCAAAATCTACAAACATTGTTTGGCATCAAGCTTCAGTTGATCGTGAGGTAATAGCCCAAAAAAGAGATCATCAAAGTGCAATTCTTTGGTTTACAGGCTTATCTGGCTCAGGTAAAAGTACTTTGGCTAATGCTGTTAATGCAGCTTTATTTGATCGTGGATTGTCCACATATGTATTGGATGGAGATAATATTCGTCATGGACTTTGCAAGGATCTTGGTTTTTCAGATTCCGATCGAGAAGAAAATATACGTAGGATTGGAGAGGTGGCTAAGTTGTTTCTTGACGCAGGCATAATTGTCTTAACAGCTTTTGTTTCTCCCTTTCGCTCTGATCGTGCCAAGGCAAGAAATCTTGTGGAGGGAAAGGACTTTATAGAGATTTATTGTTCGGCAAACCTAAAAACCTGTGAGACTAGAGATACCAAGGGTTTGTATGCAAAGGCAAGGTCTGGTCAAATTAATGATTTTACTGGGATTTCGAGCCCATATGAAGAACCTAAAAACCCTGAGTTGGACATAAATACTGGTCAGTTAACTTTGGAGGAATGTGTTCAGATTATTATAACTAAGTTGATTGAACTTGAAATCATACCTGCTAATAATCATTAATAGAAAATCATAAATTTGTTTGAGCATATGACTGAATTTTTGTTTGTAAAGCTATAAATTCTATCTCTTATTTTATTCTGCATGACAAATATTCCTTCACTCCTAAGTTAACAAGTAGTTGGTCTTTTGCAGTCACTTGCTCATGAAGGGATTTACGGTATTGAGAGAGATTACTTTCAATTTCCTGATCGAAATTAGACAGTATTTGTGCTGCAAATAGGCCAGCATTCAATCCTCCTCCAATTGCCATGGTTGCCACTGGGATCCCTGCCGGCATTTGCAAAATCGAATACATGGAATCGATTCCTGACAGGGTTTTACTTTTCACTGGGACTCCAATCACAGGAATTGTTGTGAGGGAGGCCAGCATCCCTGGTAGATGAGCAGCTCCTCCTGCTCCAGCAATGATGACTTTTATCCCTTTTGATTTTGCATTTTGAGCAAAATGAACCATTTCAATAGGGGTGCGATGTGCTGAGAGGACTCTTACTTCTACGTTGATGCCAAAACTTTCTAAAATTTCTACAGCGGGTTCAAGTGTTGATAGGTCGGAATCGCTCCCCATTACTACTGCTACTAATGGTGATTGTTGAGCTTGACCTGAAGGCACTTTTCCGGAAACAGAGGTCATCATTAATAATGACCTCTGTTCAAGGGTTGTGCACTAATTACTTCTGATTTCATTTATGCGGCGGATTGTCAATGTCAGCTTGCCCCAGCCATTGAGTGCGTTTAACGAACACAATGCTTGGTGGATTCTTTTGGATGATGAAGATGTTGTTGTTTCTATCAACGCAATGATCCCTGGATCTTGTTTGTCCGGAGAGAGTTGGGATGGGGATTGTCTTAGTCCTCGATGCATAGATCTACAAATGAATGGAGGGCTAGGAATATCTTTTACTGAATTGACATCAAATGATTTGCCGAAGTTACTAGATTTGCTTGATCTGCTTTGGCAGGATGGAGTAGAGGCGATTTGTCCAACATTTGTTAGTTGCAATAGTGCTGCCTTACGTGAGGCATTGTTGGTTCTTAGAGAGGCGAGAAAATATCATTGTTATGAGCGTTGCAAATTACTAGGTGCTCATCTTGAAGGACCTTTCTTGGCTTCTAGTCGCCATGGAGCACATGATCGAGATTTCATTTGTGACCCTAGTCTCCATGCCCTAGAGGAACGTATTGCAGGATTTGAGGAGGAAATTAAGCTTGTTACTTTGGCGCCTGAACTTTCTGGAGCTGCAGAAGTAATTGCAAAGCTTAAAAAGATTGATGTGGTTATTTGTTTGGGCCATTCCAATGCAGACGCAGAAACTGCAAGAACTTCATTTGATCAAGGCGTGACGATGTTGACTCACACTTTCAATGCTATGCGTGGTTTTCACCATAGGTTCCCTGGGCCAGTTGAAGCATCATTAAGTGATAGTAAGGTTTTCCTTGGGTTGATTGCTGATGGAGTGCATGTGCACCCTGATGTCGTTTGCTTATTGCATCGCCTGGCATCAGATCAATTAGTACTTGTTAGTGATGCTTTGTCGCCTTATGGGCTTTATGAGGGTAAATATTGCTGGAATCAAAGGTCTGTTTTTGTTAATGAAGGTACTTGTTATTTAGAAGATGGAGTTTTAGCAGGTGTAACTCTTCCTTTGATTGAGGGATGTAAGCGGTTGGCGCGATGGACTGGTGAGCCTGCTTCTTCAATATGGGCTGCGACTGTTAATCCTCGTCGAGTCTTCGAAAAGAGTTTTGACTTGAAGGATTTTCTTCTTGGTAAGTCTTTAAAGCACTTACTTCGGTGGCAATTCAATCCTGACGATTTTGTGCTGACATGGCAACGAGCTGCTTAGGATTCCTGCTATTGGTATTTGGTTCATGGCAAAAGAACATCTTCAAGAGATCAAGCAGGTTGAGAAAGCCGAAGTAGAAACCTACTTCAATGGCACGGGCTTTGATCGATGGAATCGCATATATAGCGATAGTGATGATGTCAACCGGGTACAGCGCAACATCCGTATTGGTCATCAGAAGACAGTTGATGATGTTCTTAATTGGTTGAAGGAAGATAATGGACTTAATGGGATGACGTTTTGTGATGCTGGATGTGGTGTGGGGAGTTTGTCTGTGCCCCTGGCGCAAATGGGCGCAGGATCAATATCTGCAAGTGATATTTCTGAGGCAATGGTTATTGAAGCCCAACGTCGTGCTCAACAGGTCGATATTGATTCTGCTCGGTTGACTTTCAAAACATCAGATTTAGAAAGTTTGACTGGTTCTTTTCACACTGTCATTTGTTTAGATGTTTTTATTCATTACCCCCAAAATGCTGCTGAAGATATGGTTCGACACCTTTGTGGCCTGGCACAAAACCGATTAATCGTTAGCTTTGCTCCCTATACACCTTCTCTAGCTTTACTAAAGAAAATTGGTCAGCTTTTTCCTGGTTCTAGCAAAACAACACGTGCTTATACATTACGTGAAGATGGAATCCTGGCTGTAGCTAGAGAATGCGGCTTTGAAACTGTTCGTAGTAAACTAAACAAAGCTCCTTTTTATTTCTCGCAATTGATTGAGTTAAAACGATCTTGGTCGTGATGAAATTTAGCATTAATTAGATAAATGGAGATTTCAAAAGACATCATCATTACTCTTGATTCAAATTGGTGTTTTTTTTGCTATTGATTCTGAGAGGTAATGGAGGCAAAGCTTCAAAAGAGTATTCTTTTTTATTAATATGAATGTTTGAAATTTTGTTGGAATGAAGTAAAAATCCTCCTTCTCCTGGAGTTGCATGATATGAAATAGCCCCTCTTTCATGGTATAGAGGGTCGCCTATTAGAGGTGATTCTATTGCTGCTAAATGTATACGTATTTGATGAGGACGCCCTGTGCTAATTGTTACCTCTAATAGATCCGATTCTTCACGCCGTTCTAGAAACTTAACTTTGGAGAGTGCTTTTAAAGATTTGTATGTTAGCCCCTTGATTGGAGTTGTTTCATTCTTTTCTGATGAGGTATTCCATATATATCCTAGTAAAGGATGAAAATGCTTTTCAATTGGTTTTATTATTTCTATGGTTTCGCCTGGTTGAAAGTTCGAATTTCTTTTTGCTAGTGCACGATAAATTCTTTTCAAATGCAATTTTTTATTTTCATTCGCATTAAAAAGTTTACAAAGCTTGGCGCGAGTATTTCTTTCTCTTGCACATATTAAGACTCCTGAAGTAAAACGACCCAGCCTATGTACAGGCTTTGGTACTAGCTTATTACAACTATTTTTAGTATTTAGTTTTAGTAATGTCGTGAGAGTATGATTTACAAAACCCCCACCTGGAATCACTGGAAGTCCTGATGGTTTATTGATTACCAATATGTCATTATCATCAAATATTGTCTCCCATTTGCAAGGTATAGATTGCTCTATCCATGGGGGTCTTGACCAGCAAACTATATCTTTATGGTAAAGGTCTATATCTTTACTCGTTAAGGAATTATTGATTCTTATCTGACCCGATTCAATTCGATTCCTCCATGTTTGGATAGAAGAATGTTGATATCTTGTGCTAAGAACTTTCAACAAACTCATCCCATTTTCCTGATGAGAAACGTAATGTTTGTATGTCCAGCCATTGTTCATCCTCTCTGGAATATATTCAGAATAATGATTGAAAGAATTGACTTGCAAGATTTTATGTTACTAAATGATTCTCTAGTGCATAACGAACTAATTCTGTTCTACTAGATGTTCCTGTTTTAATGAATAGTCGACTAACATATTTTTCTACATTCCGGATGGAAGTCTCTAGTTTTCTTGCAATCTCTTTGTTCATTAATCCTTCGGCTACCAATTGAAGAACGCTAGCTTCTCGGGGGGTGAAGCTTGGGAGTTGGAGGTTTTTATTTGGGGCCTCATCGACTTGGGAAAGCATTGATCGAATTTCTGTGATTTGCTTAGCCATTTGTCCTACATCTGCGTCAGCGAATCGAGCCGCTTCAGCAAGTAATCTGTCCTGACGTTTTACAACATTACGAACTCGAGCCACTAATTCATCGGGATCAAAAGGCTTAGGGATGTAATCATCTACTCCTGCTTGGTAGCCTTGTGTTCGATCTATTGTCATGCCTTTGGCAGTAAGAAATATCACTGGTATACCTCCAAGCCTTTCGTCTTCTCTTAATCGTTTTAGTAGCTCATAGCCATCACAGCGTGGCATCATCACATCACTTATTACGAGATCTGGAAATATTTGCTTCGCTTTTTGCCATCCGTCCTCTCCATCAATTGCGGTAGTCACTTCGAACCCTTCATCTTGGAGATATGCTTGGACTGCGTTTCTCATTCCTGGCTCATCATCAACAAGTAATAGCCGAGGGGTTTGGAGGATTTCAGAGTGTTTGGCTTGAGGTTCACTCATAGAAATGACACTATGGAATGTTGTAGAAAATCTAGAAGCTATATCCGGTAAAAGTTAGAATTTTAAAGAGTTAATCATAAATTACATATGTTCTAGATCTTTTTGGCAGTTTTACTGGTTCATCTTTTGCAAGTAATCACTTGGCCCCATCGATTTTATTTATATACCAGCTCATTTGAGATTCCCAGAGCTTGTTGGGCTTTAGTAATTGCTTTACTTAGATCAAAAAAGGTTCATGTTCTATACCAAGATCAATAACACGGAGCATGTTCATATAAGAAGTGCATGTATTCAACAGGATTGATTAGAGACTCATCAGCAATGGTAAAAATGGTCTTAAACCTTTCAGGGCAATCACAACAAAGATATCCATTGGCCTTTGATTATCAGGCGACTACGCCATGTTCTGAGGAGGTAATAGATGCAATGAAACCATATTGGAATGAATGTTGGGGCAATGCATCCAATCGGCAAAACCGTTTAGGTCTTTTGGCTTCAGCTGCGGTTGGCCTTGCTAGGGAGCAGTTGGGCTCAAATTTGAACATCAAGCCAGAAAGTTTGATCTTCACTAGTGGAGCAACAGAAGCTAACAATTTGGCATTACTTGGTCATGCTCGGGCAAAAGCTAGAGAAATTGGTAGACCCGGACATTTGATTACTGTTACTACAGAGCATCATGCTGTCTTAGACCCAATGCGGGCATTGAGAAGAGAAGGGTTTCGTTTAAGTGAAATAAACCCAAATGCTGATGGCCTCATATCTCCAGTTGATCTAATAAATGCGTTTAAGGACGATACTTTTATGGTTAGTGTGATGATTGCCAATAATGAAATTGGTGTTATTCAACCAATTGCAGATTTAGCCAGAACTTGCAAACAAAGAGGGATAACTTTTCATACAGATGCGGCTCAAGCTTTTGGCCATTTACCGATTGACATTTCTGAACTGGGTGTTGACCTTTTGAGCCTTAGTGGGCACAAGCTATATGGTCCAAAAGGTATAGGGGCCTTGGTCATGAGATCAGATCTGCCGATGCTTCCTTTGTATTGGGGAGGAGGACAAGAAATGGGACTGCGTCCCGGGACTATTCCAGTCCCATTAGTGGTTGGTTTTGCTAAGGCTGCAGAAATTGCTATGAGGGATCTTGTTAAACGCAGTGAAAAGCTGACTTTTCTCCGAAATCGACTTTGGGAAGAATTAAATCAATTATTACCTGATTTAATTCTCAATGGCTCATTGGAACAACGATTGCCTCACAATCTGAATTTCACAGTCCCTTCTGTCTTAGGAAGTCGTTTGCATAGATCTTTGCGACCTATTGTTGGTCTAAGTAGTGGGTCGGCGTGTAGTAATGGCAGACCTTCTCATGTTTTAAGGGCTCTAGGACGCAGTTCGACTCAGGCTGAGGCATCTTTACGTTTGAGTATTGGTTGGCATACAACTGAAGATGACATAAAACTGGCAGTTAAAGCTATTGCGAAAGTCGTTAATGATTTGAGGAATTGGTGATTTTTGAATATGCATTGAAGGCTTCTTTATGCATGTTTTTTGTAGTCATAATCAATTATTATTTTTTTCTTGCGATACGACACTTTGCACTTCGACTCCTCGGATTGTTTTGAATCTCTTCTGCACTAGCTATTATTGGTTTTCGTGTGACTCTTTCTAACCTCTCATCAGTCAAGAAAGTAGTTTTCACTTTACGATCTTCAAGCGAGTGAAAGCTAATAATAATAATAAGACCTCCAGGCAGGAGCCATTCAGGCGACTGGGTTAAGAAGCGGTCTAATACTTCAAGTTCATTATTGACAGCAATTCTTAGTGCTTGAAAGGTGCGTGTAGCTGGATGAATGCGGCCATGTCGCATTCTTTTTGGATAACAACCTGCTATTGCATAAGCCAGGGCTTTTGTACCCTTATATGCGCCATGTTCTAAAAGGTCTTTTTTGATTTTTCTGGCGATACGCCTTGAAAGCCTTTCTTCTCCATATTGATAAATCACATTGGCCAGTGTGTTCTCATCGAGGTGTTCGATCAGTTCGGCTGCCGTCATACTTGTTTCTGGGTTCATACGCATATCGAGAGGACCATCACGAAGAAAGCTGAAGCCTCTTTCAGGTATATCTAATTGGGGACTGCTTACTCCGAGATCTGCAAAAACGATTGCTACTTGTTCTGGTGGGACGAAATCGGCAAAATTATTTGCGAGTATTTCAATCTGCGAGCCAAAGGTTGCAAGTGCGTTAGATGCAGCTGCTCTGGCACTTGGGTCTTGGTCAAGACCAATTATGCGTAAGTTTGGATAAGCCTCAAGGAGTAGAGAACTATGGCCACCACTACCAATGGTCGCATCAATTACTAGTCCTCCATCAAGCAGCTTTGATGGAAGCTCTTTTGTGGAATTAATGACAACTTCAGCAAGAACAGGTAAGTGATTAAAGCTTGAAGCGTTAACTTGAGGTTTGTCTGGCATAGGTCCTTCCTAAGATCTAAGTCAATGCCCTCTATAGATTCGTGGCACCATGACGCAGCTTGAAACGCGTACGGAGCCAATGGTGGTCAATTTTGGCCCCCATCATCCTTCTATGCACGGTGTCTTGCGTTTAGTAGTGACACTTGATGGTGAAGATGTGGTGGATTGTGAGCCAGTGATTGGTTATTTGCATAGGGGTATGGAGAAAATCGCTGAGAATAGAACAAATGTGATGTTTGTTCCTTATGTCAGTCGAATGGATTATGCCGCTGGAATGTTTTATGAGGCTATTGTTGTTAATGCACCGGAACGATTGGCAAATATTTCGGTTCCAAAGCGTGCAAGTTATATCCGTGTATTAATGCTTGAGCTTAATCGTATTGCCAATCATCTTCTCTGGTTAGGACCTTTTTTAGCTGATGTAGGTGCTCAAACACCCTTCTTTTATATCTTTAGAGAAAGGGAAATGATTTATGACTTATGGGAAGCAGCTACTGGACAACGTTTGATAAATAATAATTATTTTCGGATTGGGGGAGTTGCCTGTGATCTTCCTTGGGGTTGGCTTGAAAAATGTACTGACTTCTGTGATTGGTTTGGTCCGAAAATTGATGAATATGAAAAATTAATTACTAATAACCCTATTTTTCGCCGTCGAATTGAAGGTTTGGGAATTATTCAACATGATGAAGCAATTAATTGGAGTTTATCTGGTCCAATGTTGCGTGCTTCAGGAGTGCCTTGGGATTTGCGTAAAGTTGACCATTATGAATGCTATGACGATTTTGACTGGGATATTGCTTATGAGAAGGAGGGAGATTGTTATGCCCGATATCGAGTCCGCATAGAGGAAATGCGCCAATCATTAAAGATCCTTCGTCAGGCTTGCAATATGATTCCGGGAGGGCCAACAGAAAACCTTGAAGCTCGACGCTTATATGAAGGGAAGGATAGTAAATTGATAGATTTTGATTATCAGTATGTTGCTAAGAAAGTAGCGCCTACATTTAAGATTCCCAATGGAGAACTATATACACGATTGGAGTCTGGCAAAGGAGAAATTGGTGTTTTCATTCAAGGGAATAATGATGTGACTCCATGGAGATTCAAAATACGTGCGGCTGATTTGAATAATTTGCAGATATTGCCTCATATTCTTAAGGGTGCAAAAGTTGCAGATATAATGGCAATTCTTGGTTCCATTGATGTCATTATGGGATCGGTGGACCGCTAAGTTTATTTGTCTTCTATTAATTCCCATCAATGGCTTCTTATTGACCGAAAAGTTCGGTTTGGCGATACAGACCCTGCTGGTGTAATTCATTTTCATAATCTTTTGAGATGGTCTCATGAGGCATGGGAACAAAGCCTTGAGCTTTATGGACTCCAGCCTTCGGATATTTTTCCTTGTAATAAGAAAGTAGATGATGATCAAAACATTGTCTTGCCCATTGTTCACTGTGAAGCTGATTTTCGAAGGCCAATTTTTATAGGCGATCATTTGAAAGTAGAAATTATTCCTGAAAAATTGGATATAGGCAGTTTTCAGGTCAGAACCAAATTTCTATGTCAAGACTATTGCGTAGCTTTAGGCCTGATTCGTCATCTTGCAATTAGGGAGAATACACGTGAAAGATGCTCATTGCCTAAGCATATTGAACTTTGGCTAGAAGCTTCTTCGTTAAATCTTGGACTACGACCAGTTTAAGAAAATCAAAAATTTAGCTTTGATTAATTATTAATTAGACATGACCTTTAGGACAATCTTTGAATTCTGAACTATTAGTTTCAACCCATTTTTTCCATTTTGAATAGTCCCACTTGCCAGCCTCATTTGGTGAAAGTTCTGGACACCAAAACCACTTGCAAGGTCGCTCAGCGGGTGCCCAGTTGTTTACAATGTTCTTGAGTTGATTAGTTCTTATGGAGTGATTTTTAGGGTCAATTTCTTTAGACCAGCGAACAAGAGCTATCAATCTTTGGCCCCATTCTTTGTTGTCAACGGGCAAAAACATTACTGACTCTAATGGTACTTCATATAAAGTTGCTTCTTTAAGAAAGCGTGCTTCTAGTTCTTCGGGGAAAACAGTCTCTCCTCCAGAATTAATAGCCCTATCAACTCTGCCAAGTATTTTTAGTTCAGTTTGTTGGTTGTTTTCAATTAGTTCTGCAATATCACCGGATGCCCACCAGCCATCTGCGTTGCTTAGTTTTACGAGTTTTGTATTTTCCCATCTTATTTGCGCAAGTCTTTGGGTGCGAATCTCTAAAGTTTTATTTTTTGCAATGCGAAGTTCTATATCTTCTAGTGGAGATCCGCAACCTGTTTTTCCTTCTAAAAAGTCTTTTGGCGAGAGAATACTTACCATTGCTGCAGTTTCTGTAGTGCCGTAACAAGGGGCTAGTTTGATTCTCTTTGATCTTGCTATTTCTTCTAAATCTTTTGAAAGTCTGGCTCCCCCAACCCAAATAATCTCAAAATGTTTTAACCATCTTAACCCCGCAGGATTGAATATGAGTCGTTTGAGTTGAGTGGGCACTAAGGATAAGAGTACTGGTCGTTTCTCTTGAAGAAATAAAGGATGCCAGGTCTTCTCTAAAGCAACTGGATCTCGCATTAGTTGAGGCATTAACCAATGATGTTCTGCACCCCAATTGCGACTCCGCCACCAAGGCATCAAACCACTCATGTGGTGTAGAGGTAATGGATTGAGTATGAGGCAATTTTTTGGTTCAATACCTTGATGTTTGAGCCAAGTACTTGTTGCTGATGCTGATTGATTTAAATTATGAGTGTGATGAAGACATGGATGTGACCCTCCTGAACTTCCACCAGTAGCAATGACAATCCCAGGCCCTTTTGGTAAAAGGTATTGAGGTATAGATTTCTGATTTGATTTGGCAGCTATTAGTTGAACCCAAATTTGTTCTTCAAGCGCATTATTAAGAGTGTCAGAACATTTAGTTGCCTGCTTAGGATCGCATTTCAGTAGTAAAAGGTTTGTCATACGGCAGACCAAACCAATTCTGGATTTGGACTAAAAAGAGGTCCCTTAGGGCACCAGCCAGGAGCTAGTCCAGGTGCTGTTGGGGTTGGGCCTTGTTGTTGCAATGCTGCGAGATGGTTTAGCCAGCGTTTGCCAATACCAGTCTCGAAGGCGGTGCTTAAGACTCGATAACCCACGCCTTTTTTGAGCTCATGCAGGATATTTCTTGGGTCTCCTTCTAAAACGGGTCTACGCACTTGCCAACCTTTCCAGTGTTCTCTTAGGGATGGATTAGCAACAAGTGATTCGTCTAATGCTATAGGGATTTGTTCGGATAACTCAAGTAGTCCTTCAAAATCTTTTGTAGATAAAGGTTGTTCAAGCCATTCCAGTCGAGGATCTTCTAGGAAGTTGGGGATCCATTTTTTGGCTTGATCACGATTCCATCCGCCATTTGCATCTAACCTTAAATGAGCATTCGCAGGAAGTCTCTCTAGGATTTGTTTGAGTAGGGTTTTTTCGTGACTATTTGATTTAATGCCTACTTTCCATTTTACGGTTAATTGTTGATTAGATCTTGCAAAATGCTTTACTAGGCAATCAACTTCTTCAAGTAACGAATTTTTTGTTTGAGTTAATAGTCTTGCTGAAGGAGGTCCCTTTAACCATCCTTCATTGGTTTTACATCCAATTATTTCGTCGTATTCAGCCAGGGCAGCTCCTATTCCAAAGGACATAGCTTGAGGCCAATTTATAATTCCATCTTCCAATTCTTGTCGAGAGGGATTTGCACTCAATTCATCTAAGACTTCTTCACATAGTTTTAATTCAGATAATTGCATAGGAGATACTTCACCCCAGCCAATATTGCCAGTGGATCCTTTTAAATAAATAAGCCAACCTCTCTTCTTTTCTATAAAGCCTTGCGATGTATTCAGCTTTCTTGAGAGACGAAAGGTAAATGGTTTTTTTTGTAAGCAAAAACTCATTAATTTATATGTTCAGTTAATAGTTACTAGAGGAGATATTGCTAGGCCAATGCTTAAACCAATGCCGTTTAAGGCCTGAAAACGTAATGCTAGAAACTTGCTATGAATTATTTTTTCGGGATGGTCATGATGTTTCCTAAGTAATCGAATGAGAGTAATTGCATATGGTAATCCAATCACTCCAAATAGAGCAGTTATTGGCCATTGCCCAAGGATTATAGGTGTAATTTCTAAAATAAGTATTAAAGCAATTAGCCAGGGAATTAGTTTTGAAGCATTATTTGTCCCCAGACGAACCAAGGGAGATTTTTTCCCATGTGCAGCGTCTTCAGCAACTTGATGGAAATGTGAGCAAAACAGTACTAGTGTTGTAGCTAGTGCAGGACCAGAGCCAAGAGTTAATGCTGTTGACCATGGAATCTCTGATTGATTGACTCCATTGGGAGATAACACTAATAATGCTGCAGCAGTAGCAAAAGGTCCAAAGGCTAACCAACACAATGGTTCCCCTAATCCCTGATATCCCAGGCGGAAAGGAGGACCTTGATAAAGATAACCTAAAAAACAACACACAAGCACTAGGAAAAGGACTGCAGTACTGCTTTTTAGTGCTAGTTGGAGAATTATTAATAAACCTAATGCCAAAGCAACATTAGCGATTCTATTGACTGGTTCACGCTTGCCAAGCAGAGCGACTACTGAATGCAGCTTGAATTGATCAACTCCTGTTTGGGCATCGAAAAGATCATTTGTGAGGTTTTCCCATAGCAGAAGTAGCACTGAAGCAGAGAGAAAACCTGCTAATTGATCTAGGCGAATTGATTGCCCAGCTCCTACCTTCCAGCCTGTGGCTAAAAGGGTTGGCATAACAGCAACTGAGTACAAAGGCCATTTAATGGCTTCCTTCCAAAGATGTCGTTTTTCAGCTTTCTTGGCGTAAAGGGATGCAACAGCATTACGGTTTTCCATGTGTTTATCCTCCCTTTAACCTTGGTGACGGTTTATACATTGCAGCAGTACCTGTAATCAGGGTGAGATTCTGATGACGGTTTGCTCTGATTTCAATGACATTTTGGCGGCGACCGCAAGGAGTTGGAATGCGAGGAAGGGAGATGAAGGAGTTCTTAGCCTTGCATTGCCTCTGAAGGGGGTGGATCCTCTTAAATATCTGCCTGTTATTGCTGAAAATCACCAATTTCGTTTTCTTTGGGATGGGGCCCCGGGACTTTGCTTGGCTGCTAGTGGTCATTGCCAGAAACTTGATTTGGCAGGTTCAAGAAGATTTGAGTTGGCACAACGTTTTAGTTCTCTAACTCTTGGACGTCTTACCGATGTAACACCAGAGGCACCACTCCAAGCTTCGCCTCGGATCCTGTTGGCTTTCACATTCTTTGAGCACACTGCAGAAAGGCAACATACGTTGGGAGTTCCACCTTCAGTACAAGTTGTATTGCCTAGATGGCAACTTACTCGTCAAGGTCATTCTGGGTGGTTGCGTCTGAATGGAGTTGCAACGAATGAGGCTGATGCAAGAGAGCTTGTTGAGCAATTATGGCTGATGAGAATGAGATTATTTCAGCAATTGGCTACTGATGAAAATGATTGGTCTAAATCAGTTTCTGGGATCCAGTTGCCCACTACATGGCGTGAATGTTATTCCCAAGTTTTAAAGCGTGGTATTGAATTAGTTAATAGTCATTCATTAAAGAAATTAGTTTTGGCTGTTCGTGAATCAATTCCACTAACAGTCCCATTAGATCCATTGCCCATGCTTAGTCGCTTAAGACATAATCAAGCTGGGAGTTGTCGTTTCTTGTGGCAACGTAATCAAGTTGACGCATGCTTTGGCGCTTCACCGGAAAGATTGTTGAGTCTTAAGAGTGGTTTTTTAACTAGTGATGCACTCGCCGGAACAGCTGGTGTCAATGATGATGGTAGATGCTTGCTTCAATCGGAAAAAGATCGACTTGAGCATGAATTAGTTGTTGCTTCAATTACTAATGAGCTTGTTGGATTGGGCTTGGAGCCTCGTTTACCGAGGAGGCCTCGTTTGGCTAGGCATGGTCGTTTGGTTCATTTGCATACTCCAATCACAGCATCAGTTAAAGGACAATTACCTCTTCATTTGGCTGATGCATTACATCCAACTCCAGCGGTTGCTGGTTTGCCTAGGAGAGAAGCTATGAGCTGGCTGAGGACCTTGGAGCCTTTTGAAAGAGGCATATATGCTGCTCCAATCGGTTGGATTGATACTCAAGGAAATGCTGAATTTAGAGTGGCTATTAGGTGTGGCAATATTCGAGGTAATCAGTTGGAATTAACAGCTGGTGCTGGTCTTGTTAGAGGTTCCATTGCTGAGTTGGAGTTGCAAGAAGTAGGACTAAAACTTGCAGTTTTAGCTGATCAGTTAGAGATAAATTCAAGATTTAATTCAGACTCTCAAGTAGAAGTTTAATTATTTCATCAGCGAGTGGCTTGCCAACAAGATTTTCTACTTCTCTTATTCCAGTAGGACTTGTAACGTTAATTTCACTAAGCATTCCACCAATTACATCTATACCAACGAAGAAGAGACCTTGATTAATTAATTCAGGGGCTAAGACTTCACAGATTTCCTGCTCTCGATGAGAAAGCTGGGTTACTTCTGCAGTTCCACCTAAAGCAAGATTACTTCTGAAATCTCCTTGTTTAGGTCTACGATTGATTGCTCCAAGTGGCTTGCCTTGTACTAGCAATATGCGCTTGTCGCCTTCAAAAACTCCTGGTAAAAAACTTTGCATCATTACAGGTAATCGTTCTTGTTCTGTCACCAATTCAAGCAATGCCTCTAGACCCGGAGCTGCTTTGGCGACTCGAATTACACCTTGACCTCCTTTCCCGCCAAGTGGTTTAAGCACTACATCTCCTTGTTCATTCGCAAAATTAGCTAACTCTGTAACTCGGCTTGCAACAAGAGTTGGTGCCATTAGTTCGCTGTATCTAAGTGCTCCCAACTTTTCATTCCAGGCTCTTAATGATGCAGGTTTATTGAGAACTAAGACTCCATCGCGTTCTGCGACTTCCAGTAAATGAGTGGCATATAAAAACGCTTCATCTACAGGTGGGTCTTTCCTCATCCAAATGCATGCAAAATCTGAAAGAGGCAGACTTTGAGGACTTTCTATATTTATCCAAGGATCAGGTTGGACAGGTCTGGCTACGGCCCAGGCTTTATCTCCTCTGGCTTGAAGGTCGGCTGGTGTACATGCCCAAACTTGAATATCGGCTCTTTGGGCGGCTTGCATTAATGCTGCAGAGGAATCTTTAGCAGGATTGATCTGATCAATTGGATCTAGTACGAAAAGTTGCCTCATATTTTTAATTCCCAAGAGCAAGTAGATCGTCAAGTTGCTTTGAGTCTTCTAAAGCATGAAGTTCGTCACAACCTCCGATACCCTCATCATTAATAAAAATCTGAGGAACGCTTGATCGGCCATTAGCTCTATTAATCATTCTGACTCGCCCTGCTTGATCACCATCAATTTTGTGTTCTTCATATTTCACACCTTTGCGGTCTAGTAAGGATTTTGCTCTTATACAGAATGGACATGATTGCCAAGTGTAGATCTCAACTTTTGTCATTGGTCTTAGAAGTTTCAGATGATTTTATGAAGGCCTGTTTTGCTGATAGCGTCAATGTTGTTCATTGAATCATTACACTTGCTAGAAATCACCGATTTCAAGAGGGATCTTTCTGTACTCACTGATCGCCTGGGCAATGCCCAGGACTGTCTTTGACTCCTCTGCTCTAGAAGCTAGGCAAAAGGATTTGGAACAATTAGCTGCACAGCCCAATTTTTGGAATGATCAGCACAATGCTCAGAAGCAAATGCGGCAGTTGGATGAGGTAAAGGAACAATTGAGTCAACTGAAGCGTTGGTGCAATGTGATTGAAGAGGCAAAACTCTCATTGGAGTTATTTGATCTTGAGCCAGATCAGAAGTTGCTTTCAGAAGCTAATGTTGGGTTGAAAAACCTAAGTTTTGAATTGGATCGCTGGGAGCTTGAACGGCTCTTGAGCGGTCCTTATGACAAAGAAGGTGCAGTACTGTCAATCAATGCTGGTGCTGGCGGAACAGATGCTCAGGATTGGGCACAGATGTTAATGAGAATGTATGTCCGTTGGGCTGAAGATCATGGTATGAAGGTTTCTGTTAATGAGTTATCTGAAGGGGAAGAAGCAGGGATTAAAAGTGCCACAATTGAGATTGAAGGTAGATATGCCTATGGTTATTTGCAAAATGAAAAAGGAACCCATCGATTAGTTCGTATTTCACCATTTAATGCCAATGCAAAAAGACAAACTAGTTTTGCGGGTGTTGAGGTAATGCCAAAATTAGATGAAGAAATTGAATTGGAAATTCCAGAAAAGGACCTGGAAATTACTACTAGTAGGTCAGGAGGTGCTGGGGGGCAAAATGTTAATAAAGTTGAGACTGCTGTTCGTATTCTTCATACTCCTACTGGATTAGCAGTTAGATGCACACAAGAGCGATCACAGTTGCAAAATAAAGAGAAGGCTTTGACTTTATTGAAAGCCAAGTTAATGATAATTGCTCAAGAACAGAGAGCCGCCAAAATCGCAGATATCAGAGGAGATATTGTTGAAGCAGCATGGGGTAATCAAATTCGTAATTATGTTTTTCACCCTTATCAGATGGTTAAAGATTTAAGAACTTCTGAAGAAACAACTGATGTTCAGGGAGTAATGGATGGAAAACTTGATAAATTTATTCAAGGACTCTTGAGGCAAGGACTAGACCCAATGGCAATGGATTCAGAGAGTTAACGGTTGAACATCATGAAACAGAACTCAATTGACGTGGATCAAATTTCCACTGCCAAGACAGTACCTCCGCCTAGCTTTGTAAAGCTTGCGATGCGCAATATGGTACGTAAAGGCAAGCAAAGCCTTTCCCATTTTGCTCTTACAGGGTTTGGATTTCTAGCGTTTATTTTGATAATTGCTTGGATAGGACGACCTAATATCCCTAATTAGAATATATGTATCAACATAAGAGTACTTTCTTAGAACTAGATTTTGATCTGGCTTTTTCAAGTGCATCTAACGAATTACTTGAAGATTTAAATGACTTATCTGTTATAGACCGTTTGACAAAAGTGGACCTTTGGTTGAAAGATTTGAAAAATTGGATTCAAGTTATTCGTCATAATCCTAATTGGAGTTGCCCTGACATTGTGCGCAAGACATCTGCTTTGAGCATGGGGCTTCAATTAACTGATGATTTAACAATCAAACAATTGAATGCAACTTGGCGAAAAAAGGATGAGACAACAGATGTTTTAGCATTCCCTGCGCTTGATGAGAGTGTGGTTTTTCTCAAAGATCAATGCATTGAACTTGGTGACATTGTTGTTTCAGTACCAGTGGCTCAGGATCAAGCAAAGAATTTTGGCTATGAATTTAATACCGAATTACGATGGTTGGTCAGTCATGGCTTGTTGCATTTATTAGGGTGGGATCATCCAAATCCAATTGCTTTGGATGAAATGCTGTTGTGCCAAAAGCAACTTTTAAAAATCAGCGATAATGTTCATGGTTGTGGTGATCGCATAAAAGAGCATAAAAATGCTTCCTGATCCAAACATTTTTCAACCCAAAAAAATTACTGCTCTATCTACTCATAGTCATAGAGCTGCTCGTCGCGAAGCTTGGCGAATAGCCACCGATTTGCCTTCTAGTTTTCGATATGCAGCTCAGGGTCTGAGCTATAGCTTTAAAAGCCAGCGGAATTTTCGCATACATGTCTTTATGGGTGCTCTCGCCTTTGCTTTGGGAGTTTGGTTACGACTTGATTTTATTGACTTAGCAGTTCTAGTTCTAACCATCGCAGCAGTATTGGTTTTGGAGCTATTAAATTCTGCTGTTGAAGCTGTAGTGGATCTTGCTATTGGTCGTAGATTTCATCCACTTGCTCGAATTGCAAAGGACTGTGCAGCAGGAGCTGTGCTTGTTGCCTCACTTGCTTCTTTGATAGTGGCTAATTTATTGCTATTACCACCATTCCTATCTCGAGTAGGACTTTAAGTCTATTAAATCATTATGCTTTTAGTTATTGATAACTACGACAGCTTTACTTTCAATCTTGTTCAGTATCTGGGAGAGCTTGCTCCTAATTATCCTGTTGCTGAAAATGTATTGGTTAAGAGAAATGATGCAATTTCTATTAGTGAAATCCAATCCCTTAAGCCTGACGCGATAGTTGTGTCTCCTGGACCTGGAAATCCAGATCAATCTGGCATATGCCTTGATGTATTGGTCATGCTTGCTCCTGACACTCCTATTCTTGGGGTGTGTTTAGGACATCAAGCGTTAGCACAGGCTTATGGGGCCAAGATTGTTAAAGCCAACCAATTAATGCATGGAAAGACTTCACCCGTTATTCATCGAGGAGAGGGAGTGTTTCAGGATTTACCTAATCCACTTGTTGCGACTAGGTATCACAGCCTCATTGTTGAAAGGGAAAGTTTGCCTGATTGCTTAGAGGTAACTGCTTGGTTAGAAGATTTGACAATCATGGGAATTAGACATCGTAATTACCCTTTGTTGCAAGGAGTTCAGTTCCATCCTGAGAGTGTTTTAACGGAATCAGGTCATCAATTGCTCAGCAACTTTTTGAAATCGACTCAACAAAGTTGAAAGCGCTGCTAATTTTCTTTATTGAAGGTTTATGTTCATGCCATTCCACTTTTATATTTTCAACGGCTGGCGGCTACTCTTGTTCGCTACCTTTGGTGTATTGCTGGGTTGTACCGGGCAAACCAATTTTGGTGGCGTTCAAATAACCAGTTATGGAAATAGGTCTTTATTAATTAGAGGGGAAGGGAAATCTGTTCTTTTAAATCCTTATAAGGCTGTTGGATGTGCGGCTCGCCTTAAAGAGCCGAAAGTACGAGCTGATGTAATTCTTGCTAGTTCTGAACTAGCAGATGAGGGAGCAAAGGTTGCTAAAGGAATCTTTTTTGCTCAGCCAGGTTCATATCGAGTAGGGCAATTAGCCATAGAAGGATTCTCAGTGCCTCATGATCGTTTTGGTGGCAGGCGTTATGGCCAAGGCACTGTTTGGCAGTGGGATCAGGGAGGTTTACGCTTTGCACATCTTGGAGGGGTTGCAGCTCCTCTAAAGAGAGAAGACAAAATTTTGTTGGGGCGTCCAGATGTATTAGTTATTGCTGTCGGTGGAGGTAGTAAAGTTTATGATGGTGTTGAGGCGGCAGAGTTGGTTAAAGATTTGAATCCTCGACGTGTTATTCCAGTGCAATATGTGAGGGGTATTAAGCCTGACAATTGTGATCAATCAGGAATTCAACCATTTTTAGATGCCGTGCCAGGTGTAAAAGTCAAGAAAGTAGGTCGAAAATATTTTTTACCTTCTAAGCTCTCTGATCAAACTATTATAAATCTTATGGAATAAAAGAATTATTATCATGCTTTGTGAATGCATTCCAAAATAGTTTCATTTGTGATTGGATACCAATACTTACCCTGATTGAACCATCAATAAGATCTTTCCCCTTCATATTCCTTACAAGAATGCCTTCTTTCTTAAGTGAAAATTCAATATATTCTGACTTATGGTTAGGCCAGATTAGAAAATAGTTTCCACTTTCAATATGGTGCTTTACATTATTAGTCAGTAGTTTTCTTTTGATCCATTCCCGAGCTTGAAGTATTTCTTGGACATAATTATCTACATAAGTTTGATCTTTAAGTGCGGCAAATGCTGCTGTAACTGCAAAACTATTAATATCGTAAGGACCTTTAAGTCGACTTATACGAGATATGACTTCATGATGTCCAATCGCAAACCCTATCCGTAAGCCTGCGAGACCGGCAGTTTTAGATAAAGATCTAAGGACTAAAAGATTTGTGGTTGCATTGAAATTAATTTTGGATAAAACACTTTCGCCTAAAAAAGCTTCGTACAGTTCATCTATTACAAATAAGGTATTTGGTGCTATTGCTGCTAACTCAAGAATCTTTTCAGGGTCAAGTTGTGTACCAGTGGGATTATTGGGATTACATATCAACACCAACTTGGGATTTTTGTCTATCAGAGTCTTTTGGATTTCCGTAAGAGGGAATTGAAACTTCTCGCCTACATAAGGTATTGAAAGTATTTTCATGCCTTGCATTTGTGCACATGGAGTGTAATAACCGAAAGTTGGGGTAGTAGTAAGAAGGTAGTCGCCTCTGTCACCGTAGGCATGGAAGGTCGCATGAATGGCTGCATCGACTCCATTGAAGACTTCTATTTGCGAGGTGGTTAGTGGAATCGAGATTTTTTGCTTGTTTAGACTGTTCGCTATTGCTTCTCTAAGGCCAGTGTATTCAGGGTAAATTGAGATATGATTTTGTGGAATATTTCTTAGGGCTTTTTGCACGAGTGGACTTGGTCCTAAAGTATTTTCATTAAAGTCAAGACGTAGCAATTTTCGCCTACCTTCTAGGGGGGCTGTATAGGTTTGCATTTCTTCTACTTCTTTCCTCGCTAGTGGACCACTCCAAGATGGAGAATTTTGGCTTGTTTGCATTACATTCTCTCCAATGTAGGTATTCCTAATAAATTCATTCCTAATTTTAGAGTTTCTGCGGTCAGAAGACAGAGCGCTAGACGGCAATTTTTATATTGACTTTCTGCTTTCAAAATAGGTAATTGCTCGTAGAAACGATTAAATACTTGACTGACTTCAAATAGATAACTGCAAAGACGATTAGGTAGTAATTCTTCTTCGACCTCTACGATAACTTCGTCTAGCTTGAGTAATTCTCTTATAAGATTCCATTCTTGACTTTCAGTAAATTGGAGCTCATTCAATTCAATATTTATATCTCCTCCTTTGCGAATTATTCCGGCTATACGTACTAATGCATATAGGAGATATGGCGCGGTATTCCCTTGAAGCGCAAGCATTTTCTCGAAACTAAATTGATAATTACTCACTCTATTTTGGCTTAGATCAGCGTATTTCACTGCTGCAATACCTATTGTTGTTGCAACATGGTCAATGAAGACTTCATCCTCTTTACGATTTTCTTCTTGAAGACGACTGCGGAGGTTAGCCTTTGCTTTGATAACCGCTTCGTCTAGTAGATCACGAAGGCGGACCGTTTCACCTGACCGAGTTTTAAGCTTTTTGCCATCTTCGCCTTGTACAAGTCCGAAGGGCACGTGTTCGATTTGAGCACCGGTTGGTATCCAATTCGCTCGTTTGGCAATTTGAAAAACAGCTGCAAAATGGTTGGCTTGTCCTGCATCGGTCACGTAAATAACTCGACATGCACCATCACCGTTTGGTGGCTTATTAAATCTGTATCTGATGGCCGCCAGGTCTGTTGTTGCATAATTGAAGCCTCCATCACTTTTTTGGACAATAACTGGTAGAGGTTGACCGTTTTTCCCTTTGATATCTTCAAGGAAAATACATTTGGCCCCATCATCAACGACTAGTAATCCTGATGAGTCAAGATCAACTATCACTTTTTCTAAATAGGGGTTATAGAATGATTCGCCTCGTTCCGTGAGCTTAATATCAAGCCGCTCGTATATTTTTTGGAATTCTTTTCTGGATTGCTCACACAATAATTCCCAGGCTTGTTTTGCTATTGGGTCACCATTTTGTAATTTGACTACTTCTTGACGGGAAGCCATTTGAAACTCTTCATCTTCATCAAAACGTTTTTTTGATTTGCGATAGAAAGTCACTAGATCACCAATATTGACGACATTGGCTTGTTTTAAAGCTTGTGGTGCTTCTTCTTTGAGCTGGGTGATTAGCATTCCAAATTGAGTTCCCCAGTCTCCAATGTGATTGAGGCGGAGAACTGAGTGGCCACGGAACTCCAATATTCTTGCTATTGAATCGCCAATGATTGTGGAACGAAGGTGTCCGACATGCATTTCTTTGGCAATGTTAGGACTTGAAAAGTCAATGATAATGGGCTCAGCAGAAGGTTGGTTTTTTGCGCAGTTTTTAAATAAGGGGACTCCAAGTCGTTCATCTTTAAGGCGTTGGCGAATTTCTTCAACTAGACATTGAGGCTGAATGGTCAGATTGATAAATCCAGGGCCTGCGATCTCGGGAGACTTACAAAGGCTTAAGAAGTCTTGGTTTTGTTTTAGTTGCTTAACGATTTCACAGGCGATGAGACGAGGTGGTTTTTTAAGGGTTTTAGCTAATGAGAGAGCTCCATTAACTTGTAGGTCTCCGAATTCGGGTTTGCTAGCCGATACAAGCTGAGGATCAACAGGGAAGCCTGTGACCTTTGCTATTGCAACAATTTCCGGGAAAGCTTGTTCTAGAGCATCTTCTAGATGCTTTTTTAAAGTTTGGGTAAGGTTGAGCATGACTGGCTAATCGACTGGTTATTGATCAAACAAGTTTTGATGACTGTTGGTGGATGTGTTGTGCTGTATTCATGAGTCATTCATAACGCATGCTGAAGTCAATCCATGAACTTTTGGTGATAGGCGCACTACTTGAGATTAAGTCAATACCTGTTGAGGCATAGGCTTTTAAATTACTAGGGTCGACTCCAGAAACTTCGATGACAATTTGATTACAGTTTTTTTCTTGCTTACGAAGCGCTGCCAAATTTCGTAACTTTGGGACAAGCTTCAAAACTTCTTCTGGGGGAAGTTCATCAAGTAGAACGCCGTCAGCTCCTCCGATTACAGCTTGCTCTGCTTGTGTCGCAGTTTCAGCTTCAACGATGATTTTTGCCGGCCAGGGACTATTGCTTTTGATTTTATGGATTCCAGCTGATATATCGCCATCCAACCAGGCAATGTGATTCTCTTTGAGCATGGCTGCATCATCAAGTCCTTGACGGTGATTAATGCCTCCCCCACATCGGGTAGCATATTTTTCAAGTACACGTAGACCTGGTGTTGTTTTACGTGTGTCAGCTAGTTGAACTTGGAAGTTTTTCAGCTCTGCTACAAGCTTGGAAGTTGTGGTCGCAATACCTGAAAGATGCATTGCGACATTTAATGCAGTACGTTCACCCGCCAAAAGAGAACGGGCACGTCCTTGAAGCTTCAAGAGTTTTTGACCAGTGGTGAAGCCTTCTCCGTCATTGACTAATAGTTGCAGTTCTATGTTTTGATCTATGCGTTTGAATAAGTGCTCCACTACTAATCCACCACAAAAAATACCCTTTTGCTTGGCAATCCAATGAGCTTGGACAATGTCGTTTTGAATTGCTATTGCGGACAGATCACCTCGCCCTAAATCCTCATCAAGCCAGGCGTCAATGAGATGATTAAGTGATGGTGTAAGTAGATCCAAGATTAAGTAGGTGAAGAGTTAGCGATAGAAGAGCCGATTGACCCAAGGTTTTCTTGGGAAAACAATCCTTCTATTTGCCGATACAAAACTGCGAAAAGATTCTATCCAGAACAGCTTCAGTTACTTCTTCTCCTGTGACTTCTCCTAAATAGTGAATTGCTTGTCTCAAGTCAATAGTCCAAAAATCCCATGGCAATTTCTGATCTGCTGCTCCTTGCATATGTATTAATGCTTGTTCGGCTTTTTCAGCAAGATCTCTTTGTCTTTCATTTAACGCAATGATTACACTTTGTACTCCGCTAGATCCGCATTTCTTTAAAATCATTTCAATTAGTGCCTGCTCGCCTTGACCAGTATGAGCGCTAAATTTTATACAATTACTTACCATTTTCTTTCTGGAATTAATGTTTAATTGACTAGCAATATCAACTTTATTTCCTACAATAATTCTTGGAGATTCTTCCGGTATGGTAGACAATAGTAACTCGTCATTCTCTGTCCATCCTTGATTTATATCAAAAACAAAAATAATGACATCGGCCCCACATAATACTTTCTTTGTCCTAATAATACCAAGTTTTTCGATTTCATTATCTGTAGTTCTTATTCCGGCAGTGTCGATCAATTTGATGGGTACGCCTTCCAGGACCACTTCACTCTCCAGAAGATCTCTTGTTGTCCCTGGGATATTTGTAACGATAGCTCTATTACTCCGACTGAGAAGGTTAAGCATGGAACTTTTTCCAACATTCGTCCGACCAATAATTGCTACATTTAATCCGTTTCGGAGGCACTGACTCCTCTTAGAGTCGGCTATTAAATTATTTAGTTTATGTCGAACATCCTTGATACTATTTAATAGCTTCCTCCCGTCTAGTGGTGGCAATTCATCCTCAAAATCTACTCTTGCTTCAAGCTCACTGAGTTGATTCAAGAGTATCTCTCTAAGTGAAGAAATGCGATTTTGAATTCCTCCATCCATGCCCGTGATTGCCAGTTGGGCTGCTTGGCGACTTTTGGCGGCTATAAGATCATTTATCGCTTCTGCTTGGGTGAGATTTAGTCGGCCATTCAGAACGGCGCGTTGACTGAACTCACCGGGTAATGCTCGCCTTATAGCGGGATGGGCAAGAACTCTTTCAAATACTTGTTGCACAACAATTAAGCCACCATGACAGTGAATTTCCACTACATCTTCTCCGGTGAAACTGCGTGGTGCTTCCATGAGTAGGGCTAAAACTTCATCAATTCTTTTACCTTTTCTTTCGTCACGGATATACCCATAAATGACACTATGAGTTTTCCAAAGTTGTCTCCCTGGTGTCGAAACCAAGGTTTGACCAACTTCTTTAGCTGAAGGACCTGAGATTCTTATAACAGCAATGCCACCATGACCTGCTGCTACAGCGGTTGCAATTGCTGCAATTGTCTCACTTGTATGGGTGTCTAAGGTCATTTATGCGCAATAATTGAACTTTTCGTACGATCCGACTCATCTGTAAGACCTGACCATAGGAGGCATGCCAATGTCCCCACGTTCACACTCATTGATTTTCCGATTTCGTAGAGCGTTGCTTTGGTTGTGGCAGCAGGAAGGAACCCCAGGTCAACGTGCCAGAGGGTTTGCAGTAGGTGTTTTTTGTGGTTGCTTTCCATTATTTGGCTTACAGACATTGTTAGGAATCATTCTTGCAAGCTTATGTCGCGGGAATCGTTTGCTTGCAGCCATGGGGACTTGGATTAGCAATCCAATTACATATGTACCACTTTATTGGGCGAACTATCAAATAGGTTGTTTCCTTTTAGGGCAAAGTTTAAACTTCGAAGAGGTTAATGAACTCACAGTTTCATCGATATGGAATCAAGGTTGGATATTTAGCAATCGTTTGTTAGTAGGGTGCACTTTTGTTGGAGGAATATTAGGTTTAATCGCAGGATTAACAATCTATAGCTTACTGACTAATCAATTTATCATTAGAAAATATCGAGAAAAACATTTTAATTAATCTCATCTAACCTAATTATTATCAAGTTGTTAGCCTACTTTTTAGATGATTAATTGTTGAAACATCTCATACTCATTAACCTAGCCCTATGCGAGCAATATCTAGTACGTCTGCCATGGATCGAATTTGATCCATGGTTTTGAAGAGTTGCTTAGCACTAGCTAGTTCTACTTTTAGATCAATACAGGCAGGTTTGCAATAAGCAGTTTTTACACGAGCATCACTTACATTAATGTGATTATCTGATAACTTCATAAGTATATCTTTGAGAATTCCTACTCGATCAATTACTTCAATCCTTAATTGCACCGGGAATCTTTCTTCATTCATAAATGAACTTTGATTCCAATGTACTGGCAACTTTCTTTCGCTAGGTGTTGATGTCACATTTGCACAATCGTGGCGATGGATTGTTATCCCATGATTGCCCAAAGCAACTGTGCCTAGGATTGCTTCGCCCGGGAGCGGACTGCAACATCCACCCAGTCTGTAATCAAGGCCTTCTACACCAATGATTGGTACTCCATGAAAGGTACTGGCTTTGGCTGGTGGAGTTTCGCCTTTGGTTGTGATTTGTTTAGCTACTTCTATATTGTCTATTGTTTGTTGAATGCCGATATTTTGTAGATGAATTTCTTCACGTAGTCGATTAAGGACTTGTTGTATCGTTAGAGCTCCAAACCCAAGCGAGGCCAATAGGTCTTCTGTTGATTGCATGTTGCAACGTTCAGCAACCTTTTGGATCGCCTCACTTTTTAGTAATGCATCAAAACCATTGCGACCGACCTCACGTTCAAGAAGCTCTTTGCCTCTTTGCACAGTTTCATCACGGTGACTCCTTTTGTACCATTGGCGAATACGATTTCGAGCTGTAGGTGTTGCTACAAAATTGAGCCAATCTAAGCTTGGATGAGCGGTGCGACTGGTAAGGATTTGGACAAAATCTCCATTGTTAAGTGGTGTTGCCAGTGGACATAGGCGATCGTTGATTCGTGTCCCATGGCAATGATTGCCAATTTCAGAGTGTATACGATAAGCAAAGTCAACAGCTGTTGACCCTTTGCGTAGCCCTACGACATCTCCTTTGGGTGTAAAAACAAATACCTCTTCATCAAAAAGATCTTCTTTGATCGATGCCAGGTAGTCATTATGATCATCATTGCCACCTTCCTGTTGCCATTCAACTAGTTGTCGCAACCAATTGAATTTATCGGCATCGCCAGCGGCAGGTGATCCACCCTCTTTATATTTCCAATGAGCAGCAATCCCAAATTCTGCCACTCGATGCATTTCTGGAGTTCTAATTTGTACTTCGATTGGGCGATGTTTTCCAATAACAGCAGTGTGTAGGGACTGATATCCATTTGGCTTTGGGAGACCGATGTAATCTTTAAAGCGGCCAGGGATTGGTCTGAATGTGTCGTGGACCACGGCTAGAGTTCTGTAACAAGTTTCAACGCTGGGTGCAACTATTCGTAGCGCTGCCACATCGAAGATTTCGTGAAAGGCTTTTTGTTGTCGTTGCATCTTGCTCCAGATGCCGAATAGATGTTTTGGCCTTCCGCTGACTTCACAGCTATCAAGACCTACCGAAAGAAGTTTGTCCCTAAGTAGTTGTACTGTGTCAGCTAGACGCTCTTCTCTCTCGCTACGTTTAGTAGCGACTTGCTCTTGGATTTCTCTATATGCATCTGGTTCAAGCAGTTTGAAAGCTAAATCTTCAAGTTCCCATTTGAAACGACCAATTCCAAGACGATTGGCTAGTGGGGCATAGATTTCACGAGTTTCGCGCGCGATTCTTTGTTGTTTCTCAGATTGAAGAGAATTGATCGTACGCATGTTGTGAAGTCTGTCTGCAAGTTTCACTAAAACCACTCGTATATCACTAGCCATGGCAAGAAACATTTTGCGTAAGTTTTCTGCTTGTGCTTCTGTCCTATTCGTAAAATGAATGCCGCCCAATTTTGTAACACCTTCAACTAATTCTTTGACTTCACGTCCAAAATAATCTTCTAATTGTTCAGGGGTAACATTTGTATCTTCCACTACATCGTGTAGAAAACCTGCTGCAATAACGCTTGCACTAGCACCTATATCACGTAAAAGATCAGCAACTGCCACTGGATGAACGATGTATGGTTCTCCACTGGCTCGAAATTGCCCTTCGTGTAGTTGAAAAGCCAAGTCAAAAGCTGCAGCAAGTAAAGCTTCTGAATCAGTTGGACATGTTTGTCCTATCCCTGGAGGGATATGTTCAATGCAGTTGATCAACCATGACGGTAGAGGAATGCCATAGTCTTCACTTGAATGTATTGGATTAGGCCTTAGGGGAGGTTCCCCAGGCACATTATTACCGCAGACCTGATTGGTCTGTGTTGAATTGCATGCAGTGGTGATGTCAAGCATCTGACCCAGCTGATATTCCATGCTATTCAGACTTATGAACACGTGCTACTTCTTATGCCCACTTTCCAAGGGCATGTTTTAGAGATTAAACATTTTCGTATGCGCTATCCCGGCAGCATGCATTGGATTTTGGATGGGTTGAATTTCACTATTGCATCTGGGGATCGTGTTGCGTTGGTGGGCCCTTCAGGTTGTGGAAAGAGCACCATTGCAAGAGCGATTCTTCAGTTATTGCCTTCAGGAAGCGTTTGTCAAGGTCAACTCTTGTTGACTGGACAAGATACTAGTCTTATTAATCCATCAACCTTACGGAGATTACGAGGAGAGGCAGTCGGGTTGGTTTTCCAGGATCCAATGACCCGTCTCAATCCATTGATGACTCTTGGTGGACATCTTGTGGATACATTGAAGGCTCATTTGCCAGAAAAAAATCGTCAATGGTATCGAAATAGGGCAGAAGAATTGCTGGAGAAAGTGGGTATCAGTTCGGAAAGATTCTCGGCATACCCTCATGAACTCAGTGGTGGCATGCGTCAGCGCTTAGCAATTGCTTTGGCTATTGCGCTTAACCCTCCTTTGATAATTGCTGATGAGCCAACTACCAGTCTTGATGTATCGGTAGCTGATCAAGTTATGAATGAATTAAGCAGTTTGTGTGAAGATCTTGGGACTGCTCTTTTGTTGATTAGCCATGATTTGGCACTTGCTGCCCGTTGGTGTGAACGTATGGCTGTAATTGAGAATGGAAAGATTGTTGAGGATAGACCTAGTAGAGAGCTTTTGATGCAGCCCAAATCTCTTGTAGGGATGAGGTTGGTAAAAGCTGCTAGGTCCTTAAATGAAACTTTTCTCCCTTTAATTAAACAGCAAGAGCTTGTCTTGGAGATAAATAGATTGCGTTGTTGGCATTCCATCAATGAAGTGCCTTGGAGAATGAGATGGATAAAGGCTGTTGATGAAATATCTTTCTCAATTCGTAGGGGAGAAACCCTGGGGATTGTTGGTATCTCTGGATGTGGGAAAACGACTCTTTGTAGAGCTTTGATGGGTTTGGTTCCGCTTCGAGGCGGTGAAGTTAAGTTGCATGGTGAGAACATCCTTAGGCTTCGTGGCAAATCTTTGAAAGAGGCGCGTCAATCAATGCAAATGGTTTTTCAAGATCCATTGGCTTGTTTGAATCCAAAAATGACTATTGGAGAATCAGTTTCTGATCCTTTGTTAGTACATAAATTGGCTAGCCGATTAGAGGCTAGCCAAAAGACCCGTGAACTCTTAGAGCAGGTTGGCTTGAGTCCTGCAGAGCATTATCAAAATCGTCTGCCATCTGAATTGTCAGGCGGTCAATTGCAACGAGTGGCAATTGCTAGGGCCTTATCTCTAAAACCTACGGTTTTGATATGTGATGAAAGTGTTAGTATGCTTGATGCGGAGATTCAATATGAGATACTTTTTTTACTTAGATCATTGCAGGAAAAGCTTGGATTATCAATCTTATTTATTACTCATGATCTCGTGATAGCATCTAGTTTTTGTGATAATATAATTGTTTTAGAGCATGGAAAGATAGCCGAAAGAGCTTCTGGAGATAAACTTTTAAGTGATCCCAAAGCATTAATCACAAGAAAACTTGTAGAAGCTTCCTGTAGATTGCCGTTGAGATTTGATGCTATGATTTTTGACGCAAAATAGTTAAAAATTTCTGGAAAGTTTTGGGTAAAGGAGCATCGAATTCCATTCGATTATTTGTTATTGGATGGTTTAATTCAAGTTTTATTGCATGTAATAATTGCCCTGAGAGTTTTGTTGGTAGTTTTCTGCATCGACTGTATGTTTGGTCGCCAACGATTGCATGGCCGATATGCGAACAATGGACTCTGATTTGGTGTGTACGGCCTGTCTCTAATTTAAAATTAACTAGTGAATAATCACCGAGCCTCTCGCTTAAAGACCAGTATGTGCATGCATATCTACCAGTTGATTCATCGACAACTGCATATTTTTTTCTGTCTACAGGGTGCCTGCCGATAGCACCAATTATCATTCCATTATCACCTTTTGGGACTCCATGAACTATGCCTATATAGTTTCGTGATGCAATTCTACTTTGAATTTGTTTCTGTAATTTTATTAGTGATTCTTGGCTCTTGGCAATGACTATGCATCCAGTTGTATCTTTATCAAGTCGATGAACTATTCCTGGTCGAAGCTTTCCATTGATTCCTGGCAAATCAGGACAGTGATGCAAAAGCCCATTAACTAACGTACCAGTTTTGTTCCCAGGTGCTGGATGAACTGTTATTCCTGCTGATTTGTTAATAACAATGAGGTGCTTATCTTCAAAGAGAATATCTAGTTCCATTGCTTCTGGCTGTAGATAATCAAGTGGTTCAGGTGGAGGTATCCATAATTGAATTTTGTCTCCTGAACGGAGTGGTGTTTTCGCACGTGCATTGATCCCATTGACGCGAACAAAACCTGCGTCTATAAATTTTTGGATCGTGGCGCGACTTTGTTCGGATCGTTGACTGACCAACCATCGATCTAGGCGCATTGGCAGTGGTTTGGAATAATGAAGTATGAATAGTTCACCTTCACCTTCTCCAAAGGAATTGGTAGGTGATTCAGTCATCAAGGTAGTTCTAGTGATATAAGGCCTAATAAAATTTTTCGAAAGTCATCAAGCAGTCTTTCTGCCATACGCTTTGTGTCCCCAGACGTGTGTCGCCAGGCAGATTGGAGTAACCATTCATGATGATCCGAATTACAAGTGAATGGTAGGCCGTAGCGTTCTTGAATTAGGCCTTGAGTTACCCCTGTAGCTTCTTGCTTTTCTAATACTTGTAGCATTTTTAAAAATGCTATGGCTACCGATTCGACGTCATATGCGGCCTGTCCAATGTCATCGCAAATTGCAAGACGAATAGCAGCTTCTTGATCATCTATTCGTGAAGGTAAAACTCCTGGCGCGTCAAGTAAATCAAGGCTTTGCCCCATCCGTATCCAACGTAATGTTCGTGTGACTCCTGCACGACGAGCACTTTGAACTACTTTTTTGCGTACTAGGCGATTAATTAGTGCTGATTTCCCAACGTTTGGGAATCCAAGCGTTAGTGCTCTAACAGGTCTTTTTAGCATACCTCTAGATCTTCGACGACTATTTAACTCATTCCCTGCATGTATTGCTGCTTCAAGTATTTGCTTGACTCCTGTACCGGACTTTGCATTACACCACCAAGGCTTTTGCCCTTGTCTACGAAACCAGGTGTCCCAGCTTTTTAAAGCCTCTGGAGAAATCATATCTTTACGGTTGATTACCAAAAGATGATTTTTGCCTTTAATCCATTTTTGAAGGCTGGGATGTGAGGTTGTTAATGGGATTCGCGCATCTCTTACTTCAATTACAAGATCAACTTTATCAAGGTTTTTACTGAGTTGTTTTTCTGCCTTAGCAATGTGGCCTGGATACCACTGAATTTTGGGAGTGCTCATCGGATAACAAGCATAGGGGATTTTGCTGGTTCGTTACTTGACATTGATGAGCAATGACTGATTGGTTGTTGTGCCTTTTACGTCATTTTCAATAGCTTTGAGTACTTAAAAACAATATTAAACGGCTGTTTTGATTGCCAATTACTGCCATCGTTTTGATTGTTGTTTTTGTAAGGCTTTTTGGGGTGGATTAATAGTCAAGAGGATGGTTTCACGCATTTAGGTCATTGGCGCGATTGGGTTTAGCCTTCAAGCGAGTAGAGACTGATTGGATTGCTTTTTCTTGAAAGCACATCAATGGTGCAATCCACGGGTTAATCTCATGCTTATTTATTACCACTGCAAGGCACCCCATGGCAAAGCGCTCCCTTTCTAGTCTCAATGCTGAGGAACTACGAGGCAAGCGAGTGTTGGTGCGCGTTGATTTCAATGTGCCATTGAATGATCAAGGCGTGATCACCGACGACACAAGAATTAGAGCTGCCCTCCCCACTATTAATCATTTAATAGGGGCGGGCTCTAAGATCATTCTCGCTGCACATTTTGGTCGTCCAAAAGGACAGGTCAATGAGTCCATGAGACTTACTCCTGTGTCCAAAAGGTTGAGCGAGCTTTTAAGTAAAAATGTTGTCAAAACCGATAGCTGCATTGGTCCTGATGCTGAGGCCAAGGTTAGCGCTTTGTCTGAAGGTGAAGTTGTTTTACTTGAAAATGTTCGTTTTTTTGCAGAAGAAGAAAAAAATGATGTTGAATTTTCTAAAAAGCTTGCAGCTTTAGCAGATGTTTATGTAAATGATGCTTTTGGCGCAGCTCATCGCGCTCATGCTTCTACTGAGGGGGTTACGAAGTTCTTAAACCCTAGTGTTGCAGGTTATTTAATGGAGAAAGAACTTCAATATCTTCAAGGTGCTATTGAACAACCAAAGCGTCCTTTGGCTGCGATAGTAGGAGGGTCAAAAGTCAGTAGTAAAATTGGAGTGCTTGAGACATTAATTGATAAATGTGATCGAGTATTGATAGGAGGTGGAATGATTTTCACATTTTATAAAGCTAGGGGATTATCAGTCGGTAAGAGTTTGGTTGAAGAGGATAAATTAGATCTTGCAAAAGAATTAGAAGCAAAAGCAAAAACAAAGGGTGTTCAATTTCTTTTGCCGACTGATGTTGTATTGGCAGATAATTTTTCCCCTGATGCTAATAGTCAACTTGCTTCTATTGAATCAATACCTGAAGGATGGATGGGTTTAGATATTGGTCCTAACTCAATAAAAGTGTTTCAGGAGGCTTTGAGTGATTGTAAAACGATCATTTGGAATGGCCCTATGGGGGTTTTTGAATTCGACAAGTTTGCTAATGGAACAAATTCCATTGCAACTACTCTTGCTGAATTAAGTGATGCTGGTTGCTGCACAATTATCGGAGGAGGAGACTCGGTCGCTGCAGTTGAGAAGGCAGGACTTGCAGAAAAAATGTCTCATATTTCTACTGGTGGAGGAGCAAGTCTAGAATTGCTTGAGGGCAAAGTTCTGCCTGGAGTTTCTGCCCTTGATAATGCAAATTAATGACATTACTCTAGGTTTAAGTCCCTTGCTTTTGGGAAGTGGTTATACATCTAACTAATAATTAGGTTCTTGGCTATGATTCAATCAAGCCATAAATATATATATTTATGGCTTGATTGAATCGGAATTAGATATTACTTTGACGTATTTTGTTACTGAAATTAGACCGTCTGGATGCGCGAGAATAGCAGCCCATGTCTGAGAACCAGGCTCTAATGGAGCTTGGACTGATTTAAATAGTCCTCCACTTCCCATAGGGGCAATCTCTATATTAGGGTTTGCCTCAGCCTTTACTTGTGCAGCACTAAGGCCAATCAAGCCACCAGCCACCATGGCATTATTAATAGGCTGATCTAAAATGATATCGATATCATATTTTGATCCTGTTAGTACAATGTCAGGGATATTTAGAGTGATAGGTAAGTAAACATTACTGCTCCTCAAGATAGAATATTCACTTAAGAGCTCAGTGTTTTTAATTACCCCTTCAGAAGCAATAAGAGCAATTTTTTGTTTTGATTCTAGATAATACTTGCTCCCATTTAACTTTTGAGTACCTGTTATTGTAATGTCCAATATTTGGCGACCATCTTGCGTTGTATTAGATGGCTTAATATTCCAATTAGCGTCAGAGAAACGCTTTATAAGTTGTTGATATTTAAATTTTATACTTGAGTTTTCATTTATTAAGAAAGGAAAATTTGAGAATGCAGATGTATCTCTTTTGTTTAAGACTTTTTGTAGTTTTAGGCTAAGATTTTCGGTGGATAGCTCTTGGGCCTTAAGTTGTGGGCTGGCTAGTAATGAAAATAATAATCCAGAGGTTAGTAAAGTTGTCAGTAAATTTTGCATTGGCTCTTGATCACACTCTAGATAACTTAAGTTCCATTCCCTTTCTGTGCTTTTTATGCATCGGCTTTTGATTGCTGCCAGTGGTACCGGAGGACATATTTTCCCTGCACTTGCTGTGGCAGAGGAATTGTCTGCTTCTTGGCAAGTGCATTGGCTGGGTGTTCCAGATCGTATGGAGACAAAATTGGTCCCTGAAAAGTATCACTTAGTACAAATTCGTGTAGGAGGTCTTCAAGCAAGTGGTTTGAGAAAGTTTTTCGTGCTCTTCAAATTACTTTTTTCTACTTTCAGAGTGTGGACTTTCTTGAGGAAAGAACATATTAATGCAGTTTTCACTACCGGTGGATACATAGCTGCTCCTGCGATCTTGGGTGCGATGTTTTGTGGGCTGCCAGTTATTTTGCATGAGTCGAATGCCATGCCTGGCAAGGTTACTCGTTTGATGGGGAGATTTTGTCAAATAGTGGCAATTGGATTCCCTATTGCTGCGAAGCAAATTCCACAATGCAAAGTTCTTTTCACGGGAAACCCTGTAAGGAAAGAGTTCAATATCTCACAGAAATTACCAGCTTGGGTCCCTATTGGGGAAGGGCCATTAATCATAGTCATGGGAGGTAGTCAAGGAGCTTTAGGCCTTAATCGTATGGTGCGTGCTGTGATGCCATATTTTCTTGATAAAGGATGTCGAGTTGTTCATTTGACAGGATGCAATGACCCGGATTTTCAAAAAAATCGACATCCTAATTTGGTAGAGAAATTATTTTGTGATGAGATAGCTGGCTTATTACAGCACGCAGATCTTGCAATCAGTAGAGCGGGTTCAGGAGCCCTTTGTGAATTGGCGGCCTGTGGTACACCTGCTATTTTGGTTCCTTACCCTGAATCGGCAGATCAACATCAAGAGATTAATGCTGGTTTTGCCGCATCATTAGGAGCTGCAGTCGTGGTTCATCAACATCAACCTGATGAACAAACTTTGGGTGACACTATTTTTCGGCTATTAGATAGCAGACTGCTTTTGACAGGAAAAGGTCATGATTGGTTGCTTGATATGAAGGAAGGTATGCAGAGATTGGCTTTTAAAAATGCTGATCAAGCTTTAGTTCAACTTATCGAATCTTTCAGTTAAGACAATGTTTTAAAGCATTAATTATTCGATTATTATTAGTTTTTGTTTGGAGACTAATTCTTAAGTATCTTTCTCCTAGCCCTTGAAAGGAGCGACAGTCTCTTAACAGTATTCTTTTTTGAAGCATTTTATTTCTCAAGGCAACTAATGATGTGTCACTTTCAATTAAAAGAAAGTTTGCTGATGAAGGGTGAGAAATTATTCCAGGAATTTTTTGTAATTCCGCTTGGAATAAATCCCCTTCGGAAGACACCCATTCATGAATTTTTCTTATCCATTCATTGAGGAGAAAGTGATCCTTGAAAAGCATTGTTCCTGAAGCAATTGCAAGGCCATTGACTGGCCATGGATCACGCCATTGAGCCCATTTTTTCAGCCTATCAGGTGCGCTTACTGCGTAACCAAACCTGATACCAGCCAGATTGAATAACTTGGTTAAACTTCTAATTACTATTAAATTTGAATTGTCTGGTACTAAAGGAAGTAATGATTCTTTCTCTCCATAAGGTACTAAAGGCAGAAACGCTTCATCACAAATCACTAATTCATAATTTTTCAATAGATTCTCAATAGAATTTCGGCTCCATAATTGACCTGTAGGGTTGTGTGGATTTGTTATCCAAATTACTTCTGATTTTGGAGATATTGGAAATGATTGTGGCTTATCAGATGTCCAATTAAGCGGTAAAGGTATATGAATAGATGATGCATTCCAGCAATTTAGAGCTCTTAAATAATCTGCAAAACCTGGACTGGGTATTGCACTTAATCCTTTTTCTTTCGCATCTCTTCCTGCCCAAGTGAAAAGCTCTGCAGCACCATTGCCAGGCAGAACCATTTCAGGTTCAATCCCATGGAAACTGCTAATTGCACTACAGAGTTCGTGATGTGTTCTGTCGGGGTAGCTTTTTAGTGAAGAATTATCTAATGATCTCACAAGTAACTTGTAAAGCTTGTGTGGCGGATCAAATGGAATTAAAGAAGCACTAGCATCTAAAACTTCATCAATTTCGACTCCAAGCCTTCTTGCTTCTTCTATAACATTTCCTCCATGATAATCAAAGGAAGAGATCTTTTCTGTTTTGGTATCCGACAGCTTTCGATTTTTCTCCTTGAAGTTAGAATCCTTGTTCATGTTTTTGATAATTAAAGAGAGTGTTTTTCATGATGATCGAACAAGACAAACTTACTACCACAAAAATTTAGATAGTAAAACTTATTTTGGCTTGGCTACAAGATGTTTTCTTGAGTAAAGAAAAATATTTTTTTGAGGAAGTAAGATGCGGAATCATTGATTTTTTATATGGTGATATTTTTAAATAAATTTGTTTAATTAAGTCCATGGTAGTTCACTCCCAACAGCTTCAGAAATATGTTGTAAACCATGTTTTTCTAGTTGGGACAATAATCCTTCAAGAATTTGCGGAACTAATATTGGGCCCTGGAAAATCCAACCTGTATATAACTGTAAAAGTGATGCTCCTGCTGTAATTCTTTCCCAGGCGCATTTTGGTGAATCAATTCCTCCTACGCCCACCAGGGGTAACTCTTGGCCAGTTTGAGTACGTAGTCGTCGTAAGACCTCTATTGCTCTTCCTTGCAAAGGCTGCCCACTAAGACCTCCAATTTCTTCTGCTAGGGTTTTTCCTGTTTGAGTTATTAAGCGCTTTTCTAGTCCAAGTCTATTAGTACTTGTATTTACAGCAATCAAGCCTGAAATGCGTTCCTGAAGGGCCACTTTCGCCAATTCATCAATATCTTCATTGGATAGATCTGGAGCAATTTTTACTAATAATGGTGGACAGTCAGGAAGTTTTTTAAGATGTTTTAAAAGTCGCTTTAAGAGATTTGCATTTTGGAGCTCTCTTAGGCCTGGTGTATTTGGTGAACTGATATTGATGACTACATAATCCGCAAATGCTGCTAGTAATGCAACTGATGAAAAATAGTCTTCTGGGGCTTTTTCTAAAGCAGTAATTTTCGATTTCCCAAAATTTAATCCAATTGTTAGGGGACGTTTACCTGGAGATATAAGTGATTGTCGTTCAAGTGTAGTTCGCATGACCGCTGCCCCATTATTGTTGAATCCCATACGATTTAGTGCTGCCTTTTCTTTAGCAAGTCGAAAAAGTCTTGGTCGTTGATTTCCTATTTGTGCGTGAAAAGTTACTGTTCCAAGTTCGGCAAATCCAAACCCAAAATGATCCCAGATCCCAGCTGCTACTCCATTCTTATCAAATCCTGCCGCTAATCCTATGGGATTTTTGAATTGACACCCAAAAATTGTTTGTTCAAGACGCTTATCTGTAATTTGTAGATCATTAGCTATACTCTTAAGCAAAGTTGATATCCCAGGGGAATTTCTATATATAGATATTTGACCAAGTGTAGATAAGGCTAATTGAGTTAAAGTTTCTGGGTCTATGCCTTCATCTTTAGATAATATTGGTGTGATTAAATATTGATAAAGTCTCTGTAAAGAGATTTGTTTTTTCTTTGCTTGTTTAGTCATGAAATTCTGTTCCCTAGTTATCAGTGGGCTTTTGATGAGGTTGTAACCTCCAAAGTGAATTATTAATTGGTTCTATGACCCAATTTCTCCATCTCCAGGCCTTTTGCTTCTTTTCAATCTCTTTAATAGGGGTCTCTACTAGTTCTGCTATTTCCCTTGAGTTGAGTGCATACCCTTTCTTTGCAATATGATCAGCCATCTCTAATCGAGATATCAGTTTTAGAAGTCTTGGAGGTGCGATTTCACATTCTTCTGTTGGGTTATCGGAAACATTCTTGGCTTGTTTAATTGGTAACTGATTATTTATATTGTTTTGAGGTATATTTCTAGAAAAATTAACAGCTATTGCATCGACTCTTTCATTATCAGGGTCACCACTATGACCTTTGACGTATTCAAATTTTACTCCATTTATTCGGTTTTGATCTAAGGCTTCCCATAGATCTTGGTTTAAAACTTTTTTCCCTGAACTTGTTTTCCATCCTTTTTTTTTCCAGCCATTAATCCATTGAGAGAATCCATTGATTAGATATTTACTATCTGTTTTAATAGTCAGGGCTGGATGAATTGATAACTTCTTTAGATGAGTCAAGATTTCTATTGCAGCTTGCAATTCCATGCGGTTATTTGTAGTAGCTGCTTCATGGCCACCAAACTCTTCCTCGCTACCATCTTCGAAGCGCAATATTGCTCCCCACCCCCCAGGGCCAGGATTTCCGCGACATGCACCATCAGTTGCTGCGGCAATTACTCGTCCTCTTCCATCAGTCATGGATCAAATGTCAGTTAAAAGAATGGAGCATTGCCTGTCTTTTTGAGTAAATGAAAGTCTATAATTGATTACATTAATTGATATATGTTGAGAATATCTAATGATCTCTTGACTTCATTGCGATACAGGTTGTTTTAGTAATTAATAGATGTTGGTTGTAATTACTTTGGGTTTTTGAATATTTGCCGATTTGGATGGAATTAAGCTGGAGGACACTTTAAGTAGCGCACCTTGACTGGTGTGGTGTCTTGTTACTTTTTGATATTATTTTTTATGTGTGAGGGGTGAGGATATAACTAGGGTCGAAACAAGGACAGACGCCTAGTTTTTCCGCCTCCGTAAGCTCTGCCTTTGGCAGAGCTTTTTTTATGGTTTTAGCGGTTGGTTTGCTGAGTAATGACAACAGCAAAACCTTACATCTGGTTAAAACTATTTAAGAGTTACTTTCCCACCTGCTTCTTCGATGGCTTTTTTCAAGCCTTCAGCATCATCCTTACTCATGCCTTCTTTTATGGTTTTAGGAGCTGCCTCAACCATGGCTTTGGCATCTCCCAGACCAAGCCCTGTCGCTTCTCGAACAGCTTTAAGGACTTTAATTTTGGCAGAGGCCTCAAAGCTTTCAAGTACAACATCAAATTCAGTTTTCTCTTCAGTGGCTTCTCCAGCCGTACCAGCCGCGCCTGCTCCTGGTGCGGCCATTACAACACCTGCGGAGGCAGCAGCTGATACTCCAAAAGCTTCTTCAATTTGCTTTACGAGTTCAGAAGCTTCAAGCAAAGAGAGATTTTTTAGAGAGTCGAGGATTTCGTCGGTTTTGGTTGACATGATTGAAACTCAGCAACTTAAGGGGGGAGAAAATTTGGATAACAAAGAATTAATGATTTAGTCTTTGTTGTTTTCGGAATGTTGTTTTAGAGATCTGGCAAGACCCGAGGGGACTTCATTTATGCCAACAGCAACTTTGGTTGCTATGGCATTTAGGGCACCAGCAATCTGTGCCATGAGAGCTTCCTTGGTTGGAAGGCTAGCGATGGCTTTGATTTCATCACGAGTTAAGAGCTTGCCTTCAAAAAGACCGCCTTTTGTTTCGGATTTCTTGGTGTCCTTCTGAAAAGTCTGTACAGCCTTAACTGCACCGCCAATATCACCTTTGATAAGAACAAAGGCGTTGGTACCGGTGAGTAAAGTTTGCAGTCCTGACCAGTCATCTTTGCCGTCAATAGCAAGTCTCATTAAGGTGTTTTTAGTCACCTTGCAAATACTATTGTTGGCACTTAGACGAGTCCGCAAATCAGACATCTCTTTGATGGATAAGCCCTGATAGTCCAGGACTAAAGCCATTTCCGCTTCGTCGAGAAGACCTTTTAACTCTTCGACGGTTCGTTTTTTGTTCTCCAGCGTGCGGCCCATAGGGATCGAATCGGGGGAAGAAGCGGGACATACGGCCCTTAATTACTCAAAAGAGTATTGAGGCCGCATTCCGATCTGATCCGCTATGCGAATAATCTCGTTGCTCTTGCCTCGGCAGGAATTACGCTTATTAACTTATTGCAATTTGTGCAATAAGTTTTTGGCTCCCTACTTTCTTTGGCCGGGCGTATGCCCTTTGGCGTGATTGCCATTGAGTAAATCTACAACATCAACTTTCTTGTTGCATTTCTTGCAAAGCAGTGATATCAACTTCTACTGAGGGACCCATTGTTGAAGACAAGTAAAGGCTCTTCCAATACCTTCCTTTTGCTCCACTCGGCTTATTCCTATCGATTGTTTCTTGCAAGGTTTTGAGGTTCTCCAAAAGAGCATCAGCGGAGAAGCTGGCTTTCCCAAAACGTACATGAACAATTCCTGCGCGGTCAGCTCGGAATTCAAGCTTACCTGCTTTGAATTCTTTGATTGCGCCAACCAAATCTGTAGTCACAGTTCCTGCTTTTGGATTAGGCATAAGACCACGAGGCCCAAGGACTCTGCCTAGCTTGGCCACTTTGGGCATCATGTCTGGAGTGGCGATGAGTAGATCGAAGTCCATTGCGCCTTTATTTATTGCGTCAACCAAGTCATCATCTCCTGCTAGCTCAGCCCCAGCTGACTTTGCTTCAGCAACTTTCTCACCAGTAGTAATAACGGCTATCTTGATGCTTTGACCTGTCCCATTAGGCAAAGCGACTGTGGTTCTTAATTGTTGATCTGTATATTTGGGATCTATGCCTAGGCGAGCATGGGCTTCAATTGTCTCGTCAAATTTTGCGTTAGCAGTTTCTTTAACAAGATTAATTGCTTGAAGTGGTTCATAAGCACGATCCTCAACCTTAGAGGTGAGATCTGCAATTCGTTTTGAAAGTTTTGTCATTGTGAGAATGGGGTGCTGACGACAAATTTTGTCTCCCCCTAAAAAAGGGTTTTAAATTAATGAAATCAGTTGATAGGCAAGTTGAAAGCTGCTCTGAGATTTAGTCATTTATGGAAACCCCCATGTTCCGGGCAGTACCTTCAATGATACGCATTGCAGATTCAACACTTGAGCAGTTGAGATCAGGAAGCTTTGTTTTTGCTATTTCTTCAAGTTGAGCTCGACTTATCGTACCGACTTGACCTTTTGCCGAGTCGCCTGATCCTTTGTCAATCCCGGCCGCTTTTGTAATCAAAACAGATGCGGGAGGAGTCTTTGTGATGAAGGAAAAACTTCGATCTTCAAAGACTGAGATTTCTACAGGAATTACAAAACCTGCTTTTTCTTGCGTTCTTGCGTTGTATTCCTTGCAGAACGCCATGATATTCACCCCGTGTTGGCCTAGTGCAGGACCTACAGGGGGTGCTGGGTTAGCTTTGCCGGCTTGAAGGGCCAGTTTGATAACAGCTACGACTTTTTTTGCCATCGGCGTGAGGGGTTTTGACGAATGCGGATTGCCTGACTTTTGATTAGACAGGCGTGGGGAGATGGCAAACCTACCTCCTAGGCCGCCCTCCGCATGGAGACGGCCTTGCCATTGGGATTAGTTTTGTTTATTTATTTGTGAGAATTCAAGTTCAACAGGGGTTTCTCTGCCAAATATAGAAAGTAGAGCTTTTAATTTGCTACGTTCTCCAGAAACTTCAATAACTTCTCCTTGGAAATCCTTAAAAGGACCAGCTGTGACAATTATTTGATCTCCTTCTGCAAGATCTAGCTTGACTACTGTCTTCTTCTCCGCTGCCCTCTTGAAAATTCGATCTACTTCCTGACGACTAAGGGGTCTTGGTTTTATATGACCTCTAGATTTCCCAGTTGCTCTACGATCTTCGGCTCCAACAAAGTTAATTACATTTGGAGTGCTACGAACAGCCATCATTGTGTCTTCGTCTAACACCATGCGAACCAAGACATATCCAGGAAACACTTTTTCTTCAGTTGATTGACGACTTCCATCTTTCTTTAATTTGACGGCAGGAGTTTGTGGAATTTCAATTTCAAGAATTCTATTGCTGACTCCTAGCGTGACTGCTCTTTGTTCAAGTGTGGCTTTTACTTTTTTTTCACAGCTTGAGGCAACCTGAACTGCATACCAGCGAGAAATTGATGTTTTGGCTGATGATTGAGGTGGATTTGAGTTTTCTGGATCATCATTTGATGTAGGAAGATCCAGCACCTTTGTTGGCGTCTCTTGGGGTGTGGAATCGATCTCGGTCACTGGTTATGAAAAGTAGGAAGAAGAATTGACAATAAGTAAGTGTATTGAATCAACGAAATATTAGAGATGCTCCCCAACCATAGAATCGACTTATGGCTGCGATGGCGGCTGCTGAAATTGTCACCATTAGAATTACAGCTATTGATTCACTGAACAGTTGTTGGCGACTCGGCCAAACAACTAATTTCAATTCATCAAAAGTTGTCTGAAGAAAACCCTCCTTAGGAGTGGGTTTTTCCTCATTTGGTGGTGGAGTTGATTTTTGAGTTTCTTGGGATGAGGTACTTGTCACGGAAACTAAAGCCTGGGCTTCAAGCTGGTTGTAATGATCACGCAGTTAAAAACTAACTTTACTGGATTCATGAGTTTTAGTCTTCTGCCACAAAGATTAGGGAGGCTGATGCATTCTCTGCGGGTTTCACCCGGACAGTACGTGCATTGTGGAAATGTTGTTCTAATAATTGGGTTGCAAGAGGATTTTCAAGTTTTCTGCGAATTACTCGACGTAAAGGCCTTGCCCCATATTCAGGTTCATAACCTTCGAAGGCTAAAGCTTCGATTACTGTACCCTCGACAATCAATTTAATTCCTTGCTCTGTTAATAAGTTGGCAAGCACATTGAGTTGAAGGCGCACAATTTTTTGTAAGTCTTCTTTCTTAAGCGGGCGAAATCTAATAATTTCATCAATACGGTTTAGAAATTCGGGTCTGAATTGTTGAGCTAATGCATCATCAATTTTAGTTGATAGGGCTTGATTGAGATCGTCTAAATCATTATTTTGCTCTTTGGATAACCTTGATGTATCTAAGATCTCTCTGCTTGCAAGATTACTTGTCATCACTATTACAGTGTGACGGAAATCGACTGTACGTCCTTGAGAATCTGTTAGACGTCCATCATCAAGAACTTGAAGTAAGACATTAAATACATCTGGGTGGGCTTTTTCTATCTCATCTAATAGTAAAACTGCATATGGTCGTCTTCGAACAGCTTCTGTGAGTTGTCCACCTTCTTCATAGCCAACATAACCAGGTGGAGCCCCTAGTAAACGAGCAACTGCATTCCTTTCCATAAATTCACTCATGTCAAGTCTTACTAGTGCTTCTTCTTCATCAAATAATGATGCCGCAAGAGTTTTTGCTAATTCTGTTTTACCTACTCCTGTAGGCCCTAGGAACAGGAATGAACCCACTGGGCGACGAGGATCTTTCATTCCTGCCCTGGCACGTCGAATAGCCGCCGCCACTGCTTGAACTGCTTCTAATTGGCCAATAACTTTCTTTTCTAAATTATCTTCTAAAGTTAAAAGTTTTTGACGTTCTTCAGCTAAAACTCTGTTGACTGGAATGCCAGTCCATCTTGATACTACATCTGCAATATCTTCTGGCTCAACATGGTCTCGAAGAATGGCTTTGCCAGATGCTTGAGCGGCAGCCAAAGATTCTTCTATCTCAGCTTTTCGTTGTTGAAGAAAATGTAATTTGTCATATTGAAGCCTAGCTGCTTCTTCTAAGTCCCCATCACGCTCTGCCTCTGAGATTGCATTGCGAATGTCTTCATCTTGTTGAAGTAATCGTCTTAACTCTTCTGATTGAGAACGTTCTGTTGTCCATCTTTCTTGTAAATCAGAAAGATTTTGTGCTGAAAGACTACGTTTTTCCTTTAGCTCTTTTTGTTTCTCATGTGAGTTAGAGGTATTGGCAATTAAAGCCAGTTCAAGGTGTTGAAGTTCTGATTCTGCTTCTTCGATGATTTGGGGCTTTGAAGTTACTTCCATTTTTAATTGCGCAGCAGCTTCGTCGATCAAGTCGATAGCCTTGTCAGGGAGACATCGATCACTGATGTATCTATCTGCTAATCGGTTTGCCGTTTGTATAGCTTCATCAGTAATCGTTACACCATGGTGAAGCTCATAACGTTCTTTGACGCCTCTAAGAATTTCGACGCTTAAATCAAGGCTTGGTTCTTTAATTAATACTTGCTGAAATCGTCGATTGAGTGCAGGATCCTTTTCAACGGTGCGTCTGTAGTTTTCGGGAGTAGTTGCCCCAATACATCTTAAATCTCCTCTAGCGAGGACTGGCTTCAGTAAATTTGCTGCGTCTGCGCTTGATCTCTCAGGACTAACGATTGTATGGAGCTCATCAATAAAGAGAACTACTCTTGAGTCAGGGGAACTTACTTCGGCCATTACTGACCGAAAACGTTCTTCAAATTGCCCTCTAAATTTTGCTCCGGCAACTAGTGCTCCCACATCAAGCGATATAAGTTTTAAACCTTTTAGTGATTCAGGGACTTCGCCTGAAATTATTCTTTGAGCAAGTAATTCTGCAATAGCTGTTTTTCCTACTCCTGGCGCACCTATTAGGACAGGATTGTTTTTGCTTCGACGTGATAAAACTTTTATGAGATTACGGATTTCAGGATCTCTTCCAATAACTGGGTCTAGCCTTCCTTCTTTGGCTGCTGAGGTTAGATCTCTCCCATAGGCTTCAAGTGCTTTTGGTTCCTGTTGAACTTCTAAGTCAAGTGTTCTCTTTGTGGTTTGAGGATCAATGAAGTCTGTGGTTGAGTCATGATTTGAAAGGGATTTGATGTTGTCATTTTTGATGGGAATTGATCGTGACGATAATTGCGATTGAGAGGTGTTTTCTGAGTTGCGAGCCTTTACTTTGGTTGAGGGAGCTTTCTTCAAAGCAGCTTCTAGTTGCTCACTAGGTAATCCAAGTTCTTCAAACAGTTCGGCTCCGATGCGACGATCACGACCAAGAGCAATCAGGAGATGGGATACTTCTATAAGTCTGGATCCCCAACGATTTCGAAAATGCTCTGCATTTTCAAGAAGATTTTCTAACTCATCGCCAATAAATAACTCTTCATCAGAGGAAATTGGTTGCTCTGCAAGGAAGTCTTCGACTTGATCTAACAGTTCCGAACTATTAATTGGTAGCTTATTGATAAATCTGTTATATGCCCTATCACTAAAGAGGACTTGAAGAATATGTTCTACATCTAAATCTCTATGTCTCCATCTTCGTGCTACATCTTGAGCACTTAGAAGAAGATTCCAAGAATCATTACTAAATCGATCAGGATCAGTTGTCAGGCTTCCTTGGCTTGAAGGTGTGCGTTCGATCTCGGAAGGCATGGTTTCTATTTAATAGTTTCTCGAGAATTTATTTCTATAAGTTCTATTTTGTAGCCATCAGGGTCTTCAACAAAAGCAATAACGGTATTTCCATGTTTCATAGGCCCTGGGTCTCTAATAACAGAGCCTCCATTCTGTGAGATGGATGCGCAGGTTGTGAAAATATTTTCTACCCCTAATGCAATGTGGCCATAGCCATTTCCAATCTCATAGTGGTTTGTATCCCAGTTGTGGGTCAGTTCAAGGACTGCATTTTCACTTTCAAGTCCATAACCCACAAATGCAAGTGTAAATCGACCAGATGGATAATCCTTCTTTCGCAAAAGTTGCATGCCTAGCACTTTGGTATAAAAGTCTATGGATTTATCCAGGTCTCGCACCCTTAGCATTGTGTGAAGTATTCGCATGACAAGCAGTTTTAATACCATACGTAGATTCATTCTGTTTGAAGAGAAGCTTTTGAGTAGCTTTTGAAATAGCAGGAGTGCAAAACATTGATTACCAACGTCATTGGCATACCCATAAGATCTCATCAACCCCTCCTGAAAAAGTGATTGATTCTCTTGATCTAGTCATCGATACGATTTTGGCCAGGGAGGTGCTTGATTCTCGCGGTAACCCAACTGTTGAAGCCGAAGTAGTCCTTGAAGCAGGAGCTATAGGTCGAGCCATAGTTCCTAGTGGCGCCAGTACAGGAGCTCATGAGGCGCATGAAATGCGTGATGGTGAGAAGCGTTATTTAGGGAAAGGAGTTACCAAGGCAGTGGATCACATTGAAGAACGTATTGCCCCAGCACTTTGTGGATTATCTGCTTTAGATCAGGCCAAAGTTGATTCTGCAATGAAGGAGCTTGATGGAAGTGATAACAAATCCAATCTTGGCGCTAATGCAATTCTTGCTGTCAGCCTTGCCACGGCTCGAGCTGCATCTAATGGACTGGGATTGCCTCTTTACCGTTATTTAGGAGGTCCGATGGCTTCTTTGCTACCGGTTCCATTGATGAATGTCATCAATGGTGGTGCGCATGCGGCTAATAATCTTGATTTTCAGGAATTCATGTTGGTACCTCAAGGTGCAGATAGTTTTCGTGATGCTTTGCGAATGGGGGCCGAGGTTTTTCATGTATTAAAGAGTTTATTGAGTGATCAGGGTTTATCTACAGCTGTTGGCGACGAAGGAGGGTTCGCACCTGACTTGCCAAATAATCGAGTAGCTGGAGATTTGTTAATTAAAGCCATTGAGAAGGCAGGTTTTATCCCTGGAAAACAAATTTCTCTCGCATTAGATGTTGCAAGTACAGAGTTCCTTGATGCTGGAAAATATCATTTTGGAGGATCAACTTTTTCTAGTGAAGGAATGATCCAAGAGCTTGAAAAATTAGTAGAGTCCTATCCCATTGTTTCAATTGAGGATGGTTTAGGCGAGGATGACTGGGAAGGTTGGATATCGCTGACTGAAAGATTGGGTAAAAGAGTTCAGTTAGTAGGTGATGATCTTTTTGTGACTAACTCTAAGCGACTTAAAAAGGGCATTGATACTAATGCTGGAAATTCTATTTTGATCAAAGTTAATCAAATAGGCTCTTTGACTGAGACTTTAGAGGCCATTGATTTGGCTACTCGTTCAGGATATACAACTGTTATAAGCCATAGAAGTGGCGAAACCGAAGACACGACAATTGCAGATCTTGCTGTCGCAACTCGTTCTGGTCAGATCAAGACGGGTTCTTTGAGTAGAAGTGAGAGGGTTGCTAAATATAATCAACTTCTTCGCATTGAGGATGAATTAGGTGGCCAGGCAGTTTATGCTGGTGCTGTAGGACTTGGGCCTCGAGGTGATGGTTCTAAAAAAGTTTGATTAGTACAAATAAATAAAATCATTTCTTTTTAATAAATGTTGCCTATATTCATTTAGGGATCTGGTCTATTTTTTCATCTCTTTTCGCTTTGATTTGTAATTTTAGCCATCCTAATGCTATCGGGAAAGCTGCAATAATTGGTATAAGAGCATGTATTGGCTTATCACTAGATCCTAAAATTGCGGCTGAGATTGCAAGGCAACCTAATAATATTGATTGACCAGAAGACATTTGAGCATTCACTAATCTTCTCAATTGTCTATCAGATTCACCCATGCGAATCTGTAGCTGTAAATCACCTTGCTCAAGTTTTTCTAGACTCTCATCAAGCCGTTTAGGGAGGGCAACAGCTTTGCTCCCTAAAACACCAACTTGTCTTCCTAACTCATTTAATAAGTCGTTTGGATTTGAATTGCTTGATGTCATGAGTGGAATTAGGTATGGCTTTGCTATAGCCATCAAATTAAAGCTTGGATCGAGGCTTCTGCCTACACCTTCAAAAGTGGAAAGTGCTCTAATGACAAAAATTAATTCAACTGGAAGGCGAAATGGTTTCCCATAAACGAGTTCATACAAATCACCTGAAAGTTTTCCCATGACATTTGTACTGAATGGTGGCGTAAGCGCTTCTTGCAGCATTACTCTCACTAATCGACGAACAGGTCCAATATCGATACCTGGAGCAATTAGGCCAGTTGCTTGAAATTCTTTTATTAAGGTTGAGGTATCTTTTGCTGCTGCAGCACGGACCATGGAACCAATTCGGGAGCGAAGAATGCCTGAAATTTGTCCCATCATTCCAAAGTCGTAATAAATGAGGGCTCCATCTTCTGCTACGGCAAGGTTTCCTGGGTGAGGATCAGCGTGAAAGAACCCATAATTTACAAGTTGCTGTAAATAACTTTCTGCTCCGATCTCTGCGATTTTTATTGGATTTATTTTGCTTGCTTGCAATGCTTTTTGGTCATTAATTTTGATGCCAGGCAAATAGTCGAGACAAAGTATTCGTTGTGTACTTAGTTCCCAAATGACTTTGGGAATACGAATACGTGGCTCTTCCAGAAATTGTTGTCGAAATCTCGCTGCATATTGAGCTTCAATGCGAAAGTCAAGTTCTCTTAGTAATACTCTTTTGCACTCTTTAGCCATCGCAACCCAGTCTCTGCCTTTATTCCAGCTTGGATTGTGTTGAAGAATACCGGCTACTTGTTGCATTACTTCTAGGTCAAGCCGGAATAATTTTTCTAACCCTGGACGTTGAATCTTGAAAACAACTTGACGACCATTGTTTAAGGTTGCGCGATGAACTTGTGCAAGTGAGGCTGCCCCTAAAGGCTTTTGATCCAGGTCATATAATTCCGAAAATTTGAAACCTAATTCATTTTTTAGTAAGGCCTGTGCTTTGTGGAAACTAAAGGCAGGAACTTTATCCTGTAGATCAGCTAGTTCTAAAACCCATCCCGAAGGAAGGACATCTGGTCTCGCTGAAAGTAATTGCCCAAGTTTGATAAAGGCAGAACCTAGTTGTAGTAGTTCTTTAGTAAGCCATCGTGCACGAAGTCGTTGACGAGCTTGTTGGTTTTTAACGTTAAAACCACCTATGTAACTCCATGAACGACCATCCCACCAAAGAACAGCAAGAAGTCGCAGAACTACAATCCATATTCTTAGCGCACGCAGACTTTTTTTGAGGGGCTCAAGCCAAAGCCTTATATATATCAAGGTACTTCCTCAAAATCATGAGAAAGTTTCGCTACTTTTGCTCTAAGGCGATCAATTGTGTCTTGGGATTTTTCTTTCTCAGAATATTTTGTTTCAAAAATCACTTCTTCTTCTGTAACCTGAGCTTCTTTATTTAATCGATCAGCTTCTTCAAAAACTTCTTTTTGAAAGAGGTCCCATTCTTTGCGAAGTTGTTCTGGGGCTTCTTTTGTTAATACTGTGATTTCATTAGCCAGCTTGAAAAGCTTTTCACCTATGCGTGCTGTTAAACGATTAATAGTCGCTTTAAGCAAGTTTTTATCACGAGAACTCATTTATTTAATTTCATTGAAGAGTTTGGTTTTAGTTGTTGAGTAGAGCCTATTTAAGGTTTAGGAAGACTTCTAAAAAGTTCTTGCACAGTTTTTGGTGTAATAAATTGATCTTTGCTAAATGTAGGTGAGTCCTTAAACCCTAATGCGTTGCCGCTTGATTCTGAGTTGAAACCACTTTGAATTTCAGAATTGCTTAAATCCTTTGGAAGAGATTCCATTCCTATTTTC
>QCJK01000007.1 GCA_003216075.1 Prochlorococcus sp. AG-409-B05
TCCTGATTTATTGGCTTAAGAGTCTCTATGAATAAGCTTTCAGGGTGAAATGAGGTGAATAGTTGAAATGAGGCATAGCAAAAGTAGAAGAAAGTTCCTTTTACCCTGGAGGTCTTTGATTACTGCTGCTTGTGAGTTAGTCGATCAGTAAGACGCAGTATTCAAAAAACCTCAAGGGCAAACAGAAAAATCTCTTTCTATTGCTCACCATCACTATTAGCCTCATCAAACCTTGACAATTTAAAGAATTGATTGATCTTTATGAAAGATAAATTTCCTAATGAGAACTACTGCAATTGCTGGTGTAGCTGCTACTGCTATTGGAGTTTTGATTGGTAATCAACTCCCAAGGAGGATTGTTTCTGCTCCAGTTTCTATAACTACTTTCAAAATCAAAGTTCCATTTAAACAATGGGCTGCAGGCTTCGATAGCAAAGAAGCTGATCAGATGCATAAAGCCAATGGCATTAAGCCCCTATTCAGGGGTGTCAATATCGCTGACCCAACTAATGTTGTTGTAATTCACCAGTCAAAACCAGGCTCAGTTGAAAAAATCCTTTCTGAAAATAAAAAAATGATGGAGGCAAGTGGTCAAATCATGAGAACCACTAAAACCACAAATTGGTCATTCCAATAGGAGGCTTTAATTCTGATGAACAATTAAGTCATGAACACTAGTGATTGACCGAACCATCCATGATTGTGATGTTGGTATCAATTGAGTTAGCCCAACGAAGCTTGCTTAATTCTTGATAATCCGCTCTTTCATAAGCCTCTAGCGCTATTTCCTTAGAAGGAAATTCAATGATCACTGATAATTGACCACCCTTGCCTTCAACAGTTTTTGCTTCCAAATCTTTAGCGATAACCTTTCCTTCTACTGAGCCAATCCAAGAAGCAAAACCTTGGACGTATTCCCCAAAACCTTCTGGATTCGTTACTGTTGTAGTGACGATCCAGTATCCCTTACCCATGTAAACCCTTTAAAAGTCAATAGACCCTCGCATAATTTCAATCAAATATAAGTTCAGAAGAGTCATGTTTGAGATGCTCCTGACACAAGGATTTCGTTAAACCTAATCAACGTCACCGAAACGTCCCTTAAACACCTTGTCCTTACGGGACTTTTTGTTGATTTCCATTGGCTTATGAAAAGCTTGTTATGTCGATGGAGTGCCAAGCACTGCGCCAACAATCTTCTTGTCCTATGCGCCGCTTAGCGTAAGGTTTGGAGGCTTGAGCTGACATTAACTCTTCGCGTTAATAAGAAATTAATGGCAGATATCAAAATCATCGGATTATTTTCGCCCTATAAAGTCAAAACACTGCATCATATTCCTCTTTAAATATTACTTTCATATCAACAAAATAACACTTCGGTTAAGTCCTTAGTGTATTAATAATTAGCTATCAATATGTAGTTGATCCATGAAGAATGGTATTTATTTACATGTTCTTAACACTAGAGGATCAAATCTTGTTAGACATTTTAATATCAAATATTTTAATGAAATAAAGCCAGATCACCTTAAGCTAAAAACAGTTATTCATCATCTGTGAAATGATTATCCATCAACTAATAAAACCTGACATCTTTGGTTTTATAGCTGCTGCACTAACGACCATTGCTTTCTTACCTCAGGTCATAAAGACATGGAGAACTAGAAAAGCTGAGGATGTTTCGAGCGTAATGCTCTTGATGTTCATAACTGGTCTTTTATTTTGGATCATCTATGCAATACAAACCAATGCTCTACCTGTTCTTATTGCTAACATAATTACCTTCATACTCAATGTGATAATCTTTACTCTTAAGATAATCTATGAAAAGCAAGTTAGTAGTTATAAAAAAACTGAGTAATGACACTAAACTCGGAAAGACAACACAAGATTTACCTGGCTGTAATGAATTGACCTGAGGCATTGCCTTCAATTTGAACCTTTGTTAAATCACCACTGGTATAAAAAAACATCTTTTAAATCAGCTTCGGCATAAATCTCAATCCCTGTAACTCCCGTAACAGTTGATTCTGGTAAATATCTCAACCTATTAGCATCTAAGCATCTAAGCATCTAAGCATCTAAGCATCTAAGCATCTAAGCATCTAACAAAATTATCTTAAAAAAATGCAATGTTATTTCTATTATTAGTTATCATTTGCTTACTTTTTCCAATTAGCGCTAGATCACAAGTTAGGCCCTTTCCAAATATGGCTTTTAGCAATCTCATTTAAAAAGTCTCTTGGGGATTTAAAAATTATAGCTTCGATAGGCCTTCGAGCCTTTTAAGACCCAAAAATCGCTAAGGATAAGAGGAGGCAAAGATTACAATGAATTTCCAGTGCTTTCCTGTTAAAGCCTTATAGCGGTAGGTCAAAAGCTAAGGTCCTAATTTTATATAACAATAAGCACCCATTACCGCTAGTATATTCAATAATCTAAGTCTACTTAAATTGGTTGAGATGGACTCTAAAAATCTAACTATCAAAGACAGACTCAAGTTACTTATTGACTCTCTTGATGGAGATGAAAACACTAACGAGAAATTATCTCAGTGTAAGGACTCTGAATCAATGTTAGAAATTCTACTTAATGTCTCATCTAAGTTAAACCTTGGTCTTACAAGGAATGACTTAATTAATAATCCACCAATACGCGATTGGGTTTGGTGGAAAAATAAAGAAGCTTTAGTCAATTTAGGTGATAATAATCTTCGGTATCAAGGAGATAGTTCAGGGAAGACACGTTGGGATTCCTGGACTATTAGCTTTTTTAAATTTCTAAGGATTTGGCGTTGAATCAAGAAATTAATTACATGTGCTTTGTGCAAACTGAATTTGTTCGTACTTAAAGTTTGAGAGATTGAGGACATATACAATCGCCTCGATCACAAAAACTTCCACCAATAGAAACGTCCTTAGTCAAAAATGAATGCCTATACTTTAAAGCATCTATCTATGGAAACCTAGAGCCCTTAGGACAACTTAAGTGCATTACTCTGAAAAGCAGTATTGTTAAATGAAGCATTAGCCTATTAACCGCTATATAGGATAATAAATTTATTCTTCTTCTCCTTATGAATATCTACTAGAATTGTACATCGATGTATCAAACAATCTCTTAAAAATCATCTGACCTAAGTTCCGATATCATCTTTGCTGCTAAGTAAGTCTTGTTTTTTCAATGAAAAGAGAGATTTATCATTAGCAGTCATTACTCTATCCTTTCAGCAATAGTAGATTTCTTCCGGTAGATCCACTTAAGCGTAAAGATTACCACGTAGAGTATGAAGGTATTTATATTGGCTATAAGAACTTGCAGCGCATTAGTCTGTACTGCATATACGACCAAAATAAAGGTTAGTGATGAACATCAATAGCCTCACGCTCGTACATTATCTGTTTTTTAGTTTTCCATATCTTTATAATTTAAGGCAACAGAACACAAATCGTTATTCCAGAAGCTACAAAGTCCCAAGTGTCATGAATAATTGTTAATCAACAATCATATAAAAATCATTAAAGGATCTTCCAAAATCTCAACATAAGAGCAAAAATGAGCTAGTGTTGGAACAGCCAACAGAAATAAAGTCGAGGTCACAAAAGTGAAACCATGCAACCTCATTGCTTATTTCTTATATGGATTTTTGATATTAACAGCACTTCAATGGATTGGAGTTTCTCACTAGAAAATCAGAAACAAGGCTAATGATATGCCTCCCTTAAACAAAACAAGCTCGGCAAGCTTGAAGCCTCTAGCAAAAGGCTGAAACAAATCTATCAATAAAGCATCAAAATCATTAATGAGAGAGAGCATAAATTTCAAGAAGAACTCAAAGCATTAACTACAACTGAAAAAGACTGAACCCTCTACAGAAGAAACTTAAAAATGCAATGTCAAGCCTAAATCCCATCGACTAGTTAAGTAATTAGGATAATTAAGGACATACTCTGTGGTCAGTAACTAGTTTTTACATCCTTAAAAACCAAATAATTACTTAGAGCTCGATCGTTTGTATATAAAAAAGGCTAAAGCCATTGACACCAGAGAATCTACAGCTACGAACACATTAGCCGTTTGGCTCCCCGGTTCAAATCCGCCAGCCCAAAATGTAAAGCCCGCATGCCCCAAAAGCCATAGAACACATAGCCCAATTCCAATTATTAAAGACATAGTTACACTTACTTGCTGAGCAAGTTAAAAATGAACGAAACCACCAAACTCAAAGCAATACAACTCACGATTGGAAAGTAAAAAGTTGAATCATCACTTCTCAAAACAATATCTCCGGGGAGTTGATCTAAACCCAAATTCTTAAGATAGGGATAAAGGAATCCTATGGCGACAATAACTAGCCCAAGAGAAATTAGTAATTTTTGCATCCTTGAATTATACAGTTTTTCTTTCTTATAGAAGCAGCTATTCCATTATATATATCAACCCTCCAAACCAACACAGCTAAAAAGAGTTGCTGAAATCAAAAAGAAAACTCCATAAACCATACTACAAACACCAACAAGATGGTCTGCCAAGTTTGGAATTCCTCCCAAATATTTCAGGAAACTTAACCTGTTTTTATGGAACTGCTGATCCATTAATTCCTGCTTCTAATCAAGAAAAAATACAAGAGGAATTAAAGAGAGAAAATCCTGAAGAAACAAGGTTTAGCTATATTGAAATTGAGGATACTTAGCATAGATTCATGTGTGAACAACGTTCGAGCTTTAATCACAAGGCCTCTAAAATTGGTTAGCAATTATTACTTGCAGGCTTAAAGTTGTAGATGCTTAGTTATCAATGAAAACATGTCTATTGCAAACTAACTGCCTTGCCTTCTCTTCTTGGATCCGCAGCACCTTGCCACATTCCTTTATTCCAGTAAATAATAGCTAGGCCACTGCTAAAAGAGTTGTATTTAATTTTATGGCCAAGACTTTTTAATCCTTCATAGATATTGGCATTGGAACTTGACCATTTACCTACTTTTTCAAGCACGGTGTAATTAGGTTGAACCGACAAAAGTTTTCTACTAACCACTTCTTCAGGAGAAAGCTTTAAATCTAATGTCCTAATCAATGCATTCGTTATGTAATGGGGGATAAGCCAGCCACCTGGTGATCCAAGTGCCAAAACTGGATGTTCTTCATGAAATGCTATGACTGGAGACATTGAACTCATAGGACGTTTGTTAGATCCAACGCGATTAGCAATAGGTTTTCCCGAAACCTGTGATAAAAACGAAAAGTCAGTTAGTTGGTTGTTTAAAATCATTCCTCCAGAAACATGCCTACTCCCGAATACAGTCTCAACTGAACCCGTATAGCTGGCGACATTACCTTCTAAATCAACTATTACTAGGTGCGTCGTTCCTCCACCTGCTGTACGGGGTTGGCTTGCAAAATCCAATAATTCGCTCCCTTTTGGTTCCCCTGGTAAAGGGTAAAAAGTTGCCTTGTCGATCTTGATATCATTTGCCCTTTTCGCAAGATAGTCGTCTTCTAATAACCCCTCTAGAGGAACGGGTAAGTCAATGGGATCTCCTATCCAGTGAGAACGATCAGCATCTGCAAACCTTAAAGACTCTGCTAGAAGGTGCCAAAAGCCGATGGCTTCTTCTGACCAAGTTCTATTAGACAAAAGCTCGTAGATTCCGAGAGCTTGTAATACAGCAACTCCTCCTCCACTTGGAGGAGGAAAAGAACAAATTTGCCAAGACCTATATTTACGGCATAGAGGCCTGGGTCTTTGAACTACATAACGTGCTAAATCTGCACTAGTTATTGTTTGGATTGTTTTCTTGCTGTCCTGATGGAATTGGAGATCGGCTATGAGTTCGTTGGCTATTTCCCCACGATAAAATTCATTAACACCTCCCTTGGCAATACGCTTTAAAGTTGATGCTAATTTTTTGTTGCGAAATGGTTTATTTGGAGATGGAAAAGAGCCATTAGGTAGATAAATGGATTTAAAAATTGGACTGTGATCAACTCCGATTTTTTTTGCCAAAGCTATTGATTTAAGGAATCGAGGACTCGGTATGAATCCCTCCTGAGCAAGATGAATACTCTTCTTGAAATTAGCTTTCCAAGGTAAACGTCCAAATTGTCGGTGCCCTTCCCAAAGTAAAGCGGTTGTACCTGGAACTCCTATCGCAGAGAGGCTTCTAGTTGCAGGCAACCAAGGAACTGCTGTGCCATTAGATGTTGTCCAAATATTTTCTTCGACTTGAGCTGAGGCAGTTTCTCGACCATCAAACGCATATAAAGATTTTCCCGCTTGATCCCAGTACAAAAGGAAAGCTCCTCCTCCTAAACCTGAACTTTGTGGTTCAACAACAGCAAGCACAGTCTGTGCTGTGATTACCGCATCCATCGCGCTACCACCTTCCTCCAAGGTCCTAAGAGCTGCATCACTTGCCAATGGATTAGCAGTTACAACGACTGCCCGTCCGCTAGCAGTAGAAACTCTGGACCTTTTTACATCAATACTTTCTGGTGTATTCCTATTAACTTGCGCAATTAGCGGTAAAGGGAGTGTAAGCAGAAGAACAACTAGCTTGAATAGTTTGAGACCTTTCAAAGTTTGGGTGACTTTTATTAGCACTTTCTAACTACATAGCTTAGGTATGCCATCCATGAGTTAACCAAAGATCTCATTAGTTCCAAAAGATCTAAATAAATTAATCATGGCAATTAAGTAGGCCGCATTCGATAACTTTCAATTTGTTCATGCCATACAAGAGACTTTTGAATTTTACCTACTGTTTTATCAGGCCATTAAGCCAACAACCGCTCCTTAACCCCGATAGTACATACACACCCCCTAATGTGCTGTTCCGGCTTCCTCGCCTCATATCATTTTTTTCATCTAACTGGAGTTCCTTTTTGGCAACCTCCATCATGAGAGCCAATGCATACGCATAAAGCTCAAAAAGTACTATCTAAGAAAAGTGTTCAAAGTCAGAAACCTGGGAATGTATCAAGAACCGTTGTTTTAAAAGATCACGTTCAGCGTGCGTTTGCATGACTTTTCAGTATATGTTCTTCATACGATAAACGTTGCAAGACAATTCTCACATGCCGCATCACAGAACGACTATTCCCTCACTGAGAACAAGATGTCCATTGTGAATAGGCCAATAGAGAAAAAAGTTGGTTGGTCTTCAGAGATTATCTTGCGACGGAGAAAGAACCAGCTCTATAGATCTCTATGGCGGTACATAAAGATCAAGACAAGTTTGCATGCTTCAACGCATCTGAATGTATCAAAGACTTTTTAGGGCTTGAAATGGACGGCTTACATAAGTATTGCAGTGCAATACGGCATTGATGTTGCGTGCCCTGAAGATACATAGATGTTCGGTATCAGAAGATTTACTTCTCCCTCATACCGGGATTACTTAACTAATTGCACAGAATGTGGTAGATGTATTAGGTGAGAAATTACCAATGTTATGTCTAACCTAACCATCAAAGTAAGCGCTAAGGCTGACGCCATGATCGCTGCACTTCAAAAGGAAATCTTCAATCGTCGTCGTAAGAAGATCACAGCCCAAGGTGTTGTTGAGTCTCTTGTTGAAAGTGGTGCAAAGTCTCAGTCAGACAAGCGTTATGCAGCTTCTTGGAAAAACCTAATCAAAGACATTGAAAAGGCTGCAAAACTCTCTGAAGTACATGGCGCCAAACCCGCCAACATCTCTGCGGAAGAATGGGCACTTGTGTTATCTCACCGCACTCGTAAAAGCACTACAAAGAAAAGTACTCCAACAAAAGTATCTACTAAAAAAACAGCAGCGAAAAAGAGTGCAGCCAAGAAAGTAGCCAAGAAGGCAGCAACAACTGCTTCTGCGACCACAGCTTCACCTAAAGCAAAGAAAACAGCAGGAAGACCCGCAAGACGTGCAAGGAAAGCCACTAGGGCAACTACAGCAGCGACTAAGTAAACTACAACCGATCGTTAAAAAGGGCTGGCCACTAGGTGGCCAGCCCTTTTTAATCCATAAAAATTCCTTTAACAGATATTTCTCTTCTTATTTCTGTCGATGGATACTGTTCGTAGTACAAAATCATTCCACCTACAAAACCCATAGCAAACAGTATCAAAAGGATTAAAGACTTACATTTATTAGCTAATTTTGGCTGTACTACACTTCTCTTGGTATGTAGCTCAGGGAAGTAACGAGTAACCTGAATGAGATCCCAAATTTCATCTGACGCATAAGAGGACAAACCCTTTCCTGATACACCACTACCTTCTTCTAATCCCTGGGTTTTCATCTTTTTTCTAATTAAAATTCTCCTCTCAGAACTAGACATCGACTTAAATCGTTTCTTTCTGTCTTCTGGTGATTCCTGATTCCTCATGCTCTCAAAAACTTTTTTTTGTTTTCAATTTGGATTGATATACCGCACCATTACAAACACCTACAGCCAAAGAGTCCTTCGCCTTTTCACTCCATCCATTTAGATCGGGCGTTTCATTAATCCATACACGTGTGCTATCTAAACAACGATTCCAATACGCAGCTTGCCTCGAAACAGGTACAAGCTCTATAGCGATGCACGACACGCCCAAAGCAATAACACCAATGAAAGCTTTCTGAAGTGAATCAACCATAATCAGAGAAAAGAGAAGAGGGTTTTCTAAATTGACCGAGGTAGCTAAACATAGTCACCAGATTCGCATTCAATTAGATGAAAGATGAAATTCTCTCAGGCAAGACCTATTCCGATTAGTAGCAATCCAATAATAAATATCTATTTCTACAATTCACTGAATGAAAAAGTTGACAAATATATTTATAGGCAACTAAAGGTAGGCAAATAAAGAAGCAATACACACACCATAAATAGTGGTACTTCTAAATTTTAATATGCACAACACTATCAGCAGTATGTATCTAGCGATGGCAAAAAGCTTTTCAACTCACTAGTCTCATCTTGAATAGGAAATAAGGACTGCTCGGTCTCATGCTCAAACAAAGCCTTCATTCTATATAGAGGGGGGTATTGAAAAGAGATAATCAACTTTTCAGTTATCACCAGTAGAAGACGAAGCGATGCAACTTGAAAGCTATAAAAACATAACTATGAGTTTTCCCGACTGTTTAGGTGTAAGAACCGAAGTGAGTGACATTTACCGTATAAACTCATTCGGTTTACATCAACAATCTTTACTGATATTGAAGGCAAACTAATGGGGTTCACGCACAGCGCACCATGCACACATCTCTATTCGACACTTACTTCGCTAACTCTTTATTCTCTCCAATAGATAAAATTTATGTTATCGCTGATAGCCAGCCAAAGGAGTTCAAACGTAAACAACGACTAGAAGAACTTGACAACCTTGAAAATGCACGTAAGAAGCTGGAGAAGACTTATGACACGTATCAAAATCATCGATGAACGTGAGCATGAACTACAAGAAGAACTTACAGCACTTCTCTCGACAACAAAGAAGACTGAATTACTAGCTGAAGAAAATAGAAAATAAATTAAGCTGTCTCAAAGCTATAAGCTAAAAAGCTTTACCACACTTTAGAGGTTCAAACAAACCCCTTAGATGTGGAGCTTTTAGATAACACTTAAATTCCCTTAACTATCAACTATCCCTTGAACAGAGATAGGAAAATAATTTAGTAGGGAAAAATTTTAGTCTTCATTTTCTACTTCTTTTGTTACTTAGTATTCCCAAGCATCAAGCTCTGAATAAGCTTGGGATTAATAAAAGCTAAAGTAATGACTTTTAATACATCCTCCGTGACGTTAATTCCTGGTAGCGATTGCAAAGATGCTTTCAAAACTGCCTTTGAAAATCGATATACCTGGGAGCCTGATTTTTATGGCTACCAAGGAAAATGTATTTTTGAAGAAAATGATCGTATTCATCAAGGCATATTCAAAGTAAATGCTGACTTAAAAGCTCATGTGGAGGGGATAGTAGACGAATCTATTCAAAAGGCCATCTCATCTCAACTATGGGAAGTCTCAATCCATCGTGTACGAAGAAGCTTTGAGGAAGTCCATGGTCAGAACACATTTACTGCTGGGAAAAGTAATGCAATTGGTACGGAGGTGATTGTCGGAGGTAAAAATGCTGGAGATAAATATCGCATCAAAAATGGTGTAGTGAGTATGGTTCACCGTCACATCCACGGAACCTTGATAATTATCATCACTAAAAATACAATAGATACAGGGAATGGCTACCTTGCAAAGACATATAACAGTCAATACTTCGATCCTTCAACAGAAACACCTAGCAGTGGCGTTAGCTCTTTCACTGATACGTTTATACCTTTAAAAGATAGCGGCACCTGGGTCTTAACTGAAAGAATGGTCAAAACAGATAGCCATGACGAAGCGCCTTCCACCAAAAAGGTTTTTAAATTTATTGACATGACAATTAGTTGATTATGGCGTTTCAAGTTCAATCCTCAACATCTAAAAGAACAGCAGGCATTCTCTGACAATGCCTGCTGAAATACAGAACAATTCCATTCGCTAAGACTTTTTGGCTAATACATCAGCATTTTTCGAAATGATTAATACAACCAATTCAAATTTTTTGTAAAGGATTGAATAGCAATATCGATCAAACATAACCGGGCGGCTTTATGTTTTCCTTGAATTCCATACAAAGAAATAGTCGAAATAATACTAATAATCATTCCACTAACCCATCTAAAGCCAGTAACAACCTAGGCTTTACATAGACTTCAATTATATTTCTGAGAACATTATAACAATATTTGGCATTCTCTAATTTTTCCCCTCCTAATTTACTGGCGATATCAGAATAAGAAAACCAAACATCAATTACTTCACCAGATCTACAGTTTAAAACCTTGAGACTTCAAGATTTTCCCTCAATTGTTCTTATGATTCAAGAACTAGAGCAACTTGCCAAATATTCTGAAAGCGAATTATCAAGCTTAATATCTAAGATTGAATCTAATCCCTAAATATTTTTCAGTTTACTAATTTAAAGCAAACATAAAATTAAGCTTTTAGATTAATCAAGCTTCTCTTGTTTGTTGAGATTTTCATTCGACATCTACGAATTCATAATCTGCATTTAAACCCATTTTACTCCCTGCAACATATTTTTGCTCAGATACTCCATCTTTATTGAAAATCTTGAAAGTCGCATTAAAAGCAATTGACCTTCTCTCATCTGGCCCAATAAAAGGATTTACACTATGCATGAGATAAGACGGAAATATAAGCATCATGCCTTCTTTCGGTTCTATAGAAACCATTCCCGACTCAAAGATGTCTCCATCTCTTTGCGCTGTTGAACTATAAAAGAAATTAATATCACCATCATTCTCATACAAGCCTTTTTTAGACTCGATTCTTCGTCTACCTTTAACCATAGGAGTTTTCAAATAAATCACAGAACTAACTTCACATGTCCTATGATTGTGAATAGGATTGTATTCATTTTCATACTGTGAGACCACCCAGGCATCATTAATAAATGAATCAATAATTGATTGATTATCATATAAGCCTTTAATCCTAGCGCAATGGATTATATAAGATCTAACACATGAATCAAGAAAACTATAAACATCAAAATCAATAAAGTCAGATTTAAATATCTTTTTTTCAAGATTTATCACTCCTGCTAGTGTCTCACCATGAGACTTCCTATTCCCTAAACTCAGTATTTTGTCAGATAGGGTCAACAAAGAAATAAAAATTTTTTCAGGTAAAATAACTTCAGCAATGAGAGGTCCAAAATAGTTTTTCACCTGGAATGACTTCGGCTCACTATTAAACTGCACTGTCATAGACTCATTCCAAAAGTTTGAGATTATTTACTATTATAGAAGAGAATTAAATGTTCACAGATGATTAATTTTTCTCCTTACATACTTTTACTTGTTTTAATCATTATCAGTCCGTCAAATAATATAAACTCAAGCAACCTAGAATCACTTTACAATATAGCTTCTTGAGCAAAGGTGATCCAACTTTTCAATTGCGTAATCAGTCTACGCAATTGAATAATTATTTACAATCTTCCTAAAAGAAATTATAAATTAATTGTGGATTTCAATCATTTTTATTCTCAAACAATTACTCCTAACTCTCTAAAACTTTAGGTTTTTGGTCTCAATTAGAATTTCAGATTAATTTCTTAATCCCATAAAAGTATTAGATCTCGAGTAGATTCTTAAAAAATATTTTGACACAAATTTTAGAAAATATCCACCCTGTCAGCACTAAATTTAATATACATAATTCTAATATGGCTACCTTCCTTTTAGAAAACCAACAGCAGTAAGCCCTCAAAACAAACTCATTTGATATAGAGATGGTTTATTGATTGGTTCGACCTTCCATTCCTCGGGGCTCCATCCAATCAAGATAGGTTCCAATGCTTTCAAAGAAAGTCTATCTTTGACTGGTGCTATCCACTCTTCTTCTAATCCATTTGGAATGATCACTGGCATTCGATTATGAAATGGCCTTACTAAATCATTTGGAGGAGAAGTTAACACACAACAAGTTTGCAGTTCACTACCTTCAGGACTGGTCCAAATATTCCAAATTCCTGCCAGCCAAAATGGATTGGAATCTTTCCTACTTATACGATGACTCTTTTCATGAAATCCATTGGCAGGTAAGACACATCTTCTATGTCTCCAACTTCCTCTGAATAATTTCTTTTCTCCAACTGTTTCAGCCCTTGCATTAAAAGGCCTTGGCATTGATGGATCAAAGGGATCTTTAGCCCATTCAGAAATAAATCCCCAAAGCATTAGAGTAGTGGATATTTTTCCCTCATTCTTAAGGACAAGAACAGGATCAGTTGGTTTAATCAATTCCTGTGTAGTATATTTCTCCTTAAAACCTGCGGGAAGATCCTTCTTTAAAACTAATGGTAGGTTCTCAAATTTAGTTGTAAGCTCAAAACTTCCACACATAAGCAAATTGGAAAGCAACAATTAGGAGTGAGTAAATAGTTTGACTTCTATAATTACAGAATAAGGAGGATCATAATTATCTGCACCTGAACAAAAAAATTTCTGAATATATTATGCAAGAAATCATATGCATCATCATGATTCTCTAAGAGATATTTCGTCATTTCACCCTCATCCCTATCGTGACTAATGATTGTGTATTGCATTGGTTTTATAAATTAGTAATGTGGAGGGTGTGATTCCTCAATAGGAAAGTAAGCGCGATCTTCATTGTCTGGGTCTCTACTCCTAATGCTTTCTTCTACCTCATCATAGGAGTCGTCATCATAGTTCTTCTCGCGCTGAGTCATTGCCTGTTGCTCTATCTTCCTATTGGAAAATAGCACCAAAACTTCTAAGTACATCTGTCTGTCATCAATCAATAAAGAGTTATTATTGAATCTCATATTTCAACCCTAATGGGGAATCCTTAATAGCGACGCCCTTTCTCCTTATTGCTACTAAGCAAATTTACTTCAAAGCAGTCTGTTCATAACATAAGCACCTATTATTAATTAAAATCAATGTGTTAAGACGAATTAAGAGATGTGTTAACAACTTAAATTTCAATGAAATAGAAATTATGCTTTATGAATTAATCAATTTTTAACACAACTAATGGAATTAGATCCAGTAACAAAATGGTTGATCAGAGCAGCCTCCCTTATGATAATTTTCATCGGTTTAATAATTACTTTGGCTTTCCCTATTATTGCCTTAACAATCAATTCAAAACTTTCGATAGCCCAAAATTCGTTTAAAGAAACGATAGAACTTATAGTTCAACAACTTTTGAGCTAATTTAATGATTTTGATTAATCATATTTACAGAATAAATAGACATAAAATAATTTACTACATTTAATCAACTATCAGATGATGTGTTCTGATTTGGCTGGTAATTCATCAAAGTGGATAAAATTTGCTGATCTTTGTAATAGGATTTCAGATGTTAATAGCCTTTTCTCCGAACTTACTAGGACCGAATCAGAGGACTATTGCTTAGCAGCTTTTTGGAAGTTTTGTGATGCCTATAAATTTAGTATAGACCAAGAATCATATCTTAATCAAATGATCTCTTTACTCTCGTAAAGAGATATCTACCTACATATAAAGACATCCCAAAACTTATCAGCCCAGGCTAACTAATTTTTTATACTAATGACTCGCCACCCTGATAATTTTAAAAGTAATTCTTGTTTTATTTTTTTGATATCAAAATCAATACATTCATGAAATGTTCAACAATAAAATTCAATATTCAAATAGGTGAACTTATAAAAGTTTAGTGCTTTTCTGTTCTTCTTTAATACTGTCTTATTCTTCATTTCACTTGATATACCTTTGAACGTCCATTGCACTTTCTCACAGCCCATGATATTGGAGCTTTCACGCTTTCTTGTTCAACACAAATGCTTTGATAGTTGGCCCATTTGGCTACTGGACGCAAACTAACGACTATCAAAGCTAGGCAAATAGCACATAAGAATAAAGCAAATCCAGTTAAAATTTTAATATAATCAAATTTTTCATCGTCTCTGGTATCGATCATCAAAATTTGATGGCATGAGCCTAGTTACTACTAAGAATATTTTCACCTAGCCATTTTTGCAACTTTCATGAATCCACCTTCTTAGTCTGACTAGCCTTTAAAAAAAGTTGTCTCGACTTTGGACAGTCGAAAGACTTGTTAACCAATTGTTGACGAGAGAAACTCAGAGATATAGCCAACTCAAATTAAATGCCTTCTTTGCTGACTTTGCTGGTGTACATCCTTGGAGGTGCAGCCTTAGGGTCTCTCATGATTCTAACTGGCATCCCTGCTGCTCCACTCTTGGGTGCAATTTTTGGAGCTGGATTATTGAGCATTAGTGGTCAACTTGAGGTTGCGGCTTGGCCCTTAGGAACAAAAACCATACTTGGAATAGGAATAGGAACTGTCATTGGTACAGGAATTAATAGAGAAACATTAGGGGAATTACAATTACTTTGGAAACCAGCATTGATCATAACTTTTACTCTTTTAATAACAGGAATTCTGGTCGGACTACTAGTTAGCAAATATCTCGGAGTAGAAACAGTAGTTGCCTTATTAGGAGCAGCTCCTGGAGGTACTATAGGAATGAGTCTAGTAGGCTCAGAATTCGGGGTTGGAGCAGCTGTTGCGGCTCTACACGCTGTCAGATTAATAACAGTTCTATTTTTAATACCTTCAATAGTCAATTTTCTAGCTCCTAAAACCCTTCCCTAAAGCCAACAAAATCAAATGACTTAATGAAAATCTCTCTAACAGAAATAGTCGGATATAATCTCTACGAGTAGTCTTAATAGTTTTTAAAAAGAGTTCTAAAAGAACCAATCTTAAAAATTAACTATAGAGATATTAGATAATCTATTATATTTTTTATAATTGAGCACCTCTTTAAACAATCAAAATTAACTTATCGAACATTCTATAGTATTCAAAAGTCAATTTGGCTCAGCTTTATTTTAGTTTTAGCAGGACTGAACGTATTATATTAAATCATTAATCTGGTTTAATAAATATCAAACCTATAAACATCTATTAATTAAGTCTAACCAATACTTTAAATACCTAACTCAAAATAAACGCTTATTCCTTCTCAAATAATTCAACTAGCCTTTTGATATCATCTTTATAGATTAATAACGTTTTCAAATCATTAAATCCACTTTTCTTGAGAAAACCTAAAAACCCTCGTTGAAACTGAAGACCCTTTTCCATTCTTGATTCATCTTCTTCATATAAGGGTTTTAAATTCTTTAGCATTGCTTCATATGCACTACGAGCTTCTTCTGAGCTGAACTTAGTTCCATCACTCGCCTCAATTCCCTGAACAGTTCCCTGCCTAAGAATCAAAGTCAAGGTTCCAATAGTAAGGGCTATACCTAATAATCCAATCCCAATAGATTGAATCGGGCCAAGCGTTAGAAATGTGTTTCCCATAAATGATGTATCGATATTCAATTTGTTTTAGAGGTTTCAGCTTTTTCAGTTTTTTCAGTAGAAACCTCTTGATTGCCTCCTTTTTTGGAATAAGGGCAATCTCCCCCACCCCAGGCAAGCACAGGGGCTGCACTAATTGTCAGGGCAAATACGAACGGAACAACTTTTTTCATTTGGAAACTCAAATATTATCCATCTTAAGCATCCTGAAGACAATCTTAACAAAGAATCAGGGAGCTCGTCACCATCTTGATATTTATCACGCTTTAAACACCAACTGGTCCACGCGATAAGCACTAAAACCCTACAAAGCAAACTCGGTAAAGCTTGCTTGTCGTATGAGTCCATAAGGATATGACCTCTAAATACATGAAATCATCAATTAATCTTAATAAATATTTGAAACCTTTTATAATAATTTAAACAGGTCGACTAAATTGAAAAGAGTTTAAGAACCAAACTAAGAAACCTATACTTTTGCAATTTAATTCCAATGATTGTCGGAATAAATAGTTTGATTAACTTTTAAACCTTACAAAAAGTTGTATGTATGTTGACGTCCATTGCAAAATTTTCGATACTAAATTTATTAATATCTCCAAAAGCCATTATTACGCTTTCTCCAATCTCTCCTATAGATTGATTTTCAATGACTGACTCCATCATAGAAACCAAAAACAAAGCAACAAAAGAATTATTAATGCTCAAATGCTCCAAGCAAGTAATCAACTTTGAAAAGGTTACTTAATTCCTTATTGTGTCAATAACAAAGCTTCCAAATCCATAATTTATGAGCCCCATGAAACAAGACTCTGATCTCTTAAAAAGGTTCACAGGTTCACAAATAGAAGACCTAGTCAAGTCTAATGATGCCTTAGATGAAGAGGAGGCGATTTGGCTAAGAGAAGAGAAAGAAGAAGCAAAGAGAACAGCACGCGAAAAAAGATTGGCGAAGAATCCCTTCAGGCGATTGAAAAAAGCGCCTCTAGAAATCATTTGTCGATCCTTATTTTGGTTCTTCTTAGGTAGTTTCTTTTTTTCATTCGTTTTGATCTACTCCAAAAGTCATTGGTGGTTTCTTTGGTACATCATTAGTGGTTGTGCATGTGTATTTTATAACCCAAATAGAAAAGCCTTAAAAGAACTATTAGACGCCTGGCCAAACATCTTAGAGCTCATAAATAATAGAAAAAAGTAAATATATTATTAATTAATCTCAAGAAAAATCTTAGTGATTAACAACTTATTTAGCTTAATACCATTCTCCTATAGTTGATAAAGTATTTAATTTGAATGTATAAGCAAAAATCAATAATTCCTGATTATACAAACTTACAAAATTAATTATTCTTTCCTTCAATTAAAAGTATTGAATTTACCTGTTCCACTATCTCGATGGTTGTCAGGTAAGAAAGGAAAGATATCTTTAGGCCCTAGGAGATCTTCGATACTTATTTCTTCCTTTAACTTCTTATCTATTTGTTGATTATTATTATTATTATTATCTTTAACGGAGGGTAAGACTGCATTCGCAGATTTATAAAAGGGAAATAAAACAAGAATTAAGCTCAAGAAAAAAGCAAATAAAAATTGCATTAGTCTCTACCATGAGCCGTTCTTAAATTACTCACAAAACAGAACTGAACTCCATCATTATATGAGCCCAAGTTCTGAACAAGCTTGCTGGATGCGAATCTAGCTTGAGTAGAGGCATACAGAGCTTGAGTCTTAGGTGCGACTGTTCTTCTTGTTGAGGATGTTGATGCTTTCCTAGATGAAGGTACAGGCTTAGCTGCTGCAGTAGTAGTCACTTGGAATATTTATGGCTATTAGCAGCCTACTTCCGTTGCAGGTAGCTCTTTGCTTATATGTACCTATTTATAAAAATATTAATCCATTCTTTTATTCTTAACTTTATGGAATTTAATAATGATGCGATTTCAATTTAATTAATGAATCATAGATATATAAGGATTGCATTACAAACCTGTTAGTTATAAGAAGCTTTACTCGTTAGGAATTTTAATACAATGACATTACCTTCGAAGCAAGCCTAATGAAGGCTATCTACTCTTTTGACAAAATAATTCATAAAATAAAATACAAAATCCCTTAACCAGCTTCAAGTTTCTTCTAACCTCTTAAGATCTTAAATGAAATAGTAACGGGTTTTCTTCTCCATCTTTAATTAAAGCCAAAAGTTGTTTACTCATTAAATTGTAAGTCAACTTCAAATACTCATATGCTTCAGACTGATTTCTATTATTCCTGACTTCTTCAACATGATCATTCAGAGACAATAGAAAAAGAATTAAATAAAAAATCTTATTTTAATTAAAAACAACCACTTCAAGGAAGTAAAACTGTTTTAAAACAATTTCATCTAGTTATTTTTTTCATATTTATTGAAAAGAATCCAAGCCTGCAATAAAAGGAAAAACTTGATCACTTCCCAAATCAGGATGTTCCTTAATATTAGTTCCAGCAATGGATTTTCCATTGCTTTGATTGTCCAAGGATGGGTCAATTAGTGAACTAAAAGATTGTTCTCCATTCAACTCTAAAGATGATGAATCTTCTTCTATTGGAGTCCAACCCTTTACTAAAGCTTTCGTGCTAGCTGGTCCTATAAAAAGGATGCAACTTAAAGCCATAGGAAAAACTACAATCCATGTAGCTCTAAATATCTTTCTTATCACTTGAAAAATCATGAGTTTGGAGAAATAGCTAATGCAGGTTTTAGGATACCAACATTTATTGTGACCTCAATATTTTACGCACTTCCTTCTCTTACTCCACATATCCACGGGCTTACTTTACCAATATATGGATTCAAGCTAAAAAATAACATTTGGATAAGCCACTACTCAATCCGCATTAAAAGAAAACCTTCATATCTACCCAAACGAGAACTATTAATCTAGTCAAAGAAAGATTTGATTGAAGAATTAGCAGAACAATAGTAATGAGTGGAGGAAACTCATATCAACAAACTGACTAAGTGTTTATCTCCTACTGCTCATTATTTAGATTAATTATATCCAAACCTAGGGAGACTAATTGAAGCTTATTAGAAAATAATTTAATAAATAATTATGCTTTTAAAAAATATTACTAAAGATGTTCAATGAGATCCTTGAATGAGGAAAGAAACCTTTGCTCCTGATCACTTTGAAAAAGATTATTCACCAATGCGCTTAAGAGCAGTTCTGGAGGCATTAAGAATGGCCCCTTTAAGAGGAACAAATCCCAATGAAGAAGCTTTATCTTGGTACTCATCGCTAAGAACAGTATTCAAAACCTCTTTAATAACTTTTGTTTTAGAGCCATTGCCTGTCTCATAAGTCAAAATCCAGGTCAGAGTTGCTACAGGGTAAGCGTCCTTTACTCTTGGATTAGGGTCGTTTCCCGCAAGATTTTGATCTAACTGAATGCCATTTAGAGCTACTGAACCTGTTTTAGTGGTTGGCTTTAAAAATTGACCAAAATAGTTTTGAAGATATGCCGACTTTATTTCGCCTTTGATATATGACTGGTTTAGATAGCCAATCGCACCAGGTGTATTGCGGATGATTCCAGCAACACCAGCATTTCCTTTCCCTCCCACGCCTGCTGGCCATTGAACAGACTTACCCTTACCTAATGTCCATTCGCTTGAAAAAGCTTCCATTGAATTAGTAAACGCTTTTGTCGTCCCCGAACCATCAGAACGATGCACCCATGTGATTTTGCCTACAGGACATCCCAACTCACTCCAATCTTTGATTATTCCCATCGCCACGCGAACTGCTTGTTTTTGAGTAAGTCTTAGCTCACATTCTGAATTGTTATAACCAAAGGCAATCGTTCCACCAACAATAGGGATTTGAACTAATCCACGAGTTACTTTGGCAATATCTTTAGCTTCCATTGGGTCGTCAGAAGCAGCAAAATCCACTGTTTGATCAATGAAAGCCTTTCGTCCAGAGCCCGACCCAATTGCTTGATAATTGACCTTGGGACCTCCAGATTTGGCCAAATCAGAAAACCAACGGGTATAAACCTTGGCAGGGAAAGTGGCACCAGCAGCACTGATACTGATTCGACTAACTGTTGAATCAAAAGGACCACAAGCAATTAATGCCGCACCAATAGCAAAAACAGACGAAAAACGAAAAGCCTTCTTAGGAAAAGTCATCACAAGTCTATTTGGAGTCGACGCAATAATGAGAGACTATTCTCAATCACTCTCTATCAGGTTATGACTTTATAAATTATAGCCCTGGATAGCAGAAACTTATTGATCAAACTGTTTAAATTAATTGGAGTGTCTTAATTTCAATGATCCTTGTAAAAATCACCAATGCGACTGAGATAGTGGCTTCTAAAACCCACAAGCTCTTTGCAAAGATAACTCCAGAAAAAATTGATGAAAATCTAGTAGAGGCAGAAGTAATCAAGCAAATGGGATCTGACTTGGCTTCCTTTGGCTTAAAAGGTGAGATTTCAATTGTTAAGGGTATTGAAATAAAAGAAGACACCCTTTTAACTAAAAAAGGTTTTCTTGTAAAAAAAAGTCAGCAGTTTTAATTTGGTTCCTCTGAACCCTTATGGCATTCATCACTTTGGCTCTATCACGTATCACAACTAAAGCAAATAAAAACCCCTCTAATTTTGACGCGAGCAATTTGCCTTGTTTTTAAAGACCGAATGACCCCCATCACCCGGCCAAAGCAAGGCTAATGGCTGTCAAGGGCTTTGTCACTCCTAGATACACACTACTTATAGTGTTACTTATCCCTCATATAACTAATGCCACTACTTATAGGGGGTTGCATTAATACCTTGAGTCTCCTAGAAATAAGGCTCCCCATCACCCAGGCCCGAAGCAATTGCAAGGGTCTTTTTTATTGCCAAGGCAATTAGTGGTAAAAGTTAGGGAGGAAGCCCAGGCCACTACGTTGCCAAAATCACCTTGATTGATACTTTTTTACACCACCTCAGCTAAAGTTTTCTAGACTTTAACAAGTCGTTGAAATACAACGAAGATCAAATTATCCACTAACGATTCATAAAATCGAATAAATAAAATCCTAACAAAGGAGTGAATAGAAATTAGTGAATTGAATGGCATATTTAGTTTCAGATATCAAAATCAATCCTTAACTGATTTCATTACTATTACAACTATGACTAGCTTTTGGGCACTTTTGAGAATGAATCATTTAAGCACCTATTCATTCCACTCACGATACCACTGACGATCATCCAACCACCGAATCACAGGCCAATTAACAACTATAGAAATAATCAAAAAACCATAAACCGAAAGTCTTTCTGAACCAATGTAAAAGAGAAAAGTTGGTACTGCAGTCATTATTACTGCAGTCAGTAATGCTCTTCTAGGGGACATTTTAGTTCTCATAATTCAAAATAAGATGAAAAAGTTTTTTGACTGTTCAAATGAAGAGGACTAATTCGACCTAAAACCCTAGGCCTCAAAGTTAAAGACTGGTTAGTCATCTATTTCTTAAAGTGCTTAAGAGGGGAATGGCATCTATATATTTATATACAGATCTAAGCCTATCTGCAATGTCAACTTACGTAATCAATACTATCGTTAATAACATGATATTCATTGGAAATAAAAAATCACCTCAAAAAGTGTTTAACAAAATCAATTGGACCTGTAATAGAATCGGATTAATGCTTAATTCATAGACAACTCCTCCATACACTCCTCACATAGTGGAGATGGGCAATCATCATTGGTCTAGCAGCTGCTATTGCATCTCACTTTCCAAAACCTTACAACGTAGTAGTTATTTCCTCCAATTTTGCTGCTTGTCGAGTCCTAAGGCCTTCAATATTGAACTTTTCAAGAGCTAAAAATAGACTAAAAATCGGAGCTTAGTTTATAACGTACAACATTCATAAATGCTAATGAGGACATTCTTTTGGGTTATTAATCATAAATGAAGTCACGTTTTCTCAGCGTCGAGTATATAGCTAACCATCTCTTAATAAACAAGGCCTGATTGGAGCAGCATTATATTAAAGATAGCGATTAGAAGAGTTGATTATTTTAGTCTTATCTTCTAATGAGAGAGGAACCCATTTAAAGCAATATTTATTGCAAGATTCAAATGATATTAACAATTCTAAAAATTAGAACTAAGAGTTTCAAGCCTAAATCTCTTGCCAAATTCAACTGTTGACACCTCTAACAATGTTTTAACGTGTCTACAGCTATATATTGATGATATGGAGGAATCCAATTTGGAAGAAGAATCCACTCCTAATGCACCATTAGATCCAGAAAAAAATGAGAGGAAAACCGTAGTCCAACTCTTTGGCATAGAGATGACAGCGCCTAAAGGAATGAAAAATCCAATAAGGCTAGTGATCACAATGATTACGCTTAACCTACTCCTTCTATTCTTACTAAGCAAAGCCTTCTGATATTCACGACTTATAGCTAGTCCACAATGAAAAGATCCTATATCGACATGAGTTTTTCTTTATCCAAAAAATTCATAATTAATGTTTAACCTCTGAAGTTACTCTCAACAAGGTCGACTCAATAAAACTTATAACTCAACTTGATAGTACGTATTCACACTTTTGATCTACTTCTCTAGATCAAAAGAGTCATTCCTTATGAAATAAAATCATAGAAAGAATCACGACTACAATAATCATGACTTAAACAATTACTTGATTTGACCAAAAGCCAATGGGACGCAATGCACCTCTCATGCCGCTTACACGTTTGACTCAGTCAATTACACGTCAACTATTGTTGCCTTAGGAGCTCTCCTCCTGGCACGTCTGGCAGGTCTGGCAGGGCTAGAAGTACCATCAGGTTCAACTTTTTTAGCTATACGACTAGAAGCTGAACTCTGAACAGAAGTTGCTTGTTTTGTGAGAGATTTTTGTGATCTAGAATTTTTTGCTGTTGCTTTTTTAACTGCAGGAGCTTTTTCTGTTGTTTTAGCTCGACGTTTATTAGTAGAAGCATTCTTAACAGCTGTACTCTTACGTGTGCGATGAGAAAGTACAAGTGCCCACTCTTCTGCGCTGATGCTTGCTGGCTTGCTGCCATGAACCTCAGAAACCTTCGCAGCCTTTTCAATATCCTTAATTAAATTCTTCCAAGATGTTGCATATCGCTTATCAGATTGAGATTTGGCACCACTCTCCACGAGGGTCTCAACAACACCTTGAGCAGTTACTTTTTTACGACGACGATTGAAGATTTCCTTTTGTAGCTGAGCAATCATGGCATCAGCCTTTGCGCTCAAGTTGATGGTTATCTGAGCCATTTAATTTTGATTATCTACCCTTTAACATCTAGCACATCGTGGCATACCAGTGAATCACGTCTTTAAATCAACAATGGCAATACGTTAAACGCTAGCAAACTTTAAAGTGCAATCGACAAAGACAGAAATTCGTCTCGCAGTAGAATTTATTCAACTTCGCTTAGTGCAACTTATATGGTTTATCTCTTGTAATTCGTAAAAGAGGAGTGATCAGCATGTCTGAACGGAAGGTCTGAAGAGAACATGTGTGATTCACAACCCTTACACCTACGCACCAGTGTGGTTATTTCCGGAAGATTTTTTTAATTTCCAGCTAGAAACCAACATTCACTTGCTTAACAAAAAGCTTATCTCCTCTGCTTATGCTGTTAGCCATCTAAATAGCTAAACAAGAACACTCTTAAATGCATTTTCGATTTCATGGCATTGAATAGACGATAAATCCAAGTGAAGGACTATAGAATAAGATCTATTCAGCAAACCCCTCTAGCCAATAAAAACGGAAGTCAGTCCATTAAATCGTTGATTATTTCTCTACGATAATCGCTAAAATCAATTGCAATGACTAGATACCACTGCCCTTATTGTCCAAATAAACTACAGCTACATAAAAAACGTTCTGATGGGGTAATGATCTGTGTTCAATGTGGTGACCCTTTGGCCAAGGTCCCCTTAATTAAACCAACCCAGATATTTGCTGTAATAGCTGTTGCTTCATTCTTAGCACCATTACTATTTGGGGTTCTTACATCCATAAAAGAGATAAATAGACCTCAACTAAATAAGTCTATATCTCCTATGGCACATCAAGAAAAACAAAAAAAGGCTATAAGCTAGTCACTCTTTTCCTAGATCTTGCACGTTTTTATTCTTGCCTCGCGTACCAAAACCAGCAACGGCAACCGCTAACCAAAGAAAACTAGCTGCAAAAAGTACAAGCAATGTGATTCCAACTCGTGTTGAAGACACCTCAGTAAAGACAAAAGATAACACCGCTCAAAATCCCTATATAATAATCAATAAAAAGTCAATCATTATCAAAAAGAAATTCGCTTGAATTCACTCTAAAAAAAATACATACATCTACTAAATGTGCAATTCCAAGGGATTTAACATATTATTTAATCTTATGGATCCTATATCAGAGAATGAAAAACATTGCCGCGATGATGCCTTACACAAATACGAGGATAAGCAAAAGGGTTTTGGTCTTCAATGATGATAATGGCGTATTGCAAATTCAAATCTCTACTGACAGAAAAAGGAGTAAAAGAGTTGCTAAAAACGACAGAGAAAAAGATAAAGATAAAGATAAAGATAAAGATAAAATATTCAACATGAAATTAAGCGAGGAGATTTCGAATAGTACTCAAGATTAATGGAGAAAAGCACTTCAAAGTCTAATTTGAAAAATTCAAAAGCTTATGACCTCAAAGTTGGTAGAGATATAAAAGTTGATTGAAGTAGAGATCCTACAGAAGATTCAGATCTTGGTTTCTTTGTATAGTTTTTATAGTAATAAAAAAACCTTGTAAAGGATTTATATCGTAGGAACTATTCACTCAAACATTTCCTTGTAGATATTTTAAAATACATAATTTTAATTAATAAAAAACAAATTTCATCCGTCAAGTTAATCCTCCATTATCACATTATCAAAACTATCTTTTAGTGCTTAAAAGATAGTTTCCTAGGAACACCCTTGAATACAAGGAGAATTCGCCTTGCAACAAGCAAAAAAGGGAAGAAGAAATCAGTTCGTTTTTTCGAAGAAAAAATGCTTGAAAGTGCTTTTAATAATGGTCCAGAAGGTTGTCTTATATGAGAACAAATCCAGTTGATAGCATTTGAGCCCTGCAACATTTCATCATCCTTAATCAAAATAGCTCCGTAAACATCCATGTCATACCAGGAGGGTATTTCAGCAGGGTTGTCTCGTGCATTCTTGATCTGGATATTGGGTAAATTACTCTTTAATTCGAGTAATTCCGCGAATTGATTACAGAATGGGCACTGCCCATCGTAAATAAAAACAAGCTTGTTATACATCTCAAGAAGATTTGAATGATTCGATTTTACTAACTTCTTTTTCGAGATTATTCGAAGGTTTCAAGATAGTAATCAATAGAACCACTCTGAGCATTTTCCCATAAATCTGGAAAATATCGAATTACAAATTCAATTGCCCTTACGAAACCTGGCCAAAAGAGACTCAAAAAAAACAAAACCTGAAACAAATACACCCTTTCAAACGAGAGTGGCTAGTACTTGAAAAGCGGCTTTTGATCAATGAGAACTTCACCACTACGCAAGAACTGGTCAAGAGCTTTCTACAAGGCTTTGACTAATTGCGGAATGCTACTGAACTATCGTTTGCCAGGTCAGCATTAAGGCAATTGACAAGTAATGGGTCAATTAAAAAGATTCATGGTGACTAATACAGTGAAGATCCACGTGGCAGCCTTCTTCTGCTTCTCGCCAACTTGCAGCAAAGGCTTAAAGGGATTCAAGTCCATGGGTTAGGCATAATTGCTCATATCACTTTATATGCCGATGGGTGCCAAATCCATAGATTTCCTCCATTTTTCAATAAGTAGAATTTATCCAGGGGTTCAGGCAATCTTTTCAATGGCTTGTTGACTCAATGCTTTAAGACCTAGACAGGGAATGAGCATTCAATATTTAAAAGAAAAAAGGCTTGCAGCCTTAAAGGCTGGTCACGCGAATAATCCCTAAATACATCTAATGAATCAGGCAAAAGGAACTTATTCCCATCCCAATTGTCGCCACAGGCACAAAGACTCAAGCCCTGATGACTCTGACAACAAACCCAAAAAACAATTCAAAGACCACGCTATTGACACCAGGAAGATTCCTGGCTAGTACATGTGTACTCCATCAGGAAACCAATGCAGCGTCGGTCAACCCAAAAAGTCAACGCTTGGCTCATCAGTCCAGGTGGGGACTGGTGCATTCGATTTCACCGTGATCCAAAATCCTGGCAACGATATCCATTTGTCTTTGTAGACAAATGGAGTGCGCAGCCCGATGGATCTCCCTCACAAATGCAAACAAGGAGCAAGTTAACTTTGGACGATGCACTTGAATTGTGCGGCCAAATGTTATTGGATGGCTGGCAAAAACTTTCCAATCAATTCGGCGAGCCCCCTGAAATTGATCATCCTGAAGAGGTCGCTGCATGACTCATGCCGAACTAGCAACGACGTTAGCCAAGAAACTACTACTGAAAGAAGACCGCGGAGAGCACCAAAGCATTAGATCCCTAAAACACTTGAAACACTACTTCTACGAAATGAGCATGGAAGAACTTCTTGGAATAGCGACACAACAGGGAATTAGTACTTTCTGATGCACTTGACTCGACTTTAACCAATGTCGAGTCAAGTGCTCTTAACTAATTATTGTTGAGCCAACTATCATTTGACAGGACGACAAGACCGATAGACAGGTTCAGATATCTATAGGCCTAACTGTTATTGCTACATTTGAATAAACAGCAAATCTCACAAATCTAGTTCAGCCTCGCAAATTAATAGCTTTTAACTGCTTTAGGGAATAGCATTTGAATAGAACACCTGTATTGGTTCTGTCGATTGCATTGATTTAAAAACTTGAGTTCCTAATAACCTAAATTGGTAGAAATGGCTATGAACTGGGTTTCCTTGATCTAGATTTACCCTTACCATGCTTCTCTTCGAGCATTTCGTCCATAGGGAGATCAGGACGCTTCCCATCCAAAACATCGGCCAATGTCCTAAAGCTTTCGGCATAATTCCAAAAATTTTCCTTTCTTTGGAAACCAGCTAAAAAATGCCTACTGAAATTTTTCTGCAGGCCCCAGCGCTTCTCATTTCGTTCATATTCACCATGATTCATATCTACCAAAAAAAGACAAGCACTTTCGTGTCGAAGACAATCTTCTTCAGAGTCAAACAGCTCGCCGTCCTTAGCTTGCCAAACCTGTTTGCCCATTAATTTTGCTGATTACCTATTTCCCAGCCAACTTAGCCGAAATTTTTTCGAATTAATAGCAGAATCAATACTTCCCTGACCTGTAGTCCAAAAATGAAATCCAATAACACGTAGCGCCTAGCTCTCTAATTGCTTGCAAATCTAGGGTTGATAGCGTACAAATGTAACTACTAGTCAATATCTGTTGAGTAATTGATTTGGAGGAAAAGAGAATACCAAAATCAACCTTAAAATTGGCTTTACTGTTTAAGAATTATTTGTAAAGCTCTAAGAAGCCCCTGACTTGTAAGATTATATAGGAAAACAATGGATAATTCCTTCTCACAAGGGTTGAAATTAAATAGCTTAACTTCCACCACTTCATTGGTGATATGGTCAATGATTATTTTTTTAATTGCGCTGATAATAGGAATCAGTATAATCTTTAGAAAACAATTTAAAAACATTGAAAAAGTAAAAAATAATAAACTATCAGACCGATCTAATTCAAAAGGTTTTCAAGTAAAAAATTAAAGCCAAACAAATCATTGATCAATGCTAAACCTTACTCTCACTGCAGACCCCTGAAATTAGACGATAGTTATTCAGGAATGAAATACACCCGATCCCTCAAATACCAAACACATAAGGTGACCTTCATAGCGATGCATCCTAGTTCGATGCATTAAGGACGCAGACCCTGCCAAAGACAAGCCTGAGGCGCTCTATGTAGCGTATATGTAAAAAGGGGCTTCCACTGCTAGTGTCCCAAGGTGCTTCTGTCAAAGCATGATCTAACTGCTTAGTACAGCCTTCACAAAACAGAGTCCAATCAATCATGAAAAACAAACAGAATTTAAATAACCATATAGAACGCAATCCTCAAAGAACAATACAATTTGATAGCTCATTTTCTACTAGGCTAGCAGAGTTAACTAAGAATCAAAATCTACCTGCAGACGATGTTCTAATACAAAAATATGGGACATTAGAATTAGCATACAAGGCAATAGGGATTTCTCCTTCTATAAATTAAAGAACAAAATCAGAAGATGGCTCGATTTTTCTCTAAGATTTTTATAACCATCAAATACTAAGATGAATTTTCTTGCTACAGGCAGTAGTTTTTTAGGACTATCTCCATCATCGGATCAATTAATGATTATTAATTTATCTGCAATCCTTGTAGGTATAACATTCAATGCCCCACAGAAAGTGATTAAATGGGGTGGGCTTATTATTGCAGTAGTTACTACAACTTGCGGCTTGTGGTGCAATCATTAAATGTTTGTTATCCCCTGAGAGTTCTCTAGAGAGACTCTCAGGGGATAACAAAGAAATCAAATCCACAAAGAAACCCTACTTACAGAAATCTCTGATCATCGTGGGGAGACTTTTTAAGAATTCTCCTTTCTACTGAAAAAATTAATAACCAAGCAAATCCCAAAGTTAAACTCAAAAGGTATTCTTGTTTTAATAAGTCAATAACTGCAAAAGTACTAGCAAGTATCGCCATAGTACGTAGCCCCCAAGATTGAATAGTAATTTTTGACCTTATATTTTTTTTGAAATCACTCATATTCTGCTCTTAGGTTATTGGGAGCCACCAGAAATAATTGTAAAAGCATTACCAGCCTCAATCAAGAAGATACAAATAAGATTAACATAGAGATTCGATTATTTTATAATCAAAGTATTCATCTTTAAAAAACACCTCAATTCCTATCTCATTATAAATCATGGGGAATAAATCAACGCAACCTAATAACTATAGCCTCATTGACTCAGGTCTTTTACTGCAATATAAAAATGATCTTAAATTCCCAAAACAGGATTTTGAACAGCTTCTATTTGATCTTGGATGGCCTAATAGCTTGGCTTGGCTTGAACATTGGTCCCAGAATGATGTGCAAAATCTTTGTATGTACTCCCGCCCAAGATTTACAAGACCTGACTGGATCTTAGGTATTGGATTAACGTTGCTTTCCGACATAGAAAGATTTCTGAATTCTGAAGCAAATCAAATAATCTTCGGGATTTCAGGCCTTCCAGGATGCGGCAAAACAACTCTAGGAAAGTGGATTGAACATTGTTCATCTGAGCTTAAGTGGCCAGTTTGTGTCGTTTCGTTAGATGACTTCTACTTGCCTGCGACAGAAATGGAAAAGGCAATGTCAAATAACCCTTGGAATGTCCCAAGGGGTCTGCCAGGCAGTCATTCGATAGATCTAATGCTCAGTGCTATAGACAAATGGGAGCAAACAGGTGTATTGATCACCCCTCGTTTCGAAAAATCCCTACGAGGTGGTCTTGGCGACCGTTACGGATGGCGTAAATCTAAACCCAAATTAATCATCATAGAAGGATGGTTTGTCGGCTGTGATCAAGCAAGCAACCCAGAGAGTATCGATCAAGAGAAAGACCTCTTTCCACCGCTATCAACTGAAGAAAAGTACTATCGGGAGGTTGTTCAACATGCCCTAGAGAGATATCAGCCTATATGGAAAAAGTTAGAACGTATATGGCAGATAAAACCTATTGATTTTATCTCTACTTGCACATGGAAGAAAGAACAAGAGATAAATATGGAAATAAAAAAAGGTTCTTCACTAAAAGGCGAAAAACTTGAATCTTTCATTCGAATGATTCAAGCAGCCATTCCACAGAAAAGTCTTCTATCAATCAAAGCTGATGTTATAGCTATAATAAATACGAAAAGACAAGTGAAGTGGCTCGGAAGAAATTCACAAGAAAATGCCCAATCAACAATTTTATAACAAAAGTATTCAGATTAGCGCTCAGAGGTTTGGCCATAATATTAGTTCTTGATTTAGAATAAGTTTCAATAACAAGGGACTGAAGGTTTGAATAAATAGTATTTAAAGGCTATAATTATTAGCTATATATAAATTATTTGTCAATGAATCTAACCTTGCATGGCCCAAAATGACTGCTCAACTAACAGCGCCAGGCTTAATAGCCAGAAGCCTACCAATCGCGTTGGGGATAGGAATATCTTGGCTAGGAATAACTCTTATTCGAAATGAGTCAAGACTTGTCAATAGAAAGTCAGAGCTCGAAGAGATGCTTAAAGCAAGGTCAAGAAAAAAGCGTCGTAAACTACTAACAAATAACTGATTTGAAATTTCATTTAACCATTGAAGCTAATTGAGCGAGTCTTATATAAACAAGAACTCTAAAAATTGAATCTGAAGATAAAATCAAGCTTCAGCTATTCAATAAGGTTAAGCTCATCTGTAAAGAACCAACTTCTTGACCCATTTTTAAATTCTAATATTAATGCGAATTGATTCCCATCAACCATTTTGTAACCTCCCATCCACTTCCCAATAGGTTCTGCAATGATTTGCTGTAGTAGATTTTTAGAAATCCTATCCCTAACACGTCTAAAATCAATCCTAAGCATTTGGCCCTTGACAAGATTTTCAATTTGAATCATTTGTCTATATCCTTAAGAAGGATTAAATTAGAGTATTGACCCTAGGAAGAATTCAAGAAGAATTTAAATAAATCAAAATAATGTCTTTCGTAATGAAATACAATTACATTACGATTGAACCAAGTCAAATAAAATATGAAGAGAGCTAGCAATGAGACCACTGAAAAAATAAAAGCTGAAACAATAACGTAATCAATACACCCTTGAAAAAACAGAGCCAAAGAAGTCCGTAATTAGTAATTCCTAGTTTTTTTTGATACCAAAAAATAAACTTCTTATGGTTCGTAACAAATTCAACCCTGGGGTTGAATTTGTTTTTTCTAGAGGGAGGGGTTGGAATACGAACCCAATTGCCTTTCTGATCAAAGGGGCTCATTAGTTTATAGCAACTAACCAACTTAAACGTATATCCTAATGGCAATCAATAAGTTTCTGAGCAACAAAAGCAAGCCCAAAAAATCAGTCAATTAACGGCCTAGGACAACCAGGCTCCACCTTGTTTTAAGGCATCTAAGAATTTCTTATTAGAATTAGAAAAACCGACTAAAGGATTTTTAATTCCTTGCTCACTAGGCTCATTGTTTTTAGAAGTCCAAAAACCAGAGAACAAAAGGGTTCTTCTGGGCCACCTAAGCACAACCATCGATTCAAGACTCGATCATATCCTTGTGATAGCTAATAATTAGCATGCACCCCAATTTTTATAACTTTACCTTCGGGATTACTCCATCTGATTCACTAACACCAAAAACAGTCCAACCTATGAACGAGTTTTCCAATTTAAAAGCTCTAAAAGCAATAAGAGAGCAATGAAATTCATAGAAGAGAAAACCCATCTTCTATTACAGCTGTGAAAGTGAATCCTAAGCTTGAGAGGCATCCCTTCTTAACCTATAATTAAAATATGAATCAAGAAAAACAACACTCCAAACTTCTCAAACTCCAAACCAAGGCAGAAAGCTGCCTATCAAGAGAAGAAGCGCAGAAACTAATTAAAAAGGCTGATAAAGCCCATAGAAAATTATCTGGGTGATAAATAAAGACCCTTTAGCTACTAGAAAGTATCTTCTACTAAAATAAAACTAAACACAATCAATGAATTTATATTTTAATCAAAATGTGTTAATGATTTAAAGAGTAAAAATAGCCTTATCTCAGTTATTATAAGCGTTAATGCCATCTAATCTTTTCTGGATTCTTTTTCTCAATTTCCTTAAGCACAAATATAAGTGCTGCAATTGAAAGCGGCCCAGCCACAGAAGCAACTACTAGGAAAATCTTAATTTCTGGGCCAAGAGTTGCAAGAAAATAATGATGCATGTTTGATTTTGGTTCCCCTGATAAGAAAACTTTAGTATTCAGCCTTTTTTTGATATAAGACACGATTAGTCATTTGTATTACTATCTTCCTTCTTGCCCTTAACATAATTAGAAAAAAGCGCATATGCAGCGCCAAAAAGCCAAGAGCCAACTAAAATGGATATCACTACTAAGGCAATCTGAATAGCGCCTGCGTAGCCACCATCATTAGGGCCATACTGCATTAAGGGATCAAGAGTATCCATGAAATAAAGATCATTGTTTTAGCCATTCATATTCTTTCTTGTTTTAAAAGAATACAACCAACTTCTTAGCAAAACTCTCTATTGCTGTTCCAAATAGTTATTTTGATTGGTCAGATGTGTTCTCATTTCTTTGAGGGGTTGAACCATTACATAAAGAAACCGACATCGCCTCAAGTCCTGCTGCTCCTGCTGATCTAAATCCTGGAACCTCAGAAAGGAAGCTAACCGTGGTGGCCACACAACCATTAAAACTACTCGCATAACGAGCCATCGGTCCAACTCTTAGAGCTATACCAAAAAGACTCAAAGAGCCCAAAGCAACTCCAATCATCAAAACAGCACCAGTCAATTGGGAATGAATACTTAAATCCAACCTTTTAGAGAACTTCTTTGTTTCAGTCATTACAGACTCTGCTACATCCACACATAGTCTAGAAATTCTTTAAAGAAGCCTTTCACTTTCTAAGGCATCTCTACAATCTTTGCCAACTGTGCCATAAACCTCAACAATAAAGTTGATCCTCAATTTGAAATTCTTTTCAATAATCTCCCACAAAAGGGTTTTTGGGATGGATCAATAGAGCAGCATCATTTTCATATGCCTCAACCTCAAACCAGGTAAAAACCAGCTGATCATCAGAGTCACGATCAAAAGTACGTTGCAGCATTTCAAGTTCAAACTCCTGGACTAGGGAATCGATGGTAGAAACCAGCGCTAATAAATCTTTTAATTTTTCCTGCTTATCTTGAATCCGAGAATGTGAATAAAAGGAAATCTGCAGCAAAAAGTTATCATAAAAAAATTCTATGGATAATAATAAATAGTTGATCATAGACAATAATTTAATCTAATTAGTTGTTAAACAAAATCTTTTTGATATCGACAATATGTACCAAGGGCTCATGTAAATATTTACCCATATCCTACAATGATCAAGTGTTTACGTCATGCTAGATTGACTTTTTATGCGAACACCAAAAAGTCCTAAATCGCAGCTAGAACCATGCAAACTGCTCTTAATGCTATATAATCTATATGCTTAATTAATATCTTTTTTTACTTACTAAGAAATAAAAAGGAAAAAATCATTTAAGAAATCTAGTTCGCAAAGAAAGAGAATTAATTCTTTTTAGTGAGATCACTAATAAGTATCATGAATGAAATATAAACTTGAAAGACAAAGTAAACCTTGTTTCTCTAATTGAAGAAAAAACAGGTTGAACCTATACTCAAAAAGCTAGTCTTGACCTTTAATTCTATTGTTATCTTCTGAAGTTATTACCTTAACCTCAAAATCAACCAAAAAGCCAATCAAAACCAACAAAATCCCAACAATTCGCCAATCAGGAGATAAGGCCAAGACTTGACTCCAGTTTCTTTCAGCATTTTAAACCTTCACGTCCACTTTTTTGCAGCAAGAGTAAAAGATCTTTTCGTTCCAATGAGCAACCCCTAACCTAAGAACCTATTAAAAATTCGCAAGCCGCATTGGATTTACTGATATTCTTGAATCAAGATAAGTATCAAAACCATTGACTTTAATAAATTCAATTACTTTGTTAACCACAAAAAAAGAAAGAATCTTATGCATCATTAGAATAAATCAAGATAGAAAAATAGAACAAAGACCTATTTTAAATACTGGCTTAATAATAAAGCCTAATCATTAAAGAAGGTTTGCAATAGTTAAAAAACATCCTTTAATGAGTAAATAAGCCATTTTGAGAAGATGAAAGGATTAAATAAATGATATATAGAATCAATTTGAGGTGGTATTTCACCTTTGCTTACGTAATAAGACTGATTATTAGGCGACAGGAAATTTCGTGAAGGTACTACTGCAGAAGGGTCTAATTCATCTATATCAGGAGATTTTAATCGTAAATCCTCATTATTAATTACCACGACTTCGTTAATAAAAAACCAACTTATAGATGAATCACTCAATTCAAGGACCACCCCTACGCCTGTCCCATCGGTCATTTTATAGTCCAAAACGATACCAGAAGGATCATTGGCAAGCACATTTGAAAGCCCTAGTGGAATTCGATCTCTAACTCGATCAAGGTCCACCATTACCTTTGACCCTATTGAAATGAGAGTAGAAGTTTGTGAATTAGCCTGCAAGGCCTAATAGGTGGTGCAATCCACCGCAGAACAACAGTGTGAACTGTAAACGGCAGTGCTCCCTAGTTCCAATAAAAGTTATGACACAAATTTATTCAACCAAAGTTTCTGAAGCTAATTCAAATAGAACTTAATTCTCTAGATATAAAATTAATTGGATAATAAATAAACTTTATCCTCCAGGTAAGTTGGCTTAAATTTTTCTAAATACTCTACAAGAATATCAATTTATATCCTAATTAGATAGACAATATATGTACAAGGTATAACTCTTTAATCTTTATTATCTGCTTTCTTGTCTAAATTAAATGATAAGAAAGTACTAGGCTTACAATAAATCAGATTTAGAAAAATAATTCCATATTTTTATGTTTATTCTCCTCCTCCATTACAACTCCATACCTTTGCGGGTATCCCTGCATTATTAGTCCCATCAATTCTAAAAGTTTTTTCAATGCACTCATTCTGATTTCTAGTCCATTTAGCAATAGGTGCAAGCGATACAGAAATCAATACAAGACTTACAGTGCTTACAACAGCTAATACAGGATAAGCATGAGTCCTAATCATTTCCCTAGGTGTCATTTTTTTAAGAAAAGTAGTTGAAATTGATTTACCAATAATGATAATACAAATAAAAGAGATATTACAAAATTTTTTTAATTTTTATAGAGTTGTCAAAGATCAGTTTCTAGGATCTAGAAAAACAGCATAGAACAGTACTTCCATTGATTTACGATTGGTTACAATCTATTGTATTTTGATACCAAGATGTGTGAGATGGATCACATGCTAGATTTTCCGTTCAGATAGATAGGCTAATAACAAATGAACTTCAGGAAAATAGTAAATTAGCTCCTCAAGTATCTTTTGGCACTAAATCCTCAATGGACTAGAAGCTTAAGAAATACTCAAGTATCATAATAAAATTACTAACTACTTTTATTCTTTAGTTTGACTTTGATTTATATAAGCATCAGTCGATTATGAATCTCAATCACAAACTAAAATCGAATGTCAATACATCAATTGAATTGATCATATTCCTAGGAGTAATTGCTTGGGAATTTCTTGTTCACATCATGAATCATATCGGATTAGCTTGGTGGGCAAAAATTGAAACACATGAACCTCAATCTATTTATTGGTTTGGCCCTTTCTTATCAAGAAATAAACTTGAATCAAATTTAAAGGTTTTCCTTTCTGATCTATCTAATGAATCGCCGAAACTCATCAAACAAAGTACTATTAAATGTTCCAAGAATGAACCTTATACATTATAATTCCAATGTTATCTAAGATTATGATCTAGAAATATTTAAATTGTTACTAATCTTTTGCATTGATAATATTGAATTCAATCTTCCTTCCCTTTTTATTTTATTCAGGAGAGAATTCACTATTCAAGTGATCATTGACCAAAACAACTAATTCAATTAATCCTTATTTTTAAGCAACGTCTAGCTCGAGCAGGCAATCTATTGGGTATACTTACAGACAAAGCCGTTCATAAGAGTGGGTGAAAGTGCATATAAACGGTTATAAAAATATCCTTTCCAACTAAAGGCTTCTTCCAGTGACTGAAACTTGTTGCAATCATTCTTCATCTGGCTCAGGGGATGAGTCATTAGACCAATCAAGGGCTGTTGACGCACGTTATGGATTTGCAGCCAACGAAAAAGAAGCCTGTCTATGTAGTCCAGTCTCCTTTGACCCGCAACTTCTGAAAGCTATTCCCAAAGACGTAGTAGAAAAGGACTATGGCTGCGGTGACCCAACCAGATGGGTTAAGCGGGGAGATAAAGTTCTAGATCTAGGAAGCGGCAGCGGCAAAAATGCATTCATTTGCGCTCAAGTGGTGGGCCCATCTGGGAAAGTGTTAGGTGTTGACCAAAACGTAAATATGCTAGAAGTAGCAATGAAAGCTGCACCAATTGTGGCCGAAAGAATTGGTTTTTTAAATACATTCTTTTTAAAAGGAGCTATTGAACATCTTGATAAACCTAAAGAGAATGGAGACCCCCTTATTCAAGACTCAAGTATCGACATTGTCCTAAGTAATTGCGTACTAAACTTAGTAAACCCTTCACAACGCGAGAGTTTGTTAAAAAATATTCGAAGAGTTTTAAAGCCTTCTGGAAGAGTCGCCATTAGTGACATAGTTTCTGATCGCGAAGTTCCTCTAGCTTTAAAGGAAGACCCAGAATTATGGAGTGGATGTATAAGTGGTGCTTGGGAAGAAGAAAAATTCCTTGAAGACTTTCGAGCATTAGGTTTTCAAGAAGTAATCTACGCAGATAGATCCAAAACCCCCTGGAAAGTTATTGAAGGCATTAATTTTAGAGCAGTTACACTTATAGGACACTTATAAACCATTTCCAATGTCATTTAGACAACCTAGGTAATCTCACAACGAGACCGCAGCACTTGGTTTATTTGGTATTCAGTTCTTGATTCATCTTCAATTCCCAAAAAAACATCAGAGTGTAAGGACAAACAAGAACTCCCACCAAAGGGATCAATACGTAATTCCACATACCTTATGGCTATTACTACCAAAAACATAGCTAGAAATTTTCCTACTGGGAACTAGCTCCTGCTAATAACTGAAATAATTTCAACAAGTCCTGCAGAGTCTTTTGTATATTTAATTGCAAATACCCCTAGGACCTCCTTCTCTCCTAGAAAATAATGGACACATCCTCACCTGCTTTCTCTTTAATAATCTCAATTTTAGTCGGGGTATTTTGCCTGACAGGCATTGGTATTTATTTTTCTTTTGGCCCTGGCTCTAAAAAGCTTGAAGATCCTTGGGTTGCTGATGACGATTAAATAATGCTTTTAAAACTCCTCATCATTTTAAAGCTACCTAAATAAAATAAATAATTGTATTCCAATAATAAATACCTACATACCTCGAATTTAATGATAATTAATCACTAATACCTAACAAGGCCCTCAAAGAGAAGATGTTTTAGCACTTCTCTTCGCATCTAATCAGATCAATGCAATTAGGATGCTCCTTGATGTACTTGTTGATCTCCATGGCCAGCAGCCTTGCCTCGAAAGCATCACTGGCATAAAAACAATTTTCAATCTTGCCATTGTCACATGCCCTATATCGGACTGTGTACGGCTTCAATGATGACATTAGAGATGGTCAGTATGTCAATACAACTCTCCCTTTAATCCAGTACAAATATCCACAAATATCTTCTAACCCAAATAAGACTGAATGTTTGATGAATGCTTCAAAATCGAAAAATCCCTCACAGCCACTATGAAAACAGAAAACTTGGTGCCAAAAACAAACCAAATAAATCCATGGCTAAGGATGTATTCTTGAATTCTCAGAGGCTAAAAAAGTATTCCTTTAGTAACAAATACAAATAATGAATTTTGACTAAATAATCTTAAGACTTAAAATCGTTACATCCTTTGAGTTAAGAAAAAAAGACAGATGCTTTTCTACTATCATGATTACGAAGAGATTCTTGCCGGAATATCTGTAAGTCAACACATGCAAAAGGCGAGATATTAAAATCAAGTAATAGAATTCTTAAGCACTTTTGATTTACTAAAACTTGGGATAATCACTTATCTCTTTACGTCATGAGCACATCCATCACCTTTGTAATTCTCACTATCATAATATCCATTTCTAGTTCCGAAGTAGGCCGTAATCAATACAAATGGGATTGAAACCCATTTTAAAATGGTAAATAAGTCCATTTGAGAAGCTACAAGCAAAGATTTTCTATGAACAACTTAAGCTAAATCGAACCCAAAAGGGTGTTTGTATAAATATTTAATTTAGGCTTGTAACAAATGCAATGCTCCTTACTTATTTACTTAAGTATTATATGGCTCTCTAATTCATTTGCAAACACCCAGTATATATCTGGGTGTTTGCCCTTACTAAGTAATTCCTAAGATTGGAGACTGCTCAAAAAGTATTTAATTAATATAGTCCTCAAATCTATTCTTAGCATTGATAGCAAAATCTCTAATATTATATTGCTTGCAGGATCTAAATCTCTTTATTCTTCTCAAGAAGCATCAAAGTTTTCTCTTGAGTCAACAAATACAACTGGAAAATCAAGAAGTGCAGCCTCTCTTTTACTCAAACGACGTGCCCATGCACCTTTTACCGGGTCATTCCAACGAAAACCAGCTTCTCTCGCTAAATTTCTTTGATCATAAGAAACTTTTGCACGCATTAAAAAACGAGGTTCAAGGCCTTGTGCTAAAAGCCTTTCTAAATCGTCACAACGACTAAACACCTCTGCTATATAAGAGCAATCTGTCAAGGCGCGATGCGCATTCCAAACAGGGACCCCATAGGCCAAAGCAAGATCAATAACAGAAGGTCTCGGTCGTAAACGTCGTACTTCGGGCCACGTGATATCTTCCATTGTGCACAACCATGGTTTTAAAACTATTGGAAGGGGTTCTTTCCCAAACCACTGCTTATCAAAAGCGGCATTATGAGCCACCAAAAGATCAGCTTGATCAATTAAATGCTCCAAATACTGCAATCCCTGACGCCAAGGTTGACCAACCCTAGTAATTTCTGGCGAAATATTATTGATAGCCTCGGCATCATTACTTTTGACTGGCAGCAAAAATGAAAGTTGAGTAAGAATCGATCGACTAGCAACATGAAATAGTATTACCCCAACTTCAAGGCACTTGTCTTTACGGAAATCGAGTCCAGTAGTTTCTGTATCCACTATCAAAAGAGTTGCTGGATTCGAAGCCAAATCAAGAGGTTCACTATTAGGAATAACTGAGGCCCTAAGGTGCTTTTCGGCTGAGATTGGAATTTCTGACGAATCATGTATTGGCTTTACCGGATCAACAAGCAGATCCAATTGCCACAAATCAGATTCATAGCCTTTATCTTCTATCATTTAGACTCCTCGAACTGATCTTGATCTATTCTCTCGCATATATCAAGTTGTTCTTTAAAGTAAACCCAACGATATAAAAATTGTTCAATGTCCTTGAAAGCAGGTGACAAAGCTCCAGATATAGCTCTTCTGGACCAGACAGGCACTATGCGTAATATGAAAGATCTTAGAAATAAAACTCTTATTTTGTTTTTTTATCCTAAAGATGACACACCTGGTTGTACCGCAGAAGCATGTGGGTTTCGCGATAATTATGATTTATTCAAAATTTTTGGAGCTGAAGTTTGGGGTGTAAGTGGAGATTCTGAGATTAGTCATATTAACTTTTCAGAAAAAAATAAACTCCCTTTTCCTTTACTAAGTGATACTAACAATAAGCTTAGAAAAGCATTTGGGGTCCCAAATACTTTAGGGATAATTCCTGGCAGAGTTACATATGTCATTGATTCAAAGAGAATAATTAGAAGTGTCTTTAATAATCTGCTAAATGGACCTGCACATGTCAATGAAGCTCTTCGCATTCTAGAAGAAATCAGAGCAAGAAAATGAATCGTTGGAGAAGAATAAATCATACCTGGTGTAACTGGCCGTCAAAACCTTTAGGTCTGATTGAATTGATTGGAGGCAGCTATCTTTCAATAAGTCCCCATATTAGTTATCGAAGATTACTTGAGGAACTATCCAAAAAAAATCTTGCCATTCATACCTGGAGTTATATTCCTGGGCTGGATCATCAATCACAAGCAAATGAAGCATGGAAAGATTTACGTAGTTGTCGAAATCAACTTCAAAAACGTATAGGATTCATCCTCCCTCCCTTAAGAATAGGCCATAGTCTTGGATGTAAACTGCACTTACTTGCACCAGATGGAGGGCGTAATAGTAAAGCTCTAGTTACATTGGGATTCAATAATTTTACTGCTAATCGATCAATCCCAATGATGAGTAAACTCGGCCCCCAATTGGGTTTACAAATAGAATTTAGTCCCAGTCCGAAAGAAACATATAGATTTATTTCCGAACATTATCTTCAACCTAAAAACCTTCTAATAAATTTCAGCGAAGATAAACTTGATCAAAGTACTGATTTACTCAAACATCTTAACCATCGTAAAGGAGATGAATCAATAAGATTAGAAGTACCAGGTGACCACCTAACACCAGCTAGTGCTGGTGTTAGGAAAAGAATCTTAGGAGAATGGGGAGATAATCCTTCTAAAATGAAAAGTATTCAGGTCCTTATAAATAAAATATATGAGTGGGCTTCTCCCTAATAAACATTTACTCTCTTAGTTTATCCAGAACCGAACGATCTTCTAGAGTACTTGTATCTCCACTAACTTCTTCACCAGCAGCAAGGGCTCTCAGGATTCTACGCATAATTTTGCCACTTCGTGTTTTCGGAAGAGCATCACTACATTTGATCTCATCAGGTTTAGCAATTGGTCCAATTTCCAGGCCTACATGAGATCTTAAATCCTTAATTAATTGTTCATTTACAACCCTTCCAGTTTCTAAAGTCACAAAAGCAACAATTGCTTCGCCTTTCAGATCATCTGGACGACCTACTACGGCAGCCTCCGAAACGGCAGGATGACTTACCAAAGCCGATTCTATTTCCATTGATCCAAGACGGTGACCAGAAACATTTATAACGTCATCAACTCTGCCCATTATCCAGAAATAGCCATCAGAATCTCGACGGGCACCATCTCCTGCAAAATAAATATAACTTCCATCTAAAGGGCGTAAATACTCCCAATAACTATCACGAAATCTCTGAGGATTACCATGAACTGTTCTCATCATCCCAGGCCAAGGATTCTTTACAACTAAATAACCTCCTTCATCTGTTTGTACTGACTCGCCATTCATATCAACCACATCAGCCTCTATGCCTGGAAGAGGGAATGTCGCTGAGCCAGGTTTAGTGGGTGTTGCTCCAGGTAGAGGGCTAATCATCACCCCACCAGTCTCTGTTTGCCACCAGGTATCCACAACTGGACAACGACTTCCGCCTATGACATCTCGATACCAAATCCAAGCCTCAGGATTTATGGGCTCTCCAACGGTTCCTAGTAATCTCAAACTATTCATATCATATTGATCTGGAATTGAACGCCCGCTTTTCATAAAAGCCCTTATTGCAGTTGGGGCTGTATAGAAAATAGTGATTCTGTGTTTCTGTATCAATTCCCAAAAGGCACCTGGATTAGAAGGGCGAGGGGCGCCTTCATACATGACCGTTGTGGCCCCATTTGAAAGGGGTCCATAAACGATATAACTATGTCCCGTTATCCAACCAACATCAGCTGTACACCAATAGACATCATCTTCTTTAATGTCGAAAATCCATTTAAAAGTGAGATGAGCCCATAAGTTGTAACCCGCTGTAGTATGTACAACTCCCTTAGGTTTACCAGTAGACCCAGAGGTATATAGAACAAAAAGACGATCTTCGCTATCCATAGATTCTGCAGGACAATCAGCCTCTTGAATGCTCACCAATTCATGCCACCAATTATCGCGACCCTCTTCGAACTCAACGGTTTGATTCGTTCTTTTAACCACCAAAACAGATTTCACAGTTGAACAAGCACCATCAGCCAAAGCAGCATCAACTGCTGGTTTCAAAGGGACAACCTTGTCTTTACGAAACCCTCCATCCGCAGTGATAACAACTTTGGCCTCACCATCAATCAATCTGTCCCGTAATGCTTCTGCCGAAAAACCTCCAAAAACAACAGAATGCGGAGCCCCTATTCGAGCACATGCCAACATTGCTATTGCAGCCTCAGGAATCATCGGCATATAAAGCGCAACTAGATCCCCTTTCTCAACTCCAAGTGTTTTCAGCGCATTCGCCGCTCGACATACTTCCTGATGCAGTTCCCTATAGGTAAAGGTCCTTACATCACCTGGTTCTCCCTCCCAAATCAAAGCGTTTTTATCAGCTTTTGAACTTCCTAAATGGCGGTCCAGGCAATTAAAAGAAATATTTGTTTTCCCTCCGTCAAACCACCGAGCGAAAGGTGGATTAGACCAATCGAGAACCTTTTGAAAAGGTTGAAACCAATGCAACTCTTTACGAGCTGCATTACCCCAAAACCCTTCCGGATCAGTCTTTGCAGCATCAACCATTTGCTGATATTCATCAAAACTCCCAATCCTCGAACTATCCGCAATTTCCTTAGAGGGAGTAAAAATTCTTTGTTCTTGAAGAACTGACTCGATTTTGATTGAAGAATCAGAAGACATAGACAAAAGCAGCCATTAATTATTTGTATTCAAGCCAGTAGATGGCCAAGGTTACAGAGAGGTGACACGCTTATTAAAGAGAGAGTGGAAAAACTTTGATGGAACAACCAAAAGCCTGCTTGTTTGACCTAGATGGTCTTTTACTAGACACAGAACCCTTACATGGAAAAGCTTGGTCTGAAACAGCCAGGAAATTTGGGATGAATCTTCAAAAAGAACAATTAATGATCCTTCAAGGTCGTCGAAGAGAAGACTGCGCCAAACAAATATTGAGTTGGATAGGTAACTCAATGGAGATACAAGACTTTTTGTCTATTCATGACCCTATATCTAGGAGATTACTCAGCCATGCAAGACCAATGCAAGGAGCTAAATCCCTTGTGGAATGGTGCTATAAAAATAAGCTTCCCATGGCACTAGTCAGTAGTAGCACTTTTTCTTCGGTTTCCACAAAAAGTGCACCACACGAATGGTTGAAACTTATTCATACAAGAGTTCTTGGAGATGATCCAGACTTAAATGAAGGAAAGCCTGCACCAGATTGCTTTTTATTGGCCGCTAAAAAATTAGGCATTTCACCTCAATCATGCTGGGCACTAGAAGATTCTCACTCAGGGGCACTAGCTGCTTTAAGTGCAGGTTGTAAAGTTTGGATACTTCAAAATAACAACAGCAACAACAATAAACGGAACAACAAAAAAACTGAATCAATATCTAACCCTAGGTATATAAAAAGCTTAGATGTTGTACTGGAAAATCTAAAAGTAAAATTTCAAACAACTTAATTTAATAAAGCCGACTTAAGACAAATTCAGGAAGTTCAATTAAAGCCCTTTTGTAAGGTGACTCTGGAAGCCATTGAATTGCTCTAATAGATTCATTTGCAAAGTTTTCTGCTAATTCACTGGATCTATTAATAGCTTGAGAATTACGAACGATCTCCAATGCTTGTTCAAGATCACCTTCATTAGTGAACTCTCTCTCAATTAACCCTTCTAATGCAGGAGTTTCCTCTAAAGCATATAAAGCTGGTGCAGTTAAATAACCACTTGCAAGATCATTAGCTGCAGGCTTACCCAATTGCTTTTCATTACCAGTGAAATCAAGAATGTCATCCACAACTTGGAAAGCAAGACCAAGTTGTCTTCCAAAGTGATACAACTTACCCAATTGATCATCATTCTGGCCGCTCAATACACCAGCAGCTTTTGCACTATTTGCAATCAATGATGCTGTTTTGCAATAACTTTTCTCTAAATAAGTTTCAAAAGATTGACCTGCGTCATAACGAAATAACCCCTGCTTTATCTCACCATCAGCAAGGTCCATTATTACCCTGCTCAACAATTTCACAACTTCTAAGTTGTCAAGATTAGCCAAATGCCAACTGGCTTGTGCAAATAGAAAGTCTCCTGCAAGTACAGCAACACGGTGAGTAAAACGGCTATGTACTGTTTCAACACCCCTTCGGGTTTTCGCTTCATCAACAACATCATCATGAACTAGAGATGCTGTATGAATCATCTCGGTTATTTCTGCAAGTCTGCGATGCTTGGCAGACAAATCACAGTTCACTGACAAAGCCCTGGAGATCAAAAGAACAATCCCTGGTCTAAGTCTCTTACCTCCAGCACTAAAAAGATGCTCTGCTGCAGCCTGAAGTATTGGATGACCTGCACCAATAAGGCTACGAAGATCCGCGAGAAGGATCTCCAGATCCAACTCAACAGGCTGCAGCAGTTCGGTGACTGTGGCCATGAAAACTCTCGTTAAAGTAATCCTAGAAGAAACACGCTTGTGATGTAAGAGATACCACCTCAATATCAGGGCATTCTCCCATTAAAGCTTTTGCACGAGAAGCGAAGCCACTTGGATCTGATGTGACACAAATACGCGTATTAGAGAGCAAATCCCTAGTCATGACAGAGCATTTAGGAATTCCCAAAATCCCATCCAATTGACTTGCCATTCCAATAGCTGGATCAACTAGACGCACATCTTCAGGAAGGATCTCACGCAATATTGTCTCCAAAAGTGGGTAATGGCTACACCCGTAAATTATTGATTCAACCTCTGCTTCCAATAAAGGTTTCAGATATTTAAGTGCACATATACGTAATTCATCACGGCATAGTTTTCCTCCCTCAATTAAAGGAACAAACTCAGGACAAGGCTGCTCAAAGACTTGCGTACCAGGTCTAAAGGATAAAATCATTTTCCGATAAGCATTTGAAGCTGTCGTAGCTGGAGTAGCTAAAACTCCAACACGATTCTCTTTAACCATTCTCCCCGCTGCTTCTATTAATCCAAACACTGGCACTCTTGAAACATTCTCAACAACATCTAAAGCTAAAGAGTTGGTGGTATTGCAAGCAATTAAAACTGCTGAAATATTTTGATCAGACAACCACTGAACTACTTCCTTTGCAATTTTTCGTATCTCCGAAGACTTCTTTTCTCCATAGGGAACTCTTGCGGTATCTGCCAAATAGACACAAGAAACAGGCCCATACCTAGCTAAAACTTGGCTAAGGACAGTGAATCCACCTAATCCACTATCGAATATGCCCAAGCAAGGCTTCAACGTACCTCCTTCAAATAATTGAGAATTCCTTTGGCAATTGCAATCGCAAGTTGTCTGCGATGGGCATTTGAAGCTAATCTCGGTGCATCCAAACTTCCTGTAACAAATCCTGTCTCAATCAAAGCAGCTGGCATGGTTGTTCGACGAATAACAAAAAAACGTCCTTGCCTAACTTTTCTATCAGGACTGCCTGGGGAAACCTTCAAAACCTGCTCTTGAATGTTTGTAGCGAGTCTCAACCCCCTATATCCAGTGAAATAAAAAGTCTCAATTCCATTAACATCTCTTTTAGTTGTAGTTCGAGAAGCATTTGCGTGAATGCTTATAAATGCATTCGCACCTAATCTATTTGCAATTGCGACCCTAGGAGGAAGATCCAGGTCCACTTCAGAAGTCCTGGTCAAATTCACTTTTACCCCCTTAGCTTCTAACAATTGAGCTACTTGAAGCGAAATATCTAATACTAAGTCTGTCTCGCGGATACCTCCAAGCCCTACAGCTCCTGAATCGGGACCTCCATGACCAGGGTCAATCACGACCCTAAATCTTCCTCTTGGAACTGAAGGCAGTCCAGAAATTTTCAATTTCCTTTTAACTGGCTGAATGCTTCTAGGAGAAGTCCTTCTTAGTGATGACGATAAGGTCAAATCTCCTTCAGCAATTCTCCGAAGTCCGCTGGTTGGTAAGCCAACGAAATTCAACCTCCACCGATCAGGAGAAGTCCCTACTAGTTTGAGGGCTGAAGGGTCCAAAGTAATGCTTGCATCAAATTCAAAAACAAGTCTGGTAACACCATCTTTTGGTTTTCCTAAACGAACTTCTTTTACAGGGCCATTACCAAGCAGTGTGCGGGGGCGAATTAATTCTCCAGGAAAATCAATCCACACTCGAGGTCCCTTCCCTGGCAAAGGGCCTTGAAAAAAAGCTTTTAACTTTGCTCCTGTCGAAGTCCTCAACTGCAAAATACCGTTACTCTCAAGTGACCAAGCAGCTAAAGCACTTGCTGACTTAATGGGAAGCAAAAACAAAAAATATGTTGCCGGCAGAATGGCTGCCGTAAAAATGGCAAGGCGGCGTGATTGTGCCAAGCCCATCTAATCAAAAAAGTGTTGATTTTCGATGCTTGAGACTTGGCATCTGCTCTCGAATTCTTCCAACGTGAGATGTATCTACAGGGGCAATTGCAGCACCCTGAAGGACTCCAGCGTCAGAAAGAACTGTACCCCAAGGATCTATAACCATGGCATGTCCATGACTATGACGACGTCCATAATGTAAACCTGTTTGAGCAGGAGCAACTACATAAGCAGTATTTTCAATGGCCCTTGCTTGAAGTAAAACTTGCCAATGATCCTTGCCTGTATAAGCAGTAAAGGCAGCTGGAATCATCAACAATTCAGCACCAGCATCAACCAAATGACGATAAAGCTCTGGGAAGCGTACGTCATAACAAATTGACAATCCAACTCGACAAAGGCCAGGAACCTGGACTACTGGAGGCAATTCACTACCAGGAGTAATCGTTGCAGACTCCCTATATGTATTCCCCTCAGGAAGATCAACATCAAACAAATGAATCTTGTCGTACCTGGCAAGAAGTTGTCCATCTCGACCAACTAATTCGGATCGATTGAGCGTTCGTTGACCATCTCCTACAGGAACGGGGAAACCTCCTCCTAAAAGAACAACCTGGTAACGCCTTGCCATCGTGACAAGAAAATTGCTGCACTCCTGAGCCAGTGAAGATGAAATCTCAAGTCTTTGCTCATCATCCCCCATAAAAGCAAAATTTTCTGGCAACCCAATAAGTTCTGCGCCTCTTCTAGAGGCAAGCTCTATCTGTTCTTCGGCAGCAGAAAAATTCATCTCTGGCTTAGAGGTGCTTGTTAATTGCACAGCTGCAGCCAAGAAGTCGGTCACAAATTTAAGTAGTACGCAGAAAAAGACTTTAAGAAATCATCTTGCACAAAGCACCCCCGGCTCAACCTGAGTTGGCACGATATCCAAATGGTCAAGTTGTGAACAACAGCTGAAATCAAAATCATGATTGCCCAGACCAATTAATCTCTTCCCATGACTAGCAATTCGCAAACATCCCTCAAGATCATTTTTCCACTGATTCCATAAGGCAAGAGCGGCATTCAACTCGTCATTAACCACTTGAATCATTGTGGGCGTTTTATCCAGTAAAAATGCTGCCAGTCCACCCGCCGCGAGAGAATCCTCTAAAGAATATGAGCCCTCCCAACCACTTCCAACAATCCAAAGTTCATTTGGCTGATCAACTAGCAACTTCTCCGCCACTGCTTTGCGATTAGGCAATGACGCAGTGTATAGAACCTTTGCCATTCGAACACAATCAAGCGAACGAGTGCCATTTGTAGTGCTCATGAAAAGCCTTTTACCAGTGACAATTTGAGGAGAAACTGAAACTGGCGAGTTCCCTAAATCAAATCCATCCAAACGTTTCCCCCCACGCTCTCCCAGAAGAAGTCTTAATTGTTTAGGCCATGCCATCGCTTTTTTTTTCAATTGATCTAAATCAGAGAAGGTCTCAACTGCTTCCGCACCGTTATTCAATGCGCAAGCAATGGTTGTAGTAGCTCTAAGTACATCAATCACAACAGCCGCTTCTGGTGTGATGTCCGTCGGCACATCATTCGCTACGTGAAAATAGGCAAGTTTCATAGCTTCTATTTCTAGCAAAGTGCGTCACAGTAAGCATGTCGATTAGTAAGTCTTTTCAGCCTGATGCCTCTAATTCGCAGTAGGCCCGCTTCACGTGACATAAGAGATTTTCTTGCTCTCCTTGAAAAACGAGGCCAGCTACGAAGGATAAGTGCACCAGTAAACCCAGACCTAGAACTCGCAGCTATAAGTGATCGAGTTCTAGCCTTAGGAGGACCAGCACTTTTATTCGAAAATGTTATCGGATCATCTATGCCGGTTGCAATAAACCTTTTAGGAACATTAGAAAGAGTTGTATGGAGCATGGGATTAGACAGAGTCGAAGAACTTGAAGATTTAGGCCATAAACTTTCATTACTTCAACAACCAAAACCACCTAAAAATCTTTCAGAAACTAAAGAATTTGCTGGTGTTCTTTGGGATCTTCTAAAAGCCAAACCTGACATAGATTTAACACCGCCTTGTCATCAAGTTATTTTAAATGAAGAAGCTCTAAATATAGATGAGCTTCCTTTAATTCGTCCATGGCCAGGTGATGCTGCTGGCGTAATAACCTTAGGTTTAGTAATAACAAAAGATCCTGAAACTGGGATCCCAAATATTGGTGTTTACCGGTTACAACGCCAATCACCAAAAACAATGACTGTTCATTGGCTGAGTGTTCGTGGAGGTGCACTTCATTTACGCAAAGCCGCAGCAATGGGAAAAAAACTGGAGATCGCAATTGCCATAGGAGTTCATCCTATTCTTGTAATGGCAGCCGCCACACCTATACCTGTTCAACTCAGTGAATGGCTCTTTGCAGGGTTATACGCAGGCGAAGGAGTACGCCTAACTCGCTGCAAAACAATTGATTTACAAGTACCCAGCCACAGCGAAATTGTTTTAGAAGGAACTATTACACCAGGAGAAGAACTACCCGATGGACCTTTCGGGGACCATATGGGCTTCTATGGGGGGGTAGAAAAATCTCCTTTAATACGGTTCAAATGTATAACCAAACGTCGAAAACCTATCTTCCTCGCAACATTTAGCGGACGTCCACCAAAGGAAGAAGCAATGTTAGCAATAGCACTAAATAGAATTTACACGCCTATTTTGAGGCAACAAATCCCAGAAATTGTTGATTTTTTCCTTCCAATGGAAGCTCTTAGTTACAAGCTTGCTGTTATATCAATCAAAAAAGTTTATCCAGGTCAAGCCAAAAGAGCAGCAATGGCTTTCTGGAGTGCATTGCCTCAATTCACATATACCAAATTCATTGTTGTTGTCGATTCAGCAATCAACATCAGAGACCCCCGTCAACTTGTGTGGGTAATAGCAAGTCAAGTAGATCCCCAAAGAGACTTTTTTGTTTTACAAAATACTCCTTTTGACAGTCTTGATTTTGCCAGTGAGAACATTGGTTTGGGAGGCAGAGTCGCAATTGATGCAACAACCAAGGTTGGACCTGAAAAAAACCATGATTGGGGTGAACCACTGCAAAGGCCTAGTGCATTGCAGAAAAATATTGATCTCCGATGGGATGAACTTGGATTATCAGACCTAAAAAACCATGATCCAGATCCAAAACTTTTTGGATACGTCATGGAGGAACTATTGCGTCAAACAAAAATCAAACAAAACTAAAAAAGCAGGAGTTCACCCTACGCAATAAAATCTCTACATCTTTAAGGTCTCCCTCCTTGAGCGTTACCAGTAGTAACCCATCGGTGCGTGAGCTACATCCCAAAGATGGACTCCGTGGAACATTGAAAGTCCCTGGAGACAAATCAATTTCTCACAGAGCATTGCTATTTGGTGCAATCGCTGAAGGAAAGACCCAAATAGATGGGTTATTGCCTGCTGAAGATCCTGTCAGTACAGCTAACTGTCTAAGAGCGATGGGCGTAAGCATTAGTCCAATACTCAAAGGTCAAACTGTTGAAGTACAGGGAGTGGGCCTTGATGGACTTCAAGAGCCTAATGAAATCCTTAACTGTGGCAATTCAGGTACCACAATGAGATTGCTACTCGGCCTACTTGTTGGGAAAGAAGGAAGACACTTCGTACTTAGTGGGGACAAATCACTTTGTGGACGTCCTATGCAACGAGTAGGACAACCCCTGAAGGTCATGGGTGCACAAGTTCAAGGTAGATGTGATGGAAACCTGGCCCCACTTGCTGTTTACGGTCAAAAGCTTCATGGGGCAGTTATCGGGACGCCAGTAGCCAGTGCACAAATCAAATCAGCCATATTGCTTGCGGCCCTTACAGCAGAAGGTCCTACAACAGTTATTGAACCAGCTCATTCACGTGACCATAGTGAAAGGATGCTTAAAGCATTTGGGGCAAATCTTGAAGTGGGAGGAGAAATGGGCCGACATATAACGATACGTCCAGGCTCAACATTAAAAGGTCAATCTGTTGTTGTTCCAGGGGACATTAGTTCTGCAGCCTTTTGGTTAATAGCTGGAGTCTTAATCCCTAATTCAGAAATCACTATAGAAAATGTTGGGCTTAATCCAACTCGAACTGGAATTCTCGAGGTTATGGAACAAATGCAAGCAAATGTTCAAATCATCAATAAAAGAGACATCGCTGGAGAACCAGTTGGTGATCTTCGAGTAACTACTCATACAGGTCCATTAAAACCTTTCACTATCACTCATGAAATAATGCCTCGTCTAATAGATGAAGTTCCAATCCTCACAGTCGCTGCATGCTTCTGTCATGGAGAAAGTTATATATCAGGAGCTAGTGAACTCAGAGTCAAAGAGACAGATCGATTAGCAGTTATGACAAGACAACTATCGTTGATGGGAGCAAAAATTGACGAAAAGCCTGATGGGTTGATTGTTCATGGAGTGACCAAACTCCATGGATCCAAACTTGATAGTGAAACCGATCACCGTGTAGCCATGAGTTTAGCGATAGCCTCACTTATGGCAAAAGGAAGCTCTACTCTTATCCAAAGTGAAGCTGCCGCTGTTTCTTATCCTGATTTTTGGAAGGATCTTGAAGACCTCCAACATTAAACATAATTCCAAATCACATCCTCTTGGAGAATTGTCGATTTATTCGACTGATGATGGTAGCAAAAGTCTTCATAGCAATCACTTCAATGAGAATTTTCATGACTCTAATGGAGCCCTAAAAGAGGCCTATGAAAAATACGTAATACCAGCAGATCTTTATCGTTTTAAAAAAGGAGTAAAACTAAATGTTCTTGATGTCTGCATAGGCCTTGGATATAATACAGCTTGTTTAATTGAGGCCATAAAAAATAATTCTATAGAACTAAATTGGTGGGGATTAGAACTTGACAAAAGGCCTTTAAGTATAGCCTTGAACAACCAAACCTTTAAAGAAAATTGGTCCCCCTCAGTATTAACCATTCTTAAATCAATACGTGATTTTGAAGGTTGGGTACATCCCAGAAGCGCAGGACAAATACTTTGGGGCGATGCAAGACAACAACTGAATTTAATTCCAAACTCAACAAAATTCGATCTCATTCTTCATGACGCATTTTCTCCTAAAAATTGTCCAGAACTTTGGAGTGAAGAATTCCTGAAGACTCTTACGTCTAAACTAACCTGTGGTGGACGCCTCATCACTTATTGCAGTGCTGCTGCGGTAAGAGCGACATTGAAAAGAGCTGGACTACAATTAAGATCCCTACTCCCCAATCAAGATTCAGGGAACAGTTGGAGTACAGGAACTCTCGCGATACTGTCCCCCAGTAAAGAAACTATCAATCCAAAAGGTCCTAATTGGCAACTTTTAACTCCTATGGAAGAAGAACATCTACTAACTCGTGCAGCAACCCCTTATAGAGACCTAAGTGGATTAGATGATGCCCAAGAGATCCTTGCCCGACGCAAACAAGAACAGCATGCAAGCAGCTTAGAAAAGACAAAAAACTGGCAAAGAAGGTGGCTAACAGCTGCTTAAGCAAAAGCCAGCATATTTCTCATTCACCCCTCATCCTCAATGCTTGCAATCGCTATATTGGCTGCTGGAAAGGGGACTCGCATGAAAAGCGACTTCCCAAAGGTTCTTCACCCTCTTTCAGGCAAAAGCTTAATCAAAAGAGTCATAACTAACTGCAATAATTTAAATCCAGACCGATATCTAATCATCATTGGTCATCAGTCAGAACTGATAAAACAGCACCTAAAAGACCAAAAAGAATTGGAATTTATACTACAACAACCTCAAAAAGGAACAGGGCATGCAGTCCAGCAATTACTTGAAGCACTGAAAGGTTTTAAAGGAGAATTAATAGTCCTGAATGGTGATGTTCCACTACTAAGAACTGAAACAATAGATCAACTCTTAAACAAGCATCGTTCTAGGCATGCTGATGTAACTTTTTTAACTACAAAATCTCCTACTCCAAAAGGTTATGGAAGAGTTTTTACGGACAAGAAAGACAAGGTCAAGGGGATCATAGAAGATTGTGACTGTAATGAAAAACAAAAACTCAATCAACTTGTAAATGCTGGCATCTACTGTTTTGACTGGCCAAAACTAGCTGAAATCCTCCCCAAGTTACAAAGCAAAAATATTCAAAAGGAAATATATATAACTGATACGGTAGCCATGTTGCCTAATGCACTTCACTTAAAAGTAGATAATCCTGATGAGGTTAGAGGTGTCAACGATCAGATTCAATTGGCAGAGTGCGAATCAATTATACAAACACGCCTACGAAATTATTGGATGAATAAGGGGGTGACATTTGTTGATCCACCAAGCTGTACTCTCACAGAAGAATGCCACTTCGGAACAGAGGTAATAGTTGAACCACAAACCCATTTTCGAGGACAATGTCAGATTGGTAATAACTGTTTAATTGGCCCAGGAGTTCTTATCAGCAATTCAATCATTGGAAGTAACGTAAAAATAGTGCACTCAGTTATGACTGATGTAAAAGTAGGAAATAATGTTGATATAGGGCCCTTTGCACACTTACGTCCTCAAACTGATATTGCTGATCAATGCAAAATCGGCAATTTTGTAGAAATCAAAAAAAGCAGGATCGATCAAGGGACTAAAATCAATCACTTAAGCTACATTGGAGATGCAAAGCTTGGGAGCAAGGTAAATATCGGAGCAGGAACAATCACTGCCAATTTTGACGGAAAAAATAAACATCAAACATTAATTGGTAATTCAACTAAAACTGGTGCGAACTCAGTGCTAGTAGCTCCTATCAGCATAGGCTCTGAAGTAACAATAGGAGCTGGATCAACCATCACAAAAGATGTTCCAAGTGGCGCTTTGGGGTTATCTAGAGCAAAGCAAATAACCAAAGAAGGATGGTCACAAATTAAAAAATACAGTAGCTAAATATCCCTTGGGAGAAGAGGTAATAGACGTTCAAGTTCAATTCCTCTACTTGCCTTGAGAAGTAATGAATCACCCGGTTCCAACCAGGATTTTAACGGTTCTATCGCTTGCTCAGGAGTAGTCACAATGGCTAAGCGTGACAATGATTTAGCTGCCTTTTCCATCACAATGGCCTCTGGACCATCTGCAACTACAACCAATCCATCCAAGCCTAAATTCACAATATCTTCAGCAATTTTGCGATGCAAATCTATACTGAAGTCACCTAATTCCAACATTTTACCAATTACTGCAAAATGACGACCAGGCCTTCTAACCAAAGACTCTAAAGCAGCTTGAACCGCCTCAGGTGATGAATTATAAGTCTCATCGTAAACAGTAAGTCGACCATACTTCAAGCATCTATGATGACCACTAGGGAGTTGAACACTCACCTTCTTTAGCAGATCAAATGGCACTCGTAGCTCTTTAGCTACTGCAAATGCCAACATTAAATTCAATGCATTATGCCTTCCATCTAGTGGAAGCTCAAATGTTTCACCTTCAAACGTTAGAAGATTTTTAGTTAAGTTAAGATGTCCGAGTAAATCAGCATTTGGGAGTTTATGCATATTTGAGTTCTCAAATAAATTATTAGACAATTCATCTTGAAGTTTTACTCTGATAACCCGACCTTTCCAATTAACCTTAAGAGCTTCTTCTAAAAGTTGATCTCCTGCAGGAATCACAACAAATCCTGAAGGCTTTAAACATGCAGTAATCTCACATTTTGCTTTTGCGATTAATGCTCGACTACCTAAACGACCTAAGTGAGCACTCCCAATGTTAGTAATTACTGCTATATCAGGTTTAGTACAACAAGAAAGGCACTTAATCTCTCCAAGCCCTCGCATTCCCATCTCAACAACAATTACAGAATGAGTTGAATTAGCCTTAAGCAAGGTCAAAGGAACACCAATTTCATTATTATTATTATCACTACTAGCTAAAACTGAACCCAAAGGTGTAAGAACTGAGCGAATTAATTCTCTAGTAGTAGTTTTACCTGCCGATCCAGTTATGGCTACAACCGGAAGTTTTAAATGAAGGCGGTGCAATAAAGCAAGCTGTTGATAAGCTTTTAATGTATCTTCTACAATCCAATGAAGAAGACCTTGAGGAACTTTAAATTTATTTTCACTTGAAACAATAGCAGCATGCGCCCCACGTTTAAACGCTTCATAAAGAAAATCATGTCCATCAAAATTTGCTCCAACCAATGGAACAAAAAAGTTTCCCTTTTCAATATTTCGACTATCTGTACAAACAGGTCCAATTGGGAAATTTAATTCATATGATTCAAAGTCAATAGGCTCACCCCAGAGTTTCTTCAATTCAAAAAGTTTAAGTTCCATATCTAACTCTGAGGTTCGAAAATTATAATTTCTTTTCCGATCCTTGAAGTTTTAGCCAAAAGATGGCCGGAATCATCAACTATCTGTAATTGAAGATAGCCTTTATCCTGAAGGAATAAGTATAAATAATTCGCCAAATCACTTTTCTTAGTCATGCTCAAATCCAACCATTCTGTACCTACAGTAATCAATAAACTATTTTCAGATTGAGTTCGAACAGCAGATTTTAAAAACTCATTTGACAAGAAAGAAAGGTCTCTTGACTCTTCAAGCATCGATCTAAGTGAATCAAGAATTTTAGAATTAGGCGGATTGTCTTGAGATATTTCAAATTGGGATTGTACTTTATATTTGAGCTCATCACTAATTTCCTTTTCTGAAAACTTAGTAGTATTAATGTTAGTCTTTAATAAAGAATGTAAAGAAGTTACTTTATTGGCAGGCACAGATTTATCAAGTGACTTCAAGGAAAAAAAACAATTAAACATAAAAATAATCAAGAGTATAGAGCCCATCAAAACTATTGGCCAAAAAGCATATGCGAATTTTGAAGGCCAAAAGAAAGGCCTTGAGAATTCACCTTCTCTATTTCTACGCAAAACCACTCTAAAGCGAAAAAATATGTCCGCTAAAATCAATTTAAAGTCTCTTCTTAAAAACAACCAAGGGCTAATATATTGAGCAGGCAGCAACTTCTCCCTTAAGTTAGGCTCTTTTATTTTCTTCATATTTATATCACGTTAGGTCATTACTGTAAGTGATCATAAGAAATTTTATAGTAATTACTAGACACCAATAAGTAAAGATTAAGGGCATGCATTTAGTATCTACTAAACAACTAAAGGATGTCGACATTTAAAGAAGGATCTGCATCCTGACCAACAGAAAACTTCTTAACTTCTGCCGCATCAGGTGATGGTTCCTTCAATCCACAAACATCCTTATACATCATTTCATATTCGACAGCTGATCTATCCCAGCCATAAGACTGCTTCATAGCTCTAATTTGCAAATCAGACCAACTATCTCTATGGCGAAATGCTTCCCAACTCCTAACCAAGGCTGTATAGAAATCCAGTGGTTCAAACCGGTCAAAACAGAAACCTGTACCAGCATTTCTAGTCGGATCATGAGGAACTACTGTATCGACAAGTCCACCAACCTTTCTTACCACTGGAATAGAACCATATCTCATTGCAAGTAACTGACTAATCCCACACGGCTCAAAGCGACTAGGCATCAAGAAAGCATCACTTCCTGCATAAATCAAACGAGATAGTTCGTCATTATAAGTGAGGAAAACTGAAAATCTTCCTGGATGCTCAGTAGCCAATTTCCATAGGCCAGACTCCAACTCTCTATCTCCGGTACCAAGAACAACTATCTGTGAGTCGGTATACGCCAGCAAACGACTTGCAACTTGCAATAGTAAATCAACGCCTTTCTGATCAACCAACCTACTAACCATGCCAAGCAAAAATTTCTCTGGATTAACTTCTATGCCCATCCTCTCCTGCAGAACCTCCTTGTTAACTGCACGAGCAGCAAGATCATCGCAACTGAAATTAGCTGGCAAAGTCTTGTCAGTTGATGGATCCCACGTATCTAAATCAATACCATTTAATATCCCACGAAGTTTGCCAGAGATGTAATTAAGTAAGCCCTCTAAATTCTCTCCATATTCAGAAGTACATATTTCTTTTGCATAAGTAGGAGATACAGCATTAACTCTATCTGCATACAACATCGCTGAAGCCATTGTGTGATCTCCATGCATATACCAAGGGCACCAAGTCATGCGATCAAGCTTCCAACGCCATGGTCCTTGATACTTAAGATTATGAATGGTAAAAACTGTGCTGATCTCTGGGTCCTGGTGCATCCAAACTGGAATCATTCCTGTATGCCAATCATGACAATGAAGGACTTGGGGCTTCCATCCATTCCACGCAAATTCAGAAGTTGCACTTGCAAAAAAAGTAAATTTCCAGTCTTCATCATCTCCGCCATAGATTCTTTCAGGATCAAATACCGGATGTCCTACGAGATATAACGGCAAACCATTCGTAGGATGCTTGGCTTGGTAAATCGCAAAATCAGATCCCATAGTATTTCCGTGAAAAATCGGATCTTGAGATATCTCCAATTGACTCCAGAGCTTGCTATATCCAGGAATTATCAGACGAACATCATGTCCTAATTCCTTCAAAGCAGGAGGAAGCGACCCCACAACATCCCCCATCCCACCTACTTTTATCATTGGTGCGCATTCCGCTGCAGCAAAAAGTACGCGCATTTCAGTAATTCGTTAGACCTACAACTCTAAGAGGAGACAAGCTCTTAATGAATTTAAGGCAGCCAATTTGAATCTTTAAAATCAGGAGATCTCTTCTCTAAGAATGCATTACGCCCCTCTTGAGATTCTTCCGTCATGTAAAAAAGATGAGTTGCTTGCCCAGCAAGTTCTTGAATTCCTGCCAAGCCATCTGTTTCAGCATTAAATGCCGCTTTTAAACATCTAATAGCAGTAGGACTGTGTTGCATAACCTCCATAGCCCACCTCACCCCTTCATTCTCCAAATCACCAAGAGGTACGACTGCATTGACAAGACCCATACTCAAAGCCTCTTCCGCTCCATATTGCCTACATAGAAACCAAATTTCTCGAGCCTTACGCTGACCAACAACCCTTGCTAGATATCCAGAACCAAATCCCGCATCAAAGCTCCCAACTTTAGGACCAGTTTGCCCAAAGACAGCATTATCTGCCGCCAAGCTCAAATCACATAACAAATGCAAAATCTGTCCACCTCCGATTGCATAGCCAGCAACAAGTGCAATTACAACTTTTGGGAGACTACGAATAATTCTTTGTAAGTCAAGAACATTTAAACGAGGCAACCCTTCTTCATCTAAATATCCACCTTCACCTCTGACGCTTTGATCACCACCTGCACAAAAAGCAAAACCACCATCTTCTGCTGGTCCTACACCAGTTAGTAGAACTACACCAATAGTTTTATCATCTCTTATTTTGGTAAAAGCATCACATAGCTCCATAACTGTTAAAGGTCTAAAAGCATTTCGTTTTTCCGGACGATTAATTGCAACCCTGGCTATGCCTTCTCTGCACTTATGCAGAAATATGTCCTGATAATTACCCCAATCTTGCCAACAGACTTGATCTTTCCCAGGTAAAACTCGATTCTGAGAAGAATCATTGCGATCAAACCTCTTAGTCATCGATCTAATTCATCGAGCAAAACATTTTTACGCTATATCAACATGATCACCTAAACACATGCGAATTTGATTACGAAGCTCATTGCGAAGCTCAACATCATTCAAGGGACAAGTAGAAACACGAAGCAATGCTGGTCCTGTCTGAGATAATCCCCACTCAAGAGCCCCCTCTAAGTCGTCTAAACAAGCAATTTGTCTACTAGGGATGCCATGAGCTTTAACAAGTGAAATCTGATCAACCTTCTGAGGCATTGCAAACAGCTCATTAAACTTATCTTTAGAGGAAGTCTCTATATCAAGTTGCTGAAAAATCCCCCCACCACCATTATCGATTAAGAGCACCAATAGAGGTGGCTCTTTTTGATCAGTAAATAACCAACCGTTGCTGTCATGAAGCAACGCCAAATCACCAGTCACAAGTATCGTTTGGCCAAGAGAAAGTGACAATCCCATTCCAAGAGATAGTGTCCCATCTATGCCAGAAGCACCTCTAAATCCAAAACATCTTCTTGACAAAGGTTCACTTCCAGCAAAAGAGATCCAATCTCTTATTGGAGTACTTGCTGAAATCATTATTGGTAATTTTTCGGGCAATAAGCGAGGAAGCCAGTACGCCAACGCGGGTTCATTTAAAGCTCCTTCCAGTAACAATTTCTGATCCAAAAAATCATCAACTACTTGATCATTAATAATCCATTCTTTTGCAAAATCAAAGCCTTCAATAGTATTCTTATTTTTTAACTTTGGCAGATTTATTAACTGACTTTTTAGCCACATATTAAGACCATCACTCCATTGAACCGATAATCCAAGAGGATCAAGCTTTCGAGAATCCCCTTCAGAAATAAGCAACTGTTTTTTTGCACATGTTTGCAACCAAGTCTCGAGATTCCTGCTTGAAGACATAGGCCCTAATCTCATGACTTGAAGCCCTTGAGTAGGAACCGGAAGTCCTTCAGGCAGAAGTAACTCCCAATTACTAATTAAACCTGCTTGCTTTTGATTAACTGCTGAAAGCGGATCTGCCAAAACAGGCCACCCAGATAAGGATTGCCACTCTGTAAGAGCTTTTTGAAACGGAATTAATTGTGTAGCAGTCCCTCGCCAAGGACCAGCCACAATAACCCCTGGCAAAAAAGGGTCTAGAAAAAACAAATCCTTTGCAAGTTCACTCTTCGGAATCGCAGTTTCGTCCTTCTTTGGCACTTGACTAATGACAAGTGAACTCAAATCAGAAGCTATAAGCACCTCTTTTTGTTCTGTAAGGGACGCATGAAGTGGTTCTTCTAAAGGGAGATTTAAATGAACAGGCCCAGACGGATGATGATGAGCTAAACGCCAGGCCTTATTAATTAAATTCTTTAAACTCTGGTCAGAAATAATGTGCAGTCCTTCCCTAGGACCTTCTCCAAACCACCTACAAACAGAAAGTAAAAATTCTTCCTGATTTACCGTTTGATTAGACCCACAATCTTTAAGTCTTTGAGGTCGATCAGCAGTCAGCAAAAGTAATGGTTGGCAAGACCTGTCAGCCTCCACAGCCGCAGGTAATAAATTAGCAACAGCACTACCAGAAGTTGTTACCACAGCAGCTGCTCTCCCTAAAGCAGTGCTAATTCCTAATGCCAAAAAAGCTGCTGACCGTTCGTCAATAGCAGTAGTAAGCTTTAACAAGCCTGCAGCAGACATCTTTCCAGCAGCAAGTGCAAGAGGAGCAGAGCGACTTCCTGGACAAAGCACAATGTGCTCCAGGCCATTTAGCTGCAAAGCTTCTAACAGCTTTATACAGCGGTCAAAATTAGTGCGTGCTAATGACAGGATCTAAGAGTTAACCAATTGAATATTTGGACAAAATCACCTTAATTCAAAGTTCAAACTAATGGCTTTCAATGTCGCCCTCTCCTTCTAAAAACCAAGTCAAGAGAATCTCAGCCTGGTTGAACTTGCTTCTATGGGCTGCTCTTGCTTTGTTGTTGAGATGGCAAGTAATAGAACCTAGGTGGATTCCATCAGGCTCAATGCTCCCGACGCTGAAACTTCAAGACAAAATCCTAATTGAAAAAATTCGGCCCAAACTAACAAGATTTCAAGGAAATCATTTAAAACTTGAAAATATGGTTGTTTTTTCTCCTCCTCAACCATTAATAGATGCAGGCTATGAACCAAATTCAGCCTTAATAAAAAGGATAGTTGGTTTGCCAGGAGATCAAATAGCCGTTCATAAAGGTCAGCTTCAACGAAATGGGAATTATGTTGTTGAGCCTTGGTTAAGAGAACCTATCCAATACGAGATGGATGCCGTAGAAGTGCCTAAAAATCAACTTTGGGTCCTTGGAGATAATCGCAACAACAGTCTCGACTCACATTTTTGGGGTCCCCTACCAGAAGAAAACGTCATAGGAACAGCAATCTGGAGATATTGGCCCATGAAAAGATTTGGTCCTATTCGGTTCCCCTCCCAATAATAATTAGGACATTAAGAGCTTTATGCGATAAGGTTTATATCGTGATAGAGAGCACACTGGGATGTTCAACCCGGAGTTCCTGGCTACCGACAATAATGACGGACAGGAAGGCAATGCCCTAATTCAATATCTTCAGGATCAATCACCTGATGTAATGCAAAGAGTCGCGAAGTCCGCAAGCAATGATATTCAAGACATCATTAGGCACAATGTTCAAGGTCTACTTGGGATGCTGCCTGGGGAGCAATTTGAAGTAAAAGTCACTGCAAGCAAAGATCAATTTGCCAGTCTTTTAGCCTCGGCAATGATGACTGGTTATTTCCTTCGTCAGATGGAACAAAGAAAAGAGCTTGAAGAATCTTTGTTTTCTGATGAATCAATGGAAGTAGATCCTGAAGATCTCAATCTCTAAAAATCTCTAAAGGGTCCTTTGGGACAACCCCTCTACTAACAAGAGTTTTATCGATATTATCAAGAAACCTAAAATTCCCTTCAGCAGAAGCCCAGTTTTTTCGAATAATTTTCCTCTTCAAATCTCTAATTTGATTAGGCCTAAATTCAACTGGGGCACTGAAATGCGCAGATATCAACCACCGCGTACCCCTAATAGCTATTAATTCATCCAACCATTTTATTAAAGAGTCTTTAGCTCTTGGGAAAATCAATCTTTCCAGTACAGGAGCAACTTGTAAAAGTGGCTTTTTATCCCCAATCAACTCCTTGGCAGAGCTTTCCCAGCCTTCTTCCCAATCAAAAGGGTACAAACCAAAATGAGCTTTGGCATTCCTTAAGCCAGGCTTAAAAGCATATCTAAGAATTTTAAGAATTGGCGGAATAGATAAATAGGCAGGTCTTAAGAATGATGCAAAAAGAACTAATCGAGCCCAACCTTTTCTACGTGCCCTAAGTGAATCATCTAACAACTGATCGCCTCTGTCACGAGAATGAAATAATAACGGAGTTGGATCAACTTCAAATAGTTCTGGTGGATCAGATTGAATGCCAACCAATGCATCTGTAACCAGTATTGAACCAGAAGGTTTATGAAAACAAGCAATTTCCTGAAAACGACCAAGGCCAATATCTAATGGACCTAACGAAAGCCACAAACAACAATCTTCATGAGGCAAACCTTCTTCAAGCAAAATCTTAGTACGATGTTGAGGGATCCCCAACCAGTTCAATGGAAGCTGAAAAGGAAAACTCCACTGTCCTGGGCAAATCCACAAGCCAGCTTTTGGGAAAGCTCGCGCCAAAGCAGGCATAGAAATCTTGTGCTCAAGTCCTGAGGCTGTTGGCAGAACTATCGTTAAAACCGGACCATATTGCCTTACAAGTTCATTCAAAGAGCTTAATAATTCATTGGTTGGTGGAAGCGGGTTGACAAGCATCAAACCTCCCGTAACTTTTACGATTGTCATTCGAACAGGAACAGCTACGTAATAAAGGCCTTGAAGCTGCTCAAAACACCAAATCTGCTTTGGGAGCAATTCTCTGAACAAAGACCTACGCCGCCCATAAGGATACAAAGGCAAAAGTGGCCACCAAGGCCATTCCTGATGCTCCGAGAGATCTTTATTCTTATCAGACAAGGAAGAGCTATTCACCACTAAGGAGAAATTGATCTTTGCGATTTTAAGAGCCCGTATCTAGGAGCGAACAAGAACGCAAACAAGAAAATTGCTGTTTGGACAAGGACAATCGATCCCCCAGTCTCAATATCAGACCAGTAACTAATATAAACACCTAGAATACTTGAAATAGAGCTACTAATAATTGCCAGAAAAGTCATCCTATCAAAACGATCTGTCAACAAATACGCTGTCGCACCAGGAGTGATCAACATCGCAACAACCAAGATAATTCCAACTGTTTGCAGTCCTGCGACAGCAGCCAAAGACAACACAGATAAGAGTAAGTAATGTAGCAAACCTGTATTAATTCCTATCGATCTGGCATGGGTTGGGTCAAAGCAGTAAAGCATAAGATCTCTACGAAATATCAATAGTATTGATACAACTATTCCTGAAATGATAATTGTTTGGCGCACATCTGAGAGAGAAATACCTAAAGGACTACCAAAAAGAATATGCATTAAGTCAATATTACTCTTTATCTTTGAGACCAAAACAAGACCAAGAGCAAAAAAGCCAGTAAAGACAAGGCCAATAATAGTATCTTCTTTAACACGAGACTTTTGTTTTACAAAGCCTATCAAAGCTACAGAGCCAACTCCAAAAACAAATGCACCAATAGAAAATGGCAATCCAAGAGCATAAGCGACTACAACACCGGGCATTACTGCATGTGACACAGCATCACCCATTAATGCCCACCCTTTTAAGGTCATGTAACAAGATAAAAAGCCACAAACACCACCAACTAAACCACTAACCATCAAAGCTCTTCTCATAAAATCATGACTTAAAGGGTCAACAAGCCATGAAATTGGTGAGAATGAGGCCAAGAACTCATTCATGTATTCAGATCAATCGCAGGAGTAGAACCTGAAAGGAAATCAGGAGACATCCCTCCAAAAGTCATTGTCAAATTCTCGGGAGTGAATACTTCGGAAGTTTCACCATATGCAAGAACAGTCTTATTAATTAGCACTACAAGATCGCAAAAGTCCCTTACATGACTCAAATCATGTGTAGATATAAGGATAGTTCTTCCTTCATTCTTAAATTGAAGGAATAGATCAGCCATAAGTTTTTCTGTTCGAACATCCACTCCCGAAAACGGCTCATCTAAAAGCAAAACTGAAGCCCGTTGGGCTATCGCTCTCGCCAAGAATGCTCTTTTTCTCTGACCACCTGAAAGTGCTCCAATAGGTCTTTTACGCAAGTCAATCAATTCAACTCGCTCTAATGCATGCCATACAGCCTTCCTATCGGATTCTCTAGGAACACGTAACAGATTCATGGATCCATAACGACCCATCATCACTACTTCCCAAACACTTACAGGGAAAGAGCAATCTATCCCTTCATTTTGAGGGACATACGCAACAGCTTGCTCCCTCTGCGCAGTAGGAACATCTAAACCATTAATCCTGATTTTCCCTCTAGAAGGTCTTACAAAGCCCATCAAAGCCTTAAAGAAGGTAGATTTACCAGCCCCATTCATTCCTACAAGGCCACAAATACAACCAGATTTCAATTGAAGGCTGGCGTCATATAGCGCAACTGTTCCGTTGTAATCAACGCATATTTCTTCAGCATATATCCGGCAAAAATCATCTATCGAATGATCATTAATAAGGTCCATTATTTTTCTCCATATCTAAAGTAAGTCCCTTTCGAATTAATCGAACGTTGTGACGTTGCAAATCAAGCAAAGTTGCAGCAGGGCCATCAGTATCAGAGAGTGAATCAACATAAAACGTACCACCAAAATGGGCGCCACTAGCTTTAGCAACTTCACGCTGAGCTTTTGAGCTCACAGTACTTTCACAAAATACAGCAGGCACTCCACGTTTTTGAACTGTTTGAATGAGCCTCAGCATACGTCTGGGAGTGACCTGACTTTCTGCATTTACAGGCCATAAATAGGCTTCATCCATGCCGTAATCCTTAGCGAGATAAGAGAAAGCACCTTCACAAGTAACTAAAACTCTTTTTCTAGGAGGAATCGTCGCCAAAGATTTTCGAAGATCAAGATCTAATTTTTCAAGCTTATTTTTATAATTTTCTCCATTTCGAATGAAAATTTCTTTTCCCTCAGGGTCAAGTTTGGTAAATGCAGATACAAGTCGATCGATATATCTCATAGATCTTTTTGGAGACATCCAAGCATGTGGATTAGGCTTACCGTCATATGCTTCACCTTCTATAAAAAGAGGTGTCATTCCCTCCGTTAAAGTAACTTTAGGAACATCTCCTGCCGCAGCAGTAAACTTTCTAGCCCATAGCTCCAAGCCTAAACCATTCTCTACAATTAAGTCGGCCTTAGAGGCTCGCACAAGATCACTTGGAGTGGGCTGATATCCATGGATTTCGCTCCCAATTTTAGTTATTGAATTTACAGTTAATCTATTCCCAGCCACATTACGAGCCATATCAGCTAAGACAGTAAAGGTAGTAAGAACAACCGGCTTTTTTTGGACAGGATATTGAAACTTAGTCTCTTTTATGCCTGCACATGAAAAAAGAAAGACCGAAAATAATGATACGAAAAGATAGCTCTTCAAAAGCTTTGCTGAATGAACAAGTCTCCTTACCTTAGCGCTCATAAAAATCGTAAAGCCTTACAAGATTCAATCTATACATACCACTCTTAGGAAAAGTGGTGATGAATTTTATCTTTAAAAAACAATCAATATGCTTTATATAAAATACAAGCTTGACCTATCACAAGAGCTTGTTTATTACAAGCAAAATTAAATTGATGTTAGTTTCTCTTAAATGGTTAAACCTAATTTTGACAAGGCTGAACTAAAGAAGAGGACATGCTGGGCTCTTTTGACCTTTCAATAATCCAATTATTTGATTGCCTTAAGAAACCTGACCAATCAATACGTTCTTTTTGGGCAGCATTAGCTACAAGCTCAGGTGCGTGACGTTTCAAAGCCTCCAAATCAGGCTCAGAAACCCCATTATTTAAAGCCATCCAATCAGACATAGATCTACCTACTACGCGAGTCAAATAAGCCGCACTTAAAGCTTGAATTGTCCCTGCAGCAAGCCATCCACTGCCATGAAGTTTTGCTGCCCCAAGGAGAGCCTGACCACTCCACTCAACAACACCTTGGGCCAATGCCGCCCCCGCCAGTTGTTTTGCTACTAACTGCAAAGCTTCAGCTCGCCAAGGACATGACCAAATCTTTGCCATGTCTTGAATCATTAAGCCATTAACTACTGCTAAAACCAATAAATCTGTTGAAGGAACTGGAGAAGCAAATACTGCCCCTGCAACAATCCATTGGTTCCTTTGCTGAATAACAAGAAACTTTTGCCGGCGCAACTGCTCTAAATCAGCCTGCCAAGAAGAGTGGAGTTTTGCTAACAATCTCTGCCTTGTTAAATTCAAGTTCCTTTTCTGCTGATCTAAAACACTTCTAACGGGACTTAAAACTGAATAAATGTCGTCGTTTTCCCCGTTCCAATGCAAAATCCTATCGGTAAAGCGATCTGGCAGTTGAGCATGTAGGGCTTCAAGCTGATCTATCCAACTAATGACATCATTCCACTGCACAAATACCCAAGCAGGCTGATCTTCAGGTATTTCCTTAAGCCATAACAAGTCTGCAGCCCTTAAAGGGACAGATAAAAAATAAACAACAGCATCTTGTTCAAAAAGGACCGTTGGCCAGATCGAGGATTTTTCTTTCAAATGAAGAGGTGATGGCCAAGAAAGCTTTAACGGACAAGAAGAAACTGCCATAGCCTCTTTAACCAAATCTCTCTCTGGCAATTGAACCCCAGTTGTATGAACGAAAGCAATGTTCTGAGGACCTGATCGATTAATTACATCATTAAGGCTCTCTGAACGTTTTTGTTGCAATTTCAAATCATCTGAATCCTGATCATCAAAAGCCTCAAACTGTTCAAGAACTTCTCTACAACGCCTAATCCAACCTTTAACAGTAGAGGGGGATTCAAAACTTGCGGATGATGGCTGAGAAAAAAACCAAATTACGTATCCTGCGACCAAAAGCCCAAGTCCACCACCTGGTATATGCACAACATCAGCTAAAAACCACTGCCCAAAAAAAATCGAGCACAACAAAAATCCAACCTTGCCTAACTGAGCAGAAGGAAACTTTGTAGGAAAATCAAAAAAAGCTGGGATCTTCACGATATTAATTCGTACATAGTTTCTTCTTAGCTCACTTAGGAGACAAGGCAAATTAATTAATGCCTGAGAGCCCATAAATCCCCTTAAATAAAGGGTTCTCAAAGGGAAACCTAAAGAAGGGTTACTAGCAAGACGACTTAAATAAAGTTTTCATTCCCTTAGATCAAATGTGAATCTGCTGAACGAGAACTTCAAATTCATCGCAAGTGTCCCGACAATGCGTCACACTTGCCCCTGAGCAAAGGCAAAGGGCCATGAGTGATTCCCACAGCGATCCTCAACAAAACAAAAGAAATTATGAGGGCTCCAGAGATGGAGGCCGGGGGGGCTTCCGAGGCGGAAGAGGACCTGGCAACAGGGACTCAGGAGGTTTTCGAATCCGTCTAAGCGAAAACGAAATGAGGGCAGCTAGATCCCTACAAGAAGCTTTCAATCTTCGTTCGACAGTTGCAGTGCTTGGCTTTGCAATCCGAACTCTGGGACAAATGCTTGATGAAGGGAAATTAGATGAATTAGTCGCCAGCCATCGCTCCCAACAATCAAGAGGTGGAAATCATCGTGGAGATGATTCACAGGGCTCTAGAAATAATCGCTTCTCTCAAGTCAAACACGAGGGCAGAGAACCCAAACCAAATCCATTTGAAAGGCCTGCAAAGCCAGAACCTAAAGAAAGAGACAATCAAGCAGAGGAAATCCCCATTGAAAACTCTGAGATAGTCCATGACAAAGAAAAAGAAGCATCATCTGAAGGGGAGCAAGATCTAACTAATTCGAACGAGAATTTGCCAGAAGAAGAAAAATCTTCCAATCCATCCAGCGAGAGCTGATCAGTGGTGCGGAAAAGAGTCTTTTCAGGCGTTCAACCAACAGGCGAGCTGCACCTAGGTAACTGGCTAGGTGCAATAAGAAATTGGGTAGATCTTCAGAAAACCCATGAAGCTTTTTTTTGCGTTGTTGATCTACATGCAATTACTGTCCCCCATGACCCGAATTTGTTGGCCCAAAGCTCTATATCAACTGCAGCCTTATATATGGCATGCGGCATCGACTCCAAGCTAAGTTCAATCTTTTTACAAAGTCACATCCCTGCTCACAGTGAACTGTGTTGGCTACTTAACTGCGTGACACCATTGAACTGGCTAGAAAGAATGATCCAGTTCAAAGAGAAAGCTCTTAAACAAGGTGACAATATTTCCGTCGGACTCTTAGACTACCCAGTATTAATGGCAGCAGATATTCTTCTATATGATTCTGATCTTGTTCCAGTTGGAGAAGACCAAAAACAACATCTAGAGCTAGCACGAGATATTGCTCAAAGTCGCATAAACTCAAGATTCGGGAAAGAAAATGAACCTATTTTCAAGATTCCAAAACCATTGATAATGCAAGAAGGGGCAAAAATCATGAGCCTCGCAGATGGCAACAACAAAATGAGTAAAAGTGATCCAAATGAAAGTAGTCGTATTGGTCTATTAGACCCTCCTGACCTTATTGCCAAGAAAATAAAGCGAGCAAAAACAGATTCTCAATTTGGATTGGAATTTGATAACCCCAATAGGCCAGAAGCTTCTAATTTACTAACTATCTACTCAATCATCAGTGGATTAGGAAAAGACAAGGCTTTGAAAGAATGCTCTGAAATGGGCTGGGGACAATTCAAACCACTATTAACTGAGGCAACTATTTCAGCTCTAGAGCCCATACAAATTCATTATCAAGAACTCATCAAAAATCCTAAAGAGTTAAACCAAGTTCTTAATGAAGGTAAGTTAAAAGCAAATGAAATAGCAGAACAAACAATGAATCGACTTCGTAAGGCCTTAGGCCTTCAATTACAAGCCTAATCAATTAAGACTGTAAACATCAAGAAAAACATTAATCATGCCTGTAATCACCCTTCCAGATGGTAGTCAGAAAAAATTTGACACTCCAATATCGATAACAGAAATAGCTAAAAGTATTGGACCTGGGCTAGCAAAAGCAACTATCGCTGGAAAAGTTAATGGAGTACTTTTTGATGCCTGTACTCAAATCAATGAGGACTCTAAATTAAGTATAATCACCTCAAAAGACAAAGAAGGGATAGAAATAATCCGCCATTCTTTTGCGCATTTACTAGGACACGCAGTCAAGCAATTATACCCCGAAGCTAATATGACAATAGGACCAGTAATTGAGGATGGGTTTTATTACGATATTGCCTACAATTCAACATTCACACCTCAAGATTTAGAAGCTATTGAAATCCGAATGCTAGAACTTGCCCAAAAAGATTATGATGTTCTAGTTGAAGTAGTTTCTAGTCAAGAAGCTCGTACAGTTTTTCAAAACAGGAAAGAACCCTACAAAGTCCAAATAATAGATGAAATTCCAGAGGGGGAAATAATAAAGCTATATAGACATGAAGAATATATAGATATGTGTAGAGGACCTCACGTGCCAAACACAAGACACTTAAGATTTTTCAAGTTAATGAAAATATCAGGCGCATATTGGAGAGGGAATTCAAATAATGAAATGCTCCAAAGAATCTATGGCACAGCATGGTCAAGTTCGAAAGAACTGAAATCTTATATAACAAAAATACAGGAAGCAGAGAAAAGAGATCATCGAAAATTAGCCAAACAATTATCTCTATTTCACATGCAAGAGGAAGCACCAGGAATGGTTTTCTGGCATAAGAATGGTTGGACTATTTATCAAATTCTTGAGCAATATATTCGCAAAAAACTTAATTCGAGAGGTTATGATGAAATTAAAACGCCTCAGGCTGTTGATCGCAGTCTTTGGGAAAAGTCTGGCCATTGGGAAAAATTCAAAGAAGATATGTTCACAACCTCATCAGAAAATAGAGAATATGCAATAAAACCAATGAATTGTCCCTGTCATGTACAGGTGTTTAATCAAGGTCTTAAAAGTTATCGAGATCTACCTATAAGACTTTCAGAATTTGGATCTTGTCATAGAAATGAGCCTTCAGGATCACTCCATGGCCTAATGCGTGTAAGAAATTTTATACAAGATGATGCTCATATCTTTTGCACTGAAGAACAAATTCAATCTGAAGTTTCAGATTTTATTGACTTAGTATTTGAAGTATATAAGGCTTTTGGGTTCGACTCTATTCTTATTCAGCTTTCTACTAGGCCTGAAAAACGTGTAGGCAATGATGAGATCTGGGATAAATCAGAGAAGTCATTGTCAAAAGCACTTGACATAAAGGGACTAAGCTGGAGTCTTCTTCCTGGTGAAGGGGCTTTCTATGGTCCAAAAATTGAATTTTCACTAAAAGATTCAATCGGCAGAATTTGGCAATGTGGAACAATACAAGTTGACTTTTCAATGCCTGAAAGGTTAAATGCAACTTATGTTTCCGAAGATAATGTACGCAAAAATCCTGTAATGCTCCATAGAGCAATATTAGGTTCTTTTGAGCGTTTTATTGGCATACTAATAGAACACTATTCCGGGCGTTTTCCAGCATGGCTTTCTCCAGTTCAAGTGATTATTATGAGCATAACTGATAGGAATTCAAAAACTTGTACAAATATCTCTAACAGACTTTCCAAAGAAGGTTACAGAGTAGAAACCGATTTAAGAAATGAAAAAATTGGTTTAAAAATTAGAGAACATACTTTACAAAAGATCCCTTTCTTAATTGTAATTGGTGACAAAGAAGAATTAAGTAATGAAATTTCTATTCGAACTCGTGAAGGCAACGACCTAGGTTCAATGAGCTTAGAAAGTTTCAAAACTATTCTCGATGAATCAATAAGTTACATGGGTAACATAAAAACTTCAGATCAAAACTTAAACTAGAGTATTAGTTGCTAAATGGTCATGAAGTCAATCAATATTAAGATAATTAGCCCTATAAGGATTACAATTAATTTCTTCAAGAGAAGTTTTTATTTATGAACTTACTTGCAGCAGACATAGGTGGAACAAAAACTCTTTTAGGTATATTTTATTGGGATGGTATTTACCTAAAGAATATTTTCCAAAAGCATTACTTCTCTTACCAGTGGGCATCAATAGAGACTATGCTTGATAACTTCATAGAAAGCCTACCTAATGAGATTGAACTTCCAACACATGGATGTATAGCTGTTGCTGGACCAGTTCAAAATGGCTTTGCCAAGACAACAAATCTTAACTGGACCTTAGAAGAAAAACAAATCTGTGCTTCTACAGGTTTAAAAAAGATTGAATTAATTAATGACTTCTGCGTATTGCTCTATGGCATACCATTTTTAAAAAATGATCAATATTTCACCATCCAAACCCCAATCAACAAAACTTCAGCGGATGGCGTAATTGCAATTCTTGGAGCAGGAACTGGTCTTGGGGTCGCGAGAGGAATAATAAGTTCCAACAAAATCATTGCTCTTCCCAGCGAAGGAGGGCATAAAGAATTTGCTCCAAGGACTCAGGACGAATGGCACCTGACTAATTGGCTTAAATCAGATCTTGAACTTCAGCGCCTATCAGTAGAACGAATTGTTAGTGGGACAGGACTTGGACATATAGCACGTTGGCTACTTCAAACATCTAATACGAAAAATCACCCTTTGCGAAAAATCTCAAATGACTGGCGAAATCAACTTCCGAATTATCAAGATCTACCTGCGCTGGCAAGCGAAGCAGCTCAAAATGGTGATCCTTTAATGCAACAGGCTGTACAAATTTGGCTTAGTGCGTATGGATCAGTTGCTGGTGATCTCGCTCTCCAGGAGCTCTGTAATGCAGGGCTATGGATATGTGGTGGTACCGCCTCTAAACACCTCAAAGGACTTTGCTCAAAAACTTTTTTACAAGCATTGCGTAGTAAAGGCCGTTTCCAACCTTTTATTGAGGAATTACCTGTGATGGCCTTAACAGATCCAAATGCAACTCTTTTTAGTTCAGCATGTAGAGCACTAATTCTTGCCAAGCCAAGTGAGAAAATAAAATTACAAGGTGCATAGGAATGGCGCAGCCGCGCATTGGCCAAAAAGTAATTGTGGATGTTCCATCCACAACAGCCAATATTGGCCCTGGTTTTGACTGCCTTGGTGCAGCCGTAGACCTTAATAACCGATTCACCATTCAAAGGATTGAGGGAAATGGCGAAAGGTTTGAATTAATTATTGAAGGCGAAGAAGGTAGCCACTTGCGTGGAGGTCCAGACAATCTCTTTTATCGCGCAGCCCAAAGAGTATGGAAAGCCGCTGGAATTGAACCTGTGGGTCTTGAGGCCCGAGTAAAACTTGCAGTGCCACCTGCGAGAGGTCTAGGTAGTAGTGCTACTGCAATAGTTGCAGGTCTTGTCGGTGCAAATGCCCTTATGGGCTCTCCGCTAGCAAAAGAGAAACTCCTAGAACTTGCAATTGATATTGAAGGGCATCCAGATAATGTTGTCCCTTCCCTTCTTGGGGGCCTTTGCTTAACAGCAAAGGCTGCTTCGAATCGTTGGAGAGTTGTCCGATGTGAGTGGCACAACACGATCAAAGCAGTTATAGCAATTCCATCAATTCGATTAAGCACTAGTGAAGCCCGACGTGCAATGCCTAAGACAATTCCAATTGGAGACGCCGTCATAAATTTGGGCGCAATAACCTTGCTCCTTCAAGGGCTAAGAACTGGTAGTAGAGATCTTGTTACAGATGGAATGCATGATCGACTTCATGAACCATATAGGTGGCGACTAATCAAAGGAGGTGTCGAAGTGCGACAAGCAGCACTCAAGGCTGGTGCCCTGGGTTGTGCAATCAGTGGAGCCGGCCCAAGTATTTTGGCACTCTGCAATGAAGACCAGGGAGCAGAAATCAGTCGAGCAATGATGAAAACATGGGAAGGGTTTGGAGTAGCTAGTAAGGCACCACTTCTTAACCTGCAAACCCAAGGCAGCCAATGGCACAATCCTAACAGTGGGTAGATTTACTCATGAATCTCCCTTGGACTGATAAGTTCTTCTCATTCACATGTCCATTATGGACGCCAATTTGCTACTGACGTCTGCGTCCCAGTCCTCATTCCCTTGGTTATCTTTAATAGTTTTGCTCCCATCGTTAGGGGCACTGGTACTTGCTGTCTTGCCAGAGAATGAAGAGAAGAACCCAAATCTATCCCGCAATTTTGCACTAACTTTTCTACTTTCTGATTTCCTGCTAATGCTGGCCGTCTTCGGTCGTCTTTTTAAAAATCATCAAGAGGGACTTCAACTAATTGAAAGATATAATTGGGTTCCTTCTATAGGACTTGAGTGGTCACTTGGGGCTGATGGAATTTCAACTCCTCTAGTCATTTTAAGTGGTTTAATTACGTTGTTGGCCGCAGCTGCCAGCTGGAAACTAAAGAGCAAAACAAAACTTTATTTTGCACTTTTGCTAGTACAAGCATCCGCTCAAGCATTGGTTTTCTTATCTCAAGATTTCCTATTATTCTTCTTAGCTTGGGAGCTTGAATTAGTCCCGGTTTATTTACTTATTGCCATATGGGGAGGAAAAAGAAGGTTATATGCTGCTACAAAATTCATCCTATATACAGCTCTAGCATCCTTACTAATTCTTATTAGTGGACTTGCCCTGGCACTATCTGGAGATAGTTTTACTCTAAACCTAAATGAATTAACAAACAAGTCATTTAATGGGGGGTTAAGCCTATTTTGCTATCTAGGTTTCTTAGTTGGTTTTGGTGTAAAACTACCAATATTCCCTTTACATACTTGGCTACCTGATGCACATGGAGAGGCAAATGCTCCTGTCTCAATGATTCTTGCAGGTGTACTACTGAAAATGGGAGGCTACGCCTTATTGAGATTTAATGTACAAATACTTCCCGAAGCTCATATGCAATTAGCGCCTGCATTAATAGTTATTGGCATAGTCAACATTATTTACGGAGCACTAAATGCCTTTGCACAAGACAATGTAAAACGGCGAATTGCATGCAGTTCAGTGAGTCATATGGGATTTGTGCTATTAGGCATTGGAGCAATTAACTCATTAGGAATAAGTGGTGCAATGCTACAAATGATTAGTCATGGACTAATCGCTGCCGCGATGTTTTTCATAACTGGAGTTTTCTATGAAAGAACGAACACTCTCTCTATACCAAATATGGGTGGATTGGCCAAAGTCTTACCAATAACATTTGCCTTCTTTTTAGCAAGCTCACTTGCATCTCTGGCGCTTCCAGGCATGAGTGGTTTCATAAGTGAATTAACTGTATTTCTAGGAGTGACAAGTCAAGAAAACTTTACTTCAGTATTTAGAGCAATTACAATTTTAATAGCGGCCATTGGCCTTGTCTTGACACCAATTTATCTTCTTTCAATGTGTAGAAGAGTTTTCTTTGGTCCAAGAATTCCAGCCTTAGCGACAATAGAAGAAATGAATCCAAGGGAGCTAACAATAGGCCTCAGCCTTGTAATTCCAACACTTGTAATTGGATTCTGGCCAAGAATAGCAATAGATTTGTATGAGACTTCAACTAACGCTATCGCTCAAAAACTTACAGAGCATAGTTTTATTTCACTAACTCAGGTACTACCATTCGGATAACATGTCTCAAAGGTTAAGCACAAAAGATACTCCTGCTATCTTGGTCGGTCATGGTCTTCCAGAATATACTTTAATTACTCCTGACGAGATAGAGGCTCACCTACCAACTCTACTGAAAGAAATAAGAAGAGAATTTGATGATCATGAAAAATCCTTACAACAAAAGTTATCTAATAATCAAGATTTAAAATGGGAGGAAGTAATGATTCCTCTTAATCATCTCAGTGAGCGTTTACGTTGGAGTTGGGGAACAGTATGCCACCTAAATGGAGTATGCAACTCCCCCGAACTAAGAAAAGTACACGCCAAACAGCAACCAGAAGTAGTCCGCTTAACCAATCACATTGGGCAAAGCAAAGTTCTGCATTTGGCTATCACTAACATCAAAGAATCGAATTATAAATCTCTTGATAAAGCCCAAAAACGAATACTTGAAGCAGAGCTTCTTTCTATGACAAATCGAGGCGTCGGGTTAGATAACTCATCAAAGAAAAGCTTCAATGTAGACAGTGAGCGATTAGCTCAACTTTCAACAATATTCAGCAATAATGTTCTTGATGCCACAAATCAATGGAGTCTCCTTTTAACAAAATCATCAGAAATAGAAGGCCTCCCTCCCAGAGCTCTTAAGGTACTAGCTTCAGCAGCAAAAGAAGCTGGTGACAGTTTTCAAGAAGATGGAAGTGATCCCACCGCAGAACATGGTCCATGGCGTCTAGGCCTTGACATGCCTAGATATATACCCTTTATCACCTATTGCACCAATCGATCTTTAAGGGAACTTGTCTATCGAGCACATGTTAAACGCGCAAGTCATGGAGATATCAATAATGAACCTCTGATCGAAGAAATTCTTGTATTAAGGAATAAACAAGCTAAAAGACTCGGATACTCAAACTGGGCCGAATTAAGTCTTGCCAATAAAATGGCCAACAATGTTGAAGAGGTAGAAACCCTACTTGACGAATTGCGTGTTGCAGCAATTCCCTCAGCACAAAACGAATTAAAAGAAATGCAGGATTGCGCCTCGCGCCACGGGGCACCCGAGGCATTTGATCTTAAGCCCTGGGACATAAGTTACTGGGCAGAATGTTTAAGGAAAGAGCATTTTGAACTCAATCAAGAAAAACTTCGGCCCTGGTTTCCTTTAGATCAAGTACTTGATGGACTATTTCTTCTTTGTGAACGTCTCTTCAATATCGCTATAGAGGCAGCTGATGGAAAAGCTCCCATATGGAATGATGATGTGCGCTTCTTCAAGGTCAAAGAAATTAATGGTTCAGAAATTGCCGCCTTTTATCTTGATCCCTTCAGTAGACCATCCAGCAAACGAGGTGGAGCATGGATGGATGAGTGCATTTCAAGAAGCAAAACAACCAATGGAAAAACAGTACTACCTGTCGCATATTTGATCTGCAACCAAACCCCACCAACAAAAGACACTCCTAGTCTTATGAGTTTTGAAGAAGTCGAAACTCTATTCCATGAATTCGGGCATGGATTACAGCACATGCTCACTAATGTCGACTATCCAGAAGCTGCAGGGATCAATAACGTCGAATGGGATGCCGTGGAATTACCTAGTCAATTCATGGAGAACTGGTGTCTTCATCGTAAAACATTTATGAGTATTGCAAAGCATTGGAAAACTGGAGAGCATCTTCCCGAAAAAGAGTACGAGAAATTATTGCAAAACCGAACATTTAATTCTGGATTTTCAACTTTAAGGCAAATACATTTTGCTCTTACTGATATTAAATTACATAGTCAATGGAATGAAGGACTAGGTATTACCCCAAACCAACTCCACCGACAAATAGCCGAAACGACCACAGTGATACCACCAATTGTCGAAGATCATTTTCTTTGCGCTTTTAGCCATATTTTTGCAGGTGGGTATGCAGCAGGTTATTACTCCTATAAATGGGCAGAAGTCTTAAGCGCGGATGCATTTGCGGCTTTTGAGGAGGCAGGCATGGATGATATCTCAAAGCTAAAAACAACAGGAATGTTATTCCGTCAAACAATTCTTAGCCAAGGCGGAAGTCAATCTCCTTCAGAGATTTTCGAAGCCTTTCGAGGAAGGCCTGCAAACACAAAGGCCCTGATCCGTCACTCTGGCTTTTCAAGTAAGAGTGACTAATTTTTCCCATAAAATTTTTAAAGCTATAGGATGAGATATCAACTGTTTGTGAGTCAAAACAGGTAATGCATAGCTTGAACCAATAGGAAGAACAGCTTGCCAGCCTGGAAAAACCATTAAATCCCATTGACAGTAATAACTACTGCAAATCACAGACCTCATTATTGAAATATTCCGATTCAACTCTTGCAACAAAGAACTATTACGACTCATTTCAGCCACCCCAGTAAAAATCCAAGGAGGAAGAAAACTTGCTGTATAAGTTCCCTTATGAGGACTGCCCACACTCAAGAATTGATGTGTACGTTGTGCTCCTCCAAACTCTTGCAACCAAATCCTGCCAACAATTCCGCCCATAGAAAAACCAAGCAAATTAATTTCAAGCTCTGAACCAAAATGATTATGAATATAAATATCTAATTTCTTGGCCAAAGTTCTCAAAGGGACACGACCAAGATCATGAGGTAAATAAGGAGTCATCAAAGACATTCTTTGAGCAATAGAATTATCAATTAAATTGTGAAAAATCCTAGGACTATTCCACAACCCATGAATCAAAATAAGAGGCCTACAATTGACAGACATTTGCCTCTAAGGTGCAGAAAAGTGACGTCGCATTTCAACAGAAACACTACCCGTAAAGCCCTCAACAGGTGGGGAACATTTGCATAACAAAACTTTCATTGGAACTTGTCCATATAAGCCCTCTAAACAATTAAGTATTTGATCACTAAAATGTTCAATTGTTAAGCACTCTATTTTAGAAGCAAGGGCTTGCAATTTTCGGATGGCTAAGCTGTAGTCCAATGAAGCAGAGACATCATCATTTTTAGAAGCTTCATCCAAGTCAGCCCATAATGAGAAGTCTAATCTGAATTCTTGCCCTAAGAGTCTTTCATGATCAAGAACCCCAACATGGGCCCAAAGAGAAACATCATTAACATGGATTGCTCCAGCCGGTAGACAATTAGTCATAGAGGTAAGTCATTGTGAGAAAAGATCTTATTGCCCGATGCGTAATTGGCTGCGATATGCCCATCACCTCTTAAGTGATAGCGATATGTAACTAAGCCTTCTAATCCTACTGGTCCCCGTGGAGGTAAAGTTTGAGTGCTAATTCCAACTTCAGCACCAAATCCATACCGGAATCCATCAGCAAAGCGCGTAGAACAATTGTGATAAACACCAGCACTATCTACAGCATTTAAAAATATATCCGCAACCTCCTGATTATCTGTGACAATAGCTTCAGTATGCCGAGACCCATATTGACGTATATGTTCTAAGGCCTTTCCCATATCTGTCACCACTCGCACTGAAAGAATTAAATCCAGATATTCGGTAGACCAATCCTGCTCTGTCGCAGCATTGGTTATACCATAAGACTGGCAGACATCATCACCTAAAAGGGTTACGCCCGCCTCTTCAAACAAAGGAATTGCCTTACTCAAAAATGAAGATGCAATATCTTTGTGTAAAAGCAAAGTCTCAATAGCATTACAAGCTGCTGGATATTGAGTCTTGCTGTCTATTGCAATATCCAATGCTTGTCTAAGGTCAGCAGCAGCATCAATATAAAGATGACATATGCCATCAGCGTGTCCAAGTACAGGTATGCGGGTGTTGTCCTGAATAAATCTAACCAGGGAATTACTACCACGAGGAATGATTAGATCAACAATTCCATCCAACCGAAGTAACGCCATACTTTCTTCACGAGTAGTCAATAAGTCAATCGCATTAGGATCAACATCTGCAGCTGATAGTCCATCTTTAAGGGCATTTATGATGACCTGATTAGTGTGAGCTGCCTCACTACCCCCTTTTAGGATTGCTCCATTCCCAGAACGAATGGCAAGTGACGCAATTTGAATAACAGCGTCTGGACGAGCCTCAAAAATTACCCCTAATACACCTAAAGGGACTGTTTTACGTTCAAGAACAAGTCCCTTATCCAATTCTCTGTGCACCTGTCTCAACCCTAATGGATCAGGTAACTGAGCAACTTTTCTTAATCCCTCTATAGCATCTTCCAATTTGACTTCATTGAGTTTAAGCCTCGCCATCAATGCAGGTGCAAGTCCTTCAGAAGCAGATCGATCAAGGTCTTCTGAATTTGCATCAACTATTTTCTTGAAATTACTTGTTAAAGCTTCAGCCATTCCATTAAGAGCTGAACACCTATGTTGATTTGAAGATTGCCAAAGCCCTGTAGCCGCAAGACGTACATTTTCCGCTCGTCTAACTAGCTCTTTAGAAGGAACTGAAGGCATTGAAGAATTTTCCATGAATCTATATTCTTATCTTTTAATTATCCTCTCTTCTCGGAGTGATTACTGAACTTGTAAAACATTCAATTGCTAATCTAGCGGCGCCCAGCCGACCTGCTCCATTTCCCAGAGCACAAGTTTTAATAGATAGATCACCTCTACTGACTGCCTGAACACGTAGCTCTACCTCTTTACGAACTGAGGGCAAAAAATGAACTGCAGCTTTAGAAAGTCCTCCACCAATCAATACCAATTGAGGAGTAAAAACATAAACCAAAGAACTAATTCCTACACCAAGCATGTGTCCATAATTTGACCATGCTTCAAGAGCACGTTGATCTCCTAAAGAAGCAAGCTTATTTAGTTGTTCCGCGTCAATATCAGAAAAAAGTTTAAGCCCACTAACACTTGCAAACTGCTCTAAAGATCCTTGATTACCACTTTTACAATTTGGTCCATTTGGATCAATACCAATTAACCCTGGTTCAGCAGCCGCACCATTGCGCCCAGTAAACAATTTCCCTCCAAGCATTACTCCTCCACCAACACCTGTGCCAAGAGTTAACAGAAGAACATCGGTAAAACCACGGGCCGCACCCTGCCAAGCTTCAGCTAGCAAAGCACAATTCCCATCATTGCCTAATGTTACTTGACGATTTAATCTTGACTCC
>QCJK01000008.1 GCA_003216075.1 Prochlorococcus sp. AG-409-B05
ATTCCCTATAAGTGTCCAAATAAAAACAAGTCCACCCCCCAAAAAGCCACAAAAAAGCCAGATAAAAATTGCTATAGGCAAACTAATTGGAGCGGGAACACCTATCCAGTCCAATGGATGAAGAGCCAACAACCATCTATGACTTATCAATACCCCAAGTGCACCCCAAAGAAAAGCCGCTAGAGAGGATCTACTTACTGACCAAAGTAAAGAAAGTGCCAAGGGCATTAACAACCCAACACCTTTATCAAGACAACATCCAGCAAGGACTCCACCTACAAGCCCACGAATGAGAACAAGGTTTCTTTGTTCCCTCATAAAAGAACCATTTGCAACGTGATGATCATTGAATAAAGATCAAAAGTCTCAAGAAAATTCAGATCTTCTTAAGCAATCATCATTGAATAAGAGTTTGAAGAACGCAAAGCTGCTGCAAGAATAATTTTGATTTAACTCCTGAGGTCTTCTTCTCGTGCGCGAAGTATTTATCAGTTCAGCAGTTTTTCTGGCTTGCTTGCTAGTAGCCCTAATGAGCCAAATCATTTCACCGACAACAGTTGGAGCTTCATCATGGAATGAGGGAGCTATTCCAAGTGAAATCAGAACCGCAGAACAAACACGTTCAGTTAATGATTCATTTGAATTAGATCCAGAGGATCCAAATCCAACCCTTTTTACTATGGCAAGTGACAAATCAAGTTCAGTCAGCTCAGATCTAGGGAAAGGAATTGAATCAAAATCACAAACATTTACCGCCAGTGGTCTAAGTATTACTGAAATCGCTGTAGGAGATGGCGAAGAAGCCAAGCCAGGTCAAAGAGTCTCGGTTAACTACCGAGGGATGCTTGAAAACGGTAAGGAATTTGACAGCAGCTATGAGCGTGGGCCATTCAGCTTTCCACTTGGGGCTGGACAAGTAATCAAGGGTTGGGATGAAGGAGTAGCAGGGATGAAAGTAGGGGGCAAAAGGAAATTGGTAATACCTTCTGAGCTTGGTTATGGGAGCAGAGGGGCAGGTGGCGTGATTCCACCCAATGCAACCTTGATATTTGAAGTTGAACTATTAGAAGTAAATTGATCAAATTTAAATCTCAAAGCTGTTCTAAAGACAAAACACAAAGGGATGTGCCAAGTTAATGTATAACCACTATTAACTACTCACTACAAGATGTTGCGCTCGGTATTTTCTTCAATTGTCAACAACTTGCCAGCCAAAGAGGTAAAGGCCCATTGTGATGGGCCTTGTGGGGTTTATGACCCTGCCTCTGCCAGAGTTGCTGCTGAGGCAGTTCTATCTATGACTAAAAAACTTCTTGAGCTATCCCCTCCCTTAGGAAACGATAAAGCTGCATGGTCTACTTACAACAACACATTCTCACGTTTTGTCGCAATCAAAGAAGATCAAGCACAAGAGACAAAAAAAGAATTATTAATACTTTGGACTGACTATTTCAAGCCAGAGCATCTAGCAACTTTTCCAGACATCCATGAAACCTTCTGGAAAGCTGCAAAGCTTTGCAGTGCTTGCAAAGTAAATATTGATCAAGTTAAAGCTGAAGAGCTTATGCAAGCTGTAGAAAAAATCCACCACATGTTCTGGAAGACTAAAGGACGTTCAGATTCCTGGGTTACTGCAAGTTAAAAGGAGACTCCATCAAATCAGAGAATTCTGTAAATACGTTTTTCTTATCATTATTGGTTTAAGAAAATATTTTCGTGTTGTTGGTTGCTCAATGCAACCAACAATTAACCAAGGGGATTTAGTCATATATCGTCCCTTTAAGTCAACCCAAAAAGTACTGAAAGAAAGGTCAATAATTTTGGTCAGACATCCCTTGGATGCAAAAACAATTATAATAAAAAGAATTCATAGGAATACTCCGTTTGGGATTGAATTAAAAGGTGACAATGAAATGGAGAGTATTGACAGTCGTCAATTTGGATTGATTAATTATGATCAGGTCTTAGGGATTGTAGAGAAGATTATTTCTACCAGAAATAATTAAGTAAGTTCATGACAACAAACTAGGATTTATTAGGATTTATAATTATAAAATTATCTACTTCTTATAAAAACTCAAGAGATGTTTTTTGGAGCCACAAAAAACCAGTAATCATTGATAAGCCACCAGTAATACCTATAATTGCTGGCAAAGCTCTTGTACCTGCTCTCAGAGTTGCTACTGAGACAACTAGTACAATTAACCCCATAGCCAAAATCGAACCAAAAAGATAAGCAAACATATAGGCTACAGCTCCTATAGGTGGCAATGCTAATGCAGGAATAACAGCCAGAACATGACTTGCGCCAGCCATACCATGAAGAAGACCCAAGCTTGTTACAGCATGGGAATGTTTAGTATGTCGATGCCTCCCTCCAAAATGGAAATGAACATGTTCATGGGCATTTCCATCTAAATGATTATGTTTATGCGTATGAATATTTAACCCAAAAGATGTTCTAATTGCGATTGCCCCTACAACCAACAAAACAATTCCAACACTAAACTCTGCAAAAGAGGACATCCTTTCGATATGAGTCAAATCCTTAACCAGAATTGCTATAGAGGAAAGAACTAAAACCCCACTTGAATGTCCTAATCCCCAAGCCAAACCACCTCGCAAAGCAAGACGAGGTCTGCGCATTGCTGATGGTGCCATCGATAAAAGATGATCAACACCACCGACAACATGTATTGCTCCTGCTGCGAAGCCAGTAAGAATGCTTATGAGCATACAAATGAAATTGATGATTAGATTCTGACTTATTAAATAGAACTTGAGCAATTCTTAAGTCGATTTCAATGTATATCCCAAAAAACATCCCAACAAAAGTGCTTTACTTTAGCCACCAATCAACCTGTTTAATCCAGCTGTGATATCTACCTGACGCATCAGTGACTCTCCAACCAACACAGCACTAGCTCCAGCCAAAAGCACTCTATCCAGATCAGCACGAGTAAATAGACCAGATTCACTCACCAAAAGAGTACTTTGTTCCTCCAATCGAGAACGAAACATCTTTGAGAGAAATTCAGTCGTACCCAAATCAACTTCAAAAGATGCAAGGTCACGATTATTCACCCCTACCAAGGGGAAATTACCTAAGTGAAGAATACGTTCCATTTCATCTGCATTATGCACCTCAACCAAGACAGTGAGTTCTAAATTAGAAGCAACTTTCCTTAAGTAAATCAAATCTTGATCTGAAAGAATTGCAGCTATCAATAAAATCGCATCTGCTCCAGCTGCCCTGGCCTGATAAATTTGATAAGGGAAAAGAATAAAGTCCTTACACAAAAGAGGCAATTCAACGTTTTTCCTTACTTCCACAAGGACATCAAAACCTCCTTGAAAAAAAGTCCTATCTGTAAGTACAGATATACAAGATGCGCCTCCTTTTTGATATGCCTTGGCAATCTCAATAGGGTCAAATTTGTCCCTAATAACTCCTTTACTAGGACTTGCTTTTTTGATCTCAGCTATTACTGCTGGCATAACTGAAGCTTGCTTTAAAGATGCTAAAAAACTTTTTGGTTTTGGCAGTTCGACAATTTGCGATTTCAACTTTTCTAATGAGACCCGCTGACGTGCCAAATCCACTTCACGATCTTTTTCCCAGACTATTTTTTCAAGAATATTTCTAGGCTGACTATCTTCATGAGGAATGGCATATTCCAAATTAGCGACTTTAACTCTTGGGTTGGGTGGGCGTCGACGAATCTCCATTGGAAATTTTTTAAATAAAAGTTTTTGAATAAATCCAATTAAAAATATTATGACTACAACTTAGTTACTTTCCTTGCAAAGCTTTTTGTAATTTATGTGCAGCTTGTTTATAAGCCACTTCAACTACTTCACTTAAGGTGGGATGAGTGTGAACTTCACAAGCCAAATCAACTACCGTCTGCCTTCTAGAAATCGCATTCGCCACTTCTTGAATTAAGTCCGCAGCATGCAATCCATAAATATGAGCACCCAATACTTCTCCTGTATCCATTCTAAAAAGTAATTTCATAAGGCCGTCACCCTCAAGTTCTGCTAAAGCTTTAGAGTTAGCCTTAAAATAACTACGAACATTACCCAATTCAAACCCCTCATTAGAAGAGAGTTCCTTAGCTTCAAGTTCACTTAAGCCAACTGAACTAATTTCAGGATGTGTGAAAGTTGCGGCAGGAATGCTTCGATAATCAATTTTTCTTTGATTGCCAAGAATATTATCAATAGCGACGCATCCTTGTGCCGCCGCTGTATGAGCAAGCATCAACTTTCCTGTTAGATCTCCTACTGCCCATAGATTTGGCACTGGTTTTCCATTAGACAAAACTCTCATATTGTCATCAATGGGAACAAAGCCTCTATTAGTCTCCACTCCAACTGACTCAAGATTCAACTCTTTACTACTAGGTACTCGCCCAGTGGCAACCAGAACTGCATCAACCTCTAAATCTTCAACAAATTCACGACTATTGAAATCTGACAATGTAATTTTCACTGGACATCCTGGAGCAACTTTACTAGCCAACACACCAGAGCGGGCATCAATATCTCTACCATCGATCAAATGGCGAGCAGCCAACTTTGTTATATCTGGATCAAACGTTGGCATTACTCTTTCCAAGGCCTCAATCATTGTTACTTCACAACCCAAAGCGGTATAAACATCAGCAAATTCAAGACCTATATACCCACTTCCAATTATTGCTATCCATCGAGGAAGCCATTCAAGATTAATTGCTTCGTCACTAGTAAAAACTGTGCGCCCGTCAATTTCAATTCCAGGAGGAACAAATGGGTCTGAACCTGTTGCCAATATCACATTCTCAGCAGTAAGTATCCTATCGATTCCATTTGCCTCCCTTATACCTACTCTTTGTCGCCCCTCAAGTCTCCCTTGCCCACGAAGAATTGTAACCCCAGAACGCTCAAGAGTTTTGGTTAAGTTATTTCGAATGTTTTCAACCAAATTTCTTGCATGATCTGCAATCTTCTGACGTTCAAACCTCACCGGAGCTGAATGGATACCAAATCCAGATAAATGTTCCGCATCTGCAAGCTCACGTACCTTTCCACTCGCAGCCAATAAAGCTTTTGATGGGACGCAACCACGATTAACGCAAGTCCCCCCCATCTCTCGTGATTCAACAATTGCAACCTTCAAATCATTTTCAGCAGCATGCTTGGCAGCATCAAAGCCCCCATAACCAGCTCCGATCACAATCACATCAAAATCAGAATTAGTTTCCCTCACCGAGATTTAAGCGTTTCAAACACATTGTGGCCCTTTGGCGTTCCAAAAGCAGAGGAACTGCTGCTGCTGCCACATTTAAAGACTGAACAGCACCGCTATGAGGCAAAGTCACCCCATGTGTGCAACAAGACTGAATACGAGAATGTAAACCAGATCCCTCATTCCCCAAGACCAGCACAGTTGGCTTTCTCCAATCAAGATCCCAATAAGGAAGAATCGGGTCAGAATCCCAAAAACCAGGAACCAGACTTGCTACTACTTGATAACCGCTCTTGGCAGCAGCTTCCAATCTCAACGCAAGTCTCTCAACAGATTCATTCTCAGAAGCACCCATTCGCTCATAAGGAAGATGAAGTATTGCACCAGCTGATGATCTGATCACTTTTTGACTCAATGGATCAGCACCGCAAGCAAGCCAAATAACTTCAATTTCTGCTGCCAGAGCAGTTCGAAACAAAGTCCCAAGATTCCCTGGGTCCTGCAAGCGATCCAAAGCCAAAATAAAACTACTGTTCTTTTGGGGTCGAGGTAAACGATCTAAAGGGAAAAGTGTTGCTACTCCATCTGGAGAAACAGTAGTCAATGACGCCTCTAATACAGAAGGAGTGACTTCTTGAAAAAGAATTTCATTAGGAAGCGATCCTAAAAGATGTTCATGGGACTTCATCCATGAATCGGTATAAATAATTTCAATAGGAAGTTTTTTAGCTCTCAATGCTTCTTCCAGCAAATGAGTACCTTCTAACAACAACATTGAATACTTCTTACGTCCTTCTCGAGAAGAAAGGGCTTTCAATCGACGTACAAGAGGATTACGACGACTTGAAATCAATGGAGTTTTTATACTCTTAATTTTTTCGTCCTCAAATCTTATACAAGAGCCAAGCTGAATTCAGCATCAATAGTGTGGTTATCACTAGCAATGACTGCATTATATACACTCATTCTTTCCTCACCTAATCTTTTAGCAGAAATATTTTCAATCATTTATATATTAATTAGATTTTTTAATTATATTTTAAAATGGTTTTCAAGGTTAAATGGTCAAAGCTCTTATCCATCTTTAAAATAACCTATCTTGAGGATTAATAATATTTAAAGGAAAATCATTTATTACAACTAATCTTTCCTTTTAACCTATTGAATAAAAATGCGGATGGGGAGACTTGAACTCCCATGACATTGCTGTCACTAGTACCTGAAACTAGCGCGTCTACCAATTCCGCCACATCCGCTAGAAATTGAACCTATTAAACCTAAAAGACGATAAATCATCTATGGTCATTCTTTAGCTTCTCTCCCTAAAAAAATGTTCACTTTCATTGCCGGACATCTAGACGACATGAACTACGCTTGTCAAAATACCGGTGAAATAGCGTTCATAAAACATGTCCATCTTGGCAAGAGCTTCTAAAGATATTGCCAAATCACATCTTGTGATAAGAGGAAAATGTTCACTTTCGGGAGAATTAAAAGTAAGCGGAGCAAAAAATTCGGCCCTTGTTCTAATGACAGCAGCTCTTCTAACTGAAGAGTCAATTCGAATAAAAAATGTACCTGAACTAACTGATATTGAAGGGATTGTAGATATCCTTCTTACAATGGGAGTGACCATTAATCGTCATTCAAATGAAATACAGATAACTGCCGATGACTTACACCATGTAGAACTTCCTTATGAACTAGTCAATGGATTAAGAGCTAGTTTCTTCTGCATAGGCCCTTTACTAGCAAGGCTTGGGAAAGCAAAAATACCTCTTCCTGGAGGATGCCGCATTGGTGCAAGGCCAGTTGTTGAGCACATAAAAGGATTAAAGGCTCTAGGAGCATTTGTAAATGTTGAACATGGAGTAGTTACTGCTTCTGTACCTGGAGAATCGAGACGTTTAAAAGGTGCGGATATTGTTTTGGACTGTCCTAGCGTCGGTGCAACTGAAACCATTTTGATGGCTTCAGTTTTGGCTGAAGGAACGAGCACAATTGAGAACGCAGCTCAAGAACCTGAGGTTCAAGACTTAGCAAAGATGCTAAATAAGATGGGAGCTCAAATTTCTGGAGCAGGAGGACCAAAAATCACCATAAAAGGTGTAAAAAAATTAAATGGATGTGATTACACCGTGATACCTGATCGCATAGAAGCAGGAACATTCCTCATCGCCGCAGCCATAACAAGATCCTCTCTTACTGTCACACCTTTAATACCAGAGCATCTAAGTGCAGTACTTCAAAAGCTAAGGGATTGTGGATGCAAATTTGAACCCGACAAACAAGGATTGAAAATCATTCCCGGAGAAATTACTGGAGTTGACATAACTACTCAACCTTATCCAGGGTTCCCAACTGACTTGCAAGCTCCTTTTATGGCCTTGCTAACTACTGCCAAGGGTACAAGCATTGTCACAGAAAAAATATATGAAAATCGTTTACAACATGTCGCAGAATTACAAAGAATGGGGGCTTCAATTCGTGTTCAAGGGAATGCAGCTGTAATTCAAGGTATTCCAGAGTTAAGTGCTGCCCCTGTCACTGGAGGAGACCTGAGATCTTCAGCAGCAATGGTTCTAGCCAGCATGGCTGCCAAAGGGACAAGTCAATTAAGAGGACTTGATCATCTTGATAGAGGATATGCGAACTTAGAAGGAAAGCTCAATCAAGTTGGGGCTGACATCAAAAGACATCAGCGCTAAAACGTCTATTGGCATAAACTCACAGCATGGGAGCGTGGTGGAATTGGTAGACGCACCGCACTCAAAATGCGGCACCTTCGGGTTTGTCGGTTCGAGTCCGACCGCTCCCACTGTTTTAATGGACACCTATAATCGTCTCCCTCTAAAACTCACTAGAGGTAAGGGTTGTTGGGTTTGGGATGATCGTGGTAATCGATATCTTGATGCAGTAGCTGGTATAGCGACCTGCAACATCGGCCATAGTGACAACGCTCTAAGACGTTCACTGACAAACCAATTAAACAAACTCCAGCATGTTTCCAACCTATACAAAATCCCTGAACAAGAAGCTTTAGCCAAATGGCTTGTGGATCACAGTTGTGCCGACAAGATCTTTTTCTGCAATAGTGGAGCTGAAGCCAATGAAAGTGCTATCAAATTAGCCCGCAAATATGGCCATCAAAGAAAAGGTATTGATAGACCAATAATTCTTACTGCAAAAGCAAGTTTCCATGGCAGAACCCTTGCTGCTATAAGCGCAACTGGTCAGCCTCGATATCACAGAGGTTTTGAACCAACAGTTGAAGGCTTCGAGTTTTTTGCATATAACAATTGGCAAAACTTTGAATCATTACTTCAAAAAATTGAAAAAGATGGTCCTCGAATTGCAGCTGTTTTAATAGAACCTCTACAAGGAGAAGGAGGTGTCAATCCTGGTCAAAAAGACTTTTTCATCCGTCTTAGAAATCAATGCTTCAAACATGAAATCTTGTTAATCCTTGATGAAGTCCAAACTGGTATGGGTCGTTGTGGATGCTGGTGGGGATACGAAAAACTTGGCATAGAACCAGATGTATTCACAATTGCCAAAGGATTGGGCGGAGGGCATGCCATAGGAGCATTATTAGTTCAAAACCATGCAAATTTATTTGAGCCAGGAGATCATGCCAGCACATTTGGAGGCAATCCTTTTGCCTGCAGAGCAGGTCTAACTGTTGCGGAGGAAATCGAAAAAAGACATCTCTTGCCTCAAGTTAGTGCTCGTGGACAACAATTAAGAGAAGGTTTATTGGCATTAATAGGTCGTTTCCCAAAGTTACTAAGTGAGGCAAGAGGCTGGGGGTTAATCCAAGGATTAGTATTACAAGAAAATACAAATATTACATCTCAAAATATCTCTAAAGATGCACTAAATGAGAAACTACTTGTTGTACCTGCGGGCCCAAAAGTAGTTCGAATGGTACCGCCTTTAATAATTAATAGACATGAAATCCGTAAACTTATCAAAAGACTGGAGGCTACTATTGACAAGCAAATATAACAATGAGCTTAAAGGATATAAAGAAAGTGTCCTAGATGATTTAATCCCTCGATTCTCCAAGAGAGGAGTAGATCTCAACCTTGAACGTATAGAAAAAGCCCTTAATGAAATAGGTAAACCATCTTTTAGTATTCCTGCTATACAGATAGCAGGAACCAATGGAAAAGGATCTATTGCAAATTTCATTCAAAATACTCTCAAAGCAGCAAAAATCAAGGCAGGCGTAACCACATCTCCACATCTGATAAGTTGGTGTGAAAGAATATGTGTAGACGGGAAATTAATCTCAACTGATGAGCTTGTGAGTCTAATCACCTCATTAAAGTCAGTTACATCTAAACACAATCTCACCCCCTTTGAGCTTTTAATAACTGCTGCTTTTCAGCATTTTGAGATTAATAAAGTAAAGCTAATTGTGCTTGAAGTTGGTTTAGGTGGTCGTCTTGATGCAACCACTGCTCATCCCTATAGACCAATTATTGCGATGTCATCGATAGGTTTAGATCATTGTGAATGCCTAGGCAAAACATTAAAAGAAATTGCATTAGAAAAAGCTGCAATAATAACTCCAGGAAGTTCAGTAATAAGTGCATATCAACATCCTGATGTAGCAAAAGTTTTTGAACACAAGGCAAAAGAAAAAAATGCAATTATCAAATGGGTATCTCCAATAAGTAAATCCTGGAAACTAGGTCTTTCTGGAAATATACAAAGGCAAAATGCTGCTGTCGCGAAAGCTTCTCTAGAGTCTTTATCTTCTCTTGGTTGGCGAATTAGTCAAAGAAACATAAAAGAAGGTTTTGCGTTGGCTAAATGGCCAGGAAGACTTCAAATGGCAACATGGCAAACACTTCCTTTGTTAATTGATGCAGCACACAATCCTCCTGCAGCAGAACAACTTGCAAGGGAAAGAGAGCACTGGTCTGGTAATAAATCAGGAGTTCAATGGATCCTTGGCATACAAGCCAACAAAGAAGGTCCCAATATCATTAGAAGTTTGCTTAAGCCTTTTGACAACGCATGGATTATCCCAGTCCCAGAACATCGCAGTTGGACCGGAATGCAGCTTTCAATTAACTGTCCAGAAATGTCAAGTCAAATCCGTCAGGCTAACAATGTTAAAGAAGTCCTTGAAACCATTTCCTCAACTAGTTCTTGGCCAACTCCAGTTCCCGTCATATCAGGTTCGATATATCTACTTGGGCATCTAATAGCAAACCAAATCATCTCAACAGATTAAAAACTCTTTCAACTAATATTAATTTCCATAGGGCCTAAAGATTTAAATAATTGACCGTATATTGTTACTTATACAACTACATAACAATTATAAAACCCAATCTAGTTCCAGCCTTTTAACTTCCCTGGGTTAAGTAAACCATTTGGATCAAAACACCTCTTAGCTTCAACCTGGGCTCCATCAATCACGCCCAATCCTCCATCTTCTACTGTTATCACATGAGGATTGAATAATATAGCTCCAAGCTTTTTACAATCATTTATCAACTCATATAAAGACTCCTTCCCTCTCCATTTCACTATGGGCAAAGCAGCTACTCGCTGTGAACCATGCTGAAAAACAGCTTCTAAATGCCAAAGAAGATCTTCACCCCATCTAATTTTCAAAGTTTCCAAAATTTCGATTTCAGGTTGAGGTAGTAGCATTTGCAAATAAGTCCAATCATTATTAACTGCTCTCATATGTAGGGTTGTATGGTTCCAAGAAAGTTCCCGTAATCCAATACCACTAAAGCTATTCTCAGGTCCTAAACACTTAAAACTAGCGGTAAATTTTTGTGCAAGACGCTCCAAAGTACTAACCCCATCAGCTGCAACCAATATCAACAAGCGATGTTGACCTAGATATTCTCCACTCCATGTAGGAATTTTTTCAACAATATCTTTCTCTAGCAGAGTACAAAGATGAAGATCAACTGCTGCGCAAACGCAACACTTGAGAAAATCAACAGCTTTAGCCCAGTTTTCGCAATCAATGACTACTTCGTGCCAAACCACAGCAGGCGCAGTGGCCATAGTGATAGAAGTAATTATCCCATTAGTTCCATAAGCATGATTAAGCGCCTCTGAATTACCTGCATCCAACAGTAATTTCCTTGAAGGGTTTTCAACAGTTACTACTTCAAGACCTAACAAATTTCCAGGATCGCGCAAAAAACCCCACCGAACCGAACCAATTCCTCCTGAACCTCCTGCTAGGAAACCACCGATTGAGGCACTTCGCCATGTACTAGGAAGCAAACGTAACTGGCGCCCATAAGTAAAAAGTTCTTTTTCCAAATCTCTAAGTAGACATCCACTTTCGACAGTGACTATTCCATTACTTGGGTCAACCTCTTTTACATGAGACAACTCGTTCATAATCATTACGACACCTCCATCCAAAGGAACGCACTGTCCATAATTACCAGTACCACTTCCACGAAGGGTTAGAGGAATACCATATTTTGCGCAAGCACTAGCTACTAACAACACTGCTTCCGATGAATAGGGTCTAACAACAAGGTCTGCTAAACAACCTTCTAATTGCTTCAAAAGTATGGGTGAATAATCAAAGAAATCTCGAGAAAATTTTTCTCTTTCCAAAGAGTTATCAATCAGATCTAAATCAGCAACCTTTTCAAGGTCATTTCGTAGATCCATCATCAGATTGGGTGCGATCATCTTTAACTAATTATTTTGTTTGGAAATTCCTAAGAATTTCTCTTCCAGCCACTCTCCTTTTATCAAAACCCTTCGATCAGGAATCTTTACGAGAGTATCGACCCAATTAACAGAATCCAAAAGAATTAAATCTGCTGGACAGCCAATTTCAAAAGTTCCATCCCAATCTAATCCCATAAGAAAAGCAGCTGACGTAGTAAAAGGTGCAAGACCTAATCTCTGCCATGGTGAGATCTGAGCAAAAGGTAACGCAAAAGCCATTACCGCCAAGGGGTCGAAGCTTCCTCCAGGGAACCAAAAATCTTGCACGTTATCTCCACCTATAGCAACAGTTACTCCTGCTTTTTGTAGTTGACTAATCGGAGCAAAAGGCCTCTCTAATGGAGTATGCATATATTTTTTTCCAAGCAACCATCCATTAGTAAAAGGAAGTGCTACAACATTTATAGAATGATATTCTAGTCGTTCTGCCAAGTCGCTCAAAGCAGTTGGTCTAATCATTGCCAAGCTACTCAAATGACTGCAGGTAATAGGTATATTGATTTTAGTTTCATCTAAAATCTTCAGTAACTTTTTTATACCATAAGCAGGACATTTGCTGGATTCGTCTATATGTAGATCAACTCCACATTCCAATTGATCCGCAATCTTTAACATCTGAATTAATGCAAAGCAAGATTCTTCTTTGTGAAAAGTTGGACTGATAACAGATCCCAATAACCCCCCTTGCTTTGCAATCTTTGTAGCAAAGGACTTTCCCTCCAAAGTATTCCAATATTCCACAGGAGCTAACAGAACTAACTGCAAATCGATCAATTCTTTCCAATCTCTCTGAATATCAATCAAAACTTCCCACGTTTGATACATCTCTGGCCCTAAAGCATCTACATGACTTCTAAGCGCTCTTACTCCATTTTTTAAAGCCAATTCGAGAGAACGCTCTGCTCGTTCTCTTACTTCTAGAGCTGTTCGAGTATTTAATTCTCTAAGATTTGCCGCGAGAGCATCAGCATAAGTTCCTTTTAAATTAGGACCATCAGAACAAGTAAAGGCCTTATCTATATGAGCATGAGGCTCTATAAGTCTTGGTAAAACTAGCTTTAAAGAAGCTTTGGGAGAAAAATTAATTACCTCAATTCCATTGATTTGGCCTTCATTCCAACTGATTTTCACAGGGAGGAGTCCTTCAGCAGAGACTTTTGAAGCCAATAAATTATCAGCGCTTTTCACGAGACAACGAGGCAACAAAGCCTCAATGGAACCATTTTGAATCTGCCTCACAAGTGATTACCCTCTAAGACTTGAATGTCGAACAAGAGTCAAAAGCATTGCTAAAACAAGCAATTCCTCATTCTCTAACCGATTCAAGAGATTTCATTAGATTTTGCACCTCATGGTTTTAGATAGTCATTTTCTAGGTGAATTGGTAAATTCATAGTTGACGTGGCGGGCGTCGCCAAGTGGTTAAGGCAGCGGCTTGTGGCGCCGCTATTCGGGGGTTCGAATCCCCTCGCTCGCCCTACATCATCATTCTCCTAGGGATACCAACCCACAGCAACCAACACACCAACAAACAAACCTCTATTCAAAGCAAGAAGATCCTGCCAATTCATTAAAGATCAATGTGAGCAAAACCAAAAGTGATAAAAACTCCATCAACACAAAACACAATCACTCCTGCCGAATCCAAAGCAAAACAAGACAGTTACTGGATTAAAACCTTTGGATGTCAAATGAATAAAGCAGACTCTGAACGAATGGCAGGAATTCTTCAGGGGATGGGTTACCGAGAAGCAAATAACGAACTAGACGCAGATCTAGTCCTTTACAACACATGCACAATTCGTGACAACGCAGAACAAAAGGTATATAGCTATTTAGGTCGACAAGCAAAAAGAAAACATTCTCTTCCTCACCTCAAATTAATAGTTGCTGGATGTCTGGCACAGCAAGAAGGCGAAGCTTTACTAAGGAGAGTTCCTGAACTCGATCTTGTGATGGGACCACAACATGCCAATCGGCTAGAGACCCTTCTAAACCAAGTCGAAAATGGTAATCAAGTTTTAGCTACTGAAGAAAACCACATCTTTGAAGACCTCACAACAGCAAGAAGAGAGAGCAAAATCTGCGCCTGGGTCAATGTTATCTATGGTTGTAATGAGCGCTGTAGTTATTGTGTAGTACCTTCTGTAAGAGGCAAAGAACAATCACGCTCACCAGAAGCTATTTATAAAGAAGTTGAAAGTCTTGCTTCATTAGGATACAAAGAAATCACACTATTAGGTCAAAATATCGATGCATATGGAAGAGATTTACCAGGGATCTCACCTCAAGGTAGACGTGAAAATACGTTGACAGATCTCCTACATTTCATCCATGAAATCAAAGGAATAGAACGGATTAGGTTCGCAACAAGTCATCCAAGATATTTCACAGAAAGACTCATAGATACATGCTTTAAACTTCCTAAATTATGTGAGCACTTTCACATACCATTTCAAAGTGGAGATAATAATATACTTAAATCAATGGGAAGAGGCTATACAATTGAACGTTATAAAAGAATTGTTGATCGAATTAGATCTTTGATGCCAGACGCATCAATAAGTGCTGACGTAATTGTTGCATTTCCTGGGGAAACAACTGAACAATTTCAAAAAACATTAAACATCATTAAAGAGATTGGGTTTGACTTAGTTAATACTGCTGCTTATTCTCCTAGGCCTAATACTCCTGCTTCAACTTGGCCAAACCAATTACCAGAAGAAATAAAAATCGAAAGGTTACTTGAACTAAATTCCATAGTTGAAGCTACTGCTAAAAAAAGGAATGCGCGCTACTTAAATAAAATCGAAGAGATATTAGTTGAGAACTCTAATCCCAAGAACGAAAAGCAAGTTATGGGTAGGACCAGAACAAATAGACTTACATTTTTTTCAGCTATAAGTCCAAAAGGCCTACAATATAAACCAGGAGATCTAATAAATGTTCAAATTAATACTATTCGCCCATTCTCTTTGAGTGGAAATCCATTGGAATGAAATTGCATCAATTCACTGATATCTTTATAGGAGCAATTTGCAACCCTTTTACATGCCTTCATCCCGCATAAGTGTAGGCGTAGTTTTCGGTGGAGCATCTGGAGAACATAACGTTTCAATAAAATCAGCCACAACCCTAGTTAAAGCCTTAGAAACAGGGGAAAACCAAACTCGTTTTGAAGTGATCCCTATATATATCGATCTAAAAGGTCGCTGGTGGCCAAAATCAATTGCACAAAAAGTACTAACGACGGGAGTTTTATTTGATGAAAAAGATCTACCTAAGCCCCTTCCCCCTAAAGGTTTTAGTTCACTTCCCCAAGGTAGCGATGCAATTGATGTATGGTTTCCAGCTCTTCATGGCCCCAATGGTGAAGATGGCACAGTACAAGGACTCTTCAAACTTATTGGCAAGCCTTTTATTGGTTCTGACGTCCTTGGTTCTGCGGTAGGAATGGATAAGATTGCAATGAAGGCTGTTTTTAAAGCTGCAGAATTACCACAAGTGCCTTATTTATCTACAAATATTAAAGAGTTAAGAGAGGAAAATAACCTTAACAAATTCTTAAAGATTATTCAAAAAGATTTCAAATATCCATTGTTTGTAAAGCCAGCTAATCTGGGTTCCTCTGTTGGGATTAGCAAGGTTTGGAATACATATGAATTATTAGATGGATTAAAAGAAGCTGGAGAATATGATTATAGAATTGTTATCGAACAAGGTTTACTTGCAAGAGAGTTTGAATGTGCAGCTCTTGGTAATCTCGATGTCAAAGTATCAGAAGTGGGCGAAGTTCAATTTAATTCTGAATGGTATGACTATGAAACCAAATACTTAAAAAATACATCTAAAAGCATAATACCAGCGCCAATTTCTAAGGAACTAAAAGATGACATTCATCAACTCACGTTGAAAGCATTTAAAGCTGTTTCAGCACGTGGACTAGCAAGGGTGGACTTCTTCTATGAAGAAAGGAAGCATAAACTGTGGATTAATGAGATAAACACACTGCCAGGCTTTACATCTCAAAGCATGTATCCAGTCCTCTGGGAAGCATCCGGTGTAACTATCGAACAACTAGTGGCACAATTGGTCGACATGGCTAGAGAATAAAGAAACCCTAGTGGATTGCATTCAATACTTCCCCTTTTAACCTGCCAATGATTCACGGTCTTCTCTGGTTACCTCTTCTATTAGTCTTTGTCCTATTGACTGGCTTGGGATGGCTCGAAAGACGTAGACAGGATCTTTATTTGATCTGGGCAAAAGATTCAGAACTTGCCAAATTAGATGATTCAGGAGCCGCGCGTCTTAAAAACGGGATTCTTACTTGGAGTAGCTTTGAAGCAGGAAGCTTTAAAGAACAAGATCATTTCGAGATTGCAAAACTAGAGCTTGTCGAGCTGATGTCACTGACTTCCGGTGAAGCTCCTCTTACCAACGAATCTCAAGGTCGATGCCGATTAAGACTAGTAGGCAGCAAAAAAGAGATGGATGTGCCATTTGCGGATGCTGACCGAGCTCGGTCATGGATGAACCAACTCATGAGAAAAGCCCGCTGCGATTTGTGAACTCTCCCAAACCTATAAATAATTCCAAAAATCCTATTAACCCTAGAGAAATAAGACGCCAAAAGTTAAGGATTGAGCAAAGAAATAATCAACTAGTAGCTCTATGGCGTCTTTTTTTATATGGGAGCATTTCAAGCGGATTAGGATACATCTTTGTTATTAATGCTTGGAGCCCAATAAATGAAAATAAAATACAAATAAAAGGTAGCAATAGTATCAATCCGAAATCCATAATCAACGCTTCTAATATCAATTTTCCACTTCCACTCTTATATATAAATCCACAAGAATTTCAATCGATTCTTTTAAAGGCCTTACCAATTAACTCTATTTCAATTAGAAGACAAATTATCCCTCCGGGGATAGAAATAGAACTAAGAGAAATGGAATTAATTGCATTAGCAAATAGAAGGTCCTCAAAAGGGTTAGAGAAGGGAATGGTTGATATAAATGGAAAGTGGATCCCATTAGCAATGGCCAATCAAATAAGCCCTCCACAAAAAAAAATATATATAGAAGGTTGGAGAGAAAATAATCGACAAATCATCTCAGAAATCCTTAAAAGTCGTAACAGGCTTGGCAGCCCCCTGGAAAAAATAACGTTCAATCCCAATGGAGAAGTAACCCTTAAGACAAAAACCTTTGAAAGGATTCACTTGGGGACTAATAAAGCATTATTAAAAAAACAGATTCAAGCCATAGGGTATTTAACAAGGAAATTGCCCTTAAACTTATATAACCAATCCGCTACATCAATTGACTTAAGAGACCCTTCTAGACCTGAGCTACAAATATCGAAATAGAAAATAAATCGCATACTGAACAAGCAAACAAATTTCTTTATTTCTTATCCAACTTAAAATTTTTGCTATATCCCATCATAAGAATACTTACTAAAAAATAAACAATCAATTCAATAGACCTAGCCAAGAAACAACTTTCTAGATATCGATAGTGTTGTCAAGCACCTCTTAGACAATGACCTCTTCCACCGGTGTTTTTACTTACTGGTCACTTCTAGGTATCAGTCCAGACAGTAATTCAGAGGAACTTAAAAAGGCTTTTAGGAAGGAAGCAATGCGATGGCATCCAGATCTAAACAAAAATAGTCGAGCAGCAGAAGAACGTTTCAAATGGATCAACGAAGCCTACAAAGTCCTCAGCGATCCCAAAAAGAGATTCGAATGGGAGATCGCAGGCAAACCAACCTTTGAAATAAAGGACATTCGTCAAGAAACTCCAACAAGAAAACTTGAAACAAATGACTATGGAACTAAGAAAGGCCATTATTCCTTTAATACCAGTGAAAAATTACTATTATTAATTATTTCTATCATTACTTTCTTTTGTATAGACAATTTAACTCTTTAAGCCAAGAAGTATTGCCAGTACTAGCTTTTCGAAGCAATAGTGGTCATCGCTGCTTTCAAAAACTTTGCTTTAAAAAGCTACATATAAAAGTGAACCTTATTGAAATTCTCTACATATTGCTCTACCGCGAACATAATGCACCAAACCTCAACGCTTAAACCTCAACATGGGTATAGGTAGCGGAAGCAAGTCCGGGTTAATGAAACTGGACGGAATAAATCCCAGTCAGTCAGCAAGAATTGAGGTCATAGGAGTTGGTGGCGGCGGAAGCAATGCTGTCAATCGAATGATCCTTAGTGACCTTCAAGGAGTGACTTATCGAGTCCTAAACACTGATGCTCAGGCGCTATTGCAATCTGCTTCTGAGAATAGAGTTCAGCTTGGACAAAGCCTGACTAGAGGGCTAGGTGCAGGAGGAAATCCAACTATTGGTCAAAAAGCAGCCGAAGAGTCTCGAGCAGACCTTCAGCAAACCCTAGAAGGTACAGACCTTGTATTTATTGCTGCTGGCATGGGAGGAGGTACAGGAACTGGAGCCGCTCCTGTTGTGGCTGAAGTGGCAAAAGAAAGCGGAGCATTAACCGTTGGAATTGTCACTAAACCCTTTGGTTTTGAAGGGAAAAGAAGAATGCGACAAGCTGAAGAAGGAATATCCAGACTTGCAGAAAGCGTTGACACGCTAATAGTTATTCCAAATGACAGGTTAAAAGATGTCATTGCTGGAGCTCCTTTACAAGAAGCTTTTAAAAGTGCGGATGATGTTCTTCGAATGGGTGTAAAAGGTATAAGTGACATCATCACTTGCCCTGGGCTAGTAAATGTAGATTTTGCTGATGTGCGTTCCGTCATGACTGAAGCCGGAACTGCACTTCTTGGAATCGGAATCGGCTCAGGACGATCTAGAGCAATTGAAGCTGCCCAAGCTGCTATAAATAGCCCACTACTAGAAGCAGCTCGAATTGATGGTGCAAAAGGTTGCGTAGTTAATATCAATGGCGGTAAAGACATGACCCTTGAGGACATGACTTCTGCCTCAGAGGTCATATATGACGTTGTAGATCCTGAGGCAAATATCATCGTGGGAGCAGTAGTTGACGAAAAACTCGAAGGGGAAATACAAGTAACCGTTATTGCCACTGGTTTTTCTGGCAATCAACCATATCAAGCTAAAAGAGCAAGAAACAAACTCACTCCACCATCAACAGCCTCAGGAAAACAAGAACTTAAAGAACCTGGCGCAAGCATTCCAGAATTCTTACGTATACGACAAATACGAAAAGATAAAAGCTGAATAAAAACTAGTTGTAAATTATTGGTGACCCGGAATCCACGCCTGCACCAAGCATCCCGTTTGGCTGCTACCTTCCGGTCCTGACCAGATTTAGGCGTTGAAGCCGCATGGGTCCGAGTCAACTAAATTCTAGCAATTAGGTTACTTACTTCTTGCCTCGATAAATGCTTCCTGACGACTTAATTCGCTATAAAAAAACCGGAAGACAGATAGCTATCCTGACTGCCTGGGATAGCCTTTCAGCGGCAATAGTTGAGGCTTCAGGAGCTGATGTGGTTCTTGTTGGAGACTCTCTTGCGATGGTGGCCCTTGGACATGCAACCACCCTCCCAGTGACCCTAGAGCAGATGCTCCATCACACCCAAGCAGTAGAGAGAGGATTCACCACAGCCCTAAAAGATCAACCGCTCATCGTATGTGACCTACCTTTCCTCAGCTATCAATGTGGAGAAGAAAAGGCAGTAGCCGCAGCTGGGAGCCTATTAAAAAATTCGTGTGCTGCAGCCGTAAAAATTGAAGGGGCAGAACCAGAAACAATTGCCGTTATTGAACGACTAATAAGAACAGGGATCCCAGTCATGGGGCATCTTGGGTTGACCCCACAAGCAGTTCACAGATTGGGGTATCGACGCCAAGCTGAAGACAGCCTTAGTCAACAAAAAATAATCCAACAAGCCTTGCGTTTAGAAGAAGCAGGTTGTTTTTCTATTGTTCTCGAGCATGTACCTGATGCACTAGGAAGTAGCCTCAAAAAACAATTAAAAATCCCAGTCATAGGAATTGGTGCCGGTGAAGATTGTGATGGACAAGTTCGAGTAACTGCTGACCTTATTGGTCTTAATGCTAAACAGCCCCCATTTAGTCCTGCCTTGATTGAAGGGCGTCAAATTTTTATTGAAGTTCTTCAAGGATGGGTTCATCAACAACATCTTGCAAAGAATTCCACCAAATCATCATCTGAACAAGAATATGATTACTAATCTCCATACCCTCAGGATCACTTAGATATATACGCCGTCCACAGAATTTCAATAATCCTCTATCAATCGATTCTTTCCAGCATAATTTTAAAGCATTTAAATTATTTTCAAATTTGTTTTTGTCCCAATCACAACTTGTATATAATTCATCCAAAGAGACCCCCTCTCTTCGTCTTAAGCCAACAATCAATAGTTCATCCAAATCCCTAAATTTAAATTGATCAGAATTAATTGATTGATAAATATCTTTATTTTCTTGGATCTCAATCCATTTTTGATAATCTGCTCTTTTCCTAGGTCGCTTAATTCTTTTACCCCAAGGAGAACTGGTCGCACCTAGTCCAAATCCCCACCACCCTCTACCACTCCAATAAACACGATTATGGCGTGAAGCATGTCCAGGCAAAGCAAAATTAGATATTTCATATCTTGATAGTCCAACATCTTTAAGCATATAACTTGTCATGTAACTTATCTCTGCAGCGATGTCCTCATTGGGAATAGATAGTTCGCCTTTCTTTTCTTTCAAAGCAAAAACAGTGCCAGGTTCAATTGTCAGGTCATAAATGGACAAGTGAGGAGCGAAAGAATCAATGGCCTGATTAAGTTGATCTTTCCACGACAAAATACTTTGTCCTGGGAGATTTTGTATTAGATCCAAACTCCATGTTGAAAGAAACCCATTCTCATGAAAATCATTCAACCATTTGCACGATTGAACTAAATGATCTCTAGTATGACGTCTTCCAAGCTTTTTTAAGAATTCATCATCAAAACTTTGTCCTCCAAGACTTATTCTATTTATGCCTGCCTCTATAAAACCTTCTAAATCATTCTCATTAAAACTAGCAGGGTCCACCTCAAGAGTGATCTCGGCACCACATTGCAATCCAAAGTGTTGCCGTAAAAGAATTATTAAAGATTTTATTTGAATAGGTGTTAATAATGAAGGTGTACCTCCTCCTATATAAATAGTAGATAAAGGTGTCCCTCCTTTAGCCAGAAGTATCTCTCGGTGCAAAAGTTTCAAATAAGATTTGATTGATTCACTCCCTGGCCCATTAGTAGCACTTGCTTTATCGCCCAAGGGGACAACGGCAAAATCACAGTAAAAGCAACGTCTATGGCAGAAAGGAATATGCAAATATGCACTTCTTGGTGGATCCATAAAATCAAGTTCTTTCATTACTCAATCTGTATAGGTGCGATGACCTTCACGAGCGAAGTCCACAAAAATCAATCATGCTGCTTGGAAACCAAAAGGAGATTCACAACCTGATCCAATGGTGGGACTCCTCATCCTGGCTTTATTTCTACTCTCTGGAGCAGCCAGTGGATGGCTTGGAGCGGACTTGCTACCAAAAGAGATCCTGCAAGCAGTCTTACTAAAAGAAGGGATTTTGGAACAAGTTGGAAGCTTGCAAGATCTCAAGTTTCTTCTCGCAGGATTTGGAGCTTTATTTGGTCTTATAGCAGGTTTCTTTTTCCAGCAACTAAGAAATAGGTTGATGAGGCAGATACGAACTATGCCTACAGACCTATTAGTCAGCAGGGCATTAGGTCTTATCCTTGGGTTGCTTGTTGCTAATCTTGTACTAGCTCCAATATTACTTTTACCATTACCTTGGAAAGTAATTTTTGTAAAACCTCTTGCAGCAGTACTTAGCAATATTTTCTTTGGAGTTCTTGGCTATAACCTGGCGGAAGATCATGGCCGAACATTATTAAGACTATTCAATCCAAATAGTGCAGAAGCTCTTCTTGTGGCCGAAGGAATACTTACTCCAGCCAGTGCAAAGATATTAGATACAAGCATAATTATCGATGGTCGAATAAATTCGCTATTAGCTTCCGGATTAATTGAAGGTCAAGTAATTGTGTCTCAATCAGTGATAGATGAATTGCAAAAACTTGCCGACTCAAGTAATAATGAAAAAAGGTCAAAAGGACGAAGGGGACTTAAGCTTCTTACTGACTTACGCAGGGACTATGGCAGAAGAGTTGTAGTAAACAATACAAGATATCAAGGCGAAGGTACAGATGAACGCTTATTAAAGTTAGCAGAAGATACAGGTGGTCTTCTTATAACCTCTGATTTTAATTTGGCTCAAGTAGCTAAGGTAAAAGAGATCAAGATCTTAAATTTAAGTGAATTAGTAATTGCATTAAGACCTGATGTCCAACCAGGAGAGAAATTAAATCTTAAGATAGTCAGAGAAGGTAAAGAAGACAATCAAGGTGTTGGATATTTAGAAGATGGGACAATGGTTGTCATAGAAGGAGCCAAAGATGCAATAGGAACACGACTTGAAATCGTTATCACTGGAGCATTACAAACATCTACCGGCAGAATGATATTTGGCAAGCCAAACAAAAAAACAAATCCACCTTCACAGACATTAAGTAAAACAAATACTCCTTCTGGCTAGATTTAGCTAGGCTCCGAGTTATGCAAAAGCCTTGTTGGAAATGACGGTGTCCGCCCCTTACTACGGCGATTCAACTGTGATGCGCACACCCCCTCCGGATCTGCCATCACTCTTACTCAAAGAACGAATTGTTTATCTAGGACTTCCATTGTTCTCGGACGATGATTCTAAGCGACAGCTGGGCATTGATGTCACTGAATTAATCATTGCACAGTTGCTATATCTAGAATTTGACAATCCTGAAAAACCTATTTACTTCTACATCAACTCAACAGGAACCAGCTGGTATACAGGTGATGCAATTGGTTTCGAAACAGAAGCTTTTGCTATTTGCGACACCCTCAGTTATATCAAGCCTCCTGTGCACACAATATGTATTGGGCAAGCAATGGGAACTGCAGCAGTTATCCTCTCAGCAGGGTCAAAAGGACAAAGAGCTGCGCTTCCACATGCCTCAATAGTTCTTCACCAACCAAGGAGTGGTGCAAAAGGTCAAGCCACTGATATTCAAATTCGGGCTAAAGAGGTTATACACAATAAACAAGCAATGCTTGGAATCCTTTCTAAAAATACCGGTCGCAGTGTAGAACAACTATCCAAAGATTCTGACCGTATGAGTTATCTGAGCCCTCATCAAGCAGTTGAATATGGCCTCATCGATCGCGTTCTAGAAAGTCGTAAGGACCTCCCAACTTCAAACCCACCTGCTTAAAAACATAAATGAACACTTAATAGAACCCGTATCTACCAAATCATCTATCTTTATTACAACGATTTTTTAACTGCCGTTCATCAATTTCTACAATGCCAATAGGTACTCCCAGCGTTCCTTATCGACTCCCAGGAAGCCAATTAGAGCGATGGGTTGACATTTATACAAGACTTGGTGCGGAAAGGATCCTTTTCCTAGGACAAGAAGTTAATGACGGCGTAGCCAATAGTCTTGTAGCTCAAATGCTGTACCTCGATTCAGAGGACAGTAGTAAGCCAATTTATTTATATATCAACAGCCCAGGAGGATCAGTTACAGCAGGTTTGGCGATCTACGACACAATGCAATATGTCAAGAGCGATGTAGTAACCATTTGCGTTGGATTAGCTGCATCAATGGGTGCATTCTTATTAGGCGCTGGATCAAAAGGGAAAAGAGTTGCCTTACCTCACAGCAGAATAATGATTCATCAACCGCTGGGAGGAACAGCTCAAAGACAAGCAAGTGACATCGAAATAGAAGCAAAAGAGATTCTTCGAATCAAAGAAATGTTAAATAGATCTATGGCTTCAATGACTGGACAGACTTTCGAAAAAATCGAGAAAGATACTGACAGAGACTACTTTCTGAGTGCCGATGAAGCCAAGGAATATGGCTTAATTGATAGAGTCATCTCTCACCCTAATGAAGCTTAATTTAAATTGGAATTAAATATAAACTCAACATAAACTCAACCATATTCCTAGGGAAATCTTAATTCAATGTCTCCTAGCATTGTTACAACTCTAGTATTTTCACGAGAAATGATTCTTGATCATCTGAAAAAAAATCACATTCATCGCCCTCTTTTGCCTAAGCTCTGAACTTGATCTCTTGACTGAAATACAAATCTGATGGCAAAGCTCTTCTACGACACAGATGCCGATCTAAATCTGCTAACGGGCAAAACGATAGCAATTATTGGTTATGGGTCTCAAGGCCATGCCCACGCCTTAAACCTTAAAGACAGTGGACTAAATGTTGTAGTAGGACTTTATGAAGGCAGTAGATCTGCAAATAAGGCAACTGCTGATGGACTGGAAGTGATGTCAGTAACTAATGCTGCAGCCAAAGCAGATTGGATCATGGTGTTACTCCCCGATGAATCCCAAAAGGATGTTTACATCAACGAAATAGCTCCCAACCTAACCCCTGGGAAAATTCTGAGTTTTGCGCACGGTTTTAATATTCGATTTGGCTTGATAAAACCCCCAAGCTATGTAGATGTAGTAATGATTGCCCCAAAAGGACCTGGGCATACCGTTAGATGGGAATACCAAAATGGGCAAGGGGTTCCTGCTCTTTTTGCGATAGAACAAGACTCCTCAGGCAATGCAAGAAATCTTGCAATGGCTTATGCAAAGGGCATTGGTGGTACAAGAGCAGGGATCCTAGAAACCAACTTCAAAGAGGAAACAGAAACCGACCTCTTTGGAGAACAAGCAGTACTTTGTGGAGGCCTATCTGAACTCGTTAAAGCAGGTTTTGAAACCCTTGTCGAGGCGGGCTATCAACCTGAATTGGCCTATTTCGAATGCCTTCACGAAGTTAAACTAATTGTTGATCTGATGGTCAAAGGAGGTCTCACTGCAATGCGAGATTCCATATCAAACACTGCAGAATATGGTGACTATGTAAGTGGTCCAAGATTAATCACTTCAGAAACAAAAACAGAAATGAAACAAATTCTCTCTGATATTCAAGACGGTACATTCGCTAAAAACTTTGTTTCAGAATGCGAGGCAGGAAAACCAGAAATGAAACGAATGCGTGAAAGAGACGCAGGACTTCTCATAGAGAAAGTAGGTAAAGATCTTCGTGCAATGTTTAGCTGGCTTAAAACAGACTGAATTCATCACTTCTTATTGTAATTTTAGCCGCTGGGCTTGACCTTCTGATTGGAGACCCTAAATGGTGTTTCCATCCAGTTGAATTTATGGGTGCTCTAGTAAGTCTTCTTAGAAGCTGGGCTAAAAAGATATCAAATAAAAAGCCATGGGCATTAAGGCTTAACGGAGTGCTTCTAACGCTAATCGTCGTATCAATTTCAGGCCTAAGTGGATGGTTGATAGAGAGATTAGCGCTACCTGGAAGTCCAATACCTATAAGGTTAGGAGAGATAATTTTACTAATTGCACTTACAAGTGCAATTGCTGCAAAGAGTCTTCGTAAAAGTGTAATTGAAGTACTTTTTCACCTTCCCAAAACATCTCATTCAAACGACCTTGATTCTGCACGCGCGAAGCTCAGTCAAATTGTTGGAAGAGATGTTAAAAGCCTAAATATTGAAGAAATTCTTCGGGCCACAGCTGAAACCGCTAGCGAGAATTCAGTAGATGGAGTATTTGCTCCTCTATTTTGGATGCTCACAGGGGTGATTTTTTGGGAGTTCTCTACTGATTTCCCAGGTCCATTAACATTGGCATGGATATTTAAAGCAACTAGCACAATAGACTCAATGATTGGCTATAAAAGAGGCGAACTTATTTGGTTGGGCTCTGCAGGTGCACATCTAGATGATTTTCTTACTTGGATTCCATGTAGATTGGTATTAATATCATTACCTTTAATAAGTAATTCATGGCAAAAATTCCCCGAGCTTACTAAGGCTGCCTGGAAAGATGGGTCCAAAGACCCATCACCAAATTCAGGATTATCTGAAGCGATTTTTGCTTACTGTGCAGGTGTCAGAATGGGAGGATTAAATAAATACCAGGGGATATACACCAAAAAAGAAATTCTGGCAAAGAATTATCCAAGTCCTAATAATTCATCAATAAAAAAGATTCTCTCTCTTAGCTTAAGATTAGAGGTGTTCTGGCTTGTGTTATTTTTATTTATAAGCAAAGTATTCTTTATTAGCTGAGGTCAATATGCACCTCGGTCTGAAGGAAGCAACAAGACTCGAAATGTCCTTAATATTATAAAAAAATCAAGAAAGAATGATCTGTTTCTTGCATAAGAGATATCAAGATCTACTCTCTTTTGATAGCTAAGATTATTTCTACCACTAACCTGCCATAAACCTGTCAGGCCAGGACGTACAGAGGCAACTTCTACCATCTTATTGCCGTACCTTTCAAGTTCCTTTTCGACTATTGGTCTTGGCCCTACAACACTCATATCACCCTTTAAAACATTAAAGAACTGAGGAAGTTCATCAAGGCTGGAACGTCTTAAGAAACTTCCAATAGAAGTTATTCTTGGATCCTTACGAAGTTTAAAATCTCTCTCAAATTCAATTTTCAATAAAGGAGATTTATCTAATACATTTAATAACTGATCCTCAGCATCAGCACGCATAGTACGAAATTTAATACACCCAAAACGAGAATTATTTCGACCTACCCTTTCTTGAACATAAAATATAGGTCCTGGCGAACTAAATTTAACTAACAGAGCGATACAAACAAAAACAGGAAAACCAAAGATTAAGACAATAGCAGAAAATATCACATCACAGCATCGCTTAATTGATCTTCCCCTAAGAGACTGTTCTCTGCCAAGTAATGGCCGATTGAATTTTGAAGATGAAAGGGGAACCACAGAGAAAATTTCCTAGGGTCTATACAAACTGAGGATGGTCAGCAATGGGGACAACCTTAAAGAAGAAGAAGAAAAAAACTCTCCTACCAGTCATAGCTAAAAAAAACTGCAAACTGTAATCCCTTAATAGAAGGAGGGTCACTTACTTGAATGGCAGTTTGGGCTGCATGGTGTCTCATAATGCTGATCCTATGCATAATTAAACAGCCTGAGAAACTTTAAGAGTGAACGAATCAACACCATTATTAATACAACTAAAAGTTTGCAAGATTGCAACTCTTGCAAACGCATTATCAAGCAAGCCAAAAGCAAAAGCGAAAGCCTACAAAAGGCAATTCCACAAGTCTTAATACCACATAGACGTACATACTTAGCCTGATCATATAATCTTGAAAATTCGTTGCCAAAAGTGCCTTAGAGGTTCTCTAATGGGTTCTAGAATAACCATCAGGAAATAGATCCTTCTCTTCCACCTACAAAGATAAAGCTTTTTTGTAGTCTGACAAAAATTAAAGCTATTAAATTCAATGCTTCGATGGCAACTTAATAGAGACAAACAAAAGTCTACTCTAGACTGTCGTAAAAATCTATCGCAATCTACAATAGGATAGATAATCTAAAAGAGTTTCAAAAGGGTTTGCACTATTAACTTTGAAAGCAGCTTATAGTGACAATGAAAATCTATAGGACAAAGGAGCATGTCAAAGCCAATTGAATTCGGAGAATTCTACAAGCTTATAAAAAGCAAAAAGAAAAAGGGCAACAAAGATAACAAAGATTTGGATGTTTTACTTGGAGAATATGAGGAAGGAAAAAAAGCCGAGTCTGATTTCGATCAACTTGGACAAATATTTTGTTTTATTGGAATTAAAGAACTATATAACTATACTGGTATTGAAGACATAAGTGAAATCTCATTATTAGATAAGAACATTTGGGATTATCTTACAATAAGAATGAAAAGAAATTTATCAGAATATATTAAAATAAGGATGATTGAACATGTAGAATCAACTGATTTACTGGCCGAAATAGCAAATAAGTGGAAATCAGAAGAAGATGTGTTGAAAAAAAACCTAGAAGGATTAGCAGAATACGTAACCGAGGGTATCGTAGAGATTATTATATGAGCATGGAATTTTTGTTTTAACTATTAGGATCAATATACCTAGGAGATGATCACGATTTACCTTTGTGTACATAAAGGAGGCTTAACTCAATATCAGAAAGAGTGTTAACATACAATTAGAATGCAATTGTAATTTCAGTGAAGTGGGACACAGGGAAACAACTTCTCAAGGCACATTTATGTACATGTCAACTTATGAAGTTTCAACTTGAATCTGCATTAGCAGTTGATACTCTTCATGCTGACCAGATTGTCGTGCTGCATAATATTGAGAAATCAATACCAAGCCAAGAAACTAATAATAAATACCTTATAAATTCTCTGATAGATTCATTTCGTACAACATTCCAAGCCATTCCCCCAAATGGTTCAGTCAGCCTTCCTGATGCAACAAGCTATCCCTACTTTTACGAGGCACTAAAACATTGGGATATAATAAAAATTGACAAAACAAAAAAACTATCACGGCATGACAATATAACTTTATACACGGAAATAAGGCAGAATGAGATTTTATTCCTAGATATGCTGGTCGAAAGATCCTTTGGGCATTATCTAAGAATATTTGAGTGGATATTAATCACATTTTTAATTGGAAGGTGTAATAAGCCATTACATATATTCCTTGGAGATCCAAGGTTATCGACAATACCTAATCTCCCTGAAATTATTTATTGGGTTCCAAATCTACATCTACATACTCTTACAGATTCTAAGATTAAAGTATCATTACTAAAGGCATATTGCGATTCTGGCTTTGGATCCAATATGGCAAAAGAAGCATTAACATCCTTATATCAAAAAACAGGGATTGAATCAGAGTTCTGTTATTCTAAAGAGACAATCTCACTTTTTGAAAAGAAAAGTGAAGACGATATAATCCTGAGCAAGGCTCAGCAAGTCCTCAAGAAGAAATTACTTGCAAACAAAAAATTAAACAATTCTATTCTAAATTTCTTTACATCTTCTGAGACTAATCAAAAGAAAATAGGAGTCATTAATAGAGATTCTTTATACGTAGGTGAAGGGCAAAGTTGGAGAGATTCCGAAATCTCAAAATTCAACAAGGCAATCAACAGTTGCATCAACAATAAATATGCAATAGTAAGGTTAAACAAAGTTGGTATGCCCGTTGAAATTGAGCATAATCAAATTATAGATTTTACAATGCATGAAGTATCTTTCATCGATCAACTATATGGAATGAGCAATATTGATTACTTCATAGGTACTTCAACTGGAGCCAGTGATTATCCAACAAGGCTTTTTGGAATTCCATCACTTTTACTTGATTCTGCTGTTGTTTATGAGTGTGGCTTCTCTGGTCAGATTGTACACGCACCTAAACGTATATTTGTATCAAATACAAAACAGTTAAAAGAGTCCAATCTAAAAGAATTGATAAACTTCTTTTTCAGAGGTCAGTGGTCACTTGACCAATGCAATAAATATGGTTTAGGAATTAGGCCTCTAAATGAAGATGAGATAGATGAAATTATAATAAGGTTTCTATCTCGCAAAGGTTCATATTCTCTATACAAGACATCCTATGGCCTGACATCAAGCTATGGAGAGTTTCCTGACATATCTAATACATTTTTAGATGACATCACCTATAAAGACATCAAAGATATTCTAATTAGATATGCAGTTTGATTAATTTATAAATAAAATTAGATCTACACAGATAAATCATTTAGTTAAAAGTCCAAAAGACAACTCAGGTAATTCCTTCACACAAATAACTTTACATACAAAAATGATCATCAAATTCTCTCAAGTCTATGACCAGTCTCTGCATATCAGTAATAATTCTAGAAGGAATCATTGAATACTTCATATTACTTATACCACTTAAGTACCAATATAAAGGATGAATTGAATCTTGAGGCATGAATTCAATTATCCTTGTACCTTCTTTCATCCAAAGCAAATGAGTAAGACCGGCACCATGGGGAGCGACTAAATAATCAGCAGTTTGCAATATATTGATTTGCTCTGGCAAATTCATTTCTTCAAGAAAAACTGGAGTTAGTGAATAGCGAGAAATTAACTTATCTACTTGCTCCTCAAAAGCAAAACTACGATAATTACTATTTCTTCTAAGTATTAATAGTCTTTTGTTTGATTTTATATCAAATTTATGATAAGAATTCTCCATTATTCTATCTGCTACAAATTTTACTATCTTAGATTGCTCTGGAGAAAAACTCTCGGCCATTACCATTGTAGAATGAACTAAGTTTTTTATAGAAATTATACCCTCTAGATATTTTATTTCATCTACTTTTATGCCTAATGCTTTTAGAGTTGATAAGTGATAATCTCTTGGTCTATGCTTACCAAGCCACAATAATTGGGTTGAGTCTTTTATAAACCCATTCCTAATCATCAAACAAATTCTTGGAATGGCCTCATGAATCCAATGATAAAAGTTTGTCGAGGCCCATCTTGTGTTTAGGATAAATGTCTCCTCACTATTATTGGTGCTTAATAAGTTTGCATTCTCATAAAGCCATTTAACGTATAAACCCAATTTAACTATCTGATTTCTTCGTAAAATCCAAGAATAACACTCTCTACCATGATGGCTACAATCTAAGAGTTTTAGTCCAGAATTACTTAAAACGCCAATATCAATCGTCTCAGTGTTTACAATTACATCTCTAATTTTATAAACAATAGTACCTTTACTATCAAAGTTATTAAAACTATCAATCTTGATAGAAGTATCTGTATGTCTCTTGATCCATTCCCTCATTTGGAAAGCAGATGGCCCCGAATAACTTCCCAAATCAAAGGGAATAAGAGAAGGTTCATGAATAGAGTAAGAATAATAAGATATTTTCTTGGCGTCTACAAAATATCTTGCATTTAGTTCCTTCCATTCCCTTTGTTCTTCATGTTCATGACTCATAATGTCAGTTTTTTAAAAGAATCAGTGAGAAGTGATAATTTTTCAGTTGCCTTCTTAAATTAGTGATAATCAATGCTGTCAGATTATACATTTAAATCATTTATGCTTGACTGCAGCTCTTGCCATTTTGTAATTACAGGTCCTCCCGTCCATTCACTATTACCATCTGGGCAGTAATGAATTCTGGAAATAGTAGAAGGTAGAGTTTCTAGTATTTCAGGTAAATCATCAATGTAATGCGTACAACCGCAATTGATAATTCTATTTTTCTTTTCTTCCTTTGTTTTCTCAAAAAATATTTCATCATGTTTAAAATCTAAAAGATTTTTTTCGAAAAAACCTTGTTCTTTCATCCAATGCAAAGCCCATTCGTGTAAATCATAAGCAGGACCTTTATAAGGATTCTTAGTTTTATGACTTATAATCTTCATATCAAGTCCTTTCTTCCTTAGTTTTGCTAATACTAGAATAGCTCCAGGTTGACTTTTTGCATTAATTATTCCAGGTCCGTACGCTTCAGCCTGAAGAATAGTAAAGTCAGAATCTTTACCTTTAGATCTTAAATAATTTCTTATTGACAACTTATCACTTGCTATACTATTAGGTATAAGCCCTTTAGATGTTGCCAATTTGTAGAAAATATCATTATAGTTAATCAATGTATTATCAAAATCAAGTCCTAGAGTAATGTTTTTACCTACGAAGAGATTCACTGAGTCAACTCCGTTCTAATTGTCTCTATAATGCCTTCGGAATTCATTCCATACCTTTCTCTGATGTAATCTTGACTACCAAGTCTATGTATAAACTCATCTGGTACTCCAATACCTTTAAGTCTGATTTGATTACATCTGTTTGCAACTAGCCATTCTGACAAAAGTGAACTAACTCCACCAATCAATCCATGTTCTTCAATAGATATCCATAACTTAAATCTTTTTGATAACTCTCCAATGAACTTTTGATCTATAGGTTTAATACCACCTAAAGAAGCTACCGCAACAGAAATATTATCAACTTCAAGAGTTTTAGCTGCTAAAAGTGCCTCACCTAAGATTGGTCCAACTCCTATAACAACTACATCCTCACCATCTTTAAGCATATTTGCCTTTCCTATTCCAAGGTTTGAATATTCATCATGAAGATTAGGCTCACCTTTTTTCCCAATCCTCAGATAAGTTGGATTGGAATCTATTAGGGCTTCTTTTAACTGAGCTGTCAACTCTTTACTATCTGCTGGTGCTAAAACATTCAATCCAGGAATTGTTCTAAGGATTGCCATATCTTCAAGAGAATGATGAGTAGGGCCTAGCTCTGAATAACTTAACCCGGAACCAGTCCCGACAATTACAACCGGTGCTTTGTGGTAAGCAACTCCAATCCGTATTTGTTCAAGACATCTTGTAGTAGTAAAAGGAGTGATTGTATATACAACTGGACGCATACCACTTAATGCCATGCCTGAAGCAATGCTCATCATATTTGCTTCAGCTATCCCACAATTGATAAATCGTTCAGGAGATATCTTTTTAAAATCATCAAACATTCTATTTCCAATATCTCCAGACAGCAAACAAACATCTTTTCTAAGACTTGCTATTTGTGTCATATTTTCAGCAAAGGTATTCCTCATGAATAACTCTCCAACTCTTCTAAAGCTGCTTGAAGTTCATCTGCATTAGGTATTCGATAGTGCCAATTATTATCATCTTCCATAAAAGAAACACCTTTACCTTTTATAGTATGCGCGATGATAACACTTGGCCTATCTTTTTCTAATTTTGCACTCAAAAGAGACTTAGATATCTCATCAAAATTATGGCCATCTATTTCTTGAGCATGCCATCCAAAGGCAATCCACTTATCGGCTAATGGATCAATAGCCATTATTTCTTTACTTCGACCTGTTGCTTGCCATTTATTAAAATCTATTATGGCAGTTAAATGAGATACTTTCTTACTCCCCGCAAGCATTGCCGCTTCCCATATAGTACCTTCATTGCACTCACCATCACTTAAAAGTGCATAACATCGAGTATTTTTTGCCTGGACTTTGTGAGAAATAGCCATGCCTAATGCCATAGGGAAACCATGGCCTAATGATCCCGTTGCTGCCTCAATACCAGGAATATATCCTGGTATTGGAGGGTGTTCATGGAAAATACTACCGTCTTTGCCAAATTCTAAAAGTTTTGTTATTGGAAAAAAACCTCTTTCTGCAAGCACTTGAATCCAAGCAGGAGAGGCATGACCCTTGCTAAGTATAAATCTATCTCTATCTGGATCTTCAGAAAAATCTGGATCTATCCTGAGTTCTTTCCAGTAAAGATATACAAGTATATCTACACATGAAAGACATGAGCCTAGATGAGGGATTTTAGAATTTGCAGATGTTTCTACTATCCTTTTGCGAATAAGGTTCGATATAACTTTTAAATTGTTATATTTGTCTGGCATTATTTATTAAATGAACTGTCAAGATTTAATTTTTTCATCCACTTTACTGTATAAGAATTTGCTTCATCATGTAATTCACCTTTATGATACGAATCAATTATCTCCTGAATTGCATTGTTGACATTGTATTTTTGAACAAAACCTGTTTTCAAAAGCTTTGTTGAATCTTGCCTATAGGAACGAGGATCATTAGATTCAGTAATAACTAATTCACTCGAAGTCAGATCACTAATCATTTCAGCAATATCTAAAATTGTTAGATTCTCAAATCCTGCATTATAGCAACCAGATGGAATATTCCTTTGATTTAGAAAATGTCTATAAACATTTGCCATGTCTTTTATATGTATGTTAGGCCTTGTCTGATTACCTCCAAAAACAGTTATTCTTCGATTCTTTAATGCTTGATAGGTAAGCATGTTAACACTTACATCCAATCTCATACGAGGTGAAATACCACAAACTGTTGCAGGCCTAAGGCAATGTATTTTCATCTCTTTTGCATAAGACAAAAAAACTCTTTCTGCAACCATCTTTGTTTTATTATATACAGAAATGGGCAATAGTTCAAGTTCCTCAGTGACTTTTTCTTCTTCTTTGACACCATATACACTTCCTGAACTTGCATAAATCAACTGCTTCACCCCTGATCTCAATGCCTTGTCTGCAAGTTGTTGTGCTATCAAAACATTAACTTCCCAACTTAATAATGGGTTTAAATCTACTGCTGGATCATTTGCAATATTAGCCAAATGAATAATAGTATCTATATCATCCATTGGAATTTGATCAATATTTCTTACGTCTAGTTTGATGTTGATCAGTCGTGGATGTTCTTCTAAATAATTACCAAACCACTGATTATCAATATTAATAACGTCATGACCATCTTTTAATAATAAGGGTATCAAAACCGAGCCCTTATATCCGCATCCACCTGTGACTAATAATTTCATGATTTGTGTTGGTACTCCCAAGGAAGATCTTTAAGAATATTGAAATGCCTATCAACCCAATCAAGAGTTTCATTTAGGCCTTGATCAAGATCAATCTTATCTGACCAACCAAACCTGTCTCGAATATTGCTGCTATCCAAAAGATAGCTCTGATCCTTGCCTAGTCTTTCTTCACCCACCTCAACCACTGAATTGAACTCTATATTTGCTATTTTACAAATTCTTTTAACTAAGGCCCTTATAGATATGACCTCTTTAGTTGAAAGGTGCCAAGTAGTTCCTGGCTCAGCACTTAAAGCCAACTGCAATGTAGCCGAAACAACATCTCTTATATGTATAAATGAACGTTCTGAGAGTCCCCCACCATGTAATTGCATAGATTTTCCAGTACGTGCGCTCAATATTGTTCTAGGAACTATGCGATAAAGTTGTTGGCCAGGACCATAAACATTTGCTGCTCTAGTAAATATCACAGGAAATCCATATGCCTTATAAAAACTTTGTAAATGCATATCACATGCTGCCCGACTTACAGCATATGGAGTACTGGGTGAAAAATTAGTATTCTCTTTTATCCATCCATTATCTGTGCTTCCATAAACTTCAGGAGTCGTCACATGAACATATTTCTCAATAAAAGGCCTCTTCCTTAACTCATCATGAAAGGCGACTTGAGATAAGAGATTTGTACGATACCACTGCAGTGGATTAAGCCAACTTTCAGCGACCATTCCTTGAGCTGCAAAATTAACAATAAACCCTGGTTGATATTTGTCAACCAAATCAATTAAATCAGTTAAATTAGTATTTATATCAAGTATATGATGCTGAAAATTATCTTTGTTGGCAATGGCTCCACTAATAGATGAATCACTCCATCGATAAGGTAAAAATACAGCATTAGGCTCTCTAGAGCGACTAACACCACATACGGAGTTACCTAATTTTAATGTTTCAGCAACGAAATGCGATCCACTAAAACTATTGCTTCCAACAACTAAAAACTTATTACTATTCATGAGCTTAATACCTCTATCAAATTTAAACGTAATGACTCATTTGTTATGGATTTATTTCCCATAGTTTCAACAGAAAGTGCTGCCATACAACATCCTAAAGCTGCTGTTGGCATCATTTTTTGACCACTAGCCAATCCAGTTGCCATAACAGCAAGCAAAGAATCTCCTGCTCCGGCAACATCTACTGGATTAACTGAAAGTGCTGGAAAGGCCTGGCTCACAAGCTCACCAGAGGAATTACGGTCATAGGTAATAAATCCTTCTGCTCCAAGTTTCATGATCAACTTATCAGTATTTGTATTCTCCAATAATCTCTGACTAAGAAGCTCCAAACCTATGTCATTATCTTGTAAAGCAATTCTTGCTTCTCGTTCATTTGGACAAAGCAATGAAAAATTCTTAAATCTAGTTACTGTTCCTACTTGACTACTACATTGGAGATCACCAAATAATAAAAGATTATATTTTATAGCCATTTCCTGTACAACTTCCAAAATATTATTTGTAACTACTCCATACACAAAATCCGAGATCACTATTCCCTGAACATTAGGTGCTATAGCTTTCAATCGTTGAATAAATTGATCCTCTAGTTCGGGATCTAGACTATGATCCTCAACACGACTAACTCTAAAAAGCTTTTGATTTTCGACTACATAACGCTTTTTAAATGTAGTTGGCCTAGAGGAGTCTTCAAATAATTCATCACCAATTCCTTGCTCAACTAATCCTTGACGGACAAGCTCAGACGTTTTGTCAGAACCTACAACAGAAAGAAGATCACAAGAAGCACCCAATGCTTTTATATGAGATGCCACAACAGCTGCACCACCAATAAAATTTCTTGTTTCAAGTTCTCTTACTACAACTACTGGTGCCTCAGCACTCATTCCAATTGCCTCGCAAGCTGCATATTGATCAACAATAGTGTCTCCCAAAACAAGCAACTTTGCCGACTTCCACGCGTTCATAGAATCCAAAAGTTTCTTTTTGTCCAAACCCTGCCTTTTACAAGCTGCCATAAATTGCTTACGACGCTGCTCACTCAACTCTCTTTCAGATCTACTTAACAAATCAGTACTCGCATAATTAATTTCCCCTGCATGAAACTGGACTATATTTTTTTGTTTTCTTTGGAGAAAAATGGCCTCATTAACATCAACATCCTCTGAGCATTGAAATTCTTTCCCTAAGACAAGAATTGCAGGATCTAGTTCTCTTACAACTTGAATAAGTTCCTTGTACTCAAGAAGAATAATTGAATCGGCAATACCAAGCATTGCAACAGCTTCAGCCCTCTCTGACTGAGAAAATTGAAAGGATGGATTTTCTTTAGATAATCCATCTCCCATCAAAGCAATCACAAATTTTTCTCCTTGATCACGAGCATTTCGCAAATAACGAATATGACCAGGATGGATTGTATTGAAGTGGCCATAGCCCAAAACACATTTTCTTAAATGTGTCGCTTCTTTTAAAGTAATAATAGATGTTTTCACAAGTCAATCATAACTCGTCCAGCAGTTGATCCATCTTTCATTGATTTAATAGCTAAATTAATATTATCTAAAGAGAAACGAGAACTAATTAATTTTTCAAAACTCAGCTTTCCATTCCTAATTAATTTCATGTATCTAGGGATATCAATATGAGGGTGAGACTCTCCTCCATGAGAACCTGAAATGCTCTTGCCAAAGTGGAGATCTAATGAATGTATCAATATATCAGATCCTTTTCTTGGAACACCAACTAAAACTACACGTCCCTGAGGACAAATCAATTTATAACCCAATTCAATTATATTTGTAGATCCTGTGTTATCTATAAACACATCAAGTTTATCATCTTTCAAGGCATTTCTAATTCCAAGGACTGGATCAATATTTTTAGTATTTATGACATGAGTAGCTCCTAAGTGCTTTGCCAATTCCAAACGGTTATCAAAAAGATCAACTGCAATTATGGGGAAAGCAGATAATAAAGAACAAGCTTGAATGATATTTAAGCCTATACCTCCAGCCCCAAAAACGACCACTGACTCTCCTAGTTTTATATTACTGTTATTTTCAACAACTCCAAATCCAGTTGTCACAGCGCACCCAAACAAAGCTGCAGTATCAGGATTAGTATCCGAAGGAACCTTTGTACATCGATTCTCGCTAATCACAGCATACTCATTAAAAGTTGTAACCCATCCAGCATTTACTTTATTCCCACGCCATAAATATTTAGGAGGATCTGACTGAATTCCCACTCCTTTTCTCCAATGTAGTACTACATAATCCCCAACTTGAACATGTTTAACCCCAGGGCCTATTCCTTCAACCAAAGCAAATCCTTCATGTCCCATGAGATGAGGAAGATATGGATCAGAACCTTTTATGCCAGAAATTTCTCCCAATTGTGATCCACAAATTCCACTTACTTGAATCTTCACCAAAACCTGTCCAACATGTAACTGATCAGGTAGTTCTATGTGATCAATCACAAGAGGTTTATTTTGCTCTACCAGAATTGCTGCCTTTGTTTGCCTAGGATAAGCATTCATAATAAAACTACTCAAAAAATATAAAAGAATAATCACCTGTATAACCCGTCTTTTCAAACCACCATTTCCATTCCAAAGGGGTATTAAAAGCCTCACAAGTCACTTGCCAGTATAATAAGTTTGCTTTTTCAAGCTCATTACGGTAACTCTCGACACACAAATACTTATTATCTTTTGCTACCCTTTCCATTTCATTAAGTGCATTTTCAAGGTCATAAGAGTGAAGATTGTGGAAGGTATTGATTGATAAGACAAGGTCAAAGAACTTATCTGGCCAAGGCAATTTATTTGCATTCCCTACCTTTAGACAATTTCTAATTTCTTCATGGCTATTATTTATAGCATACTCAGAGATATCTATCCCATACACCTTTGCATTGGGGATCACTTTTAAAAAATCATAAAGCAAATATCCCTTACCACAACCAATATCAAGAATTCTTGGGCTTTCGGGTAGTGGATAATGATTCACAATTGATCTAGCAATTTTCTCCCATCGACCCTCTATATAGTGGTAGCCTCCATAACAAATCCGTCTATCACCGTCCCAATAATTGTAATCAAATTTCTTAGCTAATTCTGCCGCCTTATGCTTAGGAAAGGCTATATCATTTACCCTGGCAAGGTAATCGCGATTCGTACTTTTATGAAGTACGCTCATGAAATCTATTTCAGGCATCAATTCAAAGTAAGAAGTTCAGATGGTTTATTTGTATTCAACCATTGCATGCATAAATGGCCAACAACAAGTTGAATATCTTCTGCTATTTGCATATCATCTACATCAAAATGTATTGGAACATCGGCAAGTTTAAGGCAACTCCCCCCGCTATAAGCAAGAATTGCAAAACTACGCATGCCGATCTTAGTAGCAGTATGAATAGCATTTACGACATTCTCAGAGTTCCCGCTCCCTGACAAAACTATAAGCAGATCACCCTTTCGAGCTTTTACTTGAAGCTGATGCGCATAAATATTCCCATAATCAGTGTCATTAGCTAAGCATGTGATAATACTTGAATTGGCTGATAAAGCTTCAACCCTTATCCCTGGAAGAATGGGGCCCAATCCACATGCACCAATTCCATAATGTAGGTCATTAGCCATATGAATAGCATTGGCAGCACTGCCCCCATTACCACATATGTAAACAGTACGGCCATCTATCCAAGCTTGACGGAGATCTAAAGCCAAAACCTCTATGGCTGCAAAGATTGCATTACTGAAAGAGCCAGCAAGTCTATTTATATATCTTTCTGCATTTAGCTCAAAGTCTGAGGGCTGCTCTTTCATTGCTTATCTCCTAAAACGATTTTAAAAACTTCTTGGGCTTTTCGCAAAGCCTCTGGTGTACCAATATCCATATAAGGTTCATTGGTGTGAAAAGTCTGAACCCTTCCCACGAGATTAGGTAGCACTTGAGTACTGAAGTCAGTCAATTCAGGGCCTAAGTCATCAAGAAAGTCAAATAAGGATGGCTCAAAAAGGTATAAAGCACCGTTAGCACAATTACCAGGAGGTCTTGCTACTTTTTCATGAAAAGCCGTCATCAAACCATCTGAATTCTTTTCAACAATCCCACAACTACTAGGGTTCTCAGTAGTAAAGGTGAGCATAGTTAGCAGGCTCTTACTAGAACGATGTCGATGGGCTTCTAATAACAACGTTAGATCTGCATTAGTAATGTTATCTGCATGGATCAAGAGACCTGTAGCATTCATGAAGAATTTTCTATTGGCAAGTAATGTTCCTGCTGTGCCAAGAAGAGACTGTTCATGCACAATCTCTATGCGCATTGATTTAGTCACAGAGCTCTTTACGAACTCATTAACCTGTGCCGCGAGATAGTGAGTATTCACAAGTGCGGCTTCACAACCTATTGCATCAAGTGCTCGAAACCACCGACCTAAAAGTGGTTCCCTGGAAATAGGAACTAAACATTTCGGAGTGTATAAAGTGATTGGTCTCAAACGAGTTCCAAGACCAGCAGCTAAAAGGAGTGCTCTTAAAGGCTTAATCATCTAGAGATCTTAGTAAATCCAGCCTTACTGATAATCAAATCGGCTAGCGCAAAGCTTGCTGTAAAGGCTGGAGAAATAGAGTTAAGAACATGCGTACTACTTGGTCCAGGCAGGCAAAGAAAGTCATCTTCTAAACTTTGCGTATTGCCATTGAAAAGCTGAGATCTAATGCCGACTTTCTGACTGATTTCTATATCATTTAATGTAAGTTTAGGTATAAGTTTTTTTGCTGATTTGAGCAGAAAAGGGGCCAAAGAGAGAAGTGCTTGCTGATGAACATAATTGCGGAAATGTCCTCTATTTAAAACATACTGTTTAGCTAAAATATCTAGACTTCTTAAAGCCACACCAAATTCAAAATCTTTAAAACCTTTATAGTTTTCTCTTCCCCATGCAGGGGTTGCAGTTGGGCCAATACTTATTGTTGGAACTTTATCAGCACTTGGCGTAAAATGAACACCAAGGAAGGGTAAATCTAAATCTGGTACAGGATAAAGATTAGTTCTGATTTTAATAGGAGAATCTTTTTTTAATTGCCAATACAAACCTTTAAAAGGTAACAAGCTATATTCTAAACCTACACCATACTGGTGAGCCAAACGATCTGCCTGAAGGCCTGCACAATTAATAAGATGTCCATAAGAAATAACAGATCCATCTTGCATTATAAGTTGCTTATCAAATGGCTTTGGACGCCAGTTTTTTTGACCAGTAAAGATACGAACTCCATTAATTTCTAATTCTTCTCTCAGTTTAGACATTATTAGCTTAGGAATCACTACTGAAGTGTCAGGTGTCCACAATGCTCTGCCAGTAGAGCTACGAGCTTCGGGAATAAGTTCCTGTAACTGCTTTTGATCTAAGATTTCCAATTTTGCTCCATTTTGTCTGCCACGTTTAGCTATTAAATCAAGTTGTCCATCTAAAGATGGATCTTGAGGAACAATTATCTTCCCACATTTACTGATTGGCAATGATCGCTGATCTATCCATCGTTTAAGTCTTTTTGACCCAGCGACACAAACATTTGCCTTTAAAGAATCAGGCTTATAGTAAAGGCCAGCATGTAATACTCCACTATTACGTCCCGAACTATGAAAACCAATTTTATCTTCTTTTTCTAAAAGCACTATATTTGCGAAGAGTTTTCTTTCTAGTAGCTGATAAGCAACACAAACCCCTACAATGCCCCCACCAACAATAACAATATCTGCATTCGTTGAATTCATAAGTAGAAAGATAAATCAATCTAATGTTCTCAAGATAGAAAAAGGAAATTCGTTCAGGGTATTAATCAAATATAAATGAGACTCAAACCTATCATCCACAAAGAAGTAATTCTTCTTACCATCAGAATCGTTACAGATGAAAGGTCTAGTATGTTTTTTTATAAGACTTCTCTCATCTGATCCGTGACCAGTCATTACATGAATAACTGATGAAATCCCTGCTCTGGCTCCCGCCAAAAGATCGGAGCATCGGTCACCAATCAAAATAGACTGAGACACATCCAAGGAAAGATCATTAACTGCGGCTAAAACCATCGAAGGGCTTGGCTTACGCCAAGAGTCTCTAGGTGCATCTGGCCCATATCCATTCGCATATATAGCTGAAATAGGACAGGGTTGACCTAAAAGTTCAAGCATACGTGCAGTAACCAAGCCATAATCATTCCAAGTCAGCAGACCTCTAGATATTCCAGATTGATTTGTAACCAATACGACCTCCCATCCAAAATTAAAAGCGTAAGTTAATAAGTCGAAAGCTCCCGGCATAAGTTCAACATCATCAGGGTTAGAGATATAATTCCGATCTTGTATGACAACACCATCTCGGTCTAAAAATAAAGCTGGCTTTTTACGCAGTTCAAGAGAGTATTTTTGTGGTTTAATAATTTTGCAATCTCTCATATACATGAGAATTAATGCCACTATTATAATTTTATTTAGCTATATATGGCTAAATATTCCCTATTATATGCTCATACCGTATACGTGTCGAATGGAGTTTCATAGACCTCATTACCTGGAAGTCCACCCCATTTTTTTTTATAATAAAGCTTATTCCGGCTGTAAAGGCACCAATGCATCCTCCTGTAGGACTCTGTAGAGGCACTAAGTGTAGAAGAATTATCATGAAACCAATCTGCTAATTGAACTTTCAGGACTGGATTTCCGTTGAGGGATAGGCGATACCTACAATCATTATCTTCAAAATATGCAGGACTTAAAAGCTCATCAAATCCCCCTAATCTAATCCATTCTTCTGGGCGATTTACCAAAAATGTTGAGAAGCCAGCGATTGTATCGTGGTTTTCAAAAATAATTGTTTGCGGATTATTCAAAGATGCCTTTTCAAAGCATTCTATTGCTATTTTAGAGAAGACTACGTCATCGTTTGCAATAATACATCTTCCATAATTGCGAATAAAGAAATTCCAACTTGAAGGCACTCCAAGGTTATAAGCTGGTGTTATTAAGTTTATTTTTTTTGTGATCTCAGAATCAATATTCTTCTCAAGGTAATTAGAAGCAGATAATTTTCCACCATTATCCAATACAACAACCTCTAATTTATTAAAATAGTAAATATCTCTAGAAAGCTTAATTAATAACCTTATAAGAAGATCATATCTAGTTAAGGTTGGGATTCCAATCACTAATTTAGTCATGGAATTAAAAGGATTTTAGGGGAAGACAGAAACAAACATAGTTTAAATTATATAGAAAACCTAAAGCAATTTACAAAAGCAACATTCTAGATTGCCAACGAATTAAATCTAGAAATTTTAATCTGCCTTTGTAATTCTATAGCATATGAAGACCAATCGACAAATGGAGACAAATGGGAACGTTCACAGTGAGTTGATCTCCCAGGAAGAGATGTGCCCAAAGTATAACCAGATTCATACAAGTTCAAGAATAGATTGTGATCATCAGGATAGGATCTATCTAAACCTGTAAATCTATTGTCTAAAAATATGTTTCTTGTTTTTTTTAATGTGCTTTGCATACAAGCAAAAGTCATTACTGTTGAGGGTGATGAAGCAAAATGTCCCTTTTTTGTGGCGAAGATTTTACGATGTAAATCTTTGTAGTCATAATAAGTATATTTATCAGGATGATCATATAGGCTGACAAAATCAAAAAATCTTAGGCCTTCTAATAACCATTCCTTTTGTTGTGGCAAATGTAGATGATCATCTTCTACAAAATAATAGATATTTGCTGGATGGAGTTTTGACAGTTCTAAAGCTAATCTAAAAGAGCCACAGTTTCCTCTCTTGGTAAGATAGACATAAGGCATTCTTTCGGCAAACCACTTATACTGACTATGACTAGTATTGTCACATATAACAACTAGTTCAGAAGGTAAAAAGCTTTTCAATAAGGAGAATAAAGTAACTTTTGATGATACATTTTTTATGGGTTTTCTACCAAAAACCTTAGAGGTCCTAAAAAAAACACAAAATTTCATTCAAAATCACTTAGGAGCCCAATTGCCATATTGTAGATTCACAATAGTGAACAATAACGTCAGGTTGATAGTTCAAAATATTTAGTTATATCGAAAACACAGTCTAGAAGACAAATCAAGTCATTGTGATTGGTAATACATGATATAAAAGAACAAAGTTTTAACACTATACGCTAGTTTGTAAAGCCAATAAATGTTGGTTTAAACTTTTCTTATTCTAATATACTGGAAATAAAATAGATCTGAAATAGCTCATCTGTTAAAATATTGGATATTTGTTTCAATTGCTTTGGCTTTATTATCAAAAAAACCATTAAATTAAAATGATCGGCCACAAAAGGCTAACAGCTAAAGCTGTCACGCTATTAAAAAAAGGTGATTTAGTTGAAGCTAAAATTATATTCAATAGGCTAATTAAGAATGGCTTAGGGGAAGCACATACTTACAATTACTTAGGGACGATCTACATATTTGAAATGGAGTGGGAAAAATGCATAAGAGCTCTTCAAATAGCAATTTCGATTGACTCAAATTATGTAGAAGCTATTATCAATTTAGGAATAGCATTAGAAAAATCTGGGCAAATTAAAGATGCTATTACTTCATATAAAAAGGTTTTAAATCTAGAAAAAAATAATATAGCTGCATTAACAAATCTAGGTATCGCCTTGGAACATAGTGGAGATATCAAAGGGGCTATTAAGTATATAAAAGAAGCAACACTCATCAAAACTCAGGATCCAAATTTGATCTGCAATTTAGGTCACTGCTATCAATTAGATGGCAATTACAAAGAATCCATCAATGTTTACAATAAAGCCCTGGAAATAGATCCATTCCACTATAGATCAATAAATAATCTAAGCAGTGTCTATATACAAAAAGGAGGCTTAAGAGAAGCAAAACTATTATTAAAGAAATGTCTAGCTATTAACCCTAGATATGCGGAGGCTTTCTATCATTTAGGATTAGTAGAACAACTTCAAGGAAGTTACTATGAAGCTATAGATGCCTACCAAAAGGCTCTTAATATAGAAAGTAATTATGGTGAAGCAATCGCCTCTCTTTTTGAGTGCAAAGGAAGAATATGTGATTGGAGTTTAGTAGATAATTATAAACAGAAATATACTGAAATTGATTTTTCGGGTAAAGCCATTCCACCACTGGGGGTACTTATCTACGACGATAATCCTTACTCACAAATGATAAGAGCAAAAAGATTTTTCGAGAAGGAATTTAAAAGATTGGAAATAGAAGGCATAAAGCTATACAAAAAGAAGAAAATACGAATTTGCTATTTCTCTGCAAACTTCTATAACCATCCTGTAATGCAGTTAATTGCTAGATTGTTTGAATTGCATGATAAAAATACCTTCGAGGTATACGGATATAGTTTTGGGCTTCAAAAAAAAGATGCCTATAGAAATAGAATTGAAAATAGCCTTGATGTATTCAAAGAAGTTGATCATCTAGACGATTCAGAGATAGCCTTGTTAGCAAGAAAGGATAAAATTGATATAGCGATTGACCTGATGGGGCATACAAAAGATTCTAGGTTAGGAATCTTTTCCTATAGAGCAGCACCTATACAAATAAACTATCTAGGTTACCCTGGGACGAATGGAGATAGTTGTTTTGATTACATTATTGCCGATGATGTGCTTATTAAAAAGGAGGAAAGAAAATACTATCAAGAAGAAGTTATAACACTACCAGGCTCATATCAATGTAATGATGATACAAAAACAATCAGCAAAAAACTGTTTAATCGGAATGAACTAGGGATTCCCTTAAATACTTTTGTATTTACTTGTTTTAATGAAAACTATAAAATCACTAAAAGTGAATTTTCTGCATGGATGAATATATTAAAAAGGGTTGAGATGAGTGTGCTCTGGCTTTACAGCTCAAATCAGATATCTGAATCTAATTTAAAGAAAGAAGCTGCCAAGGCAGGTGTGGATAGTGGGAGGATAATTTTTGGAGAAAGGATGAATAATGACGATCATCTTGCAAGACACTCTTGTGGTGATTTATTTCTAGATACCTTCAATTATGGAGCTCATACCACTGCATCAGATGCTTTGTGGTCAGGCATGCCACTACTTACACTTACAGGCAAAAGTTTTTCATCTAGAGTCGCTGAAAGCCTTCTAAGAGCCTTGGAAATGGAAGAGTTGATTTGTAATAAAATAGAAGAATACGAAGATAAAGCAATAGAAATAGCTACTAAAAGGGACTTATTCATAAAGATTAGAGAGAAACTATCTCAAAAAATAAAAGAAAGTGGTTTATACAATTCGAAAAACTTCAGTAAAAACTTCGAGGAAATCCTTAAAAAGGTATACAAACAATATATAAATTATAAAGCCAATAATATCATACTGGAGGTTTAGATCATTAAGTTACATTGCCTAAGAATATTATACGCCTGCTAAAATATGTTTGAGATCCATAAAAAGTTGGCTACAATAAAATGATTATGACATGGATAAATTCATGGAAATAGAAAACAGCCTTGAATGGCCATTATTTGGAGAGGAGGAAGAGGAAGCCGTTCTAAGGGTAATAAGATCGAATCAATTATTTGCAGCAAATGAAGTAAGAAGCTTTGAGGAGCAATATAGTGATTTTATAGGTGTTGATTTTAGTATTGGAGTAGGTAATGCGACGCAAGGTCTACATCTGGCACTGGCCGCATTAGAAATAGGAGTTGGAGATGAAGTTATAGTGACACCCTATTCCTGGATATCAAGTGCATCATGCACTTTAATGCAGAATTCAGTACCAATTTTCTGTGATATTGAGGATAAAACATTTGGCCTAGACCCTAAGCAAGTTGAAAAGTTAATAACGAAGAGAACCAAAGCTGTTGTTTGTGTCCATATGTTCGGATACCCATGCAGAGCAATAGAACTAAAAGAAGTCTGCAAGGAAAACAACTTACATCTAATAGAAGATAACTCTCATGCGCATGGAGCAAAAATAAGAAATAATTATACAGGGACTATAGGGAGTATATCAGTAGCAAGTTTACATCAAAGAAAATCACTATGCGTCGGAGATGGAGGGATTGTCTGTACTAACAACAGAGAACTAAGAGATAAGATATATAGACTAAGATCATTTGGAGATAAAGAACTAAGTTATAATTACAGAATGACAGAATTCGCAGCAGCCATAGGTAAAGTAAGACTTGCTAAATTAAATCACCACAACGCAAAGCGAATAAGTAATGCAAGGTTGCTTGAAAAAATATTTGAAGATAACAACTTTGTAAAAGTATTAAAAGCAGAAAAAGACACTCAAAGTGTATATTACGCTGTTTTATTGGTCCTTAATAGGAGTTTGGATCTGGAATTTGAACAACTGCCTTATTGTAATAATCCAAAAACAGCCATCGTAAGATGGACATGGGAACCACTTCACAAAAATTCTAATTTTGATATTAATAATATACCTGCGAGAGGATATCCCTGGGAATTTGAGCACTATAAAAATGAGAAGAGATGGAATGTCCCAAAATTAAAAATAGCTGAAAAATACTTAAACAAAAGAATTATAGAATTTTACGTCCATCCAACTTTCGATAAAGATAAGATCAAAACTATTGGAGAGCAGCTTAATCTACAAATAAAGAGAAAAGCTATTTCAGTATAAAACAATATACTTTATCATGACATCTAATTCTATAAATAGAGATATAAGCTTTAATAAGCCTATATCGTTTGAGAAGTTTTACCATTGGAAAACAATACAATCTAGATTAGATGAAATTTCACCAAAGAAATCAACAATATCAAATATTATCAGCCTAAATAATGGAGGAAATAGCTCTGTATACAAGTTCAATTATAATGAGTGCGTTTATATCCTAAAAGTATTTCCTGATATAAAAAATGTAGACTATTCAATTAGACTAAAACGCGAGCTAGACTTCCTTTATATACTAGAAAAAATGAAGGTTAATAATGTGCCAAGAATTATCAGTCATGACAAATCAAAGCTTTGGATATTAGAAACATACCTGAACGGAGAGCGGGTAAGTACCCCCAATATATGGCAAATAAAATCAGTGGCTAGTTTTATTAGGGAAATAAATACTTACAGCCCATTTATACAAGACTGCAAAATTCAACTCGCCTCAGAAGCATGTTTTAGCCTTAGAGATCATGTTGAGATAGTTATTCAAAGAATGCAAAGGATAAAAGAAACATTGATTGAAAAACACAAAAAAGATAACTGCATTAGAGCTTGGGTGGAGAATGAGTTTTGTTCAAGTCTTAATAAAATAATAAATACTAGTCTTCAAGAAAATGAACAGGAAGACTGTTTTATATATTCAAATAATTTCAAGAAAATCCTTTCACCTTCTGATATTGGATTTCATAATATTATAAATAATAATGGTAAATTATATTTTTTTGACTTCGAACATGCAGGATGGGACGATATTTCAAAATTAATCTGTGACTTTTGCAATCAGCCTGAATATACATTGAACCGAAGAGAAACTCAAATTTTCATAGAAGGACTAAGAATCAATAAATTAATAGATAAAAATACATTAAAGAGGTGTTTAAGAATCCGAGAAATTCTAATTGTAAAGTGGGTTCTGATTATCCTTGACCGAGCAATCAATAGAGAACAATGCAACAAAGAAGAAGGTTATGATTACATCCTCAACAAATGCAAGTTATACTATGAAAATACTTTAAAGAATAATTACCTTCAAGAGATAGAACATCATACTAACTTTTAAATCAAAATAAAAAAACAAAGGACCGGCTTTACTTAAAACTTGCTAATTTAAAATGGTTGCAAAAAACAAAGAATGTAATTATAATAGCAGTAATAAAATTCTTAGCCAAATGAAAGTCTATTCTACATATAATAAAGCATTTAAATACGGCAATGCCTCAACTGAAAAAAAATTGGCCGGTTAATTAGCAATGCATGATCTAGGGTTTAATACTGAAAAGGTTAATAAGCTGTTTCAGGATAGCATTGAAGTCAAGTTGAAAACCGCTAAGTACGAAGCTAAAACCCTTGTTCAAATGGCGGTAAAAGCTGTGAGCGTAATTAAATCTGGAGGAAAGATAATGTTATTTGGTAATGGAGGTTCAGCTGCAGATGCGCAACATATAGCTGCTGAGATGGTTGTACGGCTGAAGTCATCAATACAGCGCGAAGCATTGCCAGCCTTATCTCTGGCTATAGATACCTCAACCATTACAGCCTGCGCTAATGACATCGGATACGAGCATATTTACTCAAGAGCTTTAGAAGCTCTTGGCAATCAAGGTGATATAGCATTTGGATTAAGTACTTCTGGTAATTCCCCGAGTATTGTTAACTGCCTAAAAGCAGCTAAGCAGAAAGAAATAATTACATTTGGCTTCCTGGGAGCGGGAGGAGGGAGGTGTAAAGTCCTGTGCGACTATCACCTAAATGTCCCATCTGATAATACTGCCAGGATTCAAGAAACACATATCACGGCTGGGCACATTCTTATAGAAATCATTGAAGATCAGCTGATTCAAGAAGGTTTTCTAAACGCTATATAGCAAATCAATGATTTATCCAGAGGATATAGATTTAATTGTATTTGATTTTGATGGTGTACTGACAGACAATGCAGTGTACGTAGATTCTTCTGGCAATGAAACCGTGAAGTGCTCAAGGTCAGATGGCCTTGCATTTGATGCTATTAGAAAACTTGAGATTGACTGCTATATATTATCTACAGAAAAAAATAAAGTCGTCGAGTCAAGATCTGCAAAGATAAATATTCCTTGTATTTCAGGGGAAAGCTGCAAAGAGAATAGATTAAGTAAACTCTGTTCAGAAAATAACTATAGGCTCGAGAATACCCTTTATATTGGAAATGATCTGAATGATCTAAATGCAATGAAACTTTGTAAATATAAAGTATGTCCTAAGGATAGCCACCCTGTAATTCTTAAGATCTCTGACTATATACTAACAACATGTGGAGGGTATGGGGTGGCACGTGAAATAGTAGAGAAAGTATTAGATATAGATATTTATGAATTATTGTATAATAATTAACTATGACTATAGAGTAATTTATACTTGTAGAATCATAGTTAATTAAGAGACAATCTTTTTGCATGCTCAAACAAGATATATTCATCCTGGATAAGCTTTGATAATTGTGGGTGTTGAATAATCAAATTAGAAATATTAGCTCTTAATTCTTCCTTATCACTATAATCTACTGGAGGATGTGGCCTTTGAACATCTATTTTTAGTGAGAGATCACTTGATAATTTGTCTGACCATGTAGAGGATTGCTCCAAAATAAGTACCCTTGAGATTGATTCTAGTTGTATTATGGCTTTGCTCAAATTACATTCTTGATTGAAAAAATATAACTGACCAACGATAAAATCAGGATGACAATTAAAAATAAAATCCTCAACTGAATTAAATTTATTACTAAAAAACCTATAAATAGAGCATATTCTGTCAATAGGATCCCTCAAAGAAACCAACGAATAAGTAGATTTTGTAGGTTTATTCATATCAAATATAGGGTAATGTGAATGTGCAAAATTATATGATCTAGTAGCATACGCAATAGGATTCCAAGAACATTCTACAAAACCATTTTGAGAGATTTGACCATGTAGTTGAATGTTAGTTCTGTCAGCAGCTGGCAAGAAGGTGGATTGATAAGGAGGATCACCCAATATGCTTTTACGTAAACTATGTTCTAGTGTTGAAGTACCGGTTTTCATGATTCTAAAAAGGGAAACTCGCTTATAGCCACTGTTAGATAATTTTGAAAAGTTCCTAGAAGCTAAACTTGAGTAATGTTTGCTAATTGAACAACTTAAGATAATGCAAAAGAGAAAATTCTGGTCTTCTTGAGAATAATCTAAAAATTTATACTCTAAGGGAAGATGGTTGATATTAATGGAGTTGTTTTGTGCATAGGAAGAGTTGATTTGAATCGCAGACTGAATCAACTCAGGTTCTATATGACCCTTTAATATAATTGAAAGATATAAAAAATCAATTGGAGTTTTAACCAAATTCTTAATAGTTGATACAGTAGCTGGACTATCTAATGAAATTGGAATATTACAAGTTGGGTCATCCCTTTGCATGGTTGGATGTCCTGGATCAGAATTCCTACCAAAGTAACTATCGAAAAATCTAGCTATTGTTAGCATGATTCAAAAAAAATATTTTGTTGAGAAGAAGAATTTTGTGTTTAATTAAGAATTTCATTGCTTTGCACTAGATAGTTTGTGGATCAAATATAGTGATCTATATAAAGATGATGTCCAGAGTTTATAATCTTTAGTAGAATAACGATAGTAAAGCAATCTATTCTTAGCACTCAGTTGGCCTTTGGGGTCTTTTCGGTAATTCTCGTCAGTAACATTTTGCCTTAAATTATTGATTCCTGAGACAATCTGATTAAAATAGATTTGGTCGTCGGGAAGGTCATTAAATATAGTAAATTCCCGAAATGATTTGTTAAGTGTAATATAAGATGCCAAAGCATTGTCGAGGATTTCAGTCGGTAAAAGAATTAACTGTGGTGCTGTATCTGGTTTATCCAGAAACCCAAAAAATGAACTTGAGAAATGTTGTTCAAGTTGTAGATATTGGCGATTAAATAGACCTGGGTCCCAACCAGGTAGATATAGCGGATTATTAAAATACCAATATAAATTTTTAGTATCATGTGCTATAGGGAATCTATATTGTTGAATCTGTGAAGTTCGATCTGAATAGGGGTTATCACCTTTCAAAGCTTCTCGTTCAATATCTAATATAATTTCAAACCATTCATTTATATCTAATTGCTTATTGGGTTCTCTTTCTAAATAGTCGCACATGGAGTTTATTCCTGGTTCACAACCCAATTTTTCTTTATTAAAGATTGGGTCAAACGGAATATGATGGATTCTCTCTCCCTGCGTGTGCTTAATTTGAAACTGAAAACGCCATTCACTTTCAAATAATTCAATAGGGTTCCTAATTATTGATATGAAAATTGTTTCTGTTAATAGTTCATCCCAATATTCTCCAAGCCTCTTTTTGAATGAAAGATCGAAAGCCATGAAATGTGTAATATCATGGGCTTGTATCATATTAAATATCTCCTTTGGAGGAACATCAGACGGTACTGAGGCCAAACTTAGTTGAGTTTTATTTTGTGAGAATATTTTCCTAAAAGTAGTTCCTGCAGTTTTTGGCTGGTGTACAAATAAAAGTCTCATCTATAAATTTTTAATCAAACTAGAGGTATACTAACAGGCGCATGTGAAATCTATCAAAATCCAGCAATATATTACATGCTAGTAATCATAAAATTCATTAGTAAAGCATAACTCTTAAAAGGTTTAGCCTATTCGAAGTCCTAATAACTGAAAAGACAAGATAGTTTGACCTCAAGAAAGAAATGCTTTACAATCTTTGGGTTGGCAAATCATACAATGAATAATGTAAGCTCATTAGACATTTCTAATACTCTAGAATTCAAGGAGTTATCTAATATCGTAATCAAGTCAATCTGCAAAAGATATCAAGTTAAATGCCTTGAAGATATTGAAAATCTAGGAAGTGATTGGTTCTATAGCAAAGGGATAGACTTACGGGATGATACCAATACTACACTTGAAATTGATAATAAGTTAAGGATATTACTTGACAAGTTAAAGGTAAAAGCAGACTTTATGCAGTTTCCAGTAAATATTAGACTATATATGCCTAAACCAATGAAAAATAGTAAATTGAAAGAATATAATACAGATGAATTACATTGTGATCACTGGTCAGGTTCTCCTAGCGACTCTACAAATTGTTTTTTATATATCCATAAGAAGTTTGATAGTACATATTTGGCATTTTATGATTTCGAAGAAAAAGATCTAGAAAAGGTAAGAAGTTATAGAGGATCGTATCTAAATGCACCTAAATTAGAAGTTAAGGAGTTAAAACAAATTAATAAAACAGGAATACTCCATTTATGGAATTGTCAAACTCCACATAAAACAGTGAGGATTGGACCTTCGTGCACCGTAAGTATTGACTTTCGTCTAAGGAGTGCAACAAAGATATTTAACGAAGACTTAAATAAGAAAGAAGAGGTTTGGATTAAATCTCGTATGACATCTCTGGGCGTATATTGGATAATATCAGATCAGATACATACTAGGATGGAAGAGAAAATCAAGTCAGAATTAGAATTGTCAAAAAATTATGGAACAAAATATACTAATCTAAGAAGAGAATATTTGAAATCACATTATAATCAAGAGAACTACATCGAATCACCTTGAAGTAAAAATGTTTTTCTATAGTCTAAATAACTAATATTAGAAAAGTCAAAAGGATAGAGATATCTTGATGAAAGAATACGCAAGTCCCAATGGCCAGTCAGGAGTCCAGGCAGGAGATAATCTTTAACATTAAAGTTAGTACAAAAAAAAGAAATAGTCTGATTACGGTCAAGTTTTCTATAGAAGTCTATGATGGTTTCTAAATAATGAGAAGCTGGATTTGATTTGCCAACACGTGAAATACAATTAAACAGAGAATCAGGATTGACTATCTTCATAAGTCCTCGAGCAGTTGGATGTGGATAGGCTGAAAAGGTAAAAGGTAGGGTTGTAGATAAATTATTAAACAAAAAAGAGTCTTGGCTAGAGTGAATTTCAACACTGCTATATTGATCAGTCTTAAGTTTTAATAAATTAAGTAGACTTCCAAAGGAAGGAAGATCATTTACAACTTCTTCTCTAACTAGTAGGATATTATTATTAATTTCATAGGTACAATAATTAGATTGCGATTCTTTATAATTTTGATCTGATAAAGAAGTAGGATTCGGAAAATAATAAGAAGCAGAACCTATTTTTTCTAACCAGTCCCATTCAGACTTAGTTCTTGTTATATAAAATAATTGAGATGGTTTAGACAATTTGTACTTTTTTGTATTGGTTATAGAAAAAGAGTCAATCAAATCTTGATTGAGATAGGAAGAAATATCTTCCTTGGAAATCGTCACTTTAGATTTTTGATAACAAGGGTAGTAACCTAGCTTTAAATAGAATTGAGGAATTCCAGAAAGTATTATGATTTCTATATCTTCTAAAATAGCTATTTCATCAAGCTTAGATAATAGGGAGGTGGCTAGACCCTTCCCCCTGTAGCTTAACTGAGTAGCTATAGGGCCAACGGAAAATAAGGAAGAAGAAACATCGCCCAGATTGAAATTGCGTCTTTGAAAAAATAAAGCTGATATTATTTCTCGTTGTTCTTGAATAAAACATATTCTAGAAATATTACCATTTAAATGTGCAAGTACTTGCCTGTTCTGGCTAGCATCTGGAAAAGCATGGGAAAAAGTAGAAATTACAGATTCCCTTAGATCACTATTCAACTGACATGCATCACTAACAAAAACATTGAATTGATTCATAGTTCTCAAATTTCATAATTACAGGAAAAATATGCTATTATAGATAAATAGAGTAAATTAAATGAATTGCAGTATCTGCTATTCCTTGAACCTAGAAGAGGTCCTTAACCTTGGCGAAATTTCGCTTTGCGATAAAATATGTGCTGAAAAAGTTAGTGCCCTAGGAGTAAAGAAATACCCTGTCACTCTATGCCAATGTAAAGACTGTGGTCATGCTGAGTTAAAAGAGAAACCTCCTGAAGATGAAATATATTCAAATTATACATATAGAACATCATTGTCGCCAGAATTAGAAATCCATTTCAGTCAGTTTTCCGATGAGATCATTAATCTAAATTCTAATACTAAGGTTAACAACGAAAGCAAAAAGTTCCTTGATATTGGAGGGAATGATGGTGTGCTGGCCAGGCATATGAATAAAAGAGGCTACAAAAGTTACGTACTAGACCCATCTCCAACAGCCAAATTTTGTCCTAAGGAAATCATTGTAATAAATGATTATCTGAATTCAGAAAATGCTACTAAGCTTAATGAAGAAGAAGGAAAATTTGATATTATAAGTTGCAATAATTGCATCGCCAATGTAAGAGATTTGCACTCCTTTGCAGATTGTATAAGTAGACTTTTATCAATAAATGGATTAGTAGCAATAGAGACTGGTTATCTCAAAAAGCAAATAGAATCTAGGACTATAGAAATGATAAACCATGAACACTATCACTACTTTACAATGTCTTCGATTGGATTACTGTTTCAACAATATGGAATACAGCCTATTAATTCTAAACTTATCCAAACTAAGGGTGGTTCATTTAGGTTTTATGGTATTAAAGTATCTGATAAGAAAATAGAAAATAATTTAGCTAATGACAATATTAGATATAGTAGCTACGAAGAACTTATATCTTTTATAAAAATACGTAAAATCCAACTAGAGACTTTAATTCAAGGCAAGAAGGTTATAGGCTTTGGCAGCTCGGCTGGTACAACTATACTTTCAAAAGTCTTTAATCTAAATAGTCAAATTGAATATATAGTTGACGACAATCAGAGTAGGCACAACAAATACATGCCTGGTTTAGGGGCGAAGATAATGCCTCCAAGTTACTGGTATAAAAATCAAGGTGACCTATGTATTAACTTTGCTTGGAGATTTGGGGATATGATAAGGTCTAAGCATTTACCACTGCTTGGGAATAATTATAGATTAGAAAACATAATAGGATTAGAATAAATAAGACTATGCATGCCATGTTCTAGTTCAAATGATGCTATCTATGCAATCAAGTCTCCAATAGAATAATCTTCATCTTGACATTTCTGTAACCAACATTGACGACTCTGCCCAGAGTCAAAAAGAAATATCTTGTCTCTATTACAATTAATAAAAGACTCTATTGCAAGTCTTGGAGTATGCAGCGGATTTCTATCTTTACTATGCCAGAGAAAGTCATCAAAACATATAACACCCTTTTCCTTTAATAATGAAAAAGATAAAACGGCATCAAAAAGAACATCACTAGCATCATGACTACCATCAACATATATGAAGTCATAAGTGGGTATATGATTATTTAATGCATATAGATTTGTAAGAGCTACAGAAGATTTACTTTTAATCTTTTGTATACTAATTTGTTGAGAATATTTAGATTTAAGCTTATGTAGATTTTGATCAAAAAGCTCTTCTACTTTACTCATAGAAGTATTGAGGTGTTCTCTACTTCCTTGCCAAGTATCTATACATACAATATGAAGCTGAGTGTTTATTAGTTGCTTACCTAAAATTATATCGGCAAGAAATACAGTACTTTGTCCCTCGAAAGAACCTATCTCTAGGATATTTTTAGGTTTCAGCTGAGTAATTATGCGTTCCCAGACGCTGAAGTGAGATGAAAACCACCAGTCATTGGTGAAATAAAAATCTGCCTCGACCATGCACAAACAATCTTAATGATATGGATCAATATAATATATTTAGATTATTTTGCTATAGTTGTTTGAGATTAGATAGAAACATTTAGAGCTTGTATTTTGTAGGCTAATGATGATTTAGCATAGTGCTGTAAGATATCATATCAAAAAATCTAATTACGAGTTCTTAAGCAATTTATTAATAGAAGGATTGCAATCAGAACCAATACAAATAAATCATTTAAATCAAAAAGGAACATAGCGCTTAATAGAGCGGTAATAGAACAGATGAAGGGAGGAAAGACATACCTACAGAATTACTATAACAATACATATTGATTAAGGGAATCTCAATAGACCTGTAGAATAATTTCTATACAAACATTACATTCTATTAGTACAGGTAAAGATTAAACATGTTGGTTCATGGACATATTAAACAATAGAAAAAGAAAACTTAAAAAATTGCTTTCGCAACTAGATTATTATTTGAGCTATTTGTAGTATTTACAAAGCTATTATGTAGATATAATTTTTAAAGAAGCCAGCTAGAATCTAAATTTTGATGTTATAAGGTTGCAATAACGAAGAAAGGATATTTCTAACTTGTGGAGCAAAATAATATTCGAGATTTTCATAAGGTATTTGTCCTGCAAAAAAGCCTAGTTTATCTAAAGTTAGAGAACATAGGATAGTATATAAATCCTCAGGCATATTATAAAAGATAACAGATTGGCCTCCAAGTAGTATATGATTTCTCTCCCTAGATCCAGACCAAGTAATAATGGGTTTACCTCTAATCAAAAACTCTGCACAAGCAAGTCCAAAAGTTTCACCTTCCCATCGAGCGTGCAGCATACAATTAGAAGCTGCAAGAAAAATATCCCTTTCTGCAGAACTCGATGTCGCCTCTAAGAAAAGAACATTCTTAAGATCACAAAATTTTGGTGTATTCATAAAAAGAAAATATAGATCTTTTCTTGATTTTGCTACTTCATAAACAACTTTAGTTACCCAGGGAAGATTCCAAGTGTCAAAGCCACCGTGACGAGAAAATACTATTGAATCTTGAGGAATCCCTAATGCTTCACGGGCATTATTTTGACTCGGTTGATCTTTAGGCTTACTAATAACATGAGGCAATACATTTTTAGATGAACATGAAAAGTGGTAATTTTGCCAATGACTTACATAGGCAGTAATAGAGCCTTCAACATCCTTAATTCTATTAAAGCCGCATTGATGAATAATGCTTAAATCAGCTAAGCCATTAACCCAGCCTAGCGATGAGTGAGGTGCTCCAGTAATGTGGTAAAGCAAATCTAAGTTGTGCCCTTTAATCTCTTCATAATTAGAAATCGGATGCAACTCTATTCCTAATTTCAAGATCTGAGGACATATAGATAATTGATTCCATTTGCTCTCTTTTATAAAAAAGAATTTTATATTATTTACGGGAGAGAATAGCAAGGCATATTCAATCATCGCTCTTGTAGTTCCTCTGAAACCTATTCCATTATCAAAGAATCCGATCTTCATTTATTGAATTGGCATAATAAAAGCTTTATTTATAATACAATGGAAAGTTTATCTAAGTAAATATTTAATATGTTATTAATACTTAAGGGTATGGGTAGAAAGATTAATTGCAAATAGTTACCTAGTCGAATGTCCTATGGGTTCATTTTGCCGCCGACAATAATCTGATAAGTATTTACATTGTCACTGATTATGATTGGAATCAAAAGTAAATATTAGATCACTCTCATTAAATCTTGCATTAACTTTTAATTCATAAATCCTATATATAAGAAATATAAATGTAATGGGGTGTAATAAGAGAAAGTTGTCTGGCAATAATACATTGTCTATAAAATAATCCTATTAAATTATACGTAGTTGAGGTGATAAATATCTAAAGGAATGGTTGTGAACAAACCAAGATAGAAAGTATTAGTCGTGTTCCAGAATAAATAGGTGATCCCTTATGTAAACCATATGTATCCTCAACCCAAGTCATACCTTGTTCTCCACCAATCTTTATTTCTTTAGATTCTCCAAAAATATTTAGGATAGAATCACGATTAAATCTACCTAAACATAAATGAGTATCCCACTCAGTAAGTGGCTTAAACTGCATGTAGTGCATTGGTGTATGCAGCAAATAGTTGTTTTGATGAGCACTTAACAATGCACTTCTTGTTTCCGTATCTCTAAGCCTATGACTACCTCTTATGAAATTATGAAAGCCAGATCCTATCGGTTTATTTAATTGTACAAATACTTTTACAAATCTCAGAGCATCCATATCTCGATGATAAGCAAATGCATATGAGCTTGCCTTCATCTCATCAAGATTTATTCCAGCTTCTTCGTTACTACATAATAACTTAGGTGAATATATAAAAAGTTGTTCAGAATTTAAATAAGCTTTTAAAAGAACTTGTATATCAGGAGTAATACTCAACTTCATTAAAGGTAAAAGTGCAGAAGGTACATCCAAAAATCTCACTTTTTCAGAGTGATCAATAGAACTTATGAAATCATTGACCTCATTTCTTAATTGCTTATATTCATTAGACTTCTCAAAAATATTAGCCATCATTAAATATCCATTTTCCCTCAATGAGCTCAAATCATCTTGATTGAGATTAGGGACATCATTAGATATCCCTGTTGATTCTATATAATCAGTTGCATGAGTAGGTCTAGAATAGCCAAGCGTCATTCCCGTCATTAGTCTATGATCTCCTCCAAAGTTATCACTACACTTACGTAATTTATCCAAATAAAAAATATCTTCTTCTATTTTTCGAAGTTGATTGAAACAACAATCCAATAGTTTAAGTTGTTCCCCATGATGTGTCTCATATATTGAGTACAAGTCTGGCCTAATTGACCTATTGAGGTCGATGTCTTCATTGGTAATATCATCTAAATATATGACCATATAAAAATTGGACTATTAATTATAATTGTACTATAAACTAGGATTGCAATTCAAGGTCATCAACATAGATCTATAACATGTATTCAGCAAAGCAAATGGGTGTACACGCTAAAATATAAATTAATGCACTACATTTATAAATAATGACAACTAATGTAAATTGTATAGGTTCTAATCAAAACAAAATAGTCACCTCTCCAGATTGATATCCGCCATCACATCCTCTAAGACAAAGGCTTTTCCTTGATCAAAAAAAGACATATTATACGAATATCTTTTCTCAATTTCTTCAATCAAAACCTGTTGATTACTTTCTAGTAGTTGTTTCATTGCATTATCAGATGCTTCTTTTAATGAGTCAATAACTTTTTGCCGCATTGAAAAGCTATTAGAGTTTAGTTTATAAGAAAGGGAAGGAGAACAATAAAATTTATGTAAAAGTCCCTTATAGTGACCTATTCGATCAGAAATAAATTTCCATGCTTCTAATTCAATCAAAAGTTTAAATCCCGTTTCTTTTTCAACTACCTCATTTAGTTCATTTGACCCAATACCTAGACAATCTGCTATTCCTGATGGAGAGGTGTGGTCTTCAGGAGACCAATCTAAAATTATAATTGAATCGTCATGAAGCCAAGTTGTTGTTGCCTTAATGAATTTCTCCAAGCTATAGCAATGATCATATGAATTCGAGTAAGCCAAACCATATTTACCAGCTATTTCAGGTTTCACTTCATGAAAATCATGACTATACATATTTGGAATTAGCCCCACCGTTGGACATATATCAAGTCCTAAAGCTCTACTAGCTCCGAGCAATTCAAAGTAATAAGGTTCCATACCATTACGAGATCCTAAACATATTATTGAAGTATTTGTTTCTATTCCAGCAATTTCATATGCTCTTTTACTAACTGCAAGAATACATTTAGCGGATGGCCAAGAGATCCATGTGATCGCAATTTTTTTTAAATGTGTAACTATTTGAGCCTGTTTATACATTTTATAATTTTCATAATTTATTTTTTCCATAATGTTTTTCTAGTCCTAGAATTAATTCTAAATTATAATAATTCAATTATAGCATAATCCTTGATATTTTTCGTAACAATCAATTGCTTATTATTGAAAACTAAATTGTCATACCTCTAATCAAAGATTACTCGACTGATTTGCTACTGTAGAATTCCTTTATACAAGCTATTACATAATCTAAGTCTTCATCTTTTAGATCTGGACCTCCAGGGAAGCCAATACCATGGCTATCCAGCCTAGAACTATTAACCTGTGGTCCAATACAATTAAAATCATGTATTCTTTTATTTAGATAATGCAAGCTTACAAATAGCCTTGTCGCTTGAATTGATTTATGTTCAAGATATTTAATTAAGTCATCTCTACTCTTAACTAGAAATTCAGGATATACTCCATATTCTCCACCTAAGTATGGCCGAAAACTTTCAATTTCTTGAACAGATGAAAGTTCTTTTTGATATTTTAATATTATAGAATTAGTCTTTTGTACTCTGAGATGCATTTTATCTAACATACAATCAGCTAAAGCAGCATGCATATCGGTTAATCTTGAGTTATGTCCCAAAATCAATTGTTCATCTCTCATCTCTGGTGACGATATTCCATGCACTCGTGTGAGCCGTAAGGCTTGCGCTAATTGATCATTATCAGTTTGAGCAAATCCTCCTTGACCAGCAGAGATTAATTTAGTAATACCAATAGAATATATTTGTATATCACTATCAACTTGATCTAATTCATTTAAAGAGCCTAAGCTCTGAGCCCTATCATCAATAATATAGGCTCCAACTTTTCTTGCCGCGGATCGAATTTTTTCGGCTCTTGACCAAAAGCCATTAATATGAGTAATTAAAATCACTCTAGGCCTATTATTTATAATCCAATCGCATACCTTTTTAGTATCTTTAATTATAGGAGCCCTTTCCTCCACATCGCAAATAATAGACCTTAAACGTAGAATAGAGTGTGCGTTAATACAATTGATCCAACTTCTATTGGCGGTTAATATTTTTTCAAAGGGTTCAAGTTGTAAACTAATAAGTGCAGAGAGATATGCAGAACTTCCACTAGAAAAGCATATAGTGTGTTTCCTTCCTAAAGTTTTCGACAACCGATCTTCTAAGTCATAAGTCAATTTACCCATAGAAACAGAATTGTCGGAAACACATCGACTAACTGCATCTATGGATCGTTGATCAAAAAAAGTATTCCATTTCTTGATCAAAGAGGAAGGTGGATTTTTCAATTTAAAATAGACTAAAGATACCCCTAGCAAGTTGGAGCAAGGATCTACACGTATCCTTATGGCCTGTAAGAGTTGCTTAATAACATTTTAATCTCCTAAAGAGCCTTTGCAAATCAGCAATTCGTCATGCTTTGAGTAATCATTCATAGTTTTTTAACTTCCACCATTACAAAAACTAACTGCTTCAGATACGCTTCTACTTCCTTCAACACTTTCTTCAACACAAGAATTGAAAAATCTTGCTTGATTCTTTAATGGCTGAATTTTGCAGGCAATCACAAGAAGAGTAATTGCCGTAATGCACCTTAAACCGAAGGAACCTACAGAAAAGCTGTACCATAAAAATTGCCGAGCTCTAGAGCATTTCTTGTTTTTCTTGGTCTTAGGCATTTTTCAATTCTAATTCCTACCAGTTTAGATTAATAGGGTTGACTTGCTATAAAAAGTGTAGATAAATAATTATTCTGCAAAGTGATCTACAGCACCCCATCCAACAAATAACTAAAAAGACCTTGCTATCCCATAAATCCACAGGATGATTAGGTGTACATGGGTTAGCAGTCTATGAATGATGAAGCCTGGATAGAGCAATACAAGCAATGGAACACAGGCCTGCAACCATTCGAGATTAAATTGCTTGATGAAGGTGCTCAGAGTCAATCCCAACAATGGTTACGTAACAAGATGTGGTGCGAATGGAACGAACTAAAAAAGAACAAAGACACCAAGCTTCATCTTCATAATAAACTTATTCAAGATCCATGGGATGACGAGGTAGCATGCTAAGAATCATCTTACTTATCTTAATCACTTTTGGTTTTTGGTCATCACCTGAACTGCGAAACTATTCTGCAAAAGGTCTACGCTGGACAGCAAATTGGATGGAAACTGAAGACAAGAGCTTAAGAAATTCAAACCAAATAAGAATCAGAAATCCCTTCTATACAAAAGATTCTTCAGATTAACTTTTTTTTATAAATAATATTGACCAACACTTGTCATTAAGTTAATTAGATCAAGCCCCCCTAGAGCAATAGCCAAAACTAGGCTATCAGGAATAACAATTTAATAGGACAGCTTGATCAAATTTCAATTAGTTTTCATATAAACAAATAATATTAATTAAACTAAACTATTTGCAGGTTTTATTGCGTATTAAATTCATATTTGTTAAAAGGGTATTAAGTGTTAACAGGGTTTCAATGAAAAGACTCCTTCAAGCGCTGAAAACCTGGTTCAAAAGTCTTGGTGGTGGCATGAGCGATGCTGTTCTGCATCCATACAAAGACAATGAGCCTCCTGAAATCGGCGCCCAACCTTATTCTGGGGACCCATACGATTCAAAAAAAGGGGCCTAATGAAGCAAATAAATTTTCGGATAAACTCCCTGCGCCCAGAGCATGAAAACTAAATCCTAATAGATTTACAGTGTTATGATTAATTTATATTGACTTTACAGCCTATTTGGGCATTACCTTCCTAATGCATTCTGCACTAAACATTCTCCCAAGGGAAATCTTAACTATTGAACCATTAGATATAGAAGGATTGAATTCAGATCAGCTGTTGAATGGAGATTTACAAGTGGTAGCCATACAACTTCCTCAGACAATGGTTTGGCTTGGGGGGTTATTAGTTATAATGTTTACAATATTATTCGTTCGCACACTACAGATCAAACTTAAAGCATTTGAAGTTAAAAAGATCTCGCCATTACCATTAGGAAATTTCTATACAGTAACAAGCTGGATCGGAACACTTTCTGGGTTGACAATTCTATTCACCGGAGGGTTACAAATTTATAATTTTTCTGCGCTAAATTCGCTAATTGCCTCATTAGTCTTAGCATTGTCAACAGGTATACCAATGTGGAATGTAGTTAAAAATTTACTCTCAGAAATTGAAACAGGTACGATAAAAGAAATAGATCAATATTTCTAATTGATTAACAAATTTAAAAATATAGCAGAAAATATGAGTAAATAATCAAATGTATATGAAAAATAAATAAAAAATTCCTTGCATTTTTTACAGAGGTGTACTGAAATTGGCTCATAATAAGCCATAAAGCTGTTAATTCACCCATCAAGGAGGCGAAATGACTGTTGACTGGAAAGAGTCCGATGGAACAGATTGGAGAGAAGAATTCAAAGGACTCAAAGGATCTCTCCCAATAGAAGAAATACGCCTGCTAGATGAAGGGGCAAGCACAATGAAAGAAGCCTGGAAATTGGGTGCTATGCATGCTGAATACAAGAGGCTAAAGAGAAGACAAATTCCGAAACTTCCAGATCTAAATCAATGAGCTATTTACGCACCTTACAGATTTTCAACCCTGTCATTGTTTTGATGATCCTAATCATGGTGAAGAACCTTTAAATACAAAAACTTATCTAAAACCCCGCAAGATGGCTAACCAATTCTTTCAATATTAGCAAAGGGAAAAAAGATCATCAAAGCAACTATCTTTATTCCTCCTTTCGGGTTTATATACAATGAGTATGTGAATAGAAAAAGAGGTGACCCAACAGGCATCACCTCTTTTTCTAACGACAGTCTTGGGGACAAATCGCTTGTATCTTTTTAGACAGTCAAAAACTTCTTGGATACAAAAAATGCTTATGCCCTGACAAGACAAGGTTTTTTTCTTGTTGACTCCTGGGGCATGGAGGCAGTAGAACTGTTATACGACACTCCTCACACAAGTTTGTCGGGATAGGCGCTACTCGATGAGGGCGCCTTTTTCATGGGCTACCAGCCGTTTGGTAGCCCCATGAAAATACTCAAGCGAGGAGTTGAAGTTCTCCGGGCAGTGGAAACAAGGGAACACGTGCTCAAGATCTCAACAAAGATCATGCCTTTGAGCGGTTTTTTCGTGGCTTTTCCTTGAACTTTAGATATCCACGTTTAATTAATAATGACTCTCAAAGGTGCACAGGCCAAACTTGCAAACAAAGGTTGAAATTCAAGAAGAAAGCTATTCAAGAAAATATATCAATGTATACAATAGGAGATAGACTTATATTATTATTCTTATGTTTTTTGTTGCTTTATTTTCATTTCTTCTATTTGCTCAATAGCTTTTTCTATCTTATTGAACTGAATACCCTCTAATTGATGTATATCATATTCCCACCAATTTAATTTTAGGAGCTGATGTATTATTTCACTGCTAAATCTATATTTTATTATTCTAGAAGGATTCCCAGCAGCAATAGCATAAGGGGGAATATCTTTGACAACTACTGATCCTGCTCCAATAATTGCTCCCGAACCAATATTTACTCCCGATCTAATAAAAGCGTGGTCACATATCAATACATCATTACCCACTAAGGTCATTTGGGGAGAAAATTCTTTTAAGTCAATGTGAGAATTTTGACTTACTGTATCGCCATAGAACCTAGATGAGTCTCTATATTGAAACTCTAAATTTGATAGCCAGTTTGTAGGATGGCCAAATGCTCCTATAGACACTCTAGAACCTATAGTTACGTACCTGGAAAATTCCACTCTTTGAGCAAATGAAAAATTACCTATTGCAAAATATTTCTCAATAATCGAGTTTGCTACTGTTGAATTACTAGACAATTTTATATTACCTTTTACATTGCAATTTACTAGCTTCGAAAAAGGTTCCATTAGAATTGCAGGAGGGTTAGAAATACTTCTTTCATCTGCCTCTGCCACCAAAGAAATAATCGTGTTATCAGGGTTTTCCATTTACTACATACTAGATTTATCAATATTAACTCAGCCACAAATCACAATTGCTTAAAATGCCTGATTTATTCTCTTGCCAACCCAAGAGTTTCCCCACAAATCAGTACAAAGTGACAAGGGAAGTGCATTTCAATACTCTTTTTTTAAGACTGCTTTTTAGATACACCTAGGGGATAAGCACTTTTGGGGATGCCTAGATAGGAGAGGCTTGAATTTAACTATCGTCTAATGACTAGAATGTCTCTATTTAGGGTATACTTGATATAAGGGTTTAAGTACGCTCAGGTTCAGTGGTCGCTTGCTTGTAGCCAAGCACTGTTGATTCGCACAAGTAATTTCTAGACTTTGCCAACTTTGATGTAACTAGATTTATTCACAATCAGGAAAGGATTCTACTGATTTTGCTTAGCCATCCAACGAAACAATAAATATCCACCAATGAGGATGATCAACCAAGGAATAAGTGCTCTGATTATCCATATGGCAAAAAACAAAATCAATGCAAAAAGACCAACTCTCTTGATGATTGACTTGGCGTCATCAGTCATGAATTCCCATCGAGGGATTAAAGACATCGCTTAACCAACTAACCTATACCTTTTTAGCCTATATCGAATTAATCAAAAGCTTCTTTAAGAAGATTAAGAATAAAAGTACGAACCTACTAATATTTTTAATTGAATAAAGGCACAGGTTATTAAGGGGGCTTGTTTAATTGCTGAATTAAGTATAAAAAAGAAATCGATATTTTCCACTATATTAATTATAATTTAATAGTAGGATCAAATCACGAAAGAATCAGTTGATGAAGAAGGATTAAGTGAATTGGCGAGAACACAATTCAACAAGGTAAATTTCCACGAAGCAATAGATTATTTTAGGAAATCACTAACCTACAAAGCTAACTGGAATGCATATAATGGGCTTGGATGAGCATTAACTAATTCCAATCAATTCAAAGAAGCAACTAATGCCTTTAAACAAGCAATTGCTATTAGCGAATACTGGAGCTTATACTTCGGTCTTGGTAATTCATTATTCAAGGAATCTAATTAACCAGATGCAATCGTTGCTTTTAGGAAATCAATAGCGCTTAAAGAAGATTGGAATTCTTATCTTGGTCTTGAATGGACATTGCTTGAAATAAATAAATACACAGAAGCAGTAGAGGCTTTCCACAAATCACTTTATCTTAATGGAATTGGAACGTTTATGAAGGGCTTGGTTTGGTATTGCTGAAGTCAAAGCAATATAAACAGGCGGTTATGCATATCGAAATTCATAGCAAATAGTCTCTATCTCTACCTTTTATTAGCTATAGAAAGTAAAGAGGATCGTTTAAAAGTCGTTTTGTCCATACTATTTGATATTGCAAATCCTTATTTACAATAAATGTAAATGGATGTATTCCAAAGGTTGTTTCTTGACAAAAAGATGGAAACTCAAGCCGAGATAAAGTGGTTTTTTTAAGTGATTCGTAATCAATTAATTTATCTCTTTCGAGGAAGCCTCTACTTAAGCACCATTGAAATACAGTATCAATCTCTTCTTCTCTTAGAAGATATGGGTGAAGTCGTTCTCGCTCTTTAGAATCATTGAGATTCACAGATTGAAGAATATTAGGAAGAAAAGAAGCACTTAAGTATGCAGACTTAATTTCTGAAAGCGTCTTATTATCTAATATATCGATGAAGTCGATATGATCAATTGGATTTAAGATTCCTGGTTTATCATCTACCTCATTAAAGCTAGGATGACTTTTTAATCCATAATAATAGATATACCTATGAATAGTATTGTCAAATTCCATTATACTTTTATTTACTATAGAGTATAAGTCATTAATTGATTCGCAATTAGTTGCATGCATCTTTAACTGCGATAACAGTCTTTGATGCGGGTCTCGAATAGTGGTAATAATTCTTGGATTAGTTTTAACTGACATTGATATTTGGTCATACAATCCCTTCCACGGGACACCATGTGGAGCGAAAAAAGCGCTATTTAGACCTTGAGATGATTTTTCAGCTATATTATTAACCAATGCCGCAACAGCGGTATCTTTACTAAGGCTACTTGTCGCAAGATAGGGTTTCAAATCCAAAGTATTGGATGTTTGTCTTGCGTAAGTTTCTAAAGTCTGGTTAATCTGATTTATTGGATTTACAAATGAAGTTCCACCACATTTTGGAATATGTAAGTACATCAGATATCTCCAAGAATTAATTAGTCCGGTATTTTGATACTCAAATGAAGGATGAAATTCATAACCATTTTCTTTATATTTGGCCTTAATTTGCTCTAGATTATGATTATCAGTTTTTTCATATTCTTTTTCATTTCCGAGAAATGGATCTATCGACAAGATTGGTTTTACATACGAAAAATGTATTTCCCAAGAGCGAGTTGAAGCATCTATTCTACCTAGCAGTCTATGTTGCATGGCAACTTGAGAGTAAAATTTATCTTGGTTAAGGGTATGATTTTTATTGATTTCAAGTGACTTATTGTATACATCTAGTGCAGACCTAAACTTATTGCTATTAATTAATGCTGAAACAAGAAAATCATAAGACTCCATATCATCATGCATAGCAAGTGATTTACTTAATGGTTCTATTGCTTCTTTGAATTTTTTAATTTTTAATAATGACATTCCAAGGCCCTTATATGAGTTCCAGTGTTGATTGAGATCTATGGATCTTTGCAATGGCAAAATAGCTTTCCTATAATTATTTCTTTTGAGATGGCACCAAGCAATAGCTTGAAATGATTGCCAATCTTTATGCATAGAAATTGATTTGTTAAAGGCTTCTATAGCAACTTCATGCTCATTCATATACAAAAGGGCAAATCCAAGGCCCTGATAAGTACTCCAATGCTCTTTGATTAAAAGAGAACTTTTAAAAGTTTCTACTGCTTCTTCATGTTGTTGCAGGTGAATTAACGATCTACCTAGACCATTATATAAATACCATTCACCTTTGATTTCTATTGCCTTACTAAATGCCTCTACTGCTTCTTTGAAGTTTGAGCATTTATACATTTTTTGGGCAAGTTCAGTTAACTCCGAAAATGAATCATCTTTTTTGTTCAATTTTATACGAATACTTTCCACAGAAATAGATGAGTAAAGTGTATATCTTGAGAGGTCATTCTCACTTTAAGTAAAAAGAGATGACATGTTCTTAGATATGATGAGATGTATTTATACTACTAAAAGAAACATTTGAAAATCGATTTTCCTATTATTCTTAGCAGTAAGTAGGAAAATTCCAGCATTCTAATCTACGCTGTAGGTTGCGACCAAAGATGAAATTTAAAAAGTTCATTTTCTTTAATATGTTTATATGAACCAATACAATCCTTATTTTCTAATGAAGAAGATAAAGTATATTTAATATGTTGTTCTAAAAACCCTTCTATATTCACAGGGTAAATATACTGGTCATGGCCCCAGACAGGAAGAATATCAACTGAGAAATTAATCTGAGAAGTCGCGAGAGAATTTATAAAAGGTAAATACATGTCCCTCATATAAGTATGATTTATATCACAAAAGTCATCTTTACGAGTACCTATAAGATGGTAGTAAGATGAAAGCTGAAAAGGCAACTCAAAATCCTCTATCACAAGACTTTTAGACTCTTGAGAAAATCCTATAGCCTTAGCAATATCCAAATATGGCATTTTATCTAATAAAGTCGAGAAATCACTTGCTCGATCAATAGGTAATATTGGCTGAAGGAATTTAGATAATTGATTTCTACTAGCACTCTCACATAAATCCCAGTATTGCTTCCCACGTTTAAAATAGTGTGCATGGGGAGAAAGGGTAGTTTGTGGTACTGCTATAAAGACCTGATCCACAGTATTAAATAAAGAGTGGCAAATAGCTCCATACCCACCCATAGAAGAACCCATCATAACAGTATTTGAAAACTGATATTCATTAGACAAATATTTAAGAAGTGCTCTAATTATTAAAATTGAACTATGTACATGAGAATCTTTATAAGATATTAGTTTACCCAAATGCCATGATCCAGACCTATTATACCCATCACGATCTTGAGGGAAAATAACAGAAGACTTCTTTAAAGGATCATGAATCCAAAAGGCATAGCCTTCCCCTTCTGACACACCCATATAACCATGAAAACAGACTATCAGTCTGGAAGTATTATTTTTAAGTAGCATTAAAAACCTTTGTTCCGCTACTACTTCATGATCTAAATAAAGTTCAACCTTAATACGAATGAGATCCTCATCCGGGAGTAGATTTCGTTGGTAACCATTGCCATAGGAAACGGAAACTGCTTTTTGTTTATCTTCATGTATTACTGTTTTTAGCATAAAAGACTATTTTTTGTGAGAGAAAAGTCCTTTCTCTGTTAATAGATATTTTACATTAATACTAGCAAGGGTATTCTTGGCATCTAAAAGAGTATTGACAATAGGTTGACCAGCGTCATTGAAGGATGTGTTTATGCATGCAATAATACCTTCTTGTATTGTCAATCTTTTAACAAGCTCTCTGATGATTGGGGAAGTAGGGCTTTCATCTGAAGAGTCTATAGTTTGTAACCTAGATGTAGAATCTACATGCACTGCTTCTGGCATGCTATCTTTTAATAAATCTGGAATAAAATAACAACGCGTCATAAATTCTATGCGACTGCTAAGGTCTATAAATTTACTAGCTGAATCTGCTAGCATTATAGGAGCAAATGGACGAAAAGATTCTCGATGTTTTACATGAGTATTTAAATAGCTAGATAAGTTAGATATTTTTGCACTACATAGAATAGATCTGTGGCCTAATGCTCTCGAGCCATATTCTGCTCTACCTAAGCAGGTGGCTATAATTTCTCCTCTTGAAATAAGCTCCAACGAATCATCAATACTATTCTCTTTACTTAGTAACTTTAAATCTTGATTAATATGTTCTATATTTCCAGGTGAGGTACCCAAGTAAGGATGGCCAGCTATTCCTATAGAAGATCCTTGGTTGAGTAAATATATTTGTAAAGCGCCTAAACTATTACCACGGTCTGAACATGATGTGGTTGTATGCACTTTGCGTTTTTTGTATTTTAGACTTAAAAAATTTATGATGGAACTATTTTGGCCTATTCCTCCACCTAAAAGAATTGGAACTTTCTGGTCACTATTTAAGTCATCTTTAACTGCCATAAGAAAATTATCGATTATGGAGCCTATAGCTATTGATATATCATGTTGAATTGTATGTGCAAAATTGGCATGTTTATCAATATCTAACTCCTCGTCACAAAACCTTTTATCTATATAACTACCGAAAAAGCTATTATAGCCTAAGGCTACATCTGAATACAATTCTTGTTGCTTCCATTCTGATTCGTTAGAAAGTTGCTCACCTAAACTCACACTTAAATTAGAAATCTCAATAAATTTGGAAATAGAGTATTTGTTTTCATAACTTCCATATGAAGAAAGTCCTTGCATCTTCCCTTCATTACCAAATGAACCAAAGCCAAGATGATTGGTAGCAGCTGTATAGATTAAGCCTAAAGAATCTTTTTGGCTCGCCTCAGATAGTATTTCATAATTTCCATTATTATATATTCCTGTAATCGCAGATAAGCCATCTCCATAACCGTCAAAAATAAAAAAATAGGCTTTCCTTAATTCACCAGGCAAAAAGGCAAGTAAATTTCCTACGTGTGACAGATGATGTCCAATCTTAACTACTTTTTCAATAACGCTATTAGGCAATAGTTTTATGAGTTGATCACAATTTTGGTCTGATACAATGATTATATCGACATCATCTAATTCTAATGACTTTGATTTAAGAATAAACCTTAGCGCTTTAGAGTCATAAATACTTACAAAAGATGACATTCTAGCCATTTTCTGTCGACTAAACCTTTCCTCCTCAAGAGATAAAATGTCTTGAGGTTCTGAAGTGTCAAAATAACTTACATTGAAATCATGAAATAGCCCACCAAAAGAAATGATTTTCATTGAACTAAAATCTTTTCCTAATAAGAATGCTATATGTTTTATTGGTAGTTAGCATAAATTACCCGTCATGCGCAGTCATTTGCTTTTAGTAATACAGATCATAACTGAACATTGCCAAATTCACAAGAGAAAGTATAATGATTTAATCATCTACTGATACTTCCATGTTGGTGAAATTGAAACAAAAAAATGCAGGAATTTCCCTTTGCAATTTAATTCGTAAACCATAATAGTATAATCAAAGAAAGTTTTAAGAGCTTATTATATAATTAAAGGAATTACTGGTTTCAAGAAGGTCCTTTGAAACCTAACTTTAGAATAAATGTGTGGATTTTTTCAGTAGTATCAAATGAATCGATCTATGAGAAACTTCTAAAAGATATTGAGCATGCGGCAAGCTTATTGGAGCATAGAGGGGCAAAGGAGGTGATTTCAATTAATTTTCAAGGTATGGCATTCTCCTATTAACTAGACTGTATCAATCTCCCAGGAAAATACTATAGAGAAGCGCAATAGAGATTAAACCATTCTGTTTTCTTTGCTAAAAATGTGCCATGCTTGTGCAGACGAGCTTCGCATCTTTTTTTGAGGCTTGTTTTAATGCATCGACGCATTGTATCTCTTGCATACTTATGGGTGATAAGCCTTGATTCCTAGACTTACGTCAGCTTCTGATTTTTTTACCCTGGCGAAAACATATTGTGAACGCGGGGACTATCAAAGAGTAATCGATGTATTGAACAAATCAGTTGTGCTGAAAAAAAACTGGCAATGCTGGAATAATCTTGGTTGGACCCTACTGAATAGAAACCAATATTTAAAGGCAATTGATACCTTCCAGAAATCAATTGATCTTAAAGAAGATTGGGATTCATACAGAGGACTTGGGTTCGCACAATTAAGACTATATAAAGCAGATAAAGCAATCGATGCATTTAACAAATCAATTGCTATTCATCAAAATTGGATGGCCTACCAAGGTCTTGGATGGGCCTTATTCAATAAAAATCAATTTTCGCTAGCAATTGACGCTTTGCACAAGTCACTTAATCTGCACAAGGACTGGAAATCTTATTATAGTCTTGGATGGGCATTAAATAATACAAAAGAATATCAAAAAGCAATTCATGCTCACCGCAAAGCACTTGAACTCAATACAACATATTCAAATCATGAAATTGATATCCTCTACTCAGCTCTTGCCAATGTATATAATAAATCAGGCAATAATTTATCTTCACTTCGTTCTTGGGGGGTCTATTTCTCACATATAAAGCCTATTTGCAGCATAGACCCCTTTCTTGGGAATGGAGGCATTTATGTAAAACTTTATAAGCAACAGTTAAATCAAGTTAAGAGCATATGTGCTTCTATTGATTGTGAATTTCATCCATCATGCAAAATAAATGATATATCATCACTGGAGTCTTGGAATTATTTACTTTACTTACATATTCCAAAATGTGGAGGCACCTCATTTGAAAGACCTTTAAACCAAGTCAAAAAGATCTTGATTGACATGAATAATAAATCGTCTAATTTAATTAAGAGTAATCAATATCTTTTTACAGGCAACTTAGAGTCAAATACACAAGTCAAAGCTTTAACTAAACTTATATCTCCAAATTCTTGCAGAAAATTAAAAAGTATCTTTTTAGTACCTCATGGTGCATCATGGAGTGCTCTAAATGAGCATATAAGTAAATCAATCAACAAGCCACCCAGGATTTTTACAACCGTAAGAGATCCCAAACAAAGACTACTATCAGACATCAAGCATCTTGCAATAGATGGCATCTCAGAGACAGATCTTCTTAAACTGATTGACGATAATTATATTAGACTCAATAATTGTATGTACAAGTATATCTTTGACTATGGATTAAATGGAAACAAACTAAACTATTCTACAAAGGAGCAAAACTTAGAGTCTAAATCAATAAATAACATTGATTTTATTGATATAGCAGACAATGTTACTATCTCAAAAATTAAATCATCCTTTTTAAGCGCATCTTTATTGCCAAATATTGTTCAATACTCAAGACTTAACGATTCCAAAGATCGAAGTGACCTCCGATCTTACAACTTAAGTAGCGATGCAATTAATCATGCCTTCGAGAAATGTATAGAAAAAAAATTCCTTGAAAGAGACGAATCTATAAACTATAGCTTACTGAAAAGAAAAACTCTAAATAGATTAGTTTTTCCATCTTTTGAAAATGAAAGCAGCCTTCAAATTCATCCCTTGACATTTGTAATATTTAACAACGATAAATGTTTCATTCTTCCTACAGATAAGTTCCTAGAGGACCCTATCAAAGTCATTCATAATTTAAATTCTTCTATTTAAGTTATATCATTTGTATTGCCATCATGGCATTAGTTTTTCTTTAAGTGAAAATATAATCACAATTTGCATGGCAATGATAAATCCCTTATAAATACCTTGAGAGGCTTAGGGGTTGAGATTCTCCTAATAATGGGAATAAGTAGGCCAACTCTATTGGATTAAATCAATACTTTGTGATAGCCAGTCAGCTTATTAAATGATTTACTCATCAAGAGAGCAGCTAATTAAACTTTTTAAGCGATAAAAAAAGCAAGCAATAATTAAGATTATTAGAGGTTCTTGCGTAATCATGCAATTCTTTTCGGTTTTCTCTGCCATCTCTCCGTCACAAAGATCAAAAATTTTTCATAGGCTTAAATTAGATTCTCCTTAATCAAAATGAACAAAGAAAGCAAAAAAGCAAAAAAGGACAAGAAGAGTTGTAGGCGCAACAAAGTCCTCATGCTTGGTTTTGGTCTAACCACACTTGGTACAAGAGTCATCTCTGCAGTGTCTCTTGCAGCTATTGCTCTTGGTTTTTGCTCAGTCAAGAACGAGGCAAAAGTCTTTGCAGAATGCGTGCAAGAAGTGAGAGAAAGCGGTAAAGGTGCTGCATATTCAGTTCGCTTTTGCAATGGAGGTTAAATCGGGCATTTTTACCCAATGACTAGCTGATCAATCCATGTCTAGAAAAGAAATTGTCAGGGCACTAATCATACAAATCATCAGTCCTGACATATAGAGAAAGGCACCCATTTGTCCCCATAACAAAGGGAGCCTTTCTTAATACCTTAAAAAAGGTGTTTATATCTTCTTTGAATCTTGGTCCTAGCTATCTAGCCCAAATCAGGCATCAGAGTTCGAACGTTCTAAAAATAAGCATTTAATGTCAAGGGCGGATACAAATACTCCCCCTTTAATCCTGAAGACTCACTTGACGAACAAAGCTAACATAGTATACTTGTACTAGCAGTCACTCGTTCTCGAGGCGAGTTCTGCCCCTCATCACCTGCATTTACCAATGAGCAAGGTGCTTTTTGATACCGTGAATTGATTGAGTCATGACTGCTGATTATAGAAGAGCATTGCCAGCCTCCACTGGATGGTTAGTCCACCCAAGAAGGAAGAGGGTAATGTTTTTCATTAGGGATGCAAAGTCCCTCATGAAAATGCCAAAGGTCATCACCCAACTCTGGAACTCCACTTCCGAAGGCATACCAACTAGCATCAAAAACTCTAGGACGTTGAAACTTGAAGATGCAGTGGAAACGTGGAATGAATTACTGAATAACGGGTGGGAACTCGTTGAACACCAAATCAATAACGATGCAGCTTAAAAAGCTTTCAATAATAACCAGCTCTCATAGACAAAGTACCTGCTAGGCACAACAAACCTGTCCAGAGAAATAGCAACCATCGATTCTATCGACATGCAGCATCCTCTACTTCTATAAGAATTGATTTTAGGAGCAACAACACTCCCGCTTTTGTTGATGAAGATTTCTAATAGAACTATCTAAGAGAATGCTTAGATAGTTCTAGCCTTCTGCTTAAGTAGGATTTACTTAAAGAATATCATTTCCCTGCAATGAAACAAAACTACATTAGGAATGTTGTTGCATTTTTTGCAATCTTAGTTATTTTTTGTCCTCTAAGAATAGATGCCTTATCCCACGAATGGATTGCTGTACCAAAAAGTCAATTTGGAAAGCAGTTTTGGGACAAAAATAGCGTTCAGAAAAATAAAGATGGATCTTTAAGAGTTTTCAGCAAATTTATTCCTAAAGGCACAAGTGAAATCACACAAGATATTCTTTACACTATGGATATTGACTGCCCCAAAAATACCTTCAGGGATGTTGCCGTAGGCACAAAAGAATTTAATGAGTTTGAGAACAAGAATTCAGAATGGAAAGATCCTAATGGTGACAAACTGATTCTGGATGTAATTTCACAGGTGTGTTTTTTCATGAAAAATAATGGTACTTCTTAATAATCACTAATGAATTGCGTTATCGTTATATTGAAGCTCTTTGAAGTTTATAAAATAATAAAGCATACAAAGGATCTAGCATAGATAGATTGAAATTAAATTCAAACCAAAATCTTTACCTTTCTTGGGTCTCATAGGGTTCCTAAAACAAGTATAAAAGAAGAGCGTTATACTTAAGTTTGAATAAAATAATTTATAGTTTTTATTATGGAAATTTACAAGAACAAAATGGACAAATTGATTATTAATCAACTTAGGGATAATATAATAGAGGAAATCATGCCTGCATCCGCTAACTCTTATTACAGTAATTTCTCTCCTCTCCTCTAACTGGTAGGGGGCCTAAAAAGAATAGAATCAATACTGCTTTCATTTGACTTAAGGATAGATAATTCCTTTCATTCGATCTAAAGATTCCATTAGTTTAGTCAAATATTCTTCAGGTAGATATTACTTCTTAAGTCATTTCATCAAAGATTTATGCCAAGCAATCGAAAGGAGACAGTTTAAAAAAACAAACCTATCTAATATTGATGGATTCAGTTTCAGGCATGAAATGGGCACTTTAGCCTTTAACGTTATTATTGTTACCCCTCAGACAAATTATTGATTGGTGGCAGAACCTAGCGCTGATAAGACTTTCTTTGCTTTAGCGATAGAAGAACATAAGAATGGGAACTATTTAGAAGCAATCGATGCCTTTCAAAAATCACT
>QCJK01000009.1 GCA_003216075.1 Prochlorococcus sp. AG-409-B05
CAAGTAGTCTTGGAATTCAAATTTCACTTAGTGTTAATGGTTTTTTGAAGCCTAATCAGTCTCATTGGAAAAAAGATGGACTTCAAGGAGGAGATATACTTCTTTTGAGTAGAAGCTTAGGAACGGGAGTAATATTTGCGGCTGCCATGGAAGGTAAGGTTAGACCAAAGTATCAAGATGCTGTTATCCAACAATTGATTCAAAGTCAACATCCTTTGCTTAAATCACTTCTGTTAATAAACGAAAATAGTAACAGCAATGAAACAATCAATGCTTGCACTGATGTAACTGGTTTTGGGCTTTTAGGGCATATTGGTGAGATGCTAGATGCAAGTAATTCTAGGGTTAGTAATAATGGTGGAAATAGATTAAGAATTAAATTGGAAGTCGAGAATATCCCTATTTTAGAAGGGGCTTTAGAGCTTTTTGAGGCTGGTTTTTGTAGCACTTTAAGTGCTGAGAACAAAAGAGCATTGCAATTTTTAGAATTGCATGATCATTCATATCCTCAAGTAGAACTTATATTAGGACAAATACCAATGGACAGTACTGAATATCTAAAAATATTAGAGCTTATAGTTGACCCACAAACTTGTGGACCTTTATTGGTTTCTTGTTCTCCCAAGGCAGCTTCTAAATTACTTGCTCAGGGAGCTTGGCATAAAATAGGATTGGTTGATACCATTTAATTATTTTATAGTGAGCAAATTTTGCTTCTAGTTAATATCTATTAATGGTATTCTTTGTCAATTTTCTCAAGCCTTAGTCTGTTTAATTCAGTTCCAAGTTCGGGTCCCTCTTGCCATCCATTTTTTATAAGCTCTTTGGCTGATATAGGAGATTCAATCATTCTCCATCGTCCCCACCATCTGAGTAATTCTTTCCATTTTGGAATACCTAAGCTGATTGTAAGTGCTACTGATTCTGGATGAAAACTAGCTGCAATTTCAAGTTCATGAACCCATTTGGATGGCAGCCATTTTTCATCTTTATCTAATCTATTTCTCAAAGAAATAAACTTTTTCAGATCCAGACTTTCCGAAAGTAGTTTTTGTTGATGCAAAGGAAGTCTAAGCCTTTTAGCAAGGGCAAGTGAATCTGTTGCGCCTGCAATGAATGCTGTGAGTGGGTCTACTCCTAATCGAGTTGCCCATTTCAACCTGCGGTTCCAAGTTTTGTCTGATTGCAGGCCTTGATCAAGTAATAGAAGAGCTCCCCATCTTTGGAGAAGAGTTAATCCTACTTCCCATTGTTCTTTCTTAATCAGGAGTTCCAATTCCTGTCTAAGTCTTGTGGAAAGAGCTGATGGAGCCTTTTCACTCGGCTCTCCATGTTTCCAGCTCCAAGGCCAATTTTTCAATGTATCTCTTACTTGCTGAAGAGAAGTTTTTGACAATTCAAAGTTGAGCCTAGAGGCATAACGTGCCCCCCTAATTATTCGTGTGGGATCTTCTGCCACACTATTTGAATGTATGAATTCAAGTTGGCGGTTGGTAAGTGCATTTCTTCCATTAAATGGATCTAACACACAACTACTTGTCAAGTCTAGTGCGATTGAATTAACTGTGAAGTCTCTTCGTGCCAAGTCTTCTTCTAGCTTGGCAGGTTGAACATGAGGATTTTCGCCAAGAGCAAAGTATGTTTCAACTCTTGCACTTGCTAAATCTATAAGATAACCATCAAGGCTTATCTCTGCAGTGTTGTACTCATTGTGCAGACGTAATTGTGGTAGTCGGTCTAATCCTAGTCTCCTTTGTAAAGTCTCAGCTAATTTTATTGCTGATCCCTGTAAGACAAGATCTATATCATTTTGTTTTTTTGATTTGTAATTTTGAGTTTGCCTTAAGAGTCCATCTCTAACTGCTCCTCCTACTATTGCGAGACGATCAATGCCGATTTCACTTGCAACATCTTTGATCAACATAATGACTTCTATTGGCAAATTGTGCCAATCAAGTTTATTATTTTCCTTGATTAATTTCTTCATTCGAGGTTGCTCATCGGTTGCCAATGATCATTGGAATAAGTTTATTGGTTTTCGTTCTCTATTGGCTTGATTGGTGCTAGACGAGGGTCAAGAATTTTGGGTCCCATTCCATTGAATTTAACTGCAATTGTCATTTTATTTCCGCTTCCAAAAGTATGAGTAATTTCTCCTTTCCCGAAATTAACATGCATGACCTGATCTCCAACAGACCAACTTTTACTAATGCCTGGCCGATTATTGTGACGCCTTCTTATTGCATTACTTGCTCCTCTTAGAGTTGGATTATTTAGTTCTTCTTGTTCTTCTCGGTCTATTCGGGTAAGACGTTCAAGATTATTGTTTCGTCTAATAGATATTCCACCTGTATGAGGTATATCTCCTTGCAATAACTCTGTAGGAATTTCCGATAGAAATAATGAAGGAATGGCAGGCTCTCTTATTCCACCCCACATTCTTCGCTCACTTGCATGTGTGAGGAAGAGGCGTTCTTTTGCTCTTGTAAGTCCTACATAACAAAGTCTTCTTTCTTCTTCGAGTGAGGCTGGATTACTTAAGGACCGATAACTTGGGAATAGTCCTTGTTCCATGCCAGCAAGGAATACAACTGGGAATTCAAGTCCTTTACTGCTGTGGAAGGTCATTAATGTAACTTTGTCTGAGTTTGTTTGTTTGTTGTCAGCATCGCTTGCTAGCGCGGCAGATGCGAGAAAACTTTCAAGGTCAGACGCTTCAGATTCTTCTTCGTATTGAAGTGCGGCATTGATAAGTTCTTGAAGATTGCGTCGACGCTCATCAGCTTCATCAGTTCCTTCCGTAATCAGCTCACTTAAGTAACCACTCTTTTCAATTACTAGTTGTGTCAATTCTGATGGATTGGATGTCTCTACTTTGTTTCTTAAACTCTCAATTAACTCATAGAATTGTAAGATTCCTTTCGCAGATCTGCCACCTAGTGAACGGACAGCATCTGAGTCACTGATTACGTCCCAAAGTGGTATAGCTAATTGACTTGCTGCATCAGTAAGCCGTTGAATAGTTGTTTTCCCAATTCCTCGTTTTGGTACATTAATTACTCTTAGAAGACTAACGCTATCAGCTGGATTAATTAGTAGTCTTAAATAGGCTAGGATATCCTTAATTTCTCTTCGGTCATAAAAACGTAAACCGCCAACAACAATATAGGGAATACTCCAGCGCACTAGAGATTCTTCTATCGCTCTTGATTGTGCATTAGTACGATATAAGACTGCAATATCTCCCCAATTTATTTCTAAACTAGTAGATTTTAAGATACGAATTCTATGCACTATTTCTTCGGCTTCGGCAATTTCATCATCACATCTAGTTAGTTTGATTAATTCGCCAGATCCACGGGTCGCTCGCAATATTTTGTCTATCCTTTCAGTATTATTTTCGATAAGAGAGTTTGCGGCTTCTAGAATAGTCGATGTTGAGCGATAATTCTCTTCAAGCTTAACCATTGTGTTGCTAGCTTTTTTTTGCAAGTTTTCTCCAAAATCATCTTGGAAACCCATCAAGATGGTGAAGTCTGCTGCGCGAAAGCTATATATACTTTGATCAGCATCTCCTACGACAAAAACTGAACGATCCTCCCAATTGCTATATTTTCTTGGCTCATCTCCATTGGTTACTAATAATTTTATTAATTCATATTGGGTACGATTTGTATCTTGAAATTCATCAACAAGAAGGTGCTTAAAACGATTATGCCAATAGCTTCTGACATCTTGATTTTGTTTAAGTAACTGTACAGGAAGGAGTAGTAGGTCATCAAAATCAAGTGCGTTATTTGCAGCCAAGGCTTTCCTATAACGCTGATATACTTCAGCAAGGAGTTTGTTTTGATTGCCTTCAGATGCCTGTTCAACATCGGGTGGCAATAAACCTTGATTCTTTGCATTACTTATTGCCCAACGCAGTTTCTTTGGCTCAAATCTTTTAGGATCTAGTTGTAGTTCTTGAGTGACAATTTCCTTGACTAAATTTTTCGAATCGGTTTCGTCATAAATTGAAAATTGGCGAGTCCATTTTAATCCTTCTTCATCCTTAAACTTGTCTATATCGTATCTAAGTAAGCGCGCAAAAAGAGAGTGGAAAGTGCCAATCCAGAGGTCTTTTGTTATCTCCTGATAAATGCGATTTCGGAGTTGTCCTTGGTGAGATGGATTTAAAGTATTCCAAGATTGACCTAACTGTTTTTGAGCCAATAATTGAACTAATAGTAATTCTAATCTATCTTTCATCTCTCTTGCAGCTTTATTGGTAAAGGTCACTGCCAAAATCTGATGCGGATCCGTTCCATACTTCCCTATTAAATGGGCAATCCGGTGAGTAAGCGCTTTCGTTTTTCCACTGCCAGCACCAGCCACCACGAGTAATGGGCCCGTGTGATGGTCTACTGCCCTTGTTTGGGCGTCATTTAGGCCTGCGAGAAAACTCATCGACGCAGGATATAACCAATAACAGAAATGTCTGCAAATTTTTCGGAAGCCTTACTGAAGTTACTGTTTTTGGCATGGGGCTTAATACACCCTGCAAAGAAAATTCGATATTGAGTCTTAGGCTGAAAATATCCTGTTAAAAATTGAACTTTGAACAATTCTAGTTCGTGAGCATTGAGAAAAATGAAATAGCGATACTTTCAGTGGCTTATCACTCTCATAAAGCTCTGAGAGAATTATCACAAGACTTGTCACGTCAGACTTGTCAGCCAAAACAATGGCTGGTGGTAAACAATAGCCCTAGTAGCGCTAGGCCATTAATGCTGACCACGAAATGTCCTGTTAGCGTCATTTCTGGTGAAGAGGGTGATGGATTTGCTCGTGGTTGTAATCGTGGGTTGGATGAATTACATCGCTTAGGTTGGAAGGGATGGGTTTGGTTGTTAAATCCAGATACAGCTCTACCTGAAATAGATATCTTTGAAAAGCTAGTGAAAGAATTAGGTGCTTTATCTGATCAAGCTCTTGTCGGGACTGTCGTTAACGACATTAATGGGAATCTTGAAAAGAGTGCAGGATGGATTGATCCTGGTTTGGATTTTCGTCGCAGGAAAGTTACCAAAAGCATCTTTCAAAAGTTTAATAAGAACCCCGTGCTTGTTGATTGGATTAGTGGATGCAGCATGATTTTTAAACCAACTGCTCATGAAATCGAACCGCGATTTGACGCTTCTATGCCGTTGTATTACGAAGATGTTGATCTTTGTCTAAGATTAGGTCATTTAGGGGTACAAATTTTTTGGCTTCCTTCAATCGCAATCTCTCATAGTCGTGGTTTTGGAAGTGAAACACCTTATACAAGACGACTACGCTTATCAAGCTGCAGTTATATTCGCTTTTTGCAAAGACATCGACCTGGATTAGTTCTTCTCTTAAGAACTATACGGTTGATAATTAATGCTTTAGTAAAATTACCTTTGTTTCCTAGTCGTAGCTTTGCTGTCTTGCAAGGTTGTTTTGACGCTTTTTGTAACCCTATTGCGTGATTACTTCAGTGCCTCTAGCTCTTTTTAATGGCACTTGTTTAGGTACTAAGCCTACAGGTATTGGTGTAGTTGCTCGTGATTTGATTGATTCACTGGACCCTGATTTAGTCCAACTATTAGATCCACTTGGAGGATCACGTCTTGGGAGTATTCCTATACCATCAAATGTAATGCCCGAATTTGGCAATAGAGGCCATGTTCGTCGTCTTTTTTGGACGCAACAAAGGATTCCAAGTTTGCTTAAGCAAACAGGTGCACAATTATTGCTTTCTCCAGTACCAGAAGCTCCTTTATTTAGAGGAGTGCGCTCTGTCGTTTTAGCTCATGATCTTTTGCCATTGCGGCACCCGCAGCCAACTCCTCTTTTGGCTTATCATTTGACTTATGTGCCACTAGTTCTACATAGGGCGGTTCGTGTTCTATGTAATTCAGATGCGACGGCAAGAGAGTTACATAGTCGTTTAGGCATTCCAGTGAAGAAGTTGATAACAATTCCATTAGGTTTTAACCCTAAGAATCTTTACCCAATGGAATGTTCAAGAGAAGGATATTTTTTGGTTTTAGGTCGCCATGACCCACATAAAAATATTGCTAGAGTTTTGTATGCGTTTTCATTACTTAAGGAAACTACTATTCAATTATGGTTTGTAGGTCCTGAAGATCGAAGATATACGCCAAATTTGAAGAGGATCGCTTTTGAGCTTGGGATTTCTAATCGGTGTAAATGGATTCCTTGGGCTACAGATCAAGAAAGATTGGAATTGTTGAATAGATGCCAGGCTTTGATAATCGCAAGTCTATGGGAAGGGTTTGGTTTGCCTGCATTGGAAGCCATGGCATGTAATACCCCAGTCATTGCATCGGATAGTGGGGCGATACCAGAAGTAGTTGCAGATGCTGGTCTAATGATTAACCCTAAAGACCCTGTAACTATTGCGGATGCAATGAGACAGGTCATTATTGATAGAGCGTTAACAAGAAATCTCGTTAACAATGGCAAGGAACGTATAAAAAGTTTTACTTGGGCAAAAGCTGCCAAGAAAGTTGAAATAGTTTTGAAAGATATAGCGCGTTAGTGTTATATCTTTACGCGATGAATTCATGATTGAGTGATTATTGGTAGGTTTTAATAATGAAATTTGATTGTATTGATATTTTTTTAATATATAGAGTTGAGATGTAGAGTTGCTATTATTTGGATAGTAAACCCTACTGTTTTGCGTAGAAGCACCCACCCTGTCTTAGCACTGGATTGGAAGCTGCCAGTCTTGATTTTTTTTCTTTACGCCTTTTGTTGTTACTTATACAATTTTTATGTGTTTGTTCCAGGTACAATTTCAATCAAAGGGCTTGTTATATTCTTGTTGCCATATTTAGGGGCTTCTTCAGCCCTTTACTTGCATCGAGATAAGCCACTTTTTTTTGATCCGCCGGCGAATGAACATGATCCAATTGCTTCTATAAGCGCTAGTTTCATTTTTCTATTAGTTTCTAGACTGATACCGCTAATATTCCTACTCCAATTAATTACATGGATATATATATTTAACTTTGTTGATAGTGCAGGAAATGTTGCAGAATTCTTTTCTTTGCTTAGAGATGCTTCTATAGGAATGAATAGTCTTGTTCCTATTTGGCTGAGTTATCCAAACGGGCTGTGTTTTGCATCATTTTGTTTGGCTTTTGGTTGTTATAGATATTCGAGATCTACTCGGTGTTTGATTCTTTTAGCTATATCAGTTCTAAGTATATTTTTAAATGACCTTCAGACATCAGGAAGAGCTGGTATGGTTTTTGTGGTTTTTGCTTTTTTGTCCGTTGCATTTTGGGACTGGAGAGCGAATAAAAGGAGCCCTTTGGCAATGGGCTTGGGTGTAGTGTTTATTTCTATTTTTACGCAACTTCCTAAAGTCTTACGAGATGGTTCTCAAACCATTCCTGAATTATACGAAGTTTTCCAGGGAGTCATTAGATATTGTTTTTCTTATCTAAACACTTTGACCGAACTTCTGAATAGACTTCCAGAGCCTAATTTTATTGGCCAAAGAACTTTTCTGCCGATCTTTAACCTTGCCTCAAGATTTAATTTTCCTCTGGAAAGATCTGCAATTCATTCAATAGAAAGAAGTCAGATTTGGGGATTTAATAATTATACGATGGCGGGAGAGTTTATTAGAGACTTTTCATATTTTGGTTGTTTTATTGTTCCATTTTTAATAGCTTCTATTTTGATTCTATTTGCTTCTAGGTCGTCAAGGGTTTTGAACATTGCCATTTCAATATTCTTTTCAAGTTGGCTAATTTATGGAAGTATTACTAATATCTTTATGTTTGGTGGTTTTTTCATTTCAATTAGTTTCCTATTTGCTTTGACTTGTATAGAGAAAATATATCACTACAGATTTAAATCATAGTATATAATTTGTGCAGATAAATAACCTTCAGATATAAAAACATTGTAATTTTTTAATCTGAGGCAGAGCGCTCAAGGGCTGCAAGATCTCGAAAGGTTTTAGATGATTCAATTAGTTCATCAAATCTTCCATAAGCTTTTATGCCGCAATCTTCAAATTCGTAAATACAATCACAACGTTTAATAGTGCTAATTCTGTGAGCGATCACCAAAGTTGTACATCTTCTACCTAGCACCTGAAGAGCTTCTATTAAGTCAAGTTCTGTTCGATTATCTAGAGCACTAGTAGCTTCATCCAAGACAAGAAATTTTGCATCTCTATAAAATGCCCTAGCCAGGCCAAGTCGTTGTCTTTGTCCTCCTGATAATTGAACACCATTTTCACCAAATGGTGTATATAGACCATAGGGCAGTTCACTAACGAAATCTGCCAATTGAGCTGATTCAAGTGCATCCCAAATCCTGTCAGGCTCGACAAGTTCTTCTTCCACGCCAAATGCAATATTCTCTATTACATTCGCATTTAAAAGGTTTATTGACTGTGGGACATGTGCGCAATTAACTTGCCATGCAGGTAAATCTAGTGGAGTAACAGCAACTCCATCAAGTTCTAAGTTGCCTTTTTGTGGATGAAGTAGACCTAATAGAAGATTAGCAGTAGTTGATTTGCCACTTCCAGTTCGTCCTACTAAAGCCAACCTTGCACCAACTGGTATATTTAAATTTAGATTATCAACTATCCAGGGTGCCTCTGAATGATATCTATAACTAACTCCTTTCAGGCTAATTGTATGCCTTGGAGAAATACCTTCTGGACTAGGGACTCCATTTGAAGCGAGCGTCGGTTTTAAAGATGATAATTTGAGTACTTCTAAAAGCTCACTGACATGAGGCAACCCACCGCGCAGTTGAGTAATTGATCTAAAAATATCTTGCAATGGTGGAGTAAGTCTTAGTGCTGCTACTGCAACAGTTGCTAGAAAAGGAACGATGCCTCTAATTCTTTCAGGATCACCACTAATTAGAGCAGGTAGAGCACCTACTGCAAAAATCATTGAAATTCCGAATGGCTCTATAAGAATCCTAGGTATTTCTGGTAAAAGCTCACTAACCCATATGTAGCGCTGTGTTGATCTTATGGTGGTGTTAAATTTATGGTTGAAATATGGTTGAGTTTGACTTAGTTCAATATCAGAAAATGCACCAAGGGTTTCAAGAAGTAAGCCAGATGATTTTTGTTCATTACGGAGCCTACCTTTTGCCGAATGCCTTAAATAGGGTGTTGCGATAAGAGATATTGTGAGATAGGCAATAACCAAAGATATAATCAAGCCAACAGATAGTAATTTACCAATAAAAACAATACCTAAAGAAAGAAAAAGTACAGATGGTATTGCACTTAGCATTAAGAGAAATGGTATGACAGTAGATTCTGCTACTCTTCTTGCATTGCTCAATAAAAGAGCTGAAAACTTACTCCTTCCTTGATCTAAATGATATGAATAATTTTGTAAAAGAAGTTTAGAATGTAATAGACTAGATATATCTCCCCAAACTTGTGCAGTAAGTCTATATTGAACAAATCTCAATGAGATCTTAGTTGCTGAAGCAAGCCAAGCCAGAATTATAAAAATGCCAATAAGCCATAGGCTTTGATCTACGCCATCACCAGAAAAGATTCTGGGCCCAGGGAAAAGGTTGACCAGTTTTGTCCCAACCAGTGCACCCATGAGGCGGCCCACAACCGCAATTGATGCCAGATCAATGATGCCAGGGAGCATCGAGATCGGTATCAATATTAATAATGTGCGGAAACGTCTTTTAGGGAGATAGGCGAGAAGTCGCCTTAACTCAGAGATCGTTTCGCTGCGGATCCAAGAAACAGCAGCCAAGCCAAAGCGCTTGAAGATGTACCGACCTTATGGCCCAATTGAGAACAATGCCTCGTAAGGGAGCCAGCATTTCAGCCGCCCCTTGAGATTAGTGAGGCAAGATTCCCCATTGGGAAAGGTTTCAATACTTTATGGGTTTGTAAAATCATCATCAAGTGTTGCTGAAAAGTCTTATCTCAGAGGCGATATGAAAGCATTGCTAAATGAAAATGGACCCTTTTGATTGAGGTTAGGGTGGTTTTGTAGAGACTAAGTATGAGGTTTGGGAGGCTTGAAGAACTATTAACGCCTTCCCTCTGAATCAAGGGATATTGAGTCTTTAACCTTGGTTTTAGGAACTGAGGTGAATCGATAGCTATTTAGAATTGGAAATTTTATTGAGGATTTCTAATTATTTCCATCTGCAGCAAGCTGTGAGTGAAGTTTTTTGAGGACCCTCTCAAGGTTGGCTAACTCCTCATGGTTTTGCACTGTCGACTCTATATTCTTGGGATGTAGTTTCAATTTCTTGCCAATATTGATCACTTCCTTATGCAGTCGATCTCGATAGGCAGTCAGCTCATTAATTGACTCTTGCAGTTCTTGTCTTGTGGCTTGAGACATGAATTCCGAAAATCCCTTATCAATAGTATGCATAGATAGTCAGTTGACCTACACAAAATAAACTTGATATTTTTCCTGCTCTCTAGGACATTTGCTTTGAATTCATTAGCACTTAGGTTTATCTGGAAATGCTTTTGGGCATGATCTGCTGCAGGTTTTAGCTCTCGTTCTAGGAGCCGTAAGAGCTAGGTAAGAATTTGGCCCAGCCCAGGTTTCAGTTACGAACCGTTGCGGAGTCAACTTAGTTTTGGGAAGCTTTAATTATCAAGACTTAGGTTGGACCCTGGTGTCTTCCCTTACGGATCAGAAGCACATCCATCACATAGTTTTATTTAGGACTGTCTGACTCCCCAATGCTTGACGCATTTTCCCGTGTTGTAGTTAGTGCTGACGCAAAAGGCGCTCCAATAGGCAGCGGTGACTTGGTTGCACTTCGCAAATATGTCTCTGATGCCAATAAACGTATTGATGCAACATTAGCGATTACTCAAAATGTCTCATGTATAGCTGCTGATGCTATTGCAGGGATGGTTTGCGAAAACACTGGCATGACTCAGCCTGGAGGCCATTGTTATCCAACTCGTCGTATGGCAGCTTGCCTTCGAGATGGAGAAATTATTTTGCGTTACGTTAGTTATGCGCTTCTTGCGGGTGATCCATCTGTACTGGATGATCGCTGTCTCAATGGATTAAAAGAAACCTATATGGCACTAGGGGTTCCAATTTCCAATGCTGTAAGAGCAGTTGAGATCATGAAAATCGCCTCAGTCGCAATTATGACTGAAACCAATACTGGCAGGAAGATGTTTGATGGAATTAACTCTGGATCAGGCGCCCAATGCAAGGAGATAGCTTCTGAAGCGGCATCTTATTTTGATCGTGTGATCAGTGCAATTAGCTGAATCAATTATTTGTTTTCTAATGTCACTGCTTAAACTCAATTAAAGGGAGAATTTAATGAAATCCGCAGTTACAACAGTAGTGGCAGCAGCTGACGCAGCTGGTCGCTTCCCAAGCCTTAGTGATATAGAAGCTGTCAAAGGCTCTTTTGATCGTGCTCCAGCGCGAATGGAAGCAGCTGAAAAACTAGCTGCTTCTATTCAGCAAATCACATCAGATGCTGTAGATGCTATATACAACAGTGGTTCTTATGATCAAGCGAACAAAGACAAGTGTGCACGTGACATAAATCATTATTTGCGCCTAATTAACTATTGTTTGGTAACAGGAGGGACAGGTCCTCTTGATGAGTGGGGAATCGCGGGGATGAGAGAAGTAATTAGAATCCAACGTTTGCCAACCGTTGCTTATATAGAAGCATTTACATATATTCGTGATCGAGTAGCTATGCCTGGGGGTATGGACCAACAAGCCACGACTGAATTCAAAGGATTACTTGATTACTTGATCAATGCACTATCTTAAAAGACATATAGTTGAATATTTAATTGAATACCTTTAGAACATAGATAACCAGTGTAAATGGAAATACCTAGCCTTGAATATTTAATTTCTGAAGTTGATCACCCTAATCCGAATATAAATAAAAAAGCCTTTTTGGACCTTGTTGAGTATTGGCCAGAAGAGGGTATGAAGACTTTAATGAATAATCTAAATAGTAAAGATATAACCCTTAGGAGGAAATCAATTATTGGTTTAGGTTTTTTTGGGGAAAGTGTATTAATTCCTCTTTCAAAAATATTTGTTTCTAGTGAGGATAGGATTCTTAAGACTAGTATTTTAAAGGTTTTCGTGAAAGTTGCCTCAAGTCATGATTTCATTTCAATCCCTACAAATTTGCAAGAGGTTATTGATTTAGCTCTCAGGGATGAAACCCCAGAAGTAACTCTTATAGTTGTTATGTTGCTCAGACAATTAGGCCTAATAGGATTGCCCATACTATTGCAAATTTCTAGAGGAAAAAATGTGCTTCGGTCATCAGCAGCAATAACTGCATTAAGTGAGACGAATGATCCTTCGGTAAGAGATTGTTTGCAATCAATTATTAATTGTAAAGATACAGACCAATTTATCCTTGCAAAAGCTAAGGAATCCTTAGAGATTTATATCGATAGATTTTTAAAATGAGGTTTATTTAACTATGTTTCCCTCCCCACCCCTTATGCTTGCGTAATTGATTGATTGCTAGATCTAATACTTTTACCACATCTTTATCATTTTCCATGGTTTTCCTGTCAACCATATGATCGATGACGTCAATTGAGTTTGATTTCATCAAGGAGAGTGCGGCATTTATTCTGACTTGTGACTTTTTGTCAGACAACATTTTTATCAGTAGTTCTTCTTTCCACTCGTTCTCATTGAGTTGTCCAATTGATTTTGTTGCTTCGGACCGTACTTGTGTTGAAGGATCTTTTAGTGCATTCACTAGCAATTGTCTTGCCGCAGCATCATTTAAGGAATGAATCTGATCTGCGAGAGCTGCAATTGCAGCAGCTCTAACTGATGAATTCTCAGATTCGGCTGCTTTTCTAAGGGCTGTGGGAGCCTCTGAACCAATGAAGGAAAGCCCCCAACTGGCTAATCCGCATTGCATTGCAGTACTTGTGGGACTAATCAACACTTTGATTAGTAGTTCCACAGCGCTTTCTCCAAAAATGGCCATAGCTCCCGCTGAAGAGGCTTGGACTACTGGATCGGGATCAGTTGTTAACGCATGCAGTAAATCAGGTAGAGAGGTTGGGTCCCCGATTAATTTGAGTGTTTTTGCTGCTGACCTTCTTACTCTTACATTTGCGTGATGAATCAACGCCTCTCTGAGAGATGGAACAGCAGGCAAGCCCACGAGACTGAGACTTTCTGTAAACGTTCTTCTTATTAGACCTCTTTCATCACCTAGACCTGCAATCATCCGACTTAATTCAATTTTGTCAGGTTTAGGGATGTCTCCGATTTGAAGTTGTGCTTTTAGTTTGTTGGCCAGTTCAGTTGCTTCAAATTCACTGAGCTTTACTTGATTTTCCATGTCCTTGGCAATCGTTTTAGAGAAATGGAGAGGGGATTGAACTCAATAATTAGAAAATTTTATTTTATTGTCTTGCAAAATCTCTCAAATCAAGAAAAGGATTGATTTAGATTTTTGAGGGATTAGGATTTCAACAGATATATTAGTGGCATCAGGATATAATAATTGTGGCTTATAACTCAGCCATTTAATCCATTGTTGTTTTAAGTGAACGCTAGTCCTTTTGATAATCTTCCGAAAATCACTAAAGAAGAAGCACTGAGAATTCTTTCTACACCATTTCACCAACTAAAACTTTCAAGTGATTATTATAAGGCTGTTTATCACCTATCAAAATTTCCAGGTGTTGAAACTGAACAGGCTCTTTTGACATTGATTAAGTCTGATTCGACAGAACAATCATTATTGATAGCTAAAAGAAAAGCAGTAGAAAGTCTAGCTATTCTGAACTCTTATGATGCGTTACCTGTTATTAAAACATGCCTGGGAAGTAGTGATACATACCTTGTAGAAAATGCGGCATGGGCACTTGCTGAACTTGGCTGTAATGACTTGACTGTAAACAAAAAAATCTTATCTTTGCTTAATGATGAAGAGCAAAATAGAAGAGTATTGATTCAAAGTCTTGCCAAGATGAGAGCTTACCCTGAGATTCAAAGTATTAAACCCATGTTGACAGATCAAACACTTCCTTCTGGTGTTAGGGGTGCTGCTATTGCAGCTTATTCAAGCTTATGTGGCCCTACAGATGAAATAATCTGCCTAAAGAAATATTTGAATTTACCTAATCAAAATGATAGACAATGTGCTATACAAGACATAATAGATGCGGATGAGATCTCTTTAATTCCTTCCCTTTTAAAGACTCCAGTTGCGCCTTCTTTTAAATTACGCGCTATTAATCACTTATGGCCTCAAGGAGTTAGCTTTTTGAATAGTATTCATCTTTATGACATACTAGATTTATTAATAATAGACCACCCTAGTGATTTAGATCTACAATCCAATTTTCATACTATTTCCTGTAATCGCTTGTTGGTGGAAGAATTTTTTGGGACTGATTTTAACAGAAGTTATTTTGCGCTAAAACAATTAATTAAAAGGGACTCGATTACTCTTTGGAAAATCTTATTGGAATATTGGGATAGAGCTGAAAAAGATTATGGAGCCCTTTACTTTTTTATGATTTTGTTCAGGCTTGTACCTGGTTGGGATCAAAATCAGGTTAAAAGAATCGAGGCTTTGGCATTATCTTGTCTTGATCAATATTGGCCAGATTATATGAAGTTTCGACCAGCCGCTATTTTGACTCTAATGACTATTAACCCGATAGAAAATCGAAAATATATTCCAAAATGGTTAAATCAAACGGAAACTCCTTTTTGGGCATGTCGTTATGCAGCTCTAATTACTATTCAATCTTTGACCAATCAAAATGATCTGGATAGAGATAAGATTTTAAAAGAAGTTCAAAATTGTCAGAAGGATACTCATAGATTTGTTCGAGGGAAAGCAGAAGTGATTTGTAGATTTTATGAATCAGGCTAAATTTGTGCAGCCTTTTATTTCCCTCCTATCCATTCTTTATCTATATACTTACCCAAATCTTTTATTTTATTAAAGTGCAAATAACCATATTCGGAGCCCCAAATCAAGGTTTTGTCATGGATATCGTAGCCTTGATCTAAGCTGCTCCATTTGTTTTGCCCAAGTATAACCCTACTATTTAAGTAGGTAATTTTCTCTCCTCTAGGTATTAGACATTTACAACCTGGCTCTAACTCACCCTCGTAAAGATCTTCTTTTGTTTTCTTAAAGTACATAGAACATCCATTCTTAATCTCGAGGGAATCACATTTAATTTGATTTAGTAAATTGGGTTGAAATCCTGCTCCTGCAATCCTTTCTGGCTTGTCAAGTTTATAACTTTTCATTGTAATAATTCCTTTCTTTATAGAAATCTTATGTAAGGTTTGCCTGTATGGTGACCATGGAGAATAATTATAACTTTGCTCTGAATAGAAGCCTGGACCCTTTAAAACTGACCATAACAAAGGTTGGAAATATATGTTGATATGTGCAAAGTGACTAGGCTCCTTTTGAGATTGTTCATTGTTACTATAATAGCCAGCTAGGACCCTTCCAAAATTTAAAATCTCTGTGTAATTGTCTTCATGCATTATTACTTAAATGGCGTACTTCTGAGGCGAATGATGTTTGTAGGATGCCTGTACCTTCGCTTGTATAGACAACTGATGACCTACACCTTACATTTTTTGATATGAACCAAATTCTCTCTTCGGAAATTGAATGTTGATATTTTGTTCTTAAAATGAAAGTGTTATCTGAAAGAAAGCTATAGGTTGATGATGACTTTACTGCTTCTATATATCCTGAACTTCTTATAATTATTCCTTTGTTAGACGTGATTGGAAATGGAATTAAAATACATGAACCTGATTTAATTTGTGAAGGATCCTCTGGTTCCCAATCGCTATCGGCTTCCCAAGCAATTCGAAAAGGTGAGACTGGTTTGTATTTTAGACTTTGATTGAATTTAATTAGTTCAGTCACTTCTGGGTTGTCAAGCTTTAAACATTTGATTTTGATTTCACTTAGGACTTGTTCAAATTGTCTGAATGCAAGTGAATGCCCACTTCTCATTGATCGCCAATTCCCTTCACTCTGAGCAACGAATTGCTCAATCTTCATCTAGACCCTCTTGTGTTGATTTTGTTGTATCTAGATCAGTTTGATTTTTGTTGGCTTTTTGGATCATACGCACCATAGAGTCAACCATCATGGACATTGCCATAGGAATTTTTTTACCAGAGGGGGTTTGAGAAGACTGATCACCCGGACGATCATTTGATGGGGGGCGAAGCAGAGACATGGATTTTGAAGTTTGCTGAATTGGGAAATCAATAAATTTTAGTTCATCTCAAAGTTGTTCTTGAAGCAACTTCACTGTGAGACTGCTAATTGTCTAGAGTTAACTTTCTTTTTTCATGGATCCTTTAGGGCAGGGATATCTTCTTGTTGAAAAACCATGTCAGAATTTATTTTAAAAGTTTTTTATAGATATTGAATTATCTTAAGGATAATATAATGGCATTTTGATTTTATCACTAATCCCTTTTGCCAATGACTTCAAAAGTTGGCTTCTGCCATTAGTTTCTCCTGGGAAAATTGTTTTAGTATGTAGCGCATTGTCACTAATTGCAAAACCTCTACTTAAGGCAGCATTGTTATTAAAAGTTGACGTATAAATCCCACAGCACGAATCCCAACATCTTTGATATGGAACTATATGGCAACCATATACTTCATTGTACTCATCCGAATCTATAAGATAATCTATATGACTTTCATAACCTTGATTGTATATCAGTTCAATATGAAAAGTCACTTCAGAGTGGTTGATTGGTGGCCTGCCTAAAATATGTTTAAAGTTAAGTTCAATACTTCGTAATTGAGTTACTTTTTCATAATAATGTTGACGATAAAATTGTGATTTTGCCAAAATTCTTATGAATTCTCTAATTGATATGTCCCCATTCCTTAATAACCGTTCTGCATCAGTCGGTCTTTCACTTTCCATGGCATTAAAGTTTCCATATATTTGAGCATATGATGCCTTGATTGCTAAGAGAAGAGTTTCATCATCATGAGGGTTAAATTCTTCATGGGTAAATAGATCCATATTGGTTTTTGAGTACTTATTTCCTTTTGTCTTAAGATTAAAACTTATTCTTTCTCGTTCAAATGCTCTTATAACTTGGTTTGATGTTAATGATGAATCCATACTAGGCTTACTTAATGAGCTTATTGTAAATAACTCTTCTTGGCCTGGCATTCTCCCTGCTCTGCAATGCATTATATAGGTTAGATTTCCTTGCCCTGAAACTCTTGTCTTCCCATAAGAGATTGGATTTTGATTGATAGCTTGAGCTCCAAACCTAAGAGCTTTTTCCGGAATAAAGGACATATTTGTTTGATGTATGCGATTGGTATACAAATGCTATATCGGCTTTTGGAGATTTTGGGAGCAGACTAATTTTTGTAAGGAAATAATAGAAAACCTGGTTTTTTATTCAAAGTTTCATTGCTTATTTGTTCAACTTAGATGGGATGGCTCTGTGATTCGAATTTGAAAAACAAAGGGGACAATTTTAGTCTAGTTTAATAATTGGTGTTGCAGTCAACCATCCATGCCTTTCGAGGTAAAAGGCCCAGGGGATGTCCAGACCTAGCCCTGGACAATGCATTGCTGTTAAATCGACAATAGAAGGCTGGATTCCTAGGATCCTTAGAATTTCTTTTGAGTGCAAAGTACTTTGTGCTTGATAACTTCTTATCGCAGAACCTACTACCCAAGTCAATCGAGTAGAATGAATTTCACACTTATCACTTTCACAAGCAAGCAACAAGTTGCAAGGTCCGTTAGTTGAATATTTTTTCAAAGTTTCTATCCATAGTTCAATATTCTCAGATTTTAAATTTATTTTCAGTGTTGCATTTGAATTATTGATTGTAATTTCTTTATTGTCATCCATTTCTTCAAGCAAAGTTTGGATTTTAGCCTTATTTGAAGCTTGCATAGTGGAAGCGAGCTCAAGGAGAAGTGGATTTATCTATTTTAGACTATATTTAAACTTGATAGCATTATTTGCTGTTGACTTTACATATAATATTCGACTTATTGCTTTGAAATTACTCTTTTAACGCATCAATCTAGATCTGCCATGAGAAGAGTCTCCATGCGCTCTGCAGTATCTTGCTTGAATTGCTTAACACTTACTTTTCTTAAAACAATTATTGCTATTAACATAATAATTATCTCGAGTGTGAAAACGAATGAAAAAGCAGCGAAGTTTTCTTCTGGACCTACTAAAAAGCGGCCTATATCGAGTAATCCACCACCTAATAATTTACCCATAGCTCTTGATAAGGCTTGAGCAAGACCCCATATTCCTACAAAAGTACCTGCGACCGCAGGTAGCGTTAGGTCTAGCATTAAAGACAGTGCGCTATTAGTGGCAATTCCAGCGGCTATCCCGAAAACTACTAATATTCCATATAAGGCATTTACATTGTTATTGACTCCGCTAAAAATTAGCAAAACTAGTGAGAAAACTATCATCCAACAGCCCATACGAGCGGTAGCAATTTTCCCTAACTTTGGAGTAATCCATAAGCCTCCTAATAACAGGCCCAATAGTGTTCCGCACCCCCAGAAAGCATTTAGTAAGGTGGTTTTAGAAATAGGTAGATTGAAGACTTCAGCTCCATAGCTTTCGAGGATAGGATCTTGAAGAAAAAGTCCTAACGTATAAAGTATTAAAAAACTAAAAAAGATAATTATTTGTCTGCTAGATGTAATTAGGGACCAGGATTCTGTGATTCCAACTTCTTTAGATGATGATTTTTTTAAGTTTGATTTGTTTAGGTTTGGCTCTATTCCCCAGCAAGCAAAAATCGAGATTGCAAGAACTATTCCTCCAACCCAAAACATAAACTTTTGAAGAGCAGGTTGAAGAATTTCTGGTTGTGTTATGCCATCAAGTCCTTTTGTTGTAATTGAGATTGCAATAGCCCCTACTACAATCCCGATTGTGAGCATGCACCAAATAACTCCTACAGCTTTAGGGCGTTCTTCCTCAGTGGTGAGATCAATAACAAGAGCTAGATAGGGTGTTGTGGCCATTGATATAGCTAAACCATATAAAGCAAATAGGAGGCATAGTCCTAATGAACATGCAGTGATAGGAAGAACCTCTCCTTGCCTTAATGCTTTTTCTGTAAGAAAAATCAGAGGTATTGAGAGTATTGCCATAAGACAAAACCCAGTGGTCCCTAGCCATATATATGGTGTGCGTCTTAGACCACGAAGTGGCCAGCTATCTGAGATATTTCCAAAAAGAACCCTAGAGGGTGCCATTAACTGCTCAAATGCAAGCCCTCCTCCAACCAAGATGGCGGGGAATGCAAGTTCGGAGATCATAATTCTATTGAGCATGCCTGCGAAAATCACTGCAAGACACCCCAGACAGCCTTGGTAAAGGCTTAATCTTGCGAGCTTCAGAGGTGTTAGTTTGTTTTTGTTGTTCACGGCAAGATTGATTTGATTAGTGGTTCTTAATCAAGGTAATTTCAAGGAGGAACTATGGATTTGACCATCTAACTTAAATGGACAAATCCATAGTTATTGATATATTTAATAAGATAGGTGATCGAGTTCATTTGTTATGGTGTTTAGTGAAAGCAGATTGTCTTGTGAGCAGAGGCTAAGTCGGCAATTACATAGTCTTAGTGAGTTGAGCGAGTTTTTGACTTTACGAATTCTTGAGATTGAAGAGAAGCTTGGGACCTTTGAGAAAATTTTAGCAAATAAAGATGATGATACAGAATCGATTGTTCATGATTAAAATGAAGATAGTTAGTTAAGAGTAAATAATCTTGATGGTTATTTTTGCGTAGGAATAGAGGGATAATTTTGATTGTAAACCTTATGAAATTAATTGTTGCAAGAAGAATCTTTTGAATATAATTAAATTTTAAATGAAAATTTAAAATTAACAAGTATTAAAGAATATTTCTAAATTATTTTGCATTCATTTTTCATTTGAAATTCATAGGAGGTTGAGGAGTCTGATACGAAATTGAGCTACTTGTTTTGCCTTTTCAGGTGATTCTTTCGTGAATGGATGCTCATTGAGAGTTGCTAGAACCATTTCTGCTCTGTGTTCTGGGCTCAATGCCTGGGTGTTCTTGTCGGATTTGGATTTTTCCCATGCTTCATCAAAAGCCATGGCAAAACTGTCTGCATTGTTGAAGAGACGATTACCCGGTTCATTCATTTGAAAGAAAGACACTAACGTCTGCTTTCTCAAGTTAATGCCAGGACCCAGATTTGAACTGGGGACACGGCGATTTTCAGTCGCCTGCTCTACCAACTGAGCTATCCCGGCTTGCCATGAATTTAGGCATCATTGATCTTAGATCACTGTGTGAGCCTATTTCGCTAGAGGGAAAAAACCACCGTGCCGTTTTGCCTGAGTGCCTATAAGTTAATTTCTTGAAAACAAGGCTTATTTAGTCGCTCAGCCTTTCTGGCTAGTTGCTTTTAAGTGATTAGATCTTTTTTGGGTATTCCCTTAAGCATTGCTATAAGAGTCTTATGAGCATCTTCGCTGTCACTGAGAGTATGGTCAAATTGTATTTCTACTTCAATTCCATCAACTTCTAGTGTCATTGTTTTTTGAGTGATGGACAGCATTTTTGCTGTAGTGGCTCTTGTTTTACCCCCGTAGTGACGAGCGTATCCAATTACTGCTTCTTTATGGTCATTATTCATGTGATTGCATATGCGTTGACTTACATCAGGACTAAGTAGTTTTTCATTCATTAAAATTTACTCCTTTACATTTATTTGGAATTATAGGGCGTTGACCGATTGATTTGTTTTGAACAACTCTAATGGATGAACTAGAAAGGATTAATTACTCAAAATATTTAAGCAGCTGTTAATTACTTATTGAATATATAAATAAATTTGACTTGATTGAGATTTAGAGGCCTTTAGAATTAGTTTTCTCTTTTTTAAGTTTTTTATAGTTTATATTCTTTTATACTTCTAAGTGCAAGACGAGCGACTCCCATGGCTGGTGGATTTGTTGAAGATTCAATTGGTACTCCAAGAGCCTTTTGTCGTAAACGTCTCCATTGAGGATTGCGAGCACCACCTCCTATTGTGATTATCTTTTGAGGATGGGGTGCCCCTATTTGATTTAATTTTTGCCAGCTCAGTACTTCGATTCTAGTCAAGCCTTCAAGTAGAGCATGTAAGTACAGTGAATCACTAATTGGTCTTGGTTCTAAAACTGGTTTTAGATTTGGATCATTTATAGGAAATCTTTCCCCTTGGAATGGAAGAGGAAGAAGACTAATTCCACTATCTTTTTCTGGATTTATTTGACGACTTAATTCGATTATTTGTTGTTCAGTAAAAAATTTTTTTAATACGGATCCACCAGCATTTGAAGATCCTCCAGAGAGCCATTTTCCATAAATACGATGATTAGTAATGCCTAGGCCTTCAAGAGGGCTCTCAACGAAAGATTTAATAACTATTGTACTCCCTAAGATCGTGACTCCATCTCTATAACTTGCATTGGTCGCTAAAACGGCAGCATTAGAATCAGTTGTACCAGCTATTAATAAAAGGTTTTTTGGGAGATTTAATTGTTTTGCATTCTTCAGAGAAATTCGTTGTAGAAGAGTTCCACTCGGTACGATTTTGGGTAGAGCTTTTATCCATGGCATCCCTTTGAATGTTTTAGGCCAGGATTGTTCAATTAGATTCCAACCCAATTTCAAATTATTTCCTTCTTCTCCCCATTTCCAATTATCAATCAACCAACCATTGATCCAATCTGCTTGATGCCTCAATAGTAGATCATTGCCATGCCTTGATAGCAAACGTAGTGCTCTAGCTAAACTGCTATTTGTATTTGAAGTGGTTCCTCCACCTGGGAGAAGTTTCTTAAGATAGTTTGTTTGTTCAGAGCAGTTTAGATAGTAAGGCAAGGCTTTACTTAGAGGTCTCCCGGAAGAGTCACAGGCAATAAGTGTGCCTGAAGTACCATCAACAGCACAAGCAATGATTTTATCTTTTAAGCTAATAGGTATATTTTTGATTAGTTTTTTGCAACAGTATTTCCAATCCTCTGAAAATACTAATCCATTTGGATACTTGATACCCTGGGAATGAACTAGTTCACCTTGGATATCTATAAGAGCAATACGAACACCACTTGTACCAAGATCTATGCCGAGAACCAGTGAGTTGGTTCTCATTTATATTTAGGCCTTCTTTTTATTTGATAGTTGATCTGAGTGGAACTGCAGAAGCTTTGTAGCAGTTTCGTCAACCTCTTCCCAGGGAAGGTTTAAATCAGGCCGTCCAAAATGTCCATATGCTGCGGTGTCCCTGTAGAAGCGTCCTCCCCTTTGCTTTGGTAGTTCACGAAGATTGAATCTTTTAATGATTGATCCTGGACGAAGGTCAAAATTCTTATTCACTAATTCGGTGAGTTCATTATTTGTGATTTTTCCAGTCCCAAAAGTTTCAACTAAAATAGAAACAGGTTTTGCCACTCCTATTGCATAACTTAATTGCACTTCTACTTTTCTTGCAAAGCCTGCTTTGACTAGGCATTTTGCAACAAATCTTGCTGCATATGCGGCTGACCTATCCACTTTTGTGGGGTCTTTTCCTGAGAATGCGCCACCACCATGACGAGCATATCCTCCATAAGTGTCAACGATGATCTTTCTCCCCGTTAGCCCTGCATCACCTTGTGGCCCACCTACAACAAATTTTCCTGTTGGGTTAACCAAGAATCTAGTTTCTGAAATACTTGGTTTCAAAGGAAGATCAGCAGTTGCTGGTTTGACAACTAGTTCCCAAAGATCTTCACTTATCTTTTCTCTTATACCTTCTTCACTTTGAATACCTTCTATTTCGGGTATGTGCTGAGTTGAAATTAATATGGTATCGATAGCAATTGGATGATCATTTTCATAAACAACACTTACTTGTGTTTTTCCATCTGGGAGTAAATAATTTAAAGAACCATTGTGACGAACTGTGGATAATTGGCGCGATAACCGGTGAGCAAGGCTAATTGGTAAAGGCATCATTTCCGGCGTCTCATCACAGGCAAAGCCAAACATGATTCCTTGATCACCTGCCCCTACTTTGTCTAATGGGTCTCCTGAGTGATCATCAGCTTCATTAACCCCTTGAGCAATATCTGGCGATTGTTGATCAAGCGCTACTAGGACAGCACAACTTGTGGAATCAAAACCGCCTGCACGTGCTCCGTTGTAACCAATTTCACTGAGAACACTTCGCACTAAATGAATGAAGTCAACGTTTGCGGTTGAGGTTATCTCCCCAGTGATTAGACAGAGTCCAGTATTGACAACAGTTTCACAAGCGACTCTGCTGCCGGGATCTTGACTTAGAAGTGCATCAAGTATCGCGTCACTCACCTGATCGCAAATCTTGTCTGGATGACCTTCCGTGACTGATTCAGATGTAAATACGTAGCGACTCATAGGGATAAAACTTGTCTTGAACTTTATGGGTTTTGATCAATACTCAATTCATTCCAGTGATGAATCAAGTATTGGTGAGCACTTAGCTGCGGAGGATTGCTCCATCCAGATATGTAGCCAAGTGCTATCCCTATACCCGCTTGACGGGCCATTTGTAGATCTGAATCTGCATCACCAATTAGGGCACATTCAGAGGGATGAAGTCCAACAATATTGCAGAGGCTTTCAACTGCTTCTGGATTGGGCTTTGATGGCCGATCGTCGGCACTCCAGATCTCCGTAAATGTGCTTTCTAAATTATTCTTTTTTAAGAAATTTTGAATACCAAAACTTGTATCATTGCTGATTAATGCACATAGTATACCTGATTTTTTGAATTCATTTAATAAATCCATGACTCCTGGCAGTAAAGGCCTTTCAGCCATGTTTGGTTGTAATTCTTTCTCAAGAAAGTCTACTTGGGTAAAGATTTTACTGGCAATTTCAAATGATTTAGGCCATTGCTTTCCAATCAGGCAAAATACAGTTGCAGTAGCAATTAGATTTTGATTGCGAGATGCTACAGCGATACAACCGCTGGGAGTTAATCCCAACGGCGTTAGTCCATAGACAGAAGAGAGGAGATTTTTTACTGTTGAAATTTCATCTTCCCTTGCGTTGTCATTTTTCAAGAAGTAAATTGATTGTTTAATTCGTAATTTTGCGAGATTTAAAAGATGATTTTCACTATTTGAAAGAGTCCCATCCTTGTCGAATAGAACTCCTTTGATCTGACCGATGGGATTTCCCCTGAGCAATAGGTTGGGCATCAGGTTTTTGTGGGAAATTAGACTTCCATAACTGCTATTGGGTCTTCTCCTTCTTCAGCTTGCTCAAGCAACATTTGTTTATATCTTGCTGCCATCTCTTCTGCCTTATCAAATACTTTCTGTGGGTCAGTAAGCATATCTCCAGGCTCTGGTTCTAGTGCTTTGGTTGATAGTGAAATTCGACCACGTTCGGCATCAAGATCAATGATCATAACTTTCATTTGATCATTTACATTCAATACTGAGTGAGGAGTCTCTATGTGCTCATGACTGATTTCAGAAATATGCAGGAGACCACTTACACCACCGATGTCAATAAATGCTCCATATGGCTTGATCCCTCTTACAGTTCCTATTACAACTTCCCCTACCTCAAGTCGATTCATCTTCCTTTCTACTAGGGCTCTGCGATGACTTAGTACTAGTCGATTTCTCTCTTCGTCCACCTCCAGAAATTTCAAAGGCAAGAAATCTGCAACAAGCTCTTCTTTTGCTTTGCGGGTGCTGATATGAGACCCAGGAATAAATCCTCTAAGACCCTCTACTCTGACCAAAGCACCTCCTCGGTTTGTTGCGAATACTTCGGAATAAATCGTTGCATCTTCTTTTTGTAGTTGCCTAACGCGTTCCCAAGCTCGTTGATACTCAATTCTTCGAATGGAGAGGGATAACTGACCATCTTCATTCTCTTCACTCATGATGAAGAACTCTCTAATCTCGGAAGGTTGCAGAACGTCGCTTAGACCTTCAACTCGATTGATAGACACTTCTTGCATAGGCATGAAGGCAGCTGTTTTTGCTCCGATATCAATCATTGCTCCTTTGGTCTCTAGGGCAAAGACTGTGCCGTTAACAATGTCGCCTGGCTTGAAGTTGTAGTCGTATTTGCTCAATAATGAAGCAAATTCATCGATAGTGAATCCAGCCCCATCTAAATCCTTTTTGTTAACTCGACTACTTGGATCATCTGCTGTGGGGACATCACTGGGAACACTAAGGTCTTCATCAGTTATTTCTTCGCTGAGCACTTCAGAAGTCTCGGCTAAAGCAACCTGTTCTTGTTGTTTAGTTTCTTCAGCACTGTTTTCTTGGATAGTCTCTGCAGGCTTTTCAGACATGTTTTGATGGTGGTCTGCTCTAGAGCAGTGTGAATGGTTTCCCAAATGGCCCACCGACCTTTTGGAATGTAAGTTGCTACTCTACAGATCTGCTTTCGATTTCAAATAACAGTTGCTAGTTGTTCTTTTGAATTTTTAAAGGTTTCAAGAGTGGTAATGAAATCATTAATTCCATGAAATTTACGATGTACAGAAGCAAAACGTATGTAGGCCACTTCATTGATTTCTCTAAGTTGCGTAAGAAGCATCTCTCCTAAATCTGCACTACTTATCTCACGAATATTACGTTGTTGAAGTTGAACCTCAATTTCATCTACTAATAACTCGATTTTGCTTCTTTCAATAGAGGTCTTTTCACATGCCCTGGTAAGTCCGCTTAGAAGCTTAGTCTTATTGAATGTCTCCCTGTTTCCCCCTTGCTTTAAAACCGTAATTGGAATCGTTTCAATCCTTTCATAAGTAGTGAACCGAAAATCACAGTTAAGGCACTCTCTTCGTCTACGGACACTCCTTCCTGCATCTGCAGAGCGTGATTCAAGAACACGGCTATCTGTGTTTTGGCAAGAGGGGCATTGCATATTTGCCCTATCAACTCAAATGTATTTAATCTCACTTTAAACATTGATTTGTATTCTGAGAAGACCTTTGCTTGATTATCTCGATTGAAGATCATTGTTAGATCATGTTTTGAATTAGAAATTCACTCCAAATTATTTAAATAATTTGGTTTGGAAAGATGGAAAGCATTAAAAAAAGCCCTGGTATACCAGGGCTTTTTTTTGGTTTCAAGCTATTTGTCAAACTTCGGTGGATCGCGGAATGCGACAGCGAAGAATAATGTGACAAGTGCGAGTGTGAGGATGAGAACGTAAGAGAAGGCTTCCATCGAGATTCTGGGTAAGGGCTATCAGATGAATGGGGCCAAAAGGTTAGGCGCGTCCAGGGACACGTCTTGTGGAATCGTCTCCCAGCTTTTTGAAAAGACCGAATTCCACTTGATCTCCCATATCAGGATCAATTCCAGCGAATACATCGCGGTAAAGGGTCCTTGCAGCATGCCACCAGTGTCCAAATAGATAGAGCAACCCAAAACTGGCATGAGCAAAAGTAAACCAGGTCCTAGGAGAGCTTCTAAATACACCATCTGACTTGTAACGGTCACGGTCGAATTTGAAGGATTCTCCAAGCTGAGCCTTACGAGCTAGACGTTTAACGATTACAGGATCGGTAAACGTTTGACCATTAAGCTCACCACCATAAACTGTGGCTGTGACGCCAGTTTGTTCGAAGGAATACTTCGCTTCAGCGCGACGGAATGGAATGTCGGCTTTTACGTTGCCATTTTTATCTTCAAGGATTACTGGGAAGTTCTCGAAGAAGTTAGGAATCCTGCGGACTTCCAGATCATTACCTTCGTTATCAGTGAAAGCAATATGTCCTTGCCAGCCAGTAGGAACTCCGTCACCATTCACCATTGCACCAACCCTGAAAAGACCTCCCTTAGCAGGGCTATTACCTACATAATCGTAGAAGGCTAGCTTTTCAGGTATAGAGGCATAGGCTTCTGTTTTTGAAGCACCATTATCCATAGCTGTTTGGACTCGGCGATTAATTTCTGTGCGGAAATAACCGGAATCCCATTGATAACGTGTTGGACCAAATAGTTCTACAGGGGTAGTAGCTGATCCATACCACATAGTTCCTGAAACGACGAAGGAAACAAAGAGAGTTGCTGCGAGGGCGCTAGCTAGGACGCCTTCTAGGCTTCCCATTCTCAAGTTTCTATAGAGCCTTTCTCCAGGTCTATTGGTGATATGGAATATCCCACCAACCATTCCTATAAGACCTGCACCAATGTGGTTCGCAACGATTCCTCCCGGATTAAACGGGTTGAATCCTGCTGCTCCCCAGGCTGGAGCTACTGGTTCTACATGACCAGTTAGACCATATGAATCTGAAACCCATATTCCAACGCTTCCGCAGTGGAATGCTCCAAATCCAAAGCAGGTTAGTCCTGCAAGGAATAGGTGGATGCCAAAGATTCTTGGTAGATCAAGAGCAGGTTCACCAGTTCTTGAATCTTCCCAGAGTTCAAGATCCCAGTAAGTCCAGTGCCAGATGGCTGCCAACATGAGCAGACCACTGAAAAGGATATGTGCTACGGCAACGCCTTCAAACGTAGAAAACGGAAGAGCCTTGCCCCAGAACCCTAATGAATCAAGATCGAATGCAGCAGTCGATCCGGTTAGGTCCCATCCTGTCCAGCTACTTGTTACACCAAGGCGGGCCATAAAGGGCATGACATACATGCCTTGGCGCCACATTGGGTTCAAGACTGGATCAGATGGATCAAAGATGGCCAATTCATATAGGGCCATGGAGCCGGCCCAGCCGGCTAAAAGAGCTGTGTGCATGAGGTGCACGGCCAGGAGTCGGCCGGGGTCGTTGATAACGACGCTGTGCACCCGATACCAGGGCAATCCCATGGGGTCAGGTTCGTGGAACGAAGCTGCTTCAAGCAGCCAGACTGACCGATCGTAGATGGTCTGCCTTGATTGCAGGGCGATCTTGTCGTTAGCTGCAACGTGTAGTGATACTCAATCTTTCTTTAATAAGGGCTGTATTGAAGGGATGGAAGAGAGATTCGATGGGTCAAAGTCACCCTTGAGTTTCGGTCACAAATCGCAATGCCACGAGCCAAAAATCAATATCGGCACGATGAGAAGTGAGTCCAAATATTTTTTTTTTAGGTCTGAGCTACGCCACAATTGAGTATTTTTGAGCTCATGCCGAGCTATACCATTTCAATTTTTGAGGAATTTTGCTTGCGAGGGGTTACTGAAATACTGGGAGAAGGGTTTTGTTTGACAGCTATAGATATGACCTGGTTGGTTTTGAAGGCCTGTTAATTGAGATGAAATGCCAAGACTGGGATGCACTTGGGAAAAACTTCAAGAGATCTGGGAATTGATCCATAGGACATTTTTATGGATCATTCCTGCATTTTGAGTTTGCTTAAAAAGTTGCAGATCAAGATTTTCTTTGAATTGCTTTATTTGATGAAGCATGGAGAGAAAACTCCCCAAGTATCTTTATTCAAAAGGAGTTTGAGCGATTAGTGGGATGAAAAATTTCTACTGAAATTGTCTTTTTGCTTCAAAGCCCATGACGAGGCCTGACAATATCGAGGCTTATTGGGTCTGAGATGATACGTTTTCCGTGTGAACAGCAAGGTTATGGAAACCACCAACTTCGGCTTTATTGCCAGTCTTTTGTTCGTTGGGGTTCCAACGATTTTTCTAATTGGACTTTTCATCTCTACAACTGAGGGAGAAAAGTCAAGTTTCTTCTCTGCTTCTGGCAAGGGAAAAATTGGACCTGGGAGATAAAGCCTTAATAGGTTGGCTTCCTTGAAAATCAACTTCTAGATAGGAAGTTGATTTTTTCACCCTTTAGATCTGGCTCCTCGTGAAAAAGGGCCTGTTTTTCATGGGTTTTTAGAATTGAATATAAATATTCCTTCTATGTTTTTATATTTATATAATCGTTATATTTGATTGCAAAGTTGATAATTGATATGTACTTAATTTTTTGGTTGAACTTTCCTTGAGAAAGTGTATATGTAAATGCAACCACTATGTTATATGTTTATTATTGAGTTTCAATAATTATTAGCTGATCAAAATTCCTATAAAATAAAAGTTAGATAAATCGATTGTTTGGCCTTCCGCCTTCTGGACTTTTGAGTAGAACTTTTGAATGCAAGCCTTGGAAGATTCACAAAAGAGTCTTGCCTCAGCATACAGACCATGCAGGAGTTATGTGGCATGGAGCTTATTTGTCTTGGTTAGAAGAAGGAAGAGTAGATGCACTAGCCTCCGCGGGATTGCCTTATGACAGGTTTTCGAAAGATGGTTTCGAGATGCCTGTAGTTTTTTTGGAAATAAAATATTTAAGTGCTTTAAATCATGGGGACGAAGTTATTTTAGAAAGTTGGCCTATGGCCCAGAAAGGGATTCGTTGGCCATGGTATACAAAATTTTGGAGACATGATGGAACTCTTTCTGCCGAAGCAAAGGTTGATTTGGTTCTGGTTAGCAGAAAGAATGGTTCGGTTTATCGACCTTTAAGAAAAGCTCCAGATCACATTGAACTTGCGTTAAATAATGTGTTGCGTGGACCTGTTGAAGTTAATTGGTGATCCTATTATTCTTATTAGCTAATGACCAAATTGTTAATTGCATTGCAAGAGATTTCTTCTGAACAATTTTTTATTTGGCGCAAGAAAGAATTATCCAAAGGAGGTAGCGCTGAAGATCTGGATTGGCTTTTGGATTTAGAAGGAGGATTGAATTGGAGTACCTTGCAGCGGCTTTATATAGACCCAAAATCTTCCGTAGAGCTCTCTAATTCTCTAGAACATTTGGCGAAGCTATGGCGAAGACATGTTGAAGAAAACATCCCTCTTCAGTATCTAATAGGACGTTGTCCTTGGAGAGATTTTGAATTGGAGGTTAATTCGTCAGTTTTGATCCCTCGTCAGGAGACAGAACTTTTGATTGACTTTGCTTTGCAGCGAGCTAACTATCACGACCAAGGCCGTTGGGCTGATTTGGGGACTGGTTCAGGAGCTCTTGCTGTAGCTCTTGCTAGATCATTGCCTAATTGGCTAGGACATGCTGTTGAAATAAGTCAACAAGCTCTCGAATTGGCTGAAAAGAATTTAAAGGTTCTTGTTCCTGATGCACCAACAAAAATGCACCTTGGATCTTGGTGGGAGCCTTTGAAGCCTTGGTGGGGTCGTTTTGATTTAGTTGTAGCAAATCCTCCATATATTCCTTATGAACAATTTCAAGCACTTGAACCAGTTGTGCGTGACCATGAACCTCAATTGGCTCTATATGGGGGTAGGGACGGACTAGATTCCTGCAGAAAAGTCATAGCTGGAGCTTTAGTTGGTCTTAGACCTGGGGGGTGGTTGATTTTGGAACATCATCATGATCACAGTGAGCATGTGATGACACTCATGAGAAAGGCTGGGTTGTTAATGGTGTCTTATGAAAATGACTTGAATGGAATTAAGCGCTTTGCTATTGGAAGGAATCCTTTTAAGGAGAGTTGATTTTTAAATGAAATTTGTGGAAGCTTTGATTTTTGATCAAATCGACCTTTCTAAAAAGTTGGATCAAGGGTCGGCTGCTTTATTCCCTACAGATACTTTGCCTGCGTTAGCAGCTGCTCCTTGCCATGCTAATCAGCTGTGGAAAATCAAAAATCGTAAGACAGACAAACCTTTTATTTTGATGGGCTCTTCTCAAGAAGAGCTTTTTGTTCATGTTGAGTCGGTTGCTTTGGACGATGCAAGGTTGATTGCTCAGAAATTTTGGCCTGGGGCTTTGACTTTGGTTTTGCCTTCCAAAGGAAATGTCGTGAATGCATTAAACCCAAAGGGATCAATGCTTGGGATGAGAGTTCCAGATTGCAAATATGCAAAAAATTTGCTCGCAAGAACAGGCCCTTTGGCAACAACTAGCGCTAATTTGGCTGGAGAAGTCTCTTCCCTTAGTGCAGAAGAAGCGGCAAAATGCTTTCCTGGCTTGCCATTATTGGGACCAGTCCCTTGGCCTATCCCATCAGGAGTGGCAAGCACTGTTCTTGCTTGGCAAGGCTTAGGTGATTGGCGCGTATTGCGAAGAGGTGCTGTGATTCCTTCAGTATCCAAAGAATGATGGTGTGGCTTATAGGATTGATATTGATTTTGCAAGCTTGTTTTTATTGGTTCTTAAAGCCTGCGATCTTGATTGGGACTAAGATTTTTGAGTTTCAGAGCCTTAGTTTATTTGTTTTGGTGATAGGAGCTTGGTTGATTTCAGGTAGGCAGAAGTAAAGTTGAAAAACTTGATTAAGGTTGTATATATTCAAGACAGCTTCTTGATTAAGCCGGCTAACGGATTTGAACCGATGACCTTCGCTTTACAAAAGCGCTGCTCTACCGCTGAGCTAAGCCGGCAATGATTAAATTTTAACTACTAATATGCAAATTTGCTAGTTCAAGTCATGTTAATACCATATCTGAAGATAATTAATTATGTATTTTAAAATATGGGTAAAAGCTGAAGGTCAAAGCAATATTTTTTCAAGTCACATGTATTCAATCCTAATTCAACAAAGACTTTAGGTAGTTTATAAACTTCAATGAAATAAGTTTATCTTTAGAATTTGGTTTAATTATTACTTGTAGATTTATTTATAATATAAGTTTTCATGGCGAGTGATTTAAATTTGAATCTCTGTTTGCTTTTGATCAATCTCTTCCATTGTACTCTCTGGCTTATTGATTGTCTTCTTTATTGGTAAATTTGCCACTAGTGCTGTCATTCGATCCTCAGTTTCAAGGCTTACTGCACCTGCTTCAAGATCTATATCTACATATTTGGCTACGACTTCAAGGATTTCGCGCCTCATTTTGTCGAGTAAGTCAGGGCTTAAATCTGAACGGTCATGAGCAAGAACGAGTTGTAATCGTTCACGAGCAGTACTTGCACTAGCGACTTGGCGCCCAAGTAATTTGTTGATGATGTCTCTAAGTGTCATTGCTTTAGAAAATCTTGGTTTGCATTAGTCGTCTAAATTTGTCCCGCATTCCAGACCCTTCTTTAGAAGGATCAATTAAAGGGATGTCTTCCCCTTGAATGCGTCGAGCAATATTGGTATAGCAGCGAGCAGCTGGTGAACTTTGTCCATTAAGAGTCAAAGGCTCTCCTCTATTGGTACTTACTATTACTTGTTCGTCTTCCAGTACTAATCCCAATAAAGGTAGAGCAAGGATATCTGTAACATCTTCCACTGAAAGCATGTCTTGACTTGCAATCATCTTTGGCCGCACTCTGTTGAGGACTAATTGCACTGGCTTTACACCATGAGTATTTAGAAGACCTATTACTCGATCTGCATCACGCACAGCTGACACTTCGGGATTGGTTACTACGATTGCTTCCTTTGTGGCTGAAACTGCATTTTTGAAGCCGTCTTCAACGCCAGCGGGACAATCAATTAAGACATAAGCAAATTGCTCGCTAAGCATTGCGACAATACGCTGCATGTCATCTGGCTTTAGCCAGTCGAGCATTCGAGGGTTCCCTGCTGGAAGAAGAGAAAGATTTGATTCTTGTTTGTGTCTGACAAGTGCCTGATCAAGACGACAACTTTCCTCAAGAACCTCTTGGGCGGTATAAACGATGCGATTCTCTAAACCAAGGAGTAAATCAAGATTTCGCAATCCAAAGTCTGCGTCCAAGACAGCTGTTTTTGCCCCTTGGCTTGCAAGTGCGATGCCAAGATTGGCGGTTAGGGTTGTCTTCCCGACACCCCCTTTGCCTGAACAGACAAGAATGATTCGCGTATGTGAAGACACGATCCTCTTAGAAGTTGTGAAAGCTTAAGTGGCCTTTGCTAAAGGGCCAACTAATAGGTACCAAGATTTGCATTTGCAATATTTGTGGTTAGTTCTAGGGGCCTTTAAAAGGCTTCTCTTGCAATTGTCAGCGAAGTCATTTAAACGCTAGATGCATTTAAGCCTTTATAAGAGCTTGTTCTCTATCACTGGAGTGGTTTTGGCTGGTTGAATGATTATGCCGTCTCCTTCAATGTTTGCTTGTTCTGCAAGTCCTGGTTGGGGCTTTTCTTCAGGACCTCGAGCTATGCAGGTGGCAATTCGTAATTGCAGTGGTCTTAGTTCTAGAGCAGTAATTTTTGCGGCAGTATTGCCAGATTTCCCAGCATGAGCTGTCCCACGCAATCTCCCCCATACCATTACGTCTCCTCCTGCGGAAATTTTTGCGCCAGGGTTTACGTCACCAAGTAAGAGCACGTCTCCTTCAGCTATTAGGTGTTCGCCAGCCCGTAAAGTCCCTTGGTGGAATAAAAGCTTCGATTGTTGGTTGAGATGTGGGCTTTGATTCTCTGGATTTTTGGTGGGATTTGAATTGCTTTTAATAGTTAGATGTGCTTGGTGACCTAATGAAGTTGCACTTACTACAGTCTCTGGATTACTTGATTTAATTATTGTTATTGCTAACCCAGCACTCTCAATGATTTTATTTAAATAAATTAAGTCTCTACATTTCATTAGCCAGTCTTGACAATCAATTTCAATAGGCCCCTTTTCATATTGATTAATTGTTGTAATTAGTGATTTCCTCCAATCTGCTTCTCTGGAAGGAGGAAGAATGATGCTTCGCTTAGTAGATAGATGATCTTTCATATGCTTTCTTTATTCTGATTAATTTTGGGAGCAAGTTGATTCTGCTAAGAATTTCAGCTCTGTCTTGAGTTCTTCATGGATTTCTTTTGGATGTATTAACCAAGCTGCTGCTTCTGAAGCGATGAGAGTGTTGACTAATTGAGATGATTTTTCAAGAGCACTTAGTTGATTGCCATCCCATAAACGAAGACCACTCCTATAGGGTTTGTAGCCATCAAATTTTTGATGTCGTAAACCACAACTTATGTTAGGATCTTGTCCAATTTTTTCTGATATTCTTCTTGCAATTGAAAGGGCTTCCAGTTGTAATTCATTTTCTAGGTTCTCGATATTTATAGCCTTAAGTAGATTTCTATTTAGAAAGCGTTTGCAAAGGATGGAGATATTTTCTGGTCCGTCTTCTTTCCATCTTAAGAGGTGATAACCTGTACGAAGATCGTCATTATCTAAAAATATTTCTAGGTTAATTTCATCAGGTTCCCAAAGCCATTTATGCATGCAATTATCTGCCCAGACTTGCTTGGGAGAGAATTTCCGAACATTTTTTATTAGTTGATCTAATAACCATGTGCAAACTTCATTGATACGATGATTGTAGACACTTCTATACATTAGGTTCCTAGTGACAAGGTAATGCTCGACTGCCATTAGGCCCTTTGGGTGTATGGCGAGATCTCCATCCGGAGCAAGGGTTAGTGCAGATAGAATTCTTTCAAGATCTATTTGCCCATAGTTGGTGCCAGTGCTATAGCTATCACGCATTAGATAATCGAGTCGGTCACAGTCGAGCTGGCTACTTATTAAGGATTTGATTGCGTAATGAGGTGATTTATTTAATTCAATAATATCTGCAATATCATTTGATGTATTTTCAGAATAGTTTTCCAGGATTCTTTTTATTGATGGATGCTCTCTGATTATTTGAGCGGACCATTTTTCGTGACATAGCCCAAATAATTCTTCGCCAGTATGACTTAATGGACTATGACCAATATCATGTAATAGAGCTGCACCATAAAGAATGCCGCGGTATTGATTGAGATTGGGGTCAAATTTGACTAGTCTTTCAAGTGCTCTTCTCGTAAGATGAAAAACACCTAGTGAATGTGTAAATCGACTTGACTCTGCACCATGAAAAGTTAAGAAAGCTGGTCCAAGTTGTCTGATTCTTCTAAGTCTTTGAAATGGGGGAGTTTCTATCAATTCCATAACCATTAATTCTGCTTTGTCTTCGCTATTTAGTCTTATTCCACCGTGTAAAGGGTCGTGATAAGTTCTCTCTCTCATTCGTTTATGTCTGAATATATAGGCTTGATTGAGGTCGTAATATTCAAAGCTTCTTTATTGTTTTTTGTGACTAGTTCCTCATCCTGAGTTGAATTATTTTGAAGCGTTTGGCTATCTAAACTTGCGCCTAAAAATAGTTCTGCATCTTTAAGCCACCGGTCTTCTGCTCCTCCAGGGTTTATTGGCTCTGGCATGTCTAATAATCGATCTGGGTCGATACCTAAATTTTGAATATCTCTTTCATTGGGTGTGAGGTAGCTGGCTACTGTTATGGCTAACCCACTGCCGTCACTGAGTGTAGTTAGAGACTGTATGAGTCCTTTTCCAAAAGTCTTATCTCCGATTAGTTTTGAACGACCATTATCTTGTAAGGCTCCTGCAAGAATTTCGCTAGCACTTGCAGTACCTCCGTTTACAAGTGTGACCATAGGCCCTGTGTAGCCCATTGATTCGCCAGCAGATATTGAGTCATTGATTCCATCTCGTTTCTTGGTCTCAACGATTGTTTGATTGCTAAGGAAAGTATCTGCTACTGCTATCCCTGAACTCACTAGTCCGCCTGAGTTATTTCGTAGGTCAAGAATTAACCCTTCAATGCCTTTTTCTGAAAGTTCTTGCAGGGCTTCATTGACTTGAACAGGTACCTCTTCGCTGAATTGTGTGATCCGTAAGTAGCCGAGAGTATGTGATTCATTCCTTAGTCTGCGCGTACGAACTGGACGCAGATCAACACTTCTTCTCTCAAGAGTTAATTCTTCTATCTCCCCGTTAGGTGATTTGAGTTGAACAACCACTTGCGAACCAATAGCACCTCTAAGCCTTGACGCTGTTGCTTCTAGTCCAAGGCTTTTGGGTGACTGACCATCAACAGTTATTAATGTTGTGCCACTAATTACACCGGCATCAGCAGCTGGTGACCCTTCTAGTGGGGCAATAACTACTATCTCGCCATCCTCAGCTCGCGCCCCAAGTTGAAGCCCTACACCATTTATTTCACTACCAAGATTACTTGCCTTCATTGCAGCGTAATCATCTGGTCTCAAAAGCCTTGTGTAAGGATCACCTAGAGGTAAAAGCATATTTTCGATAGCTGTATAAGCAGCTTCACTATTGAGAATGGGATCTTTAAGTGCTTCCTGTCTAAGACGTCTCCATTGCACTTTTTCGAATCTTTGAGTATTGAGATAGCCCTCGTTAACTAGTTTCCAGCTTTCTAAAACCAATTGCTGGCCGTCGTTTAGAGCCGCAACTGGTTGGGCAAGTAAAAGAAAACAACAAAAAAGACTCACCATCACATTGACAATGTGATGGTGAACTCCTGACCAGGATTTAACAGATTTAGGCATTGGATTCATTCCTGGTACGAACCTTGAACCATATTCAGTAGAATCTTGGTATCAAAGCTCACCTATGCATGGCGAACTCCTCACCCGTCTACGACTGGTTCCAGGAACGTCTTGAAATTCAGGACATAGCAGACGACGTCACTTCAAAATACGTCCCCCCTCACGTCAATATCTTTTATTGCTTGGGAGGGATAACCCTTGTTTGCTTCTTAATTCAGTTCGCAACAGGGTTTGCGATGACTTTTTATTACAAACCGACTGTTACTGAGGCTTACAGCTCAGTCAGTTACTTGATGACTGATGTCAGTTTTGGCTGGCTAATTAGGTCGGTCCATCGTTGGAGCGCATCAATGATGGTTTTGATGCTCATACTTCATGTTTTCAGGGTCTATTTGACTGGTGGTTTTAAAAGGCCAAGAGAACTTACTTGGGTTACAGGGGTGACTATGGCAGTAATAACAGTTGCTTTTGGGGTTACGGGATATTCCCTCCCATGGGACCAAGTAGGTTATTGGGCGGTCAAAATTGTTTCGGGAGTACCTGCTGCCATCCCTGTAGTGGGAGATTTTATGGTTGAGCTACTTAGAGGTGGTGAGAGTGTTGGCCAATCAACCTTGACCCGTTTTTATAGCCTTCATACATTCGTACTTCCTTGGGCTTTGGCTGTATTTATGCTTATGCATTTCCTAATGATTAGGAAGCAAGGTATATCTGGACCTTTGTAGTCCATTTCATTGATTGGAATTGATTTGTTGGATGTTTTAGTTCAATCCTTTCATTATTAAAAAATCACTTTTTTAATTCTTTCAAATGTCTGTTCTTAAAAAGCCTGATTTATCAGACCCCAAACTCAGAGCAAAACTTGCAAAAGGAATGGGGCACAATTATTACGGAGAGCCAGCATGGCCAAATGATCTTTTATATATATTCCCTGTCGTTATTTTGGGAACAATTGCTTGTGTGGTTGGCCTAGCTGTATTAGACCCTGCAATGCTTGGGGATAAAGCAGATCCCTTTGCAACGCCATTAGAGATTCTCCCTGAATGGTATTTATATCCAGTTTTCCAAATCCTTAGAGTTGTTCCTAATAAACTCCTTGGAATAGCAATTCAGACAATGATCCCTTTAGGTTTGATGCTTATTCCTTTTATTGAGGGTTTTAATAAATTTCAAAATCCTTTTAGACGTCCTATTGCAATGTCCGTTTTTCTTTTTGGTACCGTTATTACAATCTATTTGGGCATAGGTGCCTGCCTGCCAATTGACAAGTCCCTAACGCTTGGATTGTTTTAAATCGTTTGTTTTAAGACTAACTTTTAGCAATTTTAATATATTAAAAAGTATTAAAGTATTTTTTATTTTGTTGTATTGAGATCTGGCATTAACTCTTCAAGGTCAAGCATCAAAACATCTTCTGGGCAAACTCTTAATAAATGATGCAGAAGCAGGAAACCAACAATAGTCCAAGTTTGATATGTCCTTGACTGTTGACCTACCCAAGTTCCGGTAGGGCCATCAAAATATTCTGCCCATTTTTGACGAGGAAGTTGATTTAGTTGGCTCCAGTAACACTCTTCTAATAAAGCCCTCATTTGCCCCATCAAAAGCACGTCAGCATGTGGATAACGTTTCTCATGCAAAAGAATTGAAGCCCCGAAAAACCAAAGAAGGCTTGGCCAATGCCCTCCATTGTGATAACTCCAGGGCCAGTTCTTGGGATCAGAGCCTGTTTTGTTTTGCCATTCGGCTCCATCCATTGGAGGATGACATATTCTCATTGGCATTTGCGCCATTAAATGCTGGCGATTATGGAGAACTAGACGAAATAGGGCTCTTTGTTGAGGTGCAGTAAGTACACCAAACATGCAAGCTAATGAATTCCCAAGGCTGTAAAACCTGAAATCAGGTCTACCAGTTCGAATGTTCCCAATCAGATAGCCACCTCGATTTTCTAGCCAATCTTGCAGCCAAGATGGAACAACTTGTGGCTGAACATTGAATTCATTTTGGTGTTGATCTTCTCCATACTGTTCTGTAGGTCTTCGCCGGAGAACTTGCATTGTTTTGCTTGTAACCCAGTAATGCTTTAGAAGAAATTGGCGTAAATCATGGACCCATTGCCTTGTAAGTACAAGTCTCTGATCAAGAAGTCTGCTGATTTGATGCTTGCGGCTTAATTCCATTAACTCTATGCAGCTTCTTAAGCAGGCATATAACAAGACTTCGACTTCTAGAGGTGCCCCCCATACGTCCATTGGACGATCAATCATGAATGCGCAGTCGGGCACGAATAGGACAGGTGTACCTTCAAAGGTGGGGTGAAGCACCAGATCCAGTAAAAGTTGAACCCCTCTTTGTACTTTTTGACTTGTCCCAAAGCTGTGATCTCCACTTCTCCTTACATATAGCCAGCAAAGAATTGGCCACCATAGACTTGCATCGGCTGAGGTGATTCTTCCTATTGATCTTTGCCCATAGTCAGCTATTAGTTCTCCTTCTTCTTCTACAAAACTTGTCGGAAAAACCCCTCGGGTCTGGTATGTAGTGCTTTGGAGGTCAAGACAGACCTTTAGGAATTTTTGAACTATGTCATATCTTTTTTGTGTAAGAAGGTAAATCATCACAGGAACGTTGTCCCTTAGAAAGATTTCTCCATAATTCAGAGCTTCATTGTCTGCAGGGTGTTCAAGAGCAGCAATACTTCCGGCAATATTGCCATCTATTTCAATGAGAGTTCTTTCAAAATGCTCTTTGGCTCGTTTGATTACCTGATCTTCATTGGAGTTAGGGCGTACTCTTTGGTGCTTTTGACTGAATCTGCCTGCCATAGAGAAATTTCCTACATCCCTATCAAACGCTAATAATGCCAGCTTCTTTTCAGGGCAAAAGCAAGTCGAAAGATTTTGATTGTTGTGTCTTGTTGCATGGAAGGAGGTTTATGGTCTAAGTTATTTGGATGTGCGGAGGCTGAGTCCTGAAGCACATCCAATGAATGTCTAAGACTCAAGTCTTAGTCCTTTATTGGCTTCTTATGACAATTGGAGGATAGTTCCTTCGGTGTTGTAAGTTTTTAAGGCGACCATATTTGGTTGTTGAGCCTGATGCTCCTTATTTAAGGAGTTGAAGGTAGAACCTGGACAACTAAAAAGTTTAGGAACTGACGCTTTTGTCGCGTACAGCCTTCAAATGTTTTTTTGAGGTCTGTATAGATATGCGATAAAGGTGTGAGGTCCCGTCAAAAGAAATTTAGTTGCATTCATCTGTGACTAAGTTGATCTAGTTTTCACGAGCTGGTTCCAACTGAAAATTGCTTACAGATGAAAGCAACGACCGGATCTGAGATCCTGGAAAGTCACAATGAAGAAATTCTTAAAGTGCACTCTTTGAACCCTTCTGTCAGAAGAAGGAGGCGACAACTTCTATATATAAGTACTTTAAATAAGTACTTTGATTTAGTGGGTGGAGCAAATCAGACTGAGTAAGGAGAATTAAAGACTCCCTACAAAAGGGCCTGATCTACTACGGAGAGTTTGATCCTGGCTCAGGATGAACGCTGGCGGCGTGCTTAACACATGCAAGTCGAACGAACCTTCGGGTTAGTGGCGGACGGGTGAGTAACGCGTGGGAATCTGCCCTTAGGAGGGGGATAACGGCTGGAAACGGCCGCTAATACCCCATATGCCGAAAGGTGAAACGAATTTCGCCTGAGGATGAGCCCGCGTCTGATTAGCTTGTTGGTGAGGTAATGGCTCACCAAGGCTTCGATCAGTAGCTGGTCTGAGAGGATGATCAGCCACACTGGGACTGAGACACGGCCCAGACTCCTACGGGAGGCAGCAGTGGGGAATTTTCCGCAATGGGCGAAAGCCTGACGGAGCAACGCCGCGTGGGGGATGAAGGCCTCTGGGCTGTAAACCTCTTTTCTCAAGGAAGAAGATCTGACGGTACTTGAGGAATAAGCCACGGCTAATTCCGTGCCAGCAGCCGCGGTAATACGGGAGTGGCAAGCGTTATCCGGAATTATTGGGCGTAAAGCGTCCGCAGGCGGCCTTTCAAGTCTGCTGTTAAAACGTGGAGCTTAACTCCATCAAGGCAGTGGAAACTGTTGGGCTTGAGTGTGGTAGGGGCAGAGGGAATTCCCGGTGTAGCGGTGAAATGCGTAGATATCGGGAAGAACACCAGTGGCGAAGGCGCTCTGCTGGGCCATAACTGACGCTCATGGACGAAAGCCAGGGGAGCGAAAGGGATTAGATACCCCTGTAGTCCTGGCCGTAAACGATGAACACTAGGTGTCGGGGGAATCGACCCCCTCGGTGTCGTAGCCAACGCGTTAAGTGTTCCGCCTGGGGAGTACGCACGCAAGTGTGAAACTCAAAGGAATTGACGGGGGCCCGCACAAGCGGTGGAGTATGTGGTTTAATTCGATGCAACGCGAAGAACCTTACCAGGGTTTGACATCCTGCGAACCTCTAAGAAATTGGAGGGTGCCTTCGGGAACGCAGTGACAGGTGGTGCATGGCTGTCGTCAGCTCGTGTCGTGAGATGTTGGGTTAAGTCCCGCAACGAGCGCAACCCACGTTTTTAGTTGCCAGCATTCAGTTGGGCACTCTAGAAAGACCGCCGGTGATAAACCGGAGGAAGGTGTGGATGACGTCAAGTCATCATGCCCCTTACATCCTGGGCTACACACGTACTACAATGCTACGGACAAAGGGCAGCGAACTCGCGAGGGCAAGCAAATCCCATAAACCGTGGCTCAGTTCAGATCGTAGGCTGCAACTCGCCTACGTGAAGGAGGAATCGCTAGTAATCGCAGGTCAGCATACTGCGGTGAATACGTTCCCGGGCCTTGTACACACCGCCCGTCACACCATGGAAGTTGGCCACGCCCGAAGTCGTTACTCCAACCCTTGTGGAGGAGGACGCCGAAGGTGGGGCTGATGACTGGGGTGAAGTCGTAACAAGGTAGCCGTACCGGAAGGTGCGGCTGGATCACCTCCTAACAGGGAGACAAAAACTGATCGTGATGTCTAGGTTATTTATTCTTAGGCCATGATCCTGTCACCTTAGGTCGATCGGTACCTCAGATTTTGTGCTCAATTAGATGATTTAAGTATCTGATTGGGTACTCGATTTCAGTTCCTAAACTTGTCTAGGTCACACCCAACAAGGGTACTCCTGGGCCATTAGCTCAGGTGGTTAGAGCGCACCCCTGATAAGGGTGAGGTCCCTGGTTCAAGTCCAGGATGGCCCATTCGGTGTTGGGGGTATAGCTCAGTTGGTAGAGCGCCTGCTTTGCAAGCAGGATGTCAGCGGTTCGAGTCCGCTTACCTCCACTGATCCAACTCCTGATAACGAAATCTAAGGAGATTTACGTTGTGCTGTGTGATTTAGACGTTGTTTTATCTGAATGATCCTAGCTTCCTATCATCAATTATTTACGAAAATTATTAGGTAATTTGTTGACAGGACGCTGGGCTCACTGAAATTTTAATTCTAAAAATTTCAGAGATGTTCAGTAGAACCTTGACAACTGCATAGGTAAGTCTGGAAAGAATAAAGCATCTCATGGATGTTATTGCTCTTAATTTAAATACCCTTATTCTATAAGGATATTTAAATAGGGTGATATTAAAATTCTTGAGTAAGAGCCGAGACTCTAGACAATATTATCTTTTGATTAATTGGCTCTAAATTTCCAATTTAGTGTCAATAAATTAAGGCTATGAGTTTAGAGATTAATTGGTCAAGCTACAAAGGGCTCACGGTGGATACCTTGGCACACAGAGGCGATGAAGGACGTGGTTACCTGCGATAAGTCTCGGGGAGCTGGAAGCACGCTTTGATCCGGGAATTTCCGAATGGGGCAACCCCTAGAACGATCAGCTGAATCCATAGGCTGGTACGAGCCAACCCAGCGAACTGAAACATCTTAGTAGCTGGAGGAAAGGAAAGTAAAAACGACTCCCTCAGTAGCGGCGAGCGAACGGGGAACAGCCCAAACCGATGGTTTCGACCATCGGGGTTGTGGGACAGCAATGTGGACCAACAAACCTAGAAGAAGCGTTTGAATGGCGCGCCATAGAGGGTGAAAGCCCCGTAATCGAAAGGAGAGTTGGCCTAGCTGTATCCCGAGTAGCACGGAGCACGTGAAATTCCGTGTGAATCTACGAGGACCACCTCGTAAGGCTAAGTACTCCTGTGTGACCGATAGCGCAACAGTACCGCGAGGGAAAGGTGAAAAGAACCCCGGGAGGGGAGTGAAATAGAACATGAAACCGTGAGCTTACAAGCAATGGGAGCCCGACTAATCGGGTGACCGTGTGCCTGTTGAAGAATGAGCCGGCGACTTATAGGCACTGGCGGGTTAAACCGGAAATGGTGGAGCCATAGCGAAAGCGAGTCTGAATAGGGCGTTTGTCAGTGTTTATAGACCCGAACCCGGGTGATCTAACCATGGCCAGGATGAAGCTTGGGTGATACCAAGTGGAGGTCCGAACCGACTGATGTTGAAAAATCAGCGGATGAGCTGTGGTTAGGGGTGAAATGCCAATCGAACCCGGAGCTAGCTGGTTCTCCCCGAAATACGTTGAGGCGTAGCGTCTAGTGCTCCAGCAGGGGGGTAAAGCCACCATTTCGGTGCGGGCTGCGAGAGCGGTACCAAATCGATATGAACTCTGAATACCCTGTGTGTAACTAGGCAGTCAGACTGTGGGGGATAAGCTCCATAGTCGAAAGGGAAACAGCCCAGACCGCCAGCTAAGGTCCCTAAATCAGCACTAAGTGATAAAGGAGGTGGGATTGCCCAGACAACCAGGAGGTTTGCCTAGAAGCAGCCATCCTCAAAGGAGTGCGTAATAGCTCACTGGTCGAGCGATCCTGCGCCGAAAATGAACGGGGCTAAGTGTTGTACCGAAGCTGCGGATTTAACTTGTTAAATGGTAGGGGAGCGTTCCATGTGGGGTGAAGCGTTAGCGTAAGCGGGCGTGGACTGCATGGAAGTGAGAATGTCGGCTTGAGTAGCGAAAACATGGGTGAGAATCCCATGCCCCGAAACCCTAAGGGTTCCTCCGGCAGGCTCGTCCGCGGAGGGTTAGTCTGGACCTAAGGCGAGGCCGAAAGGCGTAGTCGATGGATAACAGGTCAACATTCCTGTACCGGTTGTGTTTTGGGAAGGGGGACGGAGAAGGCTAGCCAATCCAGATGTTGGTTACTGGTTCAAGCGTTCGAGGCTTTGAGGGACGGTGAAAACGTTCTGAGCTGAGACGTGAGTACGAGCTGCTACGGCAGCGAAGTTGGTGATGTCATGCTTCCAAGAAAAGCCCTATACCCGTTAAGGCACAATTGCCAGTACCCGAAACCGACACAGGTGGGGTGGTAGAGAATACCGAGGGGCGCGAGATAACTCTCTCTAAGGAACTCGGCAAAATGGCCCCGTAACTTCGGGAGAAGGGGTGCCAGCGAGAGCTGGTCGCAGTGAAGAGGCCCAGGCGACTGTTTACCAAAAACACAGGTCTCCGCTAAGTCGCAAGACGATGTATGGGGGCTGACGCCTGCCCAGTGCCGGAAGGTTAAGGAAGCCGGTCAGCGTAAGCGAAGCTGGCGACTGAAGCCCCGGTGAACGGCGGCCGTAACTATAACGGTCCTAAGGTAGCGAAATTCCTTGTCGGGTAAGTTCCGACCCGCACGAAAGGCGTAACGATCTGGGCGCTGTCTCGGAGAGAGGCTCGGCGAAATAGAATTGTCTGTGAAGATGCGGACTACGTACACCCGGACAGAAAGACCCTATGAAGCTTTACTGCAGCTTGGTATTGTGCCCGGGCTCTGAATGCGCAGGATAGGTGGGAGACGTTGAAGTAGTGCTTGTGGGTATTACTGAGTCAATGGTGAGATACCACTCTTTCAGAGCTAGGGTTCTAACGTTCACCCGTTATCCGGGGAGCGGACAGTATCAGGTGGGCAGTTTGACTGGGGCGGTCGCCTCCTAAAAGGTAACGGAGGCGCGCAAAGGTTCCCTCAGGCTGGTTGGAAATCAGTCGTCGAGTGCAAAGGCAGAAGGGAGCTTGACTGTGAGACCTACAAGTCGAACAGGGACGAAAGTCGGCCTTAGTGATCCGACGGTTCTGAGTGGAAGGGCCGTCGCTCAACGGATAAAAGTTACTCTAGGGATAACAGGCTGATCTCCCCCAAGAGTTCACATCGACGGGGAGGTTTGGCACCTCGATGTCGGCTCATCGCAACCTGGGGCTGAAGTCGGTCCCAAGGGTTGGGCTGTTCGCCCATTAAAGCGGTACGCGAGCTGGGTTCAGAACGTCGTGAGACAGTTCGGTCCATATCCGGTGTACGCGCAGGAACATTGAGAGGATTTCTCCCTAGTACGAGAGGACCGGGAGGAACGCACCTCTGGTGTACCAGTTATCGTGCCAACGGTAAACGCTGGGTAGCCATGTGCGGAGTGGATAACCGCTGAAAGCATCTAAGTGGGAAGCCCACCTCAAGATGAGTGTTCCCATGGCATAAGCCAGTAAGGTCACGGGAAGAACACCCGTTGATAGGCTCTACGTGGAAGCCTGGTAACAGGTGCAGCGGAGGAGTACTAATAGACCGAGGGCTTGACCATTCTTATGGCTCTTTATAAACAAATTTGCTTTTTTCTTTCAGATAATCCTTTTAAAGAAGGTTACCAACCTATGCAGTTCTCAAGGTTCATCCTTGGGAATGTTATCTATCCTGGTGTTCATGGCGATGTGGAACCACTCCGATCCATCTCGAACTCGGTTGTGAAACGCATCAGCGGCGAAGATATTTGGGGGGTAGCCCCCTGAGAAAATAGCTCGATGCCAGGTAAAACATTCTTTATTATTTTAAAAGACTTGAAATAATAGATAGATACTTTTTTGCTAGAATTTCAAATAATTAACTTATCAGCTAATATAACATCAAAGAAATTTATTTTTAGAGAGAGATATTTGACATGAAATTATCAACATTGGCAATTAGGACACCAGTGAGTACCTCTCCCTGAAAGAATTTCGCGTTCTATCTTTGTGCCACATTTACGGCAAGGTTGTCCTCCTCTACGATAAACCCAGGCTTGCCCACCATACTTTCCATTTAACCCTTCGAGGTTACGAAAGTCACTAAATGTTGTCCCCCCTTGACCAATACTAAGCTGTAAAACATCTACCAAGCTATTGCATAGACGTTCAATTTCAATTGGCTTTAATTCACCTGATGGTTTGCTTGGTATTATCCCTGCAGAAAATAAACTTTCATCTGCATATATATTCCCAGCACCAGCAACTATCGATTGATCTAATAAAGCAGATTTGATAGGACGTTTTTTCCCTGTAAGACACTGCTTAAGATATTTTGGATTGAATGATTGACTAAATGGCTCAGGGCCAAGTTTTTTTAAGCCAGTAATAATTTTTTCGGGTTTGTTTTGAGGAGGCACCCACCACATTTGGCCGAAGCTCCGAGTATCAACAAATCGCAGTTCTATTCCTTTTTTGTTCCAAAAACGAACTCTTGTATGACGACATGGTGGAACTGCGTGTTCATGCCATTGAAAATGACCAGTCATTCTTAAATGTATTCCCCACCATCCACCAGGTATTGGATTAGTATCGCAAGATTTTTCTGGTGCTGAGTCAAGGTAAAGAGCAGCGAGTAAATATTTCCCTCTCCTTTTCCATTCGCCAACTCGAGAGCCCCGTAAGTTCTGAATAAAGACACTAGAACCTCCAGGGCTCGCAATTGCCCTTTCTCTGCAGACCTCTAGATCATGGATGTAAAAATTTGCAAGACGGTCTGCTAATCCTCTGCGGACCGTCTCGACTTCAGGCAGTTCAGGCAAAAACCTTATGCAGGCTCAAGCTCACTTTCAGCAAAATTGTTGGTGTTAATGCCGCCGTCTTGTCCGCTGTAGACCTTGTAGTCCACTTTTGCAAAACGAACTGTTACTGGATATTTGATTCCAGATTCATCAACAGAGGCTACTTTGCCTACTTCGTTGTACCAATAGGATTCCGGGCGCTTGATTCGCACCATCTGACCGCGAGAAAACGCCATCGCTTGTTCAAAAAGATACAAGAACACATTAACGCTGAGTTGGGTCAAGATTGCTTCAACGTCACAGAAATTCGCCGCAAGTGGCATGAAGTTGTGGCAACATCATTTTTGAATCAGGTTTATTTTGGTCCAATCAGCAGATATTTCTGATCAGCCAGCACTCAGGTTGGAGCTCCCTGATCCAAATACAAATGAGATTAATGCTTTTGAGTTTTTTGATCGACTGGTAAAGGCTTGGAATTTGTGTGACAACTTTGATTTACAGACTGAGATATGGAGAGGCAGGATACTTCGAGTTGTAAGAGATCGTGAAAAACGTGGAGGTGAAGGCCGTGGAGCAGGATTCTTGCAATGGTTGAGAGAAAGAGAGATAAGTAAGACAAGAGCCTATTCATTGATTCAACTTGCGGACTCTGCAGATGAGTTAGTAGTTGATGGGATGCTTCAAGAAAAAAGAGTGAATCAGTTTTCTAAACGTGCATTCATTGAAACTGCTCAAGCTGCGCCAGAGGTCAAACAGATGATCTCAGAAGCGGCAAATGAAGGTGAGGAGATAACCCGTAAACAGGTTCGTAGACTTAATGACGAGTTCACTTCAGCAACCAGTACTCTTTTGCCCGAGGAGATACGGCAGCGCACTCAAGAGAATTTACTTCCATCAAGAATTGTTGCCCCATTAGTCCGTGAATTGGCAAAATTGCCTGAAATCCAGCAAAACGATTTACGTCAAGCTTTGCGAGAAGAACCTGAAATTAACTGTATTAAGGATGTCACTTCTACTGCAAGGTGGATTAGTAAATCAATAGATGCTTCTGGTGCTTTAAGGGTATTACAAATGGGTGATTTAGATCTGGAAAAAGCTATGGATGAAGCTAAACGTTTGGATTCTTTGGCATTACTTGCTGATGCATTAGGCCAGGCTCAAATTATAGAATCTTCTGTATTGAAGCTTCATACGGCTTGGAGAAGATTAGGAGGGCTTCAGGAAAGGCTGTGGATAGAGAGTGGTAGTAGTACTCCATTTTTGAGAGATTTGTTAAATGCTTTACAAACTCTTAGCGGGGCAACTATGAGAGTCTCTCTTGGTGAGCTTGCTGGAGGTAAACGAGTGCGTTTGCAATTAGTGGAGGAATCAGCTGATCAGATTCCTCCACCACTAATTGATTAATAAAACCTGGTTTTAAGGTCAAATTTTAGCTAAATTTTTTGCGCATGAATGATCTTAATTGGATCTTCTTACTACATATTTAAGAAAGCATTTCGGTTGGAACGATTTTAAACCTGGTCAGAAAGCAGTTGTACAGGCAATTCTTTCAGGGCAGGACTCATTGGCCGTGATGCCAACAGGAGGTGGAAAATCAATTTGCTATCAATTACCTGCTTTGATTCGTCAAGGTCTTGTAGTAGTCATCTCTCCTTTGGTTGCTTTGATGGAGGATCAGGTTATGCAATTGAACAAACGGGGAATTTTAGCAAGTTGTTTACATTCTGGCCTTAATTCATCTCGCCGAGGAGATGTTTTTTTTTCATTGCAAAATGATAATCTGAGATTGTTATATTTAGCTCCCGAAAGACTCAAAGGTTCCTTGGTTCGTGATTTTCTTACTAAAAAAACTGAACAAGGAAAATTAATTTCTATTGCTATTGATGAGGCCCATTGCATAAGTGCGTGGGGCCATGATTTTCGACCTGATTATCGAAGGCTTGGAGAAATACGTTTGTTATGCCCTGATGTACCTTTTGTTGCGCTTAGTGCAACAGCAACACCAAAAGTACGTGCAGACATAATTCGTTTGCTTAACTTGAAAAGACCATTAGTGCAGGTTTGTTCTGCAAGGAGAAAAAATCTTCAATACTTAATGCGACGACGAATTGAAAATCCCCTACCTGAGATTTTAAAAGAACTGAATTCTACTAAAGGAGCGTCTTTAATTTATGTTCGAACCCGACGTTCAGTGGAACTGTGGTCGAAAAAATTAAGAGATGTTGGGATTCCTGCGATTTCATATCATGCTGGACTTGAACCTAAATCACGAGAGAAGGCCCTTAAAGATTTCTTGGGACAATCCAAACCTGTATTGGTTGCAACTGTAGCTTTTGGTATGGGAGTTGATAGGGCTGATGTGGGTTTAGTTCTTCACTTGAACTTGCCATCGTCTCCTGAGGGCTATATGCAGGAGTCTGGTAGGGCTGGTCGGGACGGTAATCCAGCCAAGTGCTTGGTTTTCTTTTCTCCTGGAGATCGCACTCGATTGCTTTGGGCGATTCAAGCGTCAACTAAACGAGAATTGAATTATTTAGAAAATGCTGATGCAATTAATAGGAAAGAAATAGCTCAAAATCAATTGAGGAGAATGGAAGCTATTGCTGAGGGAGAGATGTGTGTTGAACAAGCCCTTTTGCTTGTTGTTGGAGAAGTGGTTGCTCCTTGTGGTGAATGTGATAAATGTGTGAAAAATTATTCTGTTAAAGATTGGTCTGAGCAAGCATTATCTGTATTAATAGAAATAGACCAGAAAAAGGGAATAGATATAAATAAGCTGAAAGAATCTCTTGAAAGTTCAAAGGGCTTTAACAGAGAGCGTTGGGGCTGGTTGGCGAGGAGGTTGGTACATGAAGAATTGATTAGTGAAACTAATAATGGTAATCAATTACTCTTCTTAAGAGAAAGTGGTCGTAATTTTATAAAAAGCCCATGGCCCCTTTATTATGCTGCTTAAATGCTCAACTTTTTTTGATTTACACAAGTCATTGATTAACTTGTGTTCATAAGTATCTATAGCTGAAATCCAAGTTTTCCATACCCCATTAGCACCTGTTGCATTGAGTTTCTTTTCGGTACAATTAACTGCCAAGTATAAAGCTTTTCCATCCTTGTTTAAGGAAGAAGTAACATAGCTCCCCCCCATCGATTGCCAATTAGACCAGTTAATTTTAAGAGGGCCATAAGACCTCCAGTCTGAAGATTTCAACTTTGCTGTGGTTCCTTTTGGTGAGATTACTTTCTCGTTTGGTTCATTAGAAAGGTTTCCCCCTTTTTGGACTTGCTGATGATTAAGCTTTAAAGATAATGTTGTGCCAGGCTTTATTTTATTAGGATCATTGATCTTGTTTATTTTTATTAGATCTTTTAATGCGATTTGATTTGCTTTAGAGATTGCCAATAGTGTCTCACCTCTTTTGATTTTATGATAATGTGTTTTGGAATTTAAAGGCTTGCCAGTGGCGGGAACTTGAAGTTTTTTCTTGTGAGTTTCTTCTCTGAGCTTTAAATGTTGTCCTGGATATATATAATTTGTATTCATTATGTCATTAATAGAAGCTAGATTATCTTTGTTTATATTATATTTCATAGCAATTGAGTTTAGCGTTTCACCTTTTGAAACTCTGTGAAGATTTGAGTGCGCACTGGATAAGGGTTCCTCCTTTTGGTAGGCAGGTAATTTAATCACCTGACCTTCGTAGAGATAATCCTCGTTTGTTATATTGTTTAATTTAATTATATCTTTTTGATTTATTTCGTATTGCAGTGCAATGATGCTCAATGTCTCTCCTTTCCTGACTAAGTGATCTTGTTGGTTAGTTGTAAAAGTTTGATTGTCAGATAAGAGCAATAGTTGCCCAGCTTGTAAATTATTTGGGTTGGTGATCCTATTAATACGTATAAGCGATTGGATCGAGATGCCTTCTCTAGTAGAGATTTCAGAAAGTGTTTCTCCTGGCTGAATAGTGATCTTTGTTGCCAAAGACGGCATTGGTTCAAGAGTTAAAGCAGCTATAGCAGCAAGAATAATGTTGCGCATCTTCTATTTAATCCTGGGCGAACCATAAGGCTCTTCGAGAGATGCGCCAGCCCTGGGGAATTATCTTTAAAAAGTTTTTTGGCTTTCAGGGCTCGATTTATTAGCTTAATAGTCTGTTGAGTAATTCAAGGTTGGTCTTGTAAGGGGGGTAGCGTAGTTTTAGGTCTAGCCAAAAGTTGCGTTGCATAATGGATTTTTCATTAGAAAAGGTTCTAAAACCTGCCTGACCGTGATATCTACCCATGCCACTTGCTCCGACTCCTCCAAAGGGCATTTCAGGGATGCCAGCTTGTAAAATTACATCGTTAAAACATACGCCTCCTGCACTTGTCGTCTCTAGAAGTCTTTGTTGGTCGCTGGGACTACCTCCGAACATATACAGAGCGAGTGGTTTTGGCTGCTTTCTGATTGCATCAAGGGCAAATTCAAGGTTTGGGATGCTAAATATTGGAAGTATTGGTCCGAATAACTCTTCTTCCAGAAGAGGATCCTTCGGATTAGAAATGTCTACTAGGGCTGGAGAAATTATGGACTTCTCAGTATCTATTTCTCCTCCAAATACGATTTGACCTTTTTGGCAAGCGTTATTTAATAAGGCTTGCAGTCTTAGGAAGTGATGCTGATTTATTATTTTACTAATGTGCTTTGATTTTGTTGGCTCTTGCCCATAGAACTCAACAAGAGTTGTTTTCATTTTTTCTAAAAGATCTCTTTTTAATGTTTTTTGTACAAGTAGGTGATTTGGGGCTATACAAGTTTGTCCTGAATTTATTCCTTTCCCCCAAATAATTCTCCTGGCTGTTATTTCTAAGTCGGCACCTTCAAGGACAATTGCAGGACTTTTCCCTCCCAACTCTAAAGTTATTGGAGTTAAATTCTTTGCGGCAGCTTCCATGACTTTTCGTCCTATATTGCTACCACCAGTGAAGAAAATATGGTCAAAATGTTCTTCTAACAGTGAAGCCGCAAGATTTCCGTCACCTTCAAAAACCCTGACTACATCTGCAGGGAAGTATTTGGGAATAAGTTTGGCAATTAATGCTGATGAGGCAGGAGCATGTTCTGAAGGTTTTAATATGGCTGTATTGCCAGCTGCTAAGGCACTGATAAGGGGTTGGAGTGTTAAGGATATGGGGTAATTCCATGGCCCAATTATTAGGACACAACCTAAAGGCTCAGGAGTTACAAAGGCCTCACCTGGTTTAAGAGAGAGAGGGACTTTTATTCGTTTTGGGTGCATCCAGCGACTGAGTTGTTGCTCAGTCAGTTTTAGTTCTTGCTTTAGTGCTATCACTTCAAATAAAGCCTCAGTAGGAGGCTTCCTAAGGTCGTTGGAAAGTGCTTCAAGGAAATTATGTTCATTTTTTTCAATGAGATCCCTGAATCGTTTTAATTGCAGTCTCCGCCAGGTTTCTGGCCTGGTCATGCCTGACAAGACTGGCTCACGAAGTTCGTGTAAAGCAAAGTTTTCTGAGAACAAGGGGATGACGAAAGCGCAAGGTTTGTCTAGCAGTTGTTTAGACAAGATATGGGGATGAGTGCAACTAATTCTTGGTGGAATGGTGCTGTTATTTATCAGTTGATTCCTCGTAGCTATTCAGATGGGAATGGAGATGGGATAGGGGATCTTCAAGGGTTGACAAGTCGGCTGAGCTATTTGCGTTGGTTAGGGGTGGATGCGATTTGGTTAACCCCTATATATCCTTCTCCATTGCAAGACGGTGGATATGACATAACTGACTTTGAAAATATTCATCCTGAATTGGGTGATTTAGCGGCATTTCATCGCCTGCTCACAGTTGCTCATGGACAAGGAATAAGGGTGATTTTGGATCTTGTTTTAAATCACACAAGCCAACTGCATCCATGGTTTCAACGTGCACGCTGGGCTCCTAAGGAGAGTCAAGAGAGAGATGTTTATGTCTGGAGTGATGATCCATCTCGGTATTCAGAAGCACCGGTTCTTTTCCGTAATTTCGAATCTTCTAATTGGCAGTGGGATGAAGTTGCTGGGCAATATTATTTTCATCGGTTTTTACGACATCAACCAGATCTTAATTATGAGAATCCTTGGGTTCAGGCTCAAATGCTTGGAGTTGTTGATTTCTGGCTTGAAAGAGGGGTAGATGGTTTCCGTCTTGATGCAGTACCTTTTTTGTTTGAGACCGATGGGACTAGGTGTGAGGGATTACCTGAAACGCATGATTTTTTAAAGAAGGTTCGAAAGCGAGTTGAGAGTGCTGGCAGAGATATTTTGCTTTTAGCAGAGGCAATTCAGCCGGTAGAAGAAGCTGCGCCTTATTTAGCAGATGATGAACTGCATGGAGCATTTAATTTTGCATTGACAGCAAATTTGTTTGCTGCGGTTGCAAGTGGTAGGAGTCACAATCTTCGATTATGTCTAAATGATTCGCAACACGCTGTATCTGGATGTCGTTGGGCATTGCCTCTACGTAATCATGATGAGTTGTGGCTTGGTGATGGTCATCTCGTCTCAGAAGAGGTGATTAAAACTATTCGTACAGGCTTACATCAGGGGCATGGTCATTGGCTTAATTGGGGTATTAATCGACGTCTTGCACCCTTATTAAATGGAGATCCTAGAGCAAATCGCTTGCTTCATGCTTTGATCTATAGCTTGCCAGGTATGCCTTGTCTCTATTACGGAGATGAATTAGGCATGGGTGACTGGCCTGGATTGAGAGATCGAGATCCAAATCGAACGCCAATGGCTTGGACACCTGCTCGTAATGGTGGATTTTCGAATGCTCCAGAACCTTTGTTGGTACTTCCCCCTATAACTGCTCCTGGGTATGACTATCGAGTAGTGAATGTAGAGGTACAAAAACAATTACCAGGTTCATTGCTTAATTGGCATCGACGCATGTTGACTTGTCGGCGCTTATTGCATGCCTTGCGTCTTGGAGACTTTGAATTATTGGATGCAAGTCATCCCAGTGTCATTGTTTTTTTGCGATGCACCGAAACCATGAAAGTTCTTGTTGCTGCTAATGTCTCGGCTGCTGGAGCATCATTGCGACTTGATTTAAGTCGTTGGGAAGGTGCACGGACTAGGGAAGTACTTTGGGGTTGTGAATATCCAATGGCTAATAAAGATTGGTTTGTATATTTACCTTCTTATGGTTTTAGTTGGTGGTTGATAGGAGAAGTGGAGGATACTTTCAAGTAGTCAAGTAAAGTTTCAGCGAATAATGCTTAATCTTTAGGCTTGTAAATTTAAATCACTAACAGGAAAACCCGCATGAGATAGTTCTTCTTGGACTAGGGGCAATATTCTCTGAGCTTCTTCAAAATCCAACATGGCAAGACGAAAACGTCTTGATAGTACATCCGTTGAAGTTTTAGCGTGCTCATTTTTTATGACATAGTTAATTTCTGCTTGGCAGATAGGCATTACATCACTTAATGGCTCTCGCTTACTTTTTTTGCTGCATACAATAATTTTTAGCGCTTCAAGTCCATATTGTTCTTGAAGATGGTTTAGTTGATTTTCTCTGAGATGATGATCAGGTAGATATTCTCTAAGCTCGTTTTTTTGATCAACTAACAAAGATGTAGTTAAATCTGCATTCTGACTCGCGCCAATGAGAGGTAATTGGTCAGGTTTCGGCAAATTTTCTCCAATGTAGGCCTCTATAGCTTTGAGGGTATCTAGTGCGATAGTTCGACAAGTGGTCCATTTGCCTCCCATTGCACTTATCAATCCACAGGGCAGTGTTTCAATTTCATGTTCTCTAATAACTCTACTGCTTGTATGAATTTCTTTTGATGGCTTGATGAGGGGCCTTGCCCCAGACCAGCAGCTTTTCACGATGGGATGATTTATTGAAGGGAACCAGCGTTTTAAGTGATCAAGCAAATATTCTTTCTCTTGGTTTGAGGGTTGGAAAGCTTCTGTAACTGAGCAAGGTGTATCCGTAGTACCTATGAGCGTTTTGCCTGAAAAAGGTAGTACAAATAAAACCCTTCCATCATCGGTAGATGGTATTAGTAGTCCGACATCTTTTGGACAGAGATGATTCTCTAAAACAAGGTGTACCCCTCTACTTGTCAAAATACGAGGTTCGACATTTACGTCAGCGAGTTTTCGAATACTGTCGGAGTTAATACCAGTCGCATTGACGATTACATTTGTTTTCCAATGCTCCTGTTCTCCTAAGGAGTTTTGGCTAATAACTCCGCACAATGAACCATCACTTTTTTTATCGAATCCAATTACGCTGGAATAATTGCGGATGATTGCACCTCCTTTTTCAGCTGTCAGTGCTAGCAAAAGGTTGAGTCGAGCATCATTAAATTGTCCATCGCTATAAATAATTCCCCCATTGAATTTCTTTAGAAGTAGAGGCAGAATCTCTTCAATTTCACTTGAGGATATTGATCGACTCCTGCCAATACTTTTGTTACCAGAAAGGGCGTCATAAAGGCCGAGGCCAATTTGGTAGTAAGACTTGGTAAAGCAATTTGATGAGGGCAGTACTAATTCTAATCGATGTGCAAGAAAGGGAGCTTGATGAAGCCAATGACTTCTTTCAATCAATGCTTCTTTAACTAATCTAAGTTGTGCAAAATCAAGTGTCTTGAAAGCTAGCTCAAGGTATCTGACGCCTCCATGCAACAATTTTGTACTTCTAGAGCTTGTGGCGCCAGCTATGTCTCCTGCATCAATCAGAACGACACTGAGTCCTCTCTTGGTTGCCTCATAGGCCACGCTGGCACCATTCGCACCAGCTCCTATGACAACAACGTCAACAGTGTTATGCGTCATGCCAATGAAGACTCCTGTTTAAGGCTGTATCCCATTTGTCACGCCAGCGATTGCGTTTCAATGAATCGATTTCTGGATAAAACATCCTTGCATTTTGTTCTCTCTCAAGAGCTAATTTTTCAATGTCTTCAATTACACCTGCTTGAAGTCCAGCTAGTAAGGCAACCCCTTTGGCTGTGCTTTCAAGATTAGAAGGTCTCCGAATTGATAATCCTGTGCTATTTGCTTGTGCTTGTAGTAGAGGGTTAGAAGCAGCTGCTCCACCATCAACTGCCAGTTCTTTTAGATGTGAATTTAAAGCTTGTTCCGCTAAGTCCACAAGGCTTGCTACTGATAAAGCAATTCCTTCAAGTGCTGCTCTTGCAATGTGCCCTCTAGTAGTGTTACGTGTTAGGCCAATTATTAATCCCCGAGCTTGTGGGTCCCAGTGTGGTGTCCCCCAGCCTGTAAATGCTGGCACAAACATTACACCTTCAGAACTTTCTACTTCTTCAGCTAGGGCATTAATTTCTTCAGCTTTTTTGATAAGCCCTAAACCGTCACGTAGCCATTGCACTACAGTCCCAGCGTTGAAAAGACTTCCTTCTAGGCAGTAAGTCGGTAGGCCTTTCTCGTCAGTCCATCCTAAAGTGCTTAACAGCCCTGATTCGGAATGACAGATTTGGTTTTGGGTATTGATCACCAAAAATGCTCCCGTGCCATAAGTACATTTCGCTTCTCCTTTCCGAAGACAAAGTTGACCAAGAGTAGCGGCTTGTTGGTCGCCAAGTAATGCATTAATGGCTACCCCTGCGAAGGGATGTCCTTTCTCAATAACCCCGAAATCACCTCTACAAGGGACTAGTTCTGGTAAGGCATCAGGGGAGAGGCCAATGTTATCGCAAAAAGGTTCGACCCATTGACGTGTTTTCAAATCCATTAGAAGAGTACGGCTTGCATTACTCATGTCGGAGCAATGACGCTTTCCTCCTGTCAGTTGCCAAAGGAGCCAGCTTTCGATAGTTCCAAAACAAAGGTCTTTATCTTCAAGAGCCTGTTTAGCTTCTGATTCGTTTTCTAGAAGCCACTGTGCTTTGCTGGCACTGAAATAGGGATCTAGGAGCAGGCCAGTTCGATCTCTCCACTCCTTTTCAAGACCTTCATTTTTCCACCTGGAACATATGTCTGTTGTTCGGCCGTCTTGCCAAACGATTGCTGGTCCACAGGGTTCACCATTGCTTCTTCGCCAAAGAACTGTTGTTTCTCTTTGATTGGTGATTCCACACGTAACTATTGCATTTTTTTTTGCTGCAGGTAATAGCTTTTCTAGCTTGGCCATCGCATGGAATTGACTCTCCCAGATTGCTTTTGGGTTTTGTTCGACCCAGCCATCGTGAGGGTATTGGATGGATAAAGGAGCACTTGCGCTCATTAGTAATTCGCCTTTTATATTGAATATGGCTGCTCTAGAACTGCTAGTTCCTTGGTCTAGAGCAAGGAGGAGTGGTTGGTTCACCATGGTTCTTTGCTTTACCTGTTGCTAGCGATGGGTTAATGGAATGCTAAAGGGAATTCTTATGAAGAATTTGTTTGAGGACTTTCCAGGTTGGGTTAACAATGCAGTCGTTTATCAAATTTTTCCGGATCGTTTTCGTAGAAGTGGACGCGTTAATGCACAGAGGCACTTAATGTTTTTGCCGTGGAGAACTGATCCTGTGGATCAAGGATTTCATGGTGGCGACCTTTACGGTGTCATTGAGGGGCTTGATCACTTGCAATCATTGGGAGTTAACTGTCTTTACTTAACACCAATTTTTTGTTCAGCAGCTAATCATCGATATCACACATATGATTATTTAAAAGTAGATCCTATTCTGGGTGGTAATGGAGCTCTATCAGAATTGATAGAGGCTATTCACAAAAGAAGTATGAGAATAATTTTGGATGGAGTGTTTAACCATTGCGGAAGAGGTTTTTGGGCTTTTCATCATCTAGTTGAGAATGGAGAATTGTCGCCATATCGAGAGTGGTTTCATGTTCATCAATGGCCCTTAAATCCTTATCCTAAGAATGGAGAGGAGTGTGGCTATAGCTGTTGGTGGAATGATCCAGCATTGCCTAAATTCAATCATCATCACTTTGATGTGAGGAAATATTTGATTGACGTTGCAACCTTTTGGGTTGAGATGGGAATAGATGGTTGGCGTTTAGATGTCCCTGATGAAGTGCCTTCTGACTTTTGGATAGAATTTCGTAGAGAGATTAAGGCTATAAATTCAAATGCTTGGATCCTTGGAGAGATTTGGGGTGACGCAAGGCAATGGCTAAATGGAGAGCATTTTGATGGGGTTATGAATTATCGGATTGGTTGGTCAACTTTAAGCTGGGTTGGTGGTAAAAGCCTTAGAAGTAATTATAAAAATCCTTTATATCCTATTGAAAATATAGACACTAAGTCTTTTATTAATATTTTGAATATGACAATGGGGTGGTATTCAGATCAAGTTAATCGTTGTCAGCTTAACTTGCTTGATAGCCACGATGTCCCCAGGGCTCTTAACACTCTTAGAGGAGATTTGTCAGCATTGAAGCTTGCATTTTTCGTTTTGTTTATTCAACCCGGAGCTCCCTGTATTTATTATGGAACAGAAGTAGGCCTTTCAGGAGGTGCCGAGCCAGATTGTCGAGAAGATTTCCCCTGGGATGATTATTGGGATATAGACCTTGCGAACTTCATATGTTCTTTAGGAGAGGTTCGGAGTCAATTCCCCGAAATCACTCAGAGGAGTTTGGTGTGGGAATCAATTGGTGATGAAGGACTAGTTGGTTGGGAGATGAAAGAGAAATCTTTGATTTCGGAAAAAGTATCTTTAAAGGCTATTTTTATAAATAGGAGTCGTACATCCTCTATGTGCATATGTTCACATTTTGATCAAAAGCTATTTGAAATTGGTACTTTTTTAGATGATACTAATAAACTAGCTCCTCAATCTGCAGTGTTATTGAGTGGAGTCTCTAAGGAATAATTCTGGAGCGAGATATTTAACTGTTTTGCATTGAATGCAGTGTTAAACAAAGATTGACTTTTCATGAAGAAATATTGGTTTTACCTTGATGGTGTACGAACAAAATGAGGACGTTCACATTTTCTTTAGAGAACCTCTGGTGCCTGAGATTCCTTCCCCTGGAGGCGGTAAGGGCTATGCCCTCGCCGGGACTTGAACCCGGGACCTCTCCCTTACCAAGGGAGTGCTCTACCGCTGAGCTACAAGGGCGTGTGGAAGGTGGGCCGGGTTGGATTTGAACCAACGTAGGCAGAGCCAGCGGATTTACAGTCCGCCCCCATTAACCACTCGGGCACCGACCCGAACCACAACAGGACATTACCAGCTAATGGTCCCAATTTTCTGAAGTTGCTGGGCGTTCATAATTGGGATAGATACTATTTCTCTAGACCTTTGCATGCGTCAGGGATATGCGTTTCTTGTTGATAAATGGTCCAAACCTCAATCTCTTGGGTCAGCGTGAGCCTGAGGTATATGGATCGAAAACTCTTGTATCTATTGAGGCTCAACTGAAAAAACAAGCAAAGACGGAGGGGATTGAACTTGATTGCTTTCAAAGTAATAGCGAAGGCGAATTAATTAAGTGCATTCATCAGGCAGTTGGGGGATTTGATGCCATCTTGATTAATGCTGGTGCATTTACCCATACTTCTATCGCTTTGCGTGATGCATTGCTTGGAGTAAATATTCCCTATGTGGAAGTGCATTTAAGTAATACTTTTGCAAGAGAGTCATTTCGTCATACCTCTTATTTGTCTGACAAAGCAATAGGAGTGATTTGTGGTTTTGGAGAGAAAAGTTATGACCTTGCGCTTCAAGGTGCATTGTCTTACTTACGTAAATAACTATTTAGCTTTCCATGAGTTCATCACAGACCATTAGTAATTCAGCTAACACTATTAAGTGGTTAGTTTCTAAAACAAAAGAGGCTTGGCTTGAACAGGCGTTAGCAAATCCATTAGAGTTGCTTATTGATCACGCTCATTGTGAAAGGAAGGCTGCTGGTGCTGCATTACAATTGATGTTTCGTTATCTGTGTGAGCCTGGTTTAGCAGAAGCCCTTAGCCCTTTAGTTAGGGAAGAATTACAACACTTTGAAAGAGTTCTTGCATTAATTAAATCTAGAAAAAGGTACTTGGAACCTTTGCCTGCGCCTCCCTATGGAGCAGTTTTGGCAAAAAAGATTAGAAAAATCGAACCTCATCGCATGCTGGATAGTTTTTTGGTTGCAGGTTTGATTGAAGCAAGAAGTCATGAAAGAATGACTTTGCTTGCTCTTAACAGTCCAGATAAGGAACTTCGAGATTTATACGGGGATTTGTTAGCAAGTGAGGCTAGACATTTTTGTTTGTATTGGAAGTTGTCTAATCAACGCTTTAACTCTGAACTAGTTCGGAGTCGTTTAAAGGAGCTAGCACATGAAGAGGCTCAAATACTCGTTAAATTGCATCCTCAACCAAGAATGCATAGTTGATTATTTGTAGAGGTAAGAAAATTTATGAGGAGATGTAATCAGTTATGGATCCTTCGAAGAGAAGGAAAGTTTGGTTTAGAACCAATAGTCCTTAAAACTTTTTTATGGGAACCCCTTTAGTGTCTAATTGTTCTTCAGATTTAACACCAGGCATTGCACTTGTGGGTGTAGGCCCGGGAGATCCATCTTTACTGACTTTGAGAGCAGTTCAGAAAATTGAACAATCGACTCTAGTTGCATATCCTGTTTCTAGATTGGATCGTGAAGGGATGGCGGCAAATATTGCCTCAACTTGGATCTCCAATGAAAAGAAGCGTTTGCCTCTCCTTTTCCCAATGGTAAAAGAGGTCGAATCACTTAAACAGGCATGGATAGATGCTAGTGATCAGTTGGCAGACGCAGTTTTTAATGGAGAACGTGTCGTTTTTTTATGCCAAGGCGATGTCTCGTTGTTTGCAAGTAGCTCATATGTTCTGTTGGGCCTGAAAGCTCGGTACCCTGAATGCCCTGTTGAATTGGTTCCAGGGGTAACAGCAATCTCAGCTGCTGCTGCTGCTGCTGCCTGGCCATTAACGATCCAACAAGATCAATTGTTGGTGCTTCCGACACCTGATGATTCAAAAACTTTAGAGATTCTGCTGGCGGATGCATTTAGATGGAAAAGAGTTATAGCTTTAATGAAATTGGGACATAGGTGGACTTGGGTGAAACCATTGTTGGCAAGAAAGAATCTTTTAGATGATGCTTTGTTTGCACAGAAAGTTGGTTGGCCAGATCAGAAGATTATTAAAGCTATTGATTTGGATGAGACAGTTCAATCTTATTTCTCATTGCTTTTAATTCGTCAGTCGTGGCCTGAAATAATCCCTTGAGAATAAAAATTTCCTTGAAGAATGAATTTTTTATATTGTTTTGAATATGTTTTTTTGTTTGTATTAAAAGTTCCTTAACCAAGTGAACTCAGTTTTTTTTCTAACAAACTTATAGCTTCGAATGGCGTAGTAGCATGAAGAAGAGATTTTCTAAAGGTATTTGCTCCATCAAATCCTTTGCAAGTCCAGTTCATATGTTTTCTTGCCACGAGAAGTCCATGATCTCCTTTGCGCTCAACTAAATCTTGTAATTGTTCAAGGGCTATCTTTATACGTTCTTGAGGCCCAGGGGTTTTTATCATTAAATCACCTCTTAAGACTGAATCAATTTGGCCTACTAGCCAAGGAGCTCCAAGGCTCCCTCGCCCAATCATGATTCCATCAGCGTTAGTTGTGGCGAGGCATTGAATTGCATCTTCTGGGCTATTTATATCGCCATTAGCGATTACGGGAATTTTGAGAGCGTCTTTGACCTTGCGAATGGCATCCCAATTTGCTTTACCAGTGAACCCTTGTTCTCTGGTCCTTCCATGAATGGTTAGCAGTTGAGCTCCTGCATCTTGAAGTAGGAGTGAAAACTTAATAGGCTCAGCTGAATTCTTACACCAACCAAGTCTTGTTTTTACAGTAACTGGAATTTTTACTGCATTAGTAACTGCGTTAATTATTTCTGCTGCCAGATCAGGATTTTTAAGTAATCCACTACCTCCTCCTTTGCGGGCAATTTTTTTTACTGGACATCCCATATTTATATCGATTAAAAATGCACCAGCAGCTTCTGCTTTTTTCGCGGCATCCACTAAAGCAGTTGGTCGGTGATCAAATAATTGAACAGCAATTGGCCCATTTTCTTTTGATAATTCTTTTACTTTTTGTTCTCCATGGCCAAGAGTAAGACTGCTCGCATTGACCATTTCTGTGAAAAGTAGTGCTTGAGGAGCCCAACGTCTTACTAAGCCTCTGAAGGTTTGATCACTAACTCCTGCAAGAGGAGATTGGAAAACCCTGCACTGTATAGACCTTGAAACACCTTTTCCAGGAAGGAAGATTAATGGGGAGTGCCTTTGCATGTTTGAACTTTATTTCACGACATCAAGGATCTTTGTTGGATTGAGTCTTTTAGTTTCGTTGTGCGGATTAATCTGGAAAAGTTGGAAGATTTTCGTTGATTCTGTAATGTCAATAATTAGATAGAAGAATTACTCGATTGGTGCGTCCTATCGTTGCAATAATTGGACGGCCCAATGTAGGTAAGTCCACACTGGTAAATCGTCTTTGCCGTAGTCGTGAAGCGATAGTGCATGATTTGCCCGGTGTGACAAGGGACCGGACTTATCAAGATAGTTTTTGGAATGATCGGGATTTTCGGATTGTTGATACTGGTGGACTTGTTTTTGATGACAATAGTGAGTTTTTGCCTGAGATCCGCGAACAAGCTGATTTGGCTCTTGCCGAGGCTGCTTTGGCACTATTTATGGTTGATGGTCAGCAAGGTATTACTGCAGGGGATGAGGCTATAGCCGAATGGTTGCGATCTAAGAATTGCACAGTTTTGTTAGTAGTTAATAAATGTGAGTCACCTGAACAAGGTCTTGCTATGGCAGCCGAATTTTGGAGGCTTGGATTAGGTGAGCCTTATCCTATTTCTGCAATTCATGGAGCAGGTACGGGTGATCTGTTGGACCATGTCGTTTCCTTGTTACCCCCAAAGAAAATAGAAGAAGATACTATCGATCCTATAAATCTAGCGATTGTTGGGAGACCTAACGTTGGTAAGTCTAGTCTTTTAAATGCAATTTGTGGTGAACCTAGGGCGATTGTGAGTCCTATCAGAGGTACTACTAGAGATGCAATTGATACCAGTTTAAATCGCCAAGGTCAGGCTTGGAAACTTATTGATACTGCTGGGATTCGTCGGCGTAGAAGTGTAAATTATGGGCCTGAATTTTTTGGAATTAATAGAAGTTTTAAGGCGATTGAGAGAAGTGATGTTTGTGTTCTTGTTATTGATGCTTTGGATGGTGTAACAGAACAAGATCAGCGCTTGGCAGGGAGGATAGAGGATGATGGAAGGGCTTGTATTCTTGTGATTAATAAATGGGATGCGGTTGAAAAAGATAGTCACACAATGCCAAAGATGGAAAAAGAATTGAGATCAAAACTTTATTTTCTTGATTGGGCAACTATGTTATTTACATCTGCATTGACCGGGAAAAGAGTTGAGAGTGTCTTCGCATTGGCATCTTTAGCTGTTGAACAACATCGCAGAAGAATAAGTACTGCCGTAGTCAATGAAGTTCTTCAGGAAGCCTTGAGCTGGAGAAGTCCTCCCACAACTCGTGGAGGCCGTCAGGGCCGTCTTTATTACGGCACACAGGTAGCTAGTAGGCCTCCAAGCTTCACGTTATTTGTGAATGACCCTAAATTGTTTGGTGATACTTATCGTCGATACGTGGAAAGACAATTACGAGAAAGCCTTGGATTTGAGGGGACACCTTTGAAGTTATTTTGGAGGGGTAAGCAGCAGCGAGCTGCTGAAAGAGACCTTGCACGTCAACAGAAATCCTCTCTTTGACTGATGGACTGGTTGCGCCAGGTTCCTATTGGACAATATGTAGCTGGAAATTCTAGTTGGTTAAGGAGGCTTGACCCTAGGCTCAAACTCTCTTGGGTATTTATGTTTCTATTGACACCCATACTCGCAGGCCCTTATTGGAGAGTTGGCCTTGTAATTGCGCTTTTATTAACGACTCTAATTAGTCGTTTGCCAACCCGAATATGGTGGCGTTCTCTTTGTTTACTTTTGATTCTTGCTAGTTTAGTGGGTGTTTTCGCGATGCTTTTGCCGACTAGTGAGGCATCTTTAATCTTACCAATACGTTCGCCAGAGGAATTGTCAAATATCAATATTGATGGACCTTCTTGGCAGGTTTTTAATGTTGGACCAGTGAATCTTGGAGGGTTGAAATTGGGTCCATTAAGTGTAGACCGTAGATCTGCTGAATTAGGATTGAATACTGCTACCTTGATTTTTACGGTTATTCATAGCGTTAACTTAATGCTAATTACCACATCTCCAGAAGATTTAATGTGGACAATTAGATGGTTCATTTCACCTCTTGCATTCTTTGGATTACCGTTAGATAGAATCAGCTTTCAGCTTTTATTGGCCTTGCGATTCCTTCCACTGGTTCAAGAAGAATTTCAGAACTTATTAAGATCATTAGCCAGTAGAGCTGTAAACATTAGAAAACTTGGCATAAAGGCTTTCATAGGGTTAGTACTCTCAGTGGGTGAAAGGTTGCTGGCAAATATTCTTTTAAGGGCTGAGCAAGGTGCCGATGCATTATTGGTACGAGGTGGTTTGTGGCTCCCACCAAGTGATTTCAGACCAAAGACACTTCTCCAAACCAAGTCCCCTTTAATGAATATTGGATCAGGATTTCTTCTTTTGGTGGTTATTGGCCTGCGTGGCAAGTACGGTTCTTTGTAGCTGGGAGGCTGTTGGAGATGAGTGCAGAACGTTATTTAAATCACACAACATTTGGGATGCTTTATTTGGTTGCCCCAGCAGGGGAGGGTAGGGACGTGTATGCGACTTTATATGCTCAAAGAATGTTTTTCCTGGTAACTCTTCAACCTAGAGGAGCTCACTTTGAGGTGATTCCATATTTAGATGCTCGTCACCATGCTGAAGTTAATTTATCTAAATGTAGAAGAAATTCTTCATCGGATTTTCAACAATGGAAAGATCTATTTCATCAGACATTTATTTGAAAATATGGAGGTCTTGATAGAGAGATGGACGAAGCTTCGTAGTCAATTGCCACCTGGTGCCAACTTACTTGCAGTAAGCAAGGGTCATCCATCATCTTCAATTCGTATTCTTGCTGAACTTGGGCAAAGGGATTTCGGAGAAAGTCGCTTACAAGAAGCTTTGTCAAAAATACAAGACCTTGAGGATTTGGATTGGCTCCGTTGGCATTTTGTTGGTCGTATTCAAGCTAACAAGGTTAGAGGTATCATCAGACATTTTTCTGTAGTTCATTCTGTGGACTCCTTAAAATTAGCTGAAAGAATATCAAGAATTTCTAGAGAAGAAAATAAGACTCCTGAAATAATGCTTCAGGTTAAGTTCCTTGAGGATCCTTCGAAAGGTGGTTTCAAAAAGGATCAGCTTGTTCATGAATGGTATGAACTTAATGCTTTGCCAAACTTGCAAATTACTGGTCTGATGACCATACCTCCGATTGGGCTTGATCTAAAGGGACGATTAAGCCTTTTTAAAGAATGTCGAGAGTTGGCAAATAGCCTTGATTTAAAAGGTTGTTCCATGGGTATGACCCGAGATTGGCAAGAGGCTCTTGAGGCTGGTTCGACTTGGTTGAGAATGGGATCTGGCTTGTTTGGTGAGCGCCTTTTGAATGTCAACAGGCAGAGAGATATCACTAAAAGCACTTGAAAACCTTGCCCCTGCTTGTTCGGGACGTTATTTAAGGAATAGGGTTTGTAATCTCTATTTAGGAGATGCCCCTTTGGTTGGTTTAAACCGACTTTTATTTCACGTCATCCCGAGAGGATTCCAAGGTGTCGCTTATTTCCCGTCTTCGTGCTGTCGTCGCTGGTGACGATTATCTCGACAATGATTTCGATGAGCTCGATTACGAAACTAGCGATGAATTTGATCCTGATAGCCGCAGTGGAAGAGCTATAGGAGGAGAGTTGGCTCCTTTCTCGCAGGCTAGTCAATTTGACATTGGGAACGGAATGGCTGGTTCAAATGTGATTGGGATGCCTGGGATTTCTTCGGCGACTTCTGAAGTCAATTTGATGGAGCCTAGAAGCTTTGATGAAATGCCTCGAGCAATTCAAGCTTTGCGAGAAAGGAAGACAGTGATATTAAATCTCACGATGATGGAGCCTGATCAGGCTCAAAGGGCTGTGGACTTTGTCGCTGGTGGAACTTTTGCAATTGATGGGCATCAGGAACGGATCGGGGAGAGTATTTTCCTATTCGCACCAAGCTGCGTAACAGTTACGAATTCATTTCAGGAAGACGCATCTCCTTCAACTGTAGTTACTAAGGATAGTGATTCTTTGGTGCAGGAAGTAAGCCCAGCAGCTGCCCCTGCTCCTGCCTGGGAAGAATCAATTGCTTCTGCCGTGTAACTTTCGTGCCTTGCTCTTTGGGAGTTATTGGTCTAGGTCAAATGGCCCAGGCAATTCTTCTGCCCTTGTTACAGCGAGGACAATTTTCGGCAGATGAGGTTTTTGCTGTAGTTGCTCATGAGGAGAGTGTTCATAAAGTCATAGAGAAATTCCCTAAAGGTCTTCGAGTAGTTGCTTGCCATCATCAAGAGGCATTGGAAGTATGGGATGCGCCTATTCAATTACTTGGGGTTAAACCTCAGCAGTTGAACCAGGTAGAAGTAAAGTTGAAACAGCTAAATAAGAAATCTTCTCAGTCAAAACGACTATTGATTTCTTTGTTGGCAGGGGTGACTTTGACTCGACTTGCAAAGGTTTTTCCTGACTTTGCTTGTGTGCGTGCAATTCCTAATGCACCAGCACTTGTAGAGAAAGGTCTTACAGGCTTGGCATGGGATCAAGGTGTCACAAAAGATCAGAAACAATTGGCGTTTCAAATATTTGATCCGATTAGCGAGGTTATTCAGTTAACCGAAGAACAAATGGATCCTTTTTTGGCTTTGACGTCTTCAGGACCTGCTTATGTGGCAGTAATTATTGAAGCGTTGGCTGATGGAGCTGTTGCGGCAGGATTGCCTAGAACAATGTCTTATGAATTGGCTTGTAAAACACTTGCAGGTTCAGTATCACTTCTTCAGCAGAAGACTTTGCATCCAGGAGAATTGAAGGATATGGTTGCATCGCCAGGGGGTACAACTATTGCTGCTTTGCGTTATCTCGAACAAGCCGGTGTCCGTTCTGCATTGATTGAAACTGTGGTTGCTGCAGCGGAGCGGAGTCGAGGAATGCTTCTTTAGTAGTTTTTGGTCTTTGATCAAGCAACTCGCTATATAGCTTTTCAAGACGATCTATGTTTCTTGAAAGTGTATATCTTTCGAGTACACGTAGACGAGCACGTCTCCCAAGCTCTGATGTAAGTACAGGTTGATCCCTTAATACTGGTAATAGAGTTCTTAACTGGGTCGTTACACCTTGAGTGCTGAGAATTATGCCAGCACCTCCTTCGAGTACTTCTCCATCAGCTCCTGCATCAGTGGCAACACATGCCGTCCCAGTAGCCATTGCTTCTAGTAATGCTATTGAGAGTCCTTCAACTAGGCTTGGTAGCAAGAAAACCTCTGCGCATTGAAGTAAAGATATTCTTGTCTCCAAGCATGACTCATAGCCCCACCAGAGCACTTCGGAGTCATTTGTACTTAGAGAATTGCTTTCTAATATTTGCTTTAGTGGTCCATCCCCAACAATGACAAGTCGACAACCTTGTAGATCTACTAATCGCCATGCACGGAGTAATGCCTCTACATTTTTTTCTGTAGCAATCCTACCCATATATAGGAATATCCGTTCTTTTCCCAGTTTGTTTCTTATCTCACGTAATTTTGGATTGGTTATTTTAGGGATCACTGGTGTCCAGCATTCAGTGTCTACTCCATTAGGAATAACTTCTAGACGATTTTTTTTAACGCCTAGTTTTGCAAGTACTTCGGCTTGCATTTCCGAAAAGACTATGACACGTTCATATCTTGCAAGAGCAGGAGCATAGAGTTGATAAGTGAGTTGTTGCGTTCCTGCAGAGAGATTGCGGATTGCCGCATCAAATGGTGGGTGGAATGTTGCGACTAGAGGAACCTTCAGTTGTTGACATAGGTCTGGCAGTCGAAAATCAAGGGGTGAAAGAGTAAGACTTGCATGGACAATGTCTGGCTTTAATCTTTCAAGTGACTCTCTTAGTTCTCTTTGTGCTCTGGGTGAAGGAATCGTATAAACCTGCGATTTGACAAGATACGGCAAGCTCACTTCAGGATCATTTGCCAGAAGTGAGGTTTGAGAGCTGCTTGGTTCGCTTGGATTGTCAAAGTGAATAAAACTGATTTGATGCCCTCTTCTTCTAAGCGCCTCTGTGGTGCTTAGGCCATAGGTGACATTGCCGCAGAACGGTGTTTTTTTGCCCAGCCAGGCGATGTGTGCCACCTGCTGCAATCCATATATATGCGTCTTTAAAAGTTAGCAGCGTTGCCAGGGACTTTCTATTAATGCTGCGATTAGCGCTACAGATGCAAGAAGCCAAAGTACAGGTACGACTCCATAGGTGCTTACCATTGCTCCAGCAAGGACTAAAGGAAGGCTAAGAGATATATTGATGAGATTGTTTTGTAGGCCAAAAATCTTACCTCTTAGAGCTATGGGGGTATCTTCTTGAAGAGTTGTTTGGGCTGGAATTGCTACAAGTGCTGCCCCTAGACCAAGAATCCCACACAGTGCAAGGGTGAATGCTAATGATCCTTTTAATTGACCTAGCAAAACAAGGCTAAAAGTGATTGTGCAAAGGCCTGTACTAGCTAATCTATGCCGGTTGAAACGATGACCTGTTTGGGCTATCACAGTTGCACCTATTGCCATTCCAGCTCCACTTGTTGCAAGTAAGATCCCAAATTGAGTTGGGCCAAGACTTTTAATAGAGGAGGCTAGGCTTATTGCCAGAACATATAATGCGGCTAGAAGGCTATATAAAAGTACAAGATGAACCATCGCATTTCGTACTTTTGGTCTTTCTTTAACAACTTTGAGCCCATCTAGAATTTCTTTCCAGATATTGCTTATTGGACTTGCAATGGGTCGTTCTTTTAAGTGAATAGTGCTAATCGAGAATGCTGCCATTCCATAGCAAAATGGAAGAAGTAAGAATTCCCCGCCATCAATTCCAAAAAGTATTAGTAAGCCTTGTTTTAGACCACGAAGGATGGGATCGCCTAGTGCAAAGCCAACAATTGTTGCTCCCATGCATGTGGCTTGGTATAGCGAATTAGCTGCCAGAAGATGTTCTTTAGGGACTAGTAGAGGAATAGTGGCTTGTTCAGCGGGGGCAAAAAATTGTGTCAGGATTGACTCAAGAAATGTCATAAGTAGAAGAGCCCAATAGCCCCACCCAATCCCCAACCATGTAGGACCAGGGAATAGGCAGAATGGAGTCATAAGGACCAATAGGGCCCTGAATCCATTTGAAGCAATCATCAAACGTTGCTTTGGCCAACGATCAGCTCCTACACCTGCAAGAGTTCCAATCAACATTGCAGGGATAGTGTTGGCTATATAGATTCCTGTTGCTAGTAATGTAATTTTTTGAGCTTGGGTTTCGAAGTCCATTCGAATAGCCGCGGCAACTTCTGCCAGGGCTTGGTTATTTTCTGGAGTAGTAGTTACCCAATATTGGGCAATTAGATATACCATCAAGACTATGTAGAACTTGTCTGCTAATTGGGAGAAAATTTGTCCTATCCAGAGTCTACGAAATCCATCAAGTTTAAGGACAGCTTGCAAGCCTCTGCTAGTAACTTTGTCTGTCATGTTTTTAGAGATGTGAGGATTTATTTGCTTGTTGATTTTTCTTTCAAGGCGCTTTTAAAGAATTCTTATCAACTGACTTATTCAGCATTTCTTTTAAAAGTGATAGTGAACGAACCTCATTTGATAGGTTACTTTTGATCCAGTATTCGACTATAGCTAATAGTTTTAACCAAACTTTTTTAGGACCTAAAAGATTGCCATTAGAATGCATTGGAAGATTCGGGCGATATAGGCGCTGTAGTAAGGCTAGTTCAGATGGATTTAGTTGTATTGGTGCAGAGGGTATTGAGCCAATTGCAAATCCTTCCTCAGGGAGGAAGCTACATCTCCACTCCCATTGCCCTAGTGGCGGATCTAGAGGTGAGCCACTTCGGCAACAGTCTTGAAGTGGAAGTCCATATCCACCTAAGGCAAGCATATGTATGAAAGATTGTACGCTTTTGGCAAGGACATTTATTGACTCTGAATGTTTTATTGACGTCTCATCTTCAAGCCTTTCAAGATGAATCATAACTGTTTTTAGCATTCCATCTATAGGATCATTATTGGCTACTAACATTAGACTTAATTCTGCAATAGCCTGTGCAGCAGATAGGGTTTCAATGCTTTGACCAAGCTTATTAAAGCTATGTACCACTGTTAATTGACGTACTTTGTTTAATCCTTGGCGACCTCCTATTTGCAGCTCAAGAAAGTTAAGTGGACTTGTTGCAGCAAGGCTGCTTCGTGGCCTTCTGGCCCCTGGTACTGCAAGACGTGTTATCCCTTCTGTATCGCTAAGAAGTGTTAGCAATCGATCATGCTCGCCGAGTGGTCCTACTTTTAATGAAAGGCCTTGTATAAGTCTTGATGAACTCACTATTGCTTATCCTTGAGGGCAGCCATTAGATCTGTACCACAGCTGGTGCCCAGGGTTGTTGCTCCTGCATTTAAAAGTTCAATTGCTTGATCAATAGATTTAATTCCTCCTACAGCTTTAATTGAGCTGCGTCCTTTAGTGAGATCTGCTAGTTGGCGGATTTCCAATCCTGTGACTGTAGGGCCAAAACCATTGCCACTTTGTAATCCACTAACGCCTGCGTCAATTGCTGCATCTATAGCTAATGAGAGTTTTTCTTTTGGGAGGTGGGAAATATCAAGTATTGCGCGTACTGGTAAACCTAGTTCACAGAGATCGGCTAGCTCCTCTGCGAATAGATCTACTTTATTTTGTGATAGGGCCCAGAAGTTTGGAACAATATCTAATTCTTCAGCTCCATGAGCTGCTGCCCATTCAGCCTCTGCTTTTTTAAGTGAGGAAGGAATTGCACCAAATGGAAATGCAATGACTGCTATAAGTTTTGTTGGCCCAGGAGGTCCAAGTCTTTGTCGGGCTGCAGGGATTAGATTTAGGTTTGTGCATAACCCAGAAAAATTAAAGTGAAGGGCAGCGTCACATATTTGAGAAAGAATATTTAAATCAACATGTACAGATAATGCTGCTTGGTGAATTAGGGTTGCTAGATGTTTGGAATTAAGTTGAGATGAGTTGTATTTCATGTCTATATAGTTTTGATTAGTCACGAGCTTGGATTACTCCATAACCTCCATGATTACGTTTGTAGATCACTTGTAATTCATTGCTCTCTTGGTCTCGGAATAGATAAAAATCATGATCAATAAGATCAAGTTGTTGTCTTGCTTTGTCTGTAGTCATAGGTTGCATTGAAAAATATTTACGCCTTATCCCAGGATTGGGAAGTTGAGCTTCTTTACCATCGAGAAGTGAACCTTCAATTGAAGATTCATCAAGCACTGCTTCAGTAGTAGGTGTTAAAGAGGCACTATGACCAGCACTATGGTGATGGTCTGAATGACGCTCCTTGTAGCGTTTGAGCTGTCTGCATAATTTGTTGGCTACAAGATCTATGCTTGCGTAAAGGTTGTGGCTGCGTTCCTGAGCACGAATAACAGTGCCATTTGCAAAAACTGTTACTTCGGCAGTTTGTTGTGGAACACTAGGATTCCTTGCAACTGAAAGATGAACATCAGCTTCCTTTACCATGTCTTCAAAATGTTGCACAGCACGTTCAAGTTTTGATTGTGTGTATTCGCGGAGTGCAGGAGTAAGTTCGAGGTTGCGACCATGGATCAACAGTTTCATGGCATCTCTCCGGTGCCTAGTGATATCGGAAAGTTAGTTACTTCTGCTGCATTGGCAAACTCTTCTGAGACTTTTATTTTTGAGCCAAGAGATTTTGTTCCATTCAAAACCGCTTGGAGTTGGCAGCGTGATTGGCAAAAATCCCTCTTTTCGAATCCTTTTGGTTCCGAGGCAGTCTGGTTGTTGCAGCATTCGAACTGTTACACCCTAGGGAGAGGGAAAAGCTCAGAAAATTTGCTTTTTGATATCAAGAATCCTCCTGCTGAATTTCTATGTGTCGATAGGGGGGGGGATGTGACTCATCATTTGCCAGGTCAGTTGGTTGTCTATTTGGTTTTAGATCTCCGACGCCATCGAACTGACTTGAATTGGTATTTGCGTCAATTAGAGCAAGTCCTTATAGATGTGCTCAATGAATTTGACTTGAGAGGTACAAGGATTCCTGGGTTTACAGGATTATGGGTTGAAGGTATTAAGGTCGCTGCCATTGGTGTTGGATGTCGTCGATGGGTGACCCAGCATGGATTTGCTCTTAATGTGAATTGTGATTTGTCGGGTTTTGATGAAATAGTTCCTTGTGGCTTACGTGGACGTGCTGTCGGGAAATTGAATGACTGGTTGCCTGGACTTATGGTTTCTGATGTCCAGCCTGTTATGCGCAGTTGTCTTGGTAATCGTTTTGGATTTGATTGGTGTCTTCACCAGTAGAATTGATTTTTTTAGGGAGATAAATTTGAAAATTAAGATTTAAATTAATTTGTAGTTTTTAAGTGAATGTTTTTACTTTAATCAAAGTGATGAGGTCTGAATTCAGACATGTTCCATATAGCCAAGTCAACTTGGCGTCCAAACCAAAGGGAGAAGCAAGCTTTTTCTTCTCATTCTCATGTCGCACAACTTGGACGTGTTGATCAAATATGGCAATGGTTAGCCATTAAGCATGGTCAATTAATTGCAGTAGATGCCCCGCATGCTGCTCACCCTGAAACGCATACATATGCTGAACTCGCAGAGCGTATCTCTACGGTTAGTGCTTCCTTGAGCAGCTTTGGGATCAAGAGTGGTGATGTTGTCTCTCTCTTTGCTGAAAATAGTCCACGTTGGTTGGTAGTGGATCAAGCCTTGATGCGAATAGGTGCTGTTGATGCTGTTAGAGGTGCATCAGCTCCTGTGGAAGAACTTCGTTACATCCTTCAAGATTCAAAATCTATAGCTTTGATTGTTCAGAATGCTGAGCTATGGAAATCTCTTCAGCTTTCGGAGGAGCAGCGTCAGCGTTTACGTGTAGTGATCCAGCTCGAAGGGGAATCAAGAGATGGCCTTTTGGGATGGAATGATCTTTTGGCTGAAGGGGTTGGGAAGTTATGTCCAGATGTAATGGCCGGGCGTGGACCGGATACGTCAAAAGAAACAATTGCCACCATCCTTTACACCTCTGGAACGACTGGACAACCGAAGGGAGTACCACTAAGCCAT
>QCJK01000010.1 GCA_003216075.1 Prochlorococcus sp. AG-409-B05
GGAAGCATCACTGGAAAGGCTTAATGCAAGACCTGATTTATCTTGATAGGCTTCTCCATCTATATCCGAACCAACCTGTTGCCAGTCGTCGTTGATATTTTGAAAAACACGAACATGACCACGACCATCATTGCTTGTTCTGGCATTGCCATCATTGCCAGGGGCTCCAATTGCAACTACTGTTCCATCGTTAGAAAGGCTGACCGAATGGCCTGAACTATCACCAAAGGACTCTCCATCAATATCAGAGCCAATCTGTTGCCAGTTGTTATTAACATTTTGGTAAATTCGAACATGACCAGAACCAGAAGAGGACCCTTCGTTCCCATTATTGTTCCAAGCTCCAATTGCTACAACAGAACCATCAGCACTAAGGCTCACTGACCAGCCTGATTGATCACCCAAGGACTCTCCATCAATATCAGAGCCAATCTGTTGCCAGTTGTTATTAACATTTTGGTAAATTCGAACATGTCCGGCTTCTCCATTTGACCTAGCTCCAATTGCGACAACAGAGCCATCACTAGAAAGACTTACGGCATTTCCAGAAAGATCCGTACTAGCTTCTCCGTCAATATCAGAACCAATTTGCTCCCAAGGCATAATTTAAGCCTCGTAAACCATTTTTCAATCTAGTCTTTCTAGGGCATGCAGACATATTTTTTTGAATACATATATATAGATACTCGTTTACATCTTCTTTATTGCTTATTTTGGTTGTTAAATGCTAGTTCACGGAGATTGGGGAATGATTAAGTCTCGATCTGTTGAGTCTTCACTAGCAAAGAATTTAACTTCGTTCTTTTGAGTTGGTCCCCTTCCCAAATCCAATAAATCGGATCCACTGCTTTAGCTGCAACTAAATCAGGTCTTTCACGCAAGCTAACAGGAATGAATTCTTTGCTGGAATCAAAATCGCTATCTCTTACTGCTTGATTCAATACCATGCTTCCATCCGGGCCAGAGACTGATCGGTGATATGTGCCTATCGGGATCTGGAGGGCTCCCATTTTTTGATTGAGGTAAATCACGTGATGAGGTTCATCCCATTCAGGGTTGAGCAAAGTAAAAGTACGGCTTCCATCTAAGACCAAGTTGTGGTCAATCTGATGATGATGAACGTAATACTGCTCAAAGTCGTCGTCATTGGGAGGAGAGAGTGCACTTCCATGATGAATTACCACATCAGATCCATTAGACCCTTTGACACCTGCATCAAAGAACGTGACTTGAGGAGTTTCCCTAAAGACATGAGTTGGGACAAAATTGAGCGTTGTGTGTTTTTTCTTTTGCGCTTGATTCCACTTGACTTTGATTTGTATTGAGTTATTTAAACTTCTCAAAACCGGACAGTCCCTGGTGGCTTTCTGTAGGACCTGTAATTGATCTTCTTTTAACTCAACTGGCATCTTGATTTGAAGTGATAAAGATTTAATTTTTCGAGCCCCTTGAGTTGTCATCTCCTTATCAATTTCAACTGTTATTTCATCTAACTTCCACCCTTCTTCTTTAGCGGTGATTCCCATCACCGTAAGGAAACAAGTCCCTACAGCTGTAGCCAATAAATCAGTAGGAGCAAAACTCTCTCCTTTGCCTGCATGGTCGATAGGAGCATCCGTTTTAAGCTTTTGTCCAGAACGCTCATGCAGAGCTTCTGTATGCAGATCTCCGAGATAACGACAGAGAATCTTGTCTACACTTCGTAGAGCTTACAAGTAGATTTTGTGGGATGAAATTTGCATTCATTTTCCCAAAAGTCACCACGTTTTTCATTCGGCAACTTGTAAGAGAAATCGTGAATATGACCAATATCTCTAAGTGGGTTAGCAACAACAGTAAAAGGAGTTCTTAGTTTCATAACTCTCCTATTTGGTTATTTCCTTTTTAACACATCTCTAGGAATTACATATAGGGCTTTTACTCAAGTATTTAGGCTTTACGGTTCTTTCTAGCTAAAGTGTTGTTAACCGAATTGGGTGATACTTACCGAATCAATTTATTCGGTTCTCAGTATTAGTAGTTCTAAAGATCTAGAGCAAAGTAAGGAGGTCTCGCAAAGGTAACCATGTACACCTCTCTATTCGATACTCTTTTTGCCGACTCTTTCTTCTCACCTGCTAGGACTGTTTATGTTGTCTCTGATAGCCAACTTGAGGAGATCAAACGTAAGCAACGGGAAGAAGAACTTAACAATCTTGAAGCTTCTCGCAAGAAGTTAGAAGAAACTTATCACTCACGTATCAAAATCATTGATGAACGAGAGCATGAGCTGCAAGAAGAGTTAAAAGCGCTAGCGCCAGCAGAAAAAAAAACTGAACTTCCTTCTGAACAAACTGAAAAGTGTTCTGTTAAGAGTTAATCCTCTCAATTAGCTGAGTGCTAGGGATCACTAAGGACGTATTCAGGGGGCCTGACTGGCCCCCTTTCTCTTGGACAGCTTTTAGAGCAACGTTCTGTTGAGCATAGAGATTTGAACAGCAAAAAAAGCCTCATGCAGAAAAGAGGCTTTTTTATTAAGACCGCTTGATCCCTATCACCCAGCCGTTGAGCGGACCCTACACAATGTCAAGCAGTTTGTCATCGGTAGATACACGCTATTTATGGTGCTTCTTATATGTGTGATAAGAAAAAACGCTACAAATGGGGGTTGATTTTGAGATGAATCAGCCTTAAAAATAAGTTCCCCATCACCCAGGTCCGGCGGATTTCGCAAGGGCCTTTTTTATTGGCTACAGGCTTTCCACTACTATTAATTTGGCAAGGCAGGAAATAAGCCAAGTAATGAACAGCTCAAACGGAACTTTGATGACAACTCGATGACGAGGTAATAAAACGCCTTAGGGAGCAAGATCCAAACGAAGAAGGTCATTAACTCCATTTGTTAACCAACTGTCCATACTTTTAAACCGTAAATTGTCCTTACGGCCTGGAATCTTAGGCTTAAATACTTAGAGACATATTAGAATAAATTGACCAGATTCCTTCATGGGTTCTTATTGTAAATAGCTTTTATACAGTTGATTTGCTTTTCATTAGCCAATAGTTGATTTCAGTCATGGCAGTTGATCTTGAGGAATTGCAGGGTTCAAAGGGGATTCGAATAGAATTGAGTAGAAGCTGTTGAACATACCTTCATATTGCTTCTATTGTCTTCCTTATGGAAACATCTAAGTGGAAGCTATCTGAAGAAGAGAGGGAAGTGATGGAAGCTGTATGGATGCAAGTTAAAGGTGCATGCGAGAAACTAAAAGAAGAGACCAATGCTCAAGACGAGCACATTAGAAAAATGCTTCAAGAAATGGCAGATCGTTATAAATAAGAAGTAATGAAAAGCTTTTTTCTATTAGTGCTTTTGTTGTTTTTTATTTTTCCTACCTCAATACCTGCTAACCCTTTAATTCTAGATCCTTCATATATATTGCTTGAAAGACGACTCAATGATTGGCCAGAATGGAGATTACCTGGACCCTTTAACCAAACAGCTTTACAAAAAGATATTGTCTACCCATCTTGGTTTAATGGTGCGTGGACAGTTCAAAGTTCAGACTTAAGCAATCCTGGTAATACATCCTTGGAATATGAAGTGAAATTCAAATTAAATAGTTTCAATGAGATAGTAGGAGATCGCTCTTTTAATGCCTTTTCAGTTGGCAAGGCTGTTTTGGGAGAAAAGCTTTTGCGTGTTCAAGATGATCCAAAATCTCCAAATAGGCAGATGGCTGCTTTCGATGAGCAAAAATTTTTAGAAACGAAAATAATTGGTAGGAATCAATCTTTGAAAAATGGATCAGTTCTTTTCATAGATGAATTGGCATTGCAGATCTTCCATGATTTAGATGTTTCAAGAATTAAAAGAGTGGAAACATTGTCTAAGTTTAATTTATGTAAGCAACCAAGTTCTACTGCTGGAGATTTTTCTGAAAAGACAATTTGTGGTGAGCAATGGCAGGCTATCTATCCTGGACCTGGAGAAAATTTGGGATCTAAACCAACGAAGACGAGTCATTATAAATTAATATTTAAGCGAAATTTTTGAAGCTCAATTTTCATGCCAAAGGAGCAAATATTTCAAAGATTTTTTGCTAAAAGTTAAGAGACTAAGTTAGTGAAAGTCAGAGTAAAAAGGCCATTTTGAGCCTATTGAGATATTAGCAACCTAGATTTGATTGTACTTATTTCCAAGAAGCTGAGCTTGGTATTTGTTATTTCTTGCTCATTCGATTCATAGTTGCCTTCTCTCCAATAAATGTATTCAGATCCTCTGGTGGTAGCCAACTTCTATTAGCTCCATGTTTAAAGGCAAAGCGTAGGAATTCCGCTGCGTATTGGACTCGAAGTCGTCGGCTTGCTGAGCCAGGCTCTCCTCCATGATTTTCAGCAAGGGTTTTTAAAACCGAGTAGCCACTTGATACAGAAGTTTTGCCAGTAAGGATAAGCAATGTACGGGCAATAGGAGTTCGGTAGTTTCGGTTCCAAACTCGTGATCCTCTCTTCCCATTACTTGTTTTATGTGATTTGAACTTTTTAGCTAGTTGTTCCCAGTCGAGTGCAGTATTTAATCCAGATTTGTTCTTTTGTTTCACTAGCTCATATGCTTCAGCTAAACCCTTTCCTTGAGATTTCATTACTAGCGAAATGTCTGTGGAGATTTTCAATATCCACCCGGCACTTGTTCCTACCCATGGAACAAAATCTGGATCGCTCTTGGCCTTTGGCCCAAGAACAATGCTGGTTCGGTTGCCATCCTCAAAACGAACTGTCAGTTGAACCTTTTGAACAAGACCTTTACCTATGCCGCGGACCATCCATCCTTCGCCACACTCTTGTCGAATTTCTTTGCGCAGGGAGATGATCCATTTCGAGGGTTTATCGGGCATTATTTTTTATTGAATTCAAGTAATTAGAACTGATAGGTCTTTCATTACCCATCCAACCTTTCTGCATAATCTCTTAAAATCTCTGACATTTTGTGTGGTGGTATTTCCTGCTGATATTCCTTACATAAATCAAAGAACTTGTCTAGAAACTCCTTCATAGCATTTGGTCTCTTTTCTTTAGTCATTTAGATCCTCACAAGTGTGAACGGATTTTGCCAATTCCTTGTAATCGCTTTCATTCACTCAAATGCACTTGTTCATAAGCCAGCAATTAATCTAAGCCATATCAAGGAGTGTAAGTGAAAGTGGGTGGTTTGGTGAAGGTTTGAGCAAAACCTTTTGGGCTATTTCTAAAGGCTTCATGAACAAAAAAATTCCTATTCATTGCAAGATCTACTTATTGAGATCTTTTTTAATTGGCTCTGTCGGGATTGCCCAAACTTCGTCATTAATGTTTTCTCCTAACCATTCCTTGTATTCATGGAAAATGCAACGTCGATCAGAAGGTTCTTCCAATGCTTCCATTCTTGATACAGCATTTTTAATAGCTTGCTTCAAGATCTCTTTTAGTTGTGAATCAGTATCCATTAATGAATGAACTTATCTTCTATTTAGATACATAGTTAGGTTTTTCAATTTTGGAATGAGGAAAAACACTCTTTATGTGCAAATAAATATTCTTTGGCTTTGTTCCTCAGTAAGACGCCCTAAGTGAGAGAGGCAGTCTTGCCAGTCGATATCAGAGGAAGTGATTAGACCTGATCCCAACTTTTCATAAATTGCTTTTGATACCAAGCTGGTTCGCTTTTTCTATAACATTGAACCCCATCTAGATCATGGGAATTGAAGGATGGCTTCGGTATCCATTCGTCTTCATAGACAAAGTCAGGACAATGCCAGGCAATGCTCCAGCTCTTCTTAAGATTCGCCAGCGCATCTCTAGCAGAGATGCCATAGAGCTGTGGAAGAAGCTTCGCAAGGAAGGTTGGATGTTTGTTTGACCTCAATAGTGAGAATTGGGCCCCGGTATGGGGTGAAATCGATTCGCCTAGAGTGTTTATATGGCTTCAGACTTTTATGCCATTTTTTAAAAAGAACTATTTGCCATTCTTCGGACCTTTGTAGTGAGGGTTTTTCATCCTGAACTTCCTTCTATCTGTTGGTTCTTCAGCCCAAAACATTTTCAGGTAGTCCTTAAAGCCCCATTCATGAAGTTTCTCTTTTTGCTCAGCTTAATCAGTCATTAGCCTTTTTCTCCTATTTCCTTGTCAGTCCGGATAAGCAGCGTTTCAATAATGCGGAGGTTTTGACTCCTCTAAAGGGAAGTAAGCACGATCCTCTTCGTCTGGTTCTTGCTCTGGAGGCTTTCTTCTGCCTCGTTATACAAGTCGTCTTCAAAGTTACGTTCGCGAGTGTTTATAAAAGAGAGTTCTTTGAAAATACATGTCAGAGTTCAAAGCGAGATAGGTTTAAATAAGAACTTTATTTAAAACTGGTAATTATAATTATAAATCTGCAATCTGTATCACATGGCTTGTTACAATGTACCTAAATAAGTGATGGTAAGTATCTATATTGAAGATCTATTGGCTTCACCTCTTCGCATTATTTAAGATCTTTATTTTACAATTTATCTAATTCAATTAATTCATTTATTTGATTGCTCTCAAGTTCTATGATTACTTATCGTCTGTGGAGAAAGAAACGTGGCATTGAGATGTTTTTGAGGTAATGGGTCTAAAAACTCCCATCGTAAAGTTCGAGATAAAGCTATTCTTATAGTAAATACTCTAGAAATCATATCATTTATGGTTACGAAGATGGATTCATCTATTTTCCCGTATTGCTTATCATAGGAAAGTATTTGACCTGGAAACTTTATGTCAATGCTATGCGAGATCTTTTTTGCCTTGTCAAGAATATCTTCTTCATGCAGATCAGGATATTTAGAGCTTAATTCGATGCGTAAAAGATTAAAGGTTAGATTTTTTGCAATGACAATGATATTTTCCTTGATAAGCCATTCTAGATTTGAATTTTCATGAAAGCTGTCCTTAGGAGAAAGAATATGTGTATTATAACGGCATAAAGTCATGATTGAACCTAAATAAAGCTCAATAAAATCTAAATCAATTTTGTTTAAAGCCCTAGGCCATTTCAGAAGAGATCTTGCTGGATTTAGGCCCTCAATTGGTTTCTTGTCTCCAGAATTTCCTAGCCATGGTCTACCTAATATTGTAGATGTATTCATTTTTTCATCATAATTTACCCCAAGAAATTTACTTATTATATGCAATCCAGTATCTCCTAATGAATGAAGTATATTTAAGTCGGCAATTAATAATTGATTCTTTGACAGGCAATTCGAGAAGTCTACAAGGGATCTTATATTGAAAGCATATTTTAAAATATAATAAGGGATTAGAACTTTTTTTAGCGTCAAAAACCTCTCTTTGTAATCAATTTCAAGCGATCTATAATAAGATACGCAATTCTCTCTAGGATCTCTTGTTAAGGCTATATACTTTAAGGAAGGGAAGTCACTAAGTGCATGAAAGTGGCTTCCATTATAACCATGAAGATGGACCATCATGTATCGTAGATCGTGAACAGGTAATCCGATCGTTTTGGCATAAGCCAAGTGTAAGACTTGAATATAGAAACGGGTAGTAATAATACCTTCACTATGTTCATGAAATAACTTTAGAGCTTCTTGTTTGAATATGCTTGAACTAACTAATAGATTAAAGCCTTTTAGTCTAAATGTGCTTTTCCGCAGATCAAAAGCACCAACATGCTTTTCAATAAAATTGTCTATAAATAATTCTAATGTATCAGTTTGTCCCAATGGCCATCGCTCTACATGAAAACTAGAAAATTGTCTGAATTCGGGATATTGAAAAATAACAGGGAAATGTATAATTTGTTTATGCGAATCCAGAAGAGATTGCATTAAATGTGAGCCTGATGAACCATGAGGTGAAATAAGTAATAGTTCCAAATCTCTCCACATAGACTATAAAAGAATTTTTTTCTAAAACATAATTATTTTAACACAACAAAATCTTATCTTTCTTTATTCACTACAATTAATTCTAGTTTTAAGGTTAGTGTGAATATGCAAAACACAACTTCAATTTGCATTGCTCTTAATTAAAGGATATAGCATTGAAGTAGATCCAAATTATTTACTAGCTCTTAACATGGAAGCCATTCAAAAAACTAAGGTGATATGGATTACTGGACTTTCTGGTTCTGGAAAAACAACTGTTGCTAACTCCCTTTACAGGCTCCTAATATCAAAAGATATAACTCCTGTGATGTTAGATGGTGATCAGCTAAGAGCTATTTTATTAGCTTCATCACAAAGTAAATATTCCCATACGATCAAGCAGAGGATTAACCTAGCAAAACAATACTGTAATCTTGCTAAATTATTTTCTAATCAAGGACATACGGTAATTGTATCTACAATCTCAATGTTTAAGGAGATATATGAATGGAACCGTAAAAATTTAGAAGGCTATTTCGAAGTTTATTTAAATGTTCCTCTAGAGGAATTGAAAAGGAGAGATAATAATGAAATTTACAGTAGGTATGAAGCCGGGGAGATAGTTAATGTGGCTGGGATAGATTTAAATATAGATGAGCCAAGTCAAGCAGACCTTGTAATGCACTTCAATCCTGAATACTCTTCTGAAAAAATAGCAGCAGTTATAGTAGAGACTATTACTAGGAAAGGATTCTTATGAAATTAAAATGGGATTATACTAATTTAGCTGAGTCTTATCTAAAAAGGCCTGGATATTCAGAAGCAGCAGTGGATGCCATGCTTGATGTTTCTAAAGTAAGTAAGCTAAGTTCCACCTGTGATGTTGGGGCAGGAGCAGCCCACTTAACTTTAATGCTGGCAAAACGCGGCTTTAATGTTGTTGCTGTTGAGCCAAATAAAGCAATGAGGATTAATGGCATTAAACGCACTGATCATTTGAAAAATATTGTTTGGAAGGTAGGAACTGGAGAACATACTGGACTAAAAAGTGATCAATTTGATCTAGTGACTTTTGGTAGTTCTTTTAATGTTTGTGATAGGAATGCAGCTCTATTAGAAACAGCTAGAATCTTAAAAGATAAGGGTTGGTTTGCATGTATGTGGAATCATAGAGTGCTGGACGATCCAATTCAGCAAACTATAGAAGAAATAATCAAAAATTATATTGGCGATTACAGATATGGCAGTCGTAGAGAAGATCAAGCAGCTTTGATCAATTCCACCCAACTATTTGAGCCTGTTATTCATATCAGTAGTTCTATAAGTCACTCTCAAACCCTTGATGATTGTGTTGAAGCATGGAAATCACATGCAACCTTAAAGAAACAGGCTGGGCAGAAATTCGAATCGATTGTACTCAAAATAGAAGAATTCCTTAAATCCTTAAAAGTTGACTCAGTAAATGTTCCCTACGTTACAAATATATGGACTTGCAGGCTAACTTAATATGTCAATCAAATTTTCAACAAAGGGACAAACATTATCAGCCCTGAGTTCAAAGATAACGAGAGCAAAAATCGCTTCTCTTGTTATTTTTACTGTTGAGGATTGGCAAAAAGATAAAGAGGCATGCTTATTAGAATGCCTAGATCTAGGCCCCAGCCCTTGGATAGTAAGGTCTAGTTCATTAAAAGAAGATACTGAATATTATTCTAGTGCCGGAAAATATATATCATTATTAGATATAGGTAAAAACAATTTAGAATGGGCAATAAATAAAGTAATTTTGTCTTACGAAAGTGATTCATCAAATAACGAGATACTTATACAAAAGCAGTTAAAGAATGTTATTTGTTCTGGTGTCGTATTCTCTCATGATCCTAATACTTCCGCTCCTTACAGAATAATTAATTACTCTGATGGTCCTGATACAACTATCGTAACCAGTGGTAAAGGAGGAAAGGTTTGGCAACAAGCTGCTTTCGCCGGCACACAGAATAACTATAAATTCAAAGATCTTATGCTTCTAGTTGAAGAACTTCTGATAATATTTGAGCATCATCCACTTGATATTGAGTTTTGTATAATTAAATCAAAGAAAAAAGAAATTTTATATTTACTCCAAGTAAGACCTTTGGTTCTTGACCGTTTGCCGCAATCGAACATCGAACAAAAGCAAAGTTTAAAGCAGATTGAGGAATGGTTAGAAGAACATATGAAGCCTCACCCATTTCTATACGGTAAAACAACTATTTTTGGGGTGATGCCTGATTGGAATCCAGCAGAAATTATTGGAATACGACCTAAGCCTCTGGCATTATCCTTATATCGCGAACTTATAACAGATTCAATATGGGCCTATCAAAGACATAATTATGGATATAGAAACTTAAGAAGTTTTCCATTGATGTCAAGCATATATGGTTTGCCATATATTGATGCAAGAATATCATTTAATTCATTTATTCCTTCCGATTTAGATCTAAGATTGGCTGAACCTTTAGTAGATTATTACCTTGCAAAATTAATCGAAAATCCAGAATTACACGATAAAGTTGAATTCGATATTGTATTTTCATGCTACACATTAGATTTGCCCCAACGCATTCAGTGTCTTTCGGAAAGAGGTTTTAAAACTGAAGACCAGCAAATAATACTTGACTCACTTAGAAGATTGACTAGTAATCTTATTAAACCAGAAATAGGATTAATAAATAATGATTTCAATAAACTAAATACTCTAAAAGAACGGCGAGATAATTTAATGCATTCTGATTTGGATATCATGGAGAAAATATTCTGGTTATTAGAAGATTGTAAAAGGTATGGGACCCTACCTTTTGCAGGACTTGCAAGAGCTGCTTTTATAGGGATGCAACTCCTGAAATCTCTAATCTCTGTAAATATTTTGACTGTAGATGAATATCATTATTTTCTCAGTAGTATAGCTACCGTTAGCAGTGATTTATTAAGAGACCGGAGCAAACTAGATAAGAAATCTTTTCTTGCCAATTATGGACACTTACGACCAGGTACATATAATATTGCTATGCCACGTTATGATGAGGAAGCAGATTCATATTTTAATTGGCAAGAAAAGCTTCACTTCAAACCCAAACAAGACTTTGTCTTATCCGGTTTGCAGAATAAAAAGATTAATGATTTACTTTCTCAAAATAATTTAGGATTTGATTCAGAAAGATTGATATCTTTCATTAAAAATTCAATTCAGATGAGAGAGAAAGCTAAGTTCGAGTTTACAAAAAATCTTTCTGACATTCTTTCTTTGATTACTAGAGTTGGAATCCAATATGGATTTAGCAAAGAACAACTATCATATACAAATATAGCTACTTATAGAGAATTTACAATTTCTGATATGAACAGAAAAGAAAGTTTAAAGAGATGCATAGAGAATGGCAAATCAAATTATGCCCTAACTGAAAAGGTTTCTTTGCCATTATTAATCACTTCTCCTTGTAATGTATGGGGTTTTGAATGGAATGAAGTTAAACCAAATTATATTACCCACAAATCAGTTACAGCAAATGTGACTAATATTGAAGAAAAGTCTAAATTAGCAGGCTCTATCGTTTGCATTCATACAGCAGATCCTGGCTATGATTGGCTTTTTTCTTACTCTATTGCAGGCTTAGTCACTGAATGGGGTGGTGCTAACTCACATATGGCAGTACGGGCGGGCGAGTTGGGTTTGCCAGCTATTATTGGTGCAGGTCAGCAATTATTTTTAAAATGTTCAACAGCAAATAAATTATTTATAGACTGCTCAACGAGAATAGCGATCGTAATTTCATGAAAAAAATAATTGTTAGCCTAAGAGTTGATTCTCTCCAGGACAGATGTGAAGTTAGGGATTCAATAGATCAATCGTTGGTTAAATTTATTTTATTAGCGGACCTTCTACCTTTTCTAATATCAAATGTTTTGGTTGAAAGTACATTTACCAGTCAGTCACCAACTCCTTTAGATTTATTCCTTCAAAAGTTAAATCCAGATGGCTTCATCTTATCTGGTGGCAATGACATAGAAGATATATCTATTCGTGATCACTTGGAATTAAAAATGCTTGATTATGCTTCAAGTTATAGATTACCAGTATTAGGTATTTGTAGAGGCATGCAACTTCTTGCTTATAGAGAAGGTGTTAGATTTAAAAAAATTGAGAACCATATTGGTACATCTCATTTAATTCAAGGAAATATTTCTAAAGTTGTTAATAGTTACCATGAGTATCAACTGGAGTCATGTCCAAATAATTACCATGTAATTGCTAGGAGCTTAGATAGTAATATAGAAGCAATCCGACATAAATATTTGCCTTGGGAGGGTTGGATGTGGCACCCCGAACGAAATCTTGATTTTTGCAATCTTGATCTCAATAGGCTTGTAGAAATTTTTGAATGAAAGGATTAATATTGGCTGCAGGAAGAGGAAGCCGATTAGGGAATCTTACTTCCAATACTCCAAAATGCCTTTTGAAAATACATGGTAAGACCTTACTGGAATTGCAAATGTCTGCATTTGTAGCTTCTTCTATAAATGATATATCAATTGTGACTGGATATCAGGCGGAAAAATTCAAAGACTATCAATTAAATAAGTATCACAATGCTAATTGGCATTGTAGTCAGATGGTTCAATCTTTATGTTGTGCTTCTGATCTACTCCTATCAGATACATGTATCATATCATATTCTGATATATTTTATGATTCAACAGCGATTCAATTATTATTATTAAATGAGTCTGATCTTTCAATCACTTATGATCCAAACTGGTTGAATCTTTGGAGGAAGCGTTTTGAAAATCCTTTATCTGATGCTGAGAATTTTCAAATAAATAAAGCAGGATATCTTGTTGATATAGGTGGAAAGCCAAATAATTTAGAGGACGTGATGGGTCAATACATGGGGCTTATGAAAATAACACCAAAAGCTTGGCACTTAATGTCTAAACTACTCACTACTCTTACATTAAATGAGTTAAAGAGAATAGATATGACAACTCTTTTGAGGAAAGTACTTGACCACAAACTTCTACCAATTTCAGCTGAACGGTATGAAGGTGCATGGGGAGAAGTGGATACACCCTACGATCTTCAACTTTACCGTGATCAACTCTAGTTTCATCACAAAACTCTGTTACATTTTTCCGTTAAGTCCTAGATTCAAAATCAATGATTAATTTAATTAATAGGTCAACTATTCTTTTTGGTTCATTTCAAGAGGTTTGAAAAAATGTTAGTTGCATTCAATGGCTAGTCAAAGTCGATTTCAACTTCTTCTTTAATATCCCTATCTAAGTCTGGAAGATGTGGTTCTATCCAATGATCTTTATTCTCAATACCAGCTGCAGTTGCATAAGCCAAAATGTGTTGATCTACTTGTTTATAAATATCATGTAGATTTAAGTCCTGACGAATATCATGTGCTATTTCTGCAACCTGTTGTTCTGTTAAACAATGGTCAGGATGCAGTAAATCACAACATGGAATTCTTTTTTCTATTAACTCATTTAGGTTGATTTTGACTTCGTAATCGTGATGTACAGTCATTCTGATAAGGGACTTTTACATTAAATCTAGTAGTTTTTATCAAAATATCTATGTTCGGTTAGTTCTAGGGATTAAGAATCAAAAAGTTTGAACAGAGTGTGAATGGTATTTCAAATTCTTTGAGAATGCTTGCAGTGACTGTAATGAACTTGTTCATTGGCTGACATGAGAGTCAGTCATGGCAAGGGATTTAGGCGAATTGCAGGGTGTGGATAAAGTGTGAATAGACTGACCGGCATAGTGGACTTCTATCGCTACTTCTTGAAAGCGGATTAGCCAATTACACACTTCGCCATACAGATTGATTCCATTAGCTTTTTTTGCTCGCAGCAGTAGCATTTCCTGACAATCCCAGTCATGACAGTGTTTCTGCTCCTAATGAATAGAAGTCTATTTACACTTTTTGTGAAGCTATTTATACTTCTGTCCTGAAACGAATGATTTAAAGGCGTGTTCCCTTTTCTTAGATGGATGTAGGAGAAAGTAATCAACGGCTTTATGCAGTCTGCGGACATCGATCCAGATAAAATACTTCTATCAAATCAAGTCTCTATGTCTTCTAGAGAAAGCCAAGCCATGAAGTCATTAGAGGTGGCTTTAGACCACGCTTTGGTTCGCCTGAATCAATTGGAGGGTAAAGATAGGCTTGCCTTTGCAAGTGAGTACAAGGAATGGTTGGTAGATGACGAGTTAAGGGAAAAGGTTTGGTTCTCTATACCTCTGAAGAAGTCGGTAGACACTGATAACGAATGATTTGAGGCTAAAATAGTAATAAGTAGATTCTCACCTCAGGGGTGAGAATTAGAGAATGGCATGGTTTGAAAGGTCTTTGTTAGAGCGAGACATTTGGTCGCAGGCTTTTTATTTTGTTGTAATACCCAGGCCAGGACTCTAGGGAGCTGTCTTTCCTTGAGAAAGTCTCAACAACGAAACCCCTGTCAAAAGAAGCATCAAGGTAAATATGCCGATCAATGGTGAATATATGGTTTGTAAGTTAATAACTCCAAAATTCCCAGTGTGTAATTTTATTAGCCAAAAAGCATCTATACCAACTGTCAAAAGAATTGGGTAGATTGATCCACTCAGAATTGTTAAGAAGAGTGGTATGGCTAGAAAGAAAGCAATTCTCCTATGCCAAAAACGACTTACTGGGGAAGAAATTCGCATATTTATCGTTCTCGAAGTGCATTGTGTAGCTCTTTCTCATTAGCACAAGGCATCCAATAGTCTCCATTTTTGTGAATACCCTCGCATTGCAATTTAGTTGACTGTTGGCGAGCTTCATTTTGACTCTTGTATATCCCTTTTGGATGAGCTTGAACAGGAGAATCAAGTGCAAGTATTAGTGGTACAAGTAGTAAGCGGCGCATACTCAGCTCTACAAACCTAACAGCCATTGAACTCCCTAATCAATTAAAGCTAATGACATCAAGATGCTAGTTGGGTTGATGCTATCACGCACACTGCAAATCCCATCACTAATGCTTCGAGCAGGCGAAGAGTTTTTTTGAAGGAGTCTTAGAAAGTGTTTGCTCAATGATTCCAAGATCTTTTAGTTTGTTTGTTCTTTTCCCAACTTTCCTATTGTTAATTTGAGGAAGTCAATCCTGATTTGTATAAGAGTTTTGCCAAATATATTGACCATCATTTTCCTCTGACTTAACAGCAATGCAATTACAAGCGATATTCCAGAGAGCCTTATGTATTGGAACTGGGTTGAAAAGATAGGTCCTAGGGAAAGCTTTCTTGATTGCAATAGTTGCCTCTCTCGCATGGTAATGAGGAATTGTTGGAAAAATGTGGTGAATCACGTGACTTGACCCAATCTGATGATGTAGGAAATTAAGAAGTTTTCCATAAGGTCGATCAATTGAAAGGAAGGCACCTCTCACAAAAGAGAAGTCTGAGTTGGAGAGATGGGGAACATCTGTATCCGTATGGTGCAGCCAGGTGTATACAACTAGCCAGGAATTGACTACTAGTAATGGACCTATATACATTGCTATTACAGGAGTTATGCCATACTTAATTCCCGAAATAAAAAGCCCTACTAATACCAAAGCTATCCCAAGGTCTGAGATCCAAACTTTCTTCACCCAATTGGAAGGCCACAGCTTTTTAGAAAAGGGTTCTTTTGGCCAAAAGTGGTTCGAAGTCCCGTATTTAGGTCCCCCAGTGCTGCCAGTCAACAAATAAGCAGGCCAGCCAAAGCCAAGGTGCAATAGGAGTTGCATCAGCCCGTATTTGGTTTTGCCTAAAGCAGTTGAGAGAGCTAATTCGTTTTCTCCTCCAACTTTCTCGCTAATTCCATTGCCACCGACCACTATTGGTACGTGCGTCTCGCCATCAGTTATGTGATTAGTAAAGCGATGGTGAATGGAATGTGAACGTTGCCAAGAAAAGTATGGAACGAGTAAGAACGAGTGCAGTAGATAACCAATAACTGTTTGCAAAGTTCGGTTGTCAGAGAAGGCTCCATGTCCACATTCGTGAGCAATAACCCAGAAGCCCATTGCTGTGGTTCCTGAAATAAAGGCATAGAGAATCCAAACAGGAATCATTGCTTGGGTAAAAGGAATGGCTAGTCCTATTGCGATCACTATTGTCTGAATTGCGACCGATTGAAAAAGATAGGCCAAGGAAGTTGATGTTTTACGTGTAAAACAGTGGTGAGGAACAACTTCCGTAATGTCTTTCATGTTTGGAATATCACTCGTCTTTATGGCAAGAGCCTTTCCCTTAAGACCAGAAAATCGAATATTCCTCAGATTTTTTGGGTTTGGGACAGAAGGTTGTGTTTTATCCAAGCTCATCAATTGTGTTGTTGATCAAAAGAGTCTTCTCACAATGGAGGTCGAAAACCCTTCACTTAAAAACAAAACTATTGGTAGATGGGGCTTTGCCTACTATTTGTTTTGAGAGCAGGATCCAAAGACTTGAAAATAGTTTGTTTGTATCCCAGCTTCTTCGTATAAATCTACTGTCCCCATTGGAATTGTTGCAAATTTACGTCCACTTTTAGTATTCCCAATCCTTGACTTGATAACCAGACAAACACTTTTAGCGTTGAAAGCTCTAGGCACAATAGGGTTAGGCAGTAAGGAGGAGAAGAGATCTTTTCATTCTCCAACTATGCATGCAAATCTAAGTAAGAAAAAGCAAGTAAGTTCTCTTTTGTATGGCTTGAGCTTTTTGTCAGTAGCTGCTCAAATATTGGTCTTTTAAAGCTAATGTGTCTCTTGGTATCAGAATCTTCAATTCATACGAGATTTTCCGCATGACTGTATTTGACGCTTCAAGTCCTTTTATCCTTATTGCGCGTATAAAAGTCAAGCCAGGAAAAGTTCAGGAATATTTAGAACTTGCCACTAAAACTGATGCTGCGGTAGAGGCTTCTGAACCAGGCATGTTGCATCACACTTTTGATCAAGACCCAGAGAATCCCCTTTGCTTTACATGGTCAGAGGTCTACAAAAATGATGATGCTTTTCTTGCCCATTTAGCTAATCCACCAGTTGGAGATTATTTGCAAGGTCATGCGCAGTTAGGAGATGGATTCACTGTTGAGGTTTATGGAACAGTTGGGGATAAATGTAAGGCTGCGATGGAAGCAACAGGCCTTCCTGTAAAAATCTACGAGAGTAAGTGTGGATATAGCAGGATATAAGAATTCGTGAATAGCTTCTAATCACGTTCGCATAGATTTAGCCTTATAGATCAGAACCCAGTTATCCAACAGTTTTCAATTTTTCATTGGCTAGTAATAAATATTAGCTATGGCAAGGAATTTGGGTGAATCGCTAGGTATAAATAGAGGCTGATCAGCAAGACGCTTGTAACTGTCTCTTGTTCCAATTCTCCTTCAGTGGAGTAATTAATGATTAGGGCTGCTTTTAGAAATGTTTATTCTCTAGGCTTGTTGTGATATTGCTGGTATGAGATCCTTTGATCACACGCTTTCACAACATTGTCTTCAGATTCTCAGCAGATAGAAGCTCTTATAAAAGGTTTTGCAAATAGAGCTGAAAACAAGTCTTTTTTGATCTCTAATGTCACAGATGATTTCTTAGCTGTTAGACCAAGTGGTAACCCTATTACTGCAGAAGGTCTTGTGGAAATGTATAACAATGCAGATTTGGTTGTTGAGCTTTCTGAATTAGTAAAGATTCATCGATTAGAAGAAAATTCAGACTGGGGCTTTGCGGCTTTTACCTTGAAAGAAGCATTTAGTTATAAAGGTGAGCAAAATAATGACTTCTCAAGTTATTCAATGATTTTCAAGAAAATCGATGCAACTTGGAAGATTTCTTGGATGCAAAGATCATCAGGTACTACAGATCTTTCTACTTGGAACTAATGACTAAAAGATAAGGATTAATAAATGAAATTTGTACAACTACCTTTGCTCGATATTCTTCGCTCTTTAGCAGAAGCTTCTTGCTAGTAGGGTTAGTCTCACTTCGCTGGAATCTTTTGCAAGAAGCATTAGTTCATTCTTCATGGTCAATGGTTATATTCAGTCATGCTTTTCGAACTTGAGGAATTTGTAGGGTTTAAGCAAGTCTTAGGTCTCGGAGTTTTTTCATTGGCTACCAAAACTATAGTGTTTGAGAATTTCCTTATGCACTTCTCAAGTGCAAGACATCCTTGAAGGGAAAATGACCAGATCACCGACCCCAAATCTGAAGAATCACCTCCGTCGCAGTAATGGTTACCTCTCCTTGAATCAGTAAGTAGGTTTCTTTTCGCTGTAGGTCCAAGGTAATGAACTCGTATCACAAGCCTAAATTGACCATTGTTTTATCCATGGCTCATTGAAGGTTTTTAGGGTAAGGGGATGTGACTGCGATTCTCAACTGTTTAACTAGAGCTCAATCTCTTGTTAGCTATTTTCAGTAGATTTTATTCTGATGTGGTTAGTGTTCAGGCTGATTTTGATGAGCAATGGAAGATCTAACCAAAAGCGTGGAACAGCTTGAAAAGGGAGTTCAGCATTGAGAAATAATGTTGCTATACCAAGTCAGAAAAACAAATGAGTACTGTTGCAATATGGTTTCTATAATTTCTTAAATGGAAAGAACTAAATGGATACCATCAGATGAGGAGAGAGCAGTAATCGAAGTGGTTTGGATCCAGATTAAAGGTGCTTGCGAGAAACTAAAAGAAGAGACTAGTGCTCAGGACTTGCAGATCCAAAAGATGCTTTATGAAATAGCTGATCGTTATTACTCATGATGGAGGACAGCAACGGAGGGTATTTTGCGCTTGCAGTGGTTGGGCTTGTGTTTCTTGCTCTTCAGGTCTGGTGGATAAGTATGATCATTCGAAATGGTAGGAATGAAAGAGTTCTAATAAATCAGAATCAGACTGACGAGATCAAAAAGAGACTTGAAAAGATCTTTTCAAAGTAAAACATTCCATCCTTTTCAGTTGTTTAGCGCTCCAAGCATCAACAAAAGCTGTTCAGCATATTCTCAAACCAATTAGGAACTCTATTCAATTATTCCCGATCGTTAGGCAGAGCGATAGAGAATAAATAGCTTTAATTTTTGACAGTTGTCGAAAGTGTAGTTTGAGCAAATCTGCGTAATTGATGTGTTGGCTTATGAAGAGATCAATTAGGGTGGCTTCTTTACTTTGATGGATTTGATTGTTTTAAGTTTCATAGCTCACAAAATATATGCTTTCCCGACAAAGCTCTCTAGCCTTTCTTGTGGAAAGATGCAACCGAACTTACACGACGAAGGCTATTGGATGCATTGGTACAGCCGTTCTAATTTTGCTTCTTCAATTAGCGCCTAAATCTGCGATGGCTTGCGTAGAGGGTTTGTCGTGGGGAATGGACTCTCCAATGTAGAGAGGACATCTTGGGGTTTCTTTAACTCCTGTTCAGGAAGACTTAAATAGGGGGCTTTTTGAAGTTAGAGATTTTCAGATGAGTGGTGTACCTGTGCATAGTCTTCGGGTTCGTTTTGAAGAGGAGTATGGCGTGAAACAACTTGCTTATGAAATGGATTATGAAAATATGACTGAGGTATTGGCAGGTTTGAGACATCGTTTTGGTTCTCCGATTGGAACAAGCGTTGAGGTTGATGGAAGATTTCCTCAACAACAATGGATTTGGCACACAGGAGAAGATGTGATTACTGCGGTTAAGAGTGAACAAAGACCTTTCTTGCTGTCTTATCGACCATCACTCTTAGATCCTTCTTTCCTTTGACAAAGTGTGAATGGATATCTTTAATTCCTGCTAATCCCTTTTCATGTCCCAAATGCATATTTATTTGGACATATGCAGTACTCATATGTGTACCTTTACTAACAACCCATCACGAGGAGATGGACTAGGAATCTGTCCCAAGGTGAAGTCTTGATCAGGGATGACTTCAAGTTGTATTTTTCGAAATAACCCAACCACCATCAGTCGGATCTCAAGTTCTGCTAACGATTTACCAAGACATACCCGTTCGCCTCCACCGAAAGGCATCAGGTTTAAAGAACATTCATTTTTCAAGTGACGTTGTGGTCGAAAGATATCTAGATCACCAATTCCATTACGGTTAGAAGCAATTAAAGCTACTTGGACTACACGATTACTAGGCACGACAATGTCATCTAAGATCACCGATTGCTTTGTGCGGCGAAAAAAACCACCTACTGGTGGAGTGAATCGCATTACTTCCTTTACTAGTGCATCGAGTTTTGGAGCATTGATAGGTTCATAGATCGTAGTTGCCTGCTCAGGACTTGGAGGCCAATCCAAAGTATCTATTTCTTCACGAAGCCATGTTTCCATTTGTGGGTTGAGAAGTAATTCCCGCATTAGACAACTCAGCGCAGAAGCTGTGGTTTCATAACCAGCAAATAACAGTAGAAGTAGTTGTTCTCCTAAATCTTCATCGGAGAAAGGAATACCTTCTTCATCCAGTCCTCCTGCTAGTAAATCCAAGCCACCTTTGCTATTGATAGGTTGGTTAAGTATTTCTTGAAGTTGTTCAAGTAAGCGTTTTCTTGCCTTAATTGCTTTGGCAAAGGGACTACCTGGAAGAGCGATGGGAATTGAGAATAGAGCCTTTGTCCAGATTTCGAAATCAAAAAATAATTTGTCACGATCATTACCTTCTAGTCCAAGAACAGTTGTAGCAATCACGGAAAAAGCGAAACGTCGCATTTTCTTGGCTAAAGGGAGAGGGGTTTTTGCAGTTTTTAATTCTTCGCTGAGCGCATCAATCAAGTTGATAATGCCAGGGATATAGCGATGAAGTGCTGAAGACGAGAATAATTGTGCTACTACTCTTCTCCTTGCTTTATGAGCTGTTCCATTGCGGTTTGCGAGTGAATGGCTCCCTAAAAGTTGTTGAACACTATCTGGCCACCAACCTTCGATTGCCTCTGGTTGCGATAACAAATCAGCAATAGCCTTATCCCCTTGAATGAACACCATTGGCTGTCCAAGCATTGATGTCTCAAAGACATTTCCAAGGCGATCAAATCGCCTTTTTGCGAAGCTGGGATCGCGGAAAAACGCTAGAGCCTCAAGAATTCCAGTGAAGGCACCAGTAGTTGGTAGAGGGCGCAATTTAGACATGGCCATCAAACGTTTTCATTCGATGAATTAGTTACTTTAAAAACTAAAGTTTTTAAAGAAGATACTTAACACTTACGCAAGACTTTTTGTGATCACTGCGTCGAGGAATGCTTCGTTTAATTGTTCTAAAGGATCATTTGTCCAGTCATTTAGAGCGGATCTCATTCCACAAGAACCATGCCTATAGGCAATTGTCATTTCTAAACCAGTCAAATCATGACTTCCCAAAAGAATTTGGAAGACTAATTCAGAATTGCTATGGGGGTATCGTCTTAAATGCTCATCAAGTTCTCGTAAGCCCAAATTGGTATCAATTCCCTTCCTTTTGAGGTGGGATTCGAAAATTTCTTTTGCAATTGCGCCATATTTCTTTGCACCCTCGTCGCTAAAAATAGTGCCTATAATTTTTTCTTTTGGAGACGAATTTTCCTTGAGATTTAGAAACTTTTCTATTCTTATGAGTCTCTCTTCAAGTTTATTAATGTCTGAGGAACTTTTAGGAGCACTGCTTAAATGTTCAATGACAAATTCTGTTAATGTTTTCCCATTTTTAATGGCTTCAGATTTTAGTCTTACTAATAAATCAGGGTCAATATTTATATTTAATTGGGTTCTTCCTTTTGCCATTACTTCATATGAGGATTGACCAATTATACCTAGCCATTACCTATGAGGAGTCAATCTAGTCGATCTAGGCGATCTAAATTTGTGTTTTTTGTTTTTATTTTGTAATTCAATAAGCATCATTATATCTACGAATAGCTCTATGCTTACTTCTTTTGATTGATATGGCAGGCAAGGTATAAGATCCTTCAACCTGCAAAAGCAGTCACAATAAGTATCCAAGAGATTAAGGTTTTTCTTCGGGGCTCTTCTCTTTTTTGTAATGACCTTGCATGCGAATTGGAATCAAGAGTTTGGTCGATCACCAATGACTGATTGCCGTCATAGCAATGGATTTTGGCGACAAAAGCTTGAGTAGAACTTCGTTTTCAGAATCTTATAATGGACTTTATTTTGATCTGTCTCATTGGATAGGTGCATTGCAATATTCACACGACTCCTAACTTCATTGCTTTTTTCACTCTCCTTACTATTGCATCATCAATTTCGTTGTCCGTTTGAAGGGCTAGCCACTCCAAAGCAGAAATAATCCAAGCTTTCATTTGCTTCTTGAAGAGCTTTTTCAGGGTAAAGAACAGCATGGGCTTGAATAACAAAAAGAAGAATCCTGGAATACTTGTCATTCTCTAAATCTCATTAAGAAAAGTTAGATGTTTATCCCCTACTGATCTCTTAGCTCTAGGTCCTTATTAAGGCAAGTTTGAATAAAGTTTGAATAAATTCTTGAGCATAGGGTTAGTACTTCTTTTCATATCCCCCTATTTGCTTTGTTGTGTCTCTTTTTTCTGATGGCAGTTGCTTCATTAAATCCTGGTCCAATTAGTTCAGCAGCAATTGCTATGACAATGATCACACTAAGTCCAATCGTTTTAGCTATTTTTTGCGGCTCCTCTGCGAATAGTGTTGATTTTGATGAGTAATGGAAGAATTCATAAAAAGAGTGGAAGAACTGGAGAAGAGAGGCCAGCCTTTAGGAGTAATGCTGTAATTCCAAACAAGAAAAACAAATAAGTTCTTGTGAAATCTCCAAGTCCTAAATTTGTTCAGTTGAGGTTGCCCCTGCTGCATGACGCAATGTTTGTTGGAGAGCGACCTTCCATTGCCCTGGTAGGAATTGATGGGCACATCCATGTCCAGGTAATAACCAGCTAACGTCTATATCTAAAAGCCTTTGCATTGATTGCAATTGCTCGGTTCAATTCCACCAGCAATAGTGTTTAGATGTAACTATTACGATTTTCTTAGGACTCCACCAAAGGTGATCTCCACTAAAAAGAATTGGTTGTTGATCACCTAGTAAAACGACCATTGATCCTTTTCAATTTCCAGTTGTCCATTTGGCTGAGTGTGAACGTGAGAACTGCTCCCAGTTGTTCCAAAGTGTGCAGGGTCTATTTGCCAGCAACTACCATAATCAATGCAGTTTGAATCCACAAAAAATGGATCAGGTGAATTTTTCTTTAGGCGATCTTTTATTTGAGTCATAGCAATTTAATTATCGAATGAATGCATTGGGTTTGGTATTGCGATTTTGCATAAAGTTTGAATAGAAACTTCTGGTTCGCCTTATAGGTTGAGACAACACAAAAGAAAACTTGCTTAGCCAATAGTTACATTCGGCTATATCGCTATCTGGGTAAGGGCTCTTAGTGTTTTAGTTGGGTTTAGCCAAAACTTGAGTCATTCTGCTTGGCGGGCTTTAAAGCTGTATTCATTTTGTCTCATAAAAGCTCTGAGCCGATATCGAATGTTGGTGACAAGTGAATGGGATAGATAGTTACATGACCTCAAATTTATTTAAAGAGTGTTAATTACTTCTTGAAGAGAATGTTTTGAGTTGTGAAATTGTGTGAGTTACTTTAATCACGTTCATGCCATTTTTGTCTACTTACGCTATTGAGCTAATCCGTTATTCTGCTAGGCTAACAGTTTCTAAAGAAAGGCAGGAGATTGAAAAACGTTTAGATAGAGAAGAGATAGAAATGTTTGGCTTCCCCTTTAACGACATTTAGTAGTTAAGAAAATTGCTTTTGGTTCTTGTGAGGCGAAAAATGATTGCCTAAGCGCTGCCAGCTCTTCTGATGCTATTTTTTTGGCAGAATAAAGATGTAGAGATTTCCAATATCTATTGGTATTAATGGTGTTCAACTGTTCATTGACTAGTAATTGATTTCAGGGATGCCAATAGATTGGGGGTGGGATGGATGTTTTAGTCAACCTTATGTCAACCCTTGAGCTGAGGAAGCCTCTGTTTTTTCTATTTTGGACTTTTTGTATTGCAGTTGTAGTTGCAGTTGCTTTTGGGCCATCTTTCTTAGGGGACTTTGAGGGAGCTCATTCAGTAGATTTGACAGGATTGCAAGGCTATTGGTGGTGGCGATGCAGCTGAGGGCAAGAATTGCTGCACGAGCTGTTACTTCTGATCCGTTTTTAGCAATATCCGCAATTTGTGAGTTGACTGCAGCACTATTTCGGCGTTGGAGAACTCTAAGGGTTGATAACACAATTGGATCACGAAAATCCCTTAATGGTTTCTGAACAAGATCAAGAAGAATTTCATCGTTGAGTTGATGGACTTTGAATTTAAGTAATTCCAAGCCTGCCAAGAGAAGAGGTTGGGATTTTTCATTTAAGACATTCTTAATAAGAGTTATTGGTAGTTCTCCTCCCCAACAGACAAGTGCTTGAAGTACTGGAAGCTTGAGTTGTTTCTGTTCTTTGAGCAGTTTTAGTAACCATTTTTTTGCCTCCCTTTGATGACAAAGCCCTGCTGCATAAATCAGCTCTGGTTGCGCACCTACTTTTTTGATTAGTAGCTGCAAAATTGGCCAACCTTTATTGCTTAGCAAGCCGAGTTGCTCAGTTATCGCTAAGCGCAGATCTGCCTGAAGGTTGAGTGAATAAACTTCACCCAACCAGCGAGGCTCTAAAGGAGTCCTGCGTGATTGGTTGAGTTTTCCCCAGATTAAATCTTCATCGACGATGTCCATTGATATTCCTTTGGCCTTAGCGTGCACCAAGTTCTGCTGCTAGTTCTCGCTCCAACTTTTCATCATGAACTGTGGGTAGGACATTGGACATTTTGGTGCGATGGGTGCTGTAAAAGAGCATGCCTATAAAAACCATTCCTCCAATAATGTTGCCAATAGTAACTGGCAGGAAATTCCAAAAAATAACCTTAGTGAAGGGCACCCCAGAACCAAGAAGAGGTCCTGCTGTATGCAAAAACATGTTTACAACAATGTGCTCCATGCCCATTGTTTGAAATGCAGTGATTGGCAACCAACAAGCAAGAAGTTTCCCTGGAACACTTTTGCTTACTAGAGCCATTGTGACTCCAAGACATACGAGCCAGTTAGCAATAACACCTCTTATAAATGCCAGGAAAAGCCCTGTACTCCCTAGAGATTCATACTTGGCAAGAACATTTGTTTGGTTTATAGATATAAGTTTTGATGCAACAACGGCCCACCCTTTTCCTCCTTCAGTAGCAGATAAAGGCTCAATAGTTCCTGCGCTTGTCAAACTAATTGAAAGTAAAATCGCTACAAGCAATGTGCCTAAGAAATTCCCTATCCAGACCCAACACCAATTCCTAAATGTGGCTTTCCACGAGGATTTTCCTGCCCAAGTTGCCATAGGTAAGAGAGCAAAATTTCCAGTGACTAGCTCCATACCAAAAAGAACTATGCTTGCAAATCCAAACGGGAAGATGACTGAGCCAAGGAAAGGCATTCCAGATTGAATACCGACTGTTATTGCCAGGCATGTCGCTAAGCCAAGTATTGCTCCAGAGTAAAAACCTCTTACTAGTAAGTTTTTTGTACTTACAGTAGATTTTTTACCACCCGCTGCAATCATTCCATCGACTAATTCATTAGGAAGGACATAATCCATTTGTGAGGTGTTCGCATTCATGTTAGGAAAACCAATTGTGTTGGAGATGTTTTTTTATTAATTAATTGATTTAATTATTTGCTAATGCGATTCATTAGTCTTGAAAAAGGATCTTGACTTCCACCTTTACGATTAATTAGTGGACGCTCACTTCCAAACTCACTTAGCCAATTAACAATGCGACTAAAGAAATCAGTGGAATTAGATTTAAATTGCATGGAGTAATTAAAAAAATGATTGTGTTTTTGTAAAAGCAGCTTATGGGGATAGACTGCTTTTACCTAACTTTTGAATCCAATCGATAATTTGCTTAAAAAGAATGAATTGCTTAGGGGAATTCTTTACCTTCGGGATTGCAGAGTAATTATCAATCAATAATTCCTTTAATAGACTCTTTAATTCTGCAGTAGGAACTGATTTATGTCTTAACTTTCCTATCTTTTGATTTGGACCTTGTTCACCTCCAATGGATATGTCATAAGCCTCAATCATTTCCCCATCACTATTTCTAGCTTTTGTCCCGGTTAGGCCTATTGCTCCCATATAGGCTTGACCACAACTATTTGGACATCCTGTCCAGTGAATCTTTACCTCTTCTGGTAAATCAAGTTCCGAGTCAAGCTCTTTAGATATCTTTTGAGCCTGATCTTTAGTATTAGTCAAAGCAAAACTGCAGTAAGTGTTTCCTGTACATGAGACAGTGCCTGCTGCAATTGTCTTTGGGCTCAGAGGAAATCTCTTTAATAAAGGGTCAGCTTTAAATCTATCAATTTTCTTGTCCGGGATATTAATTATGATCACATTTTGATCTTCAGTCAGACGAACTTCACTGCTCCCATATGTTGTACTTATGCCGGCTAAATCTTGAATTTCCTCTGCTGTAAGTCGACCTACTGGAATATGTATGCCTGCATAGCTAAGGCCTATCTGCTTTTGAGGGTGTATGCCAAAGAATGAACGTGGTTTTTGTGCAAATACAGACCCAGGATCTGGAAGAAGTGTTCCAAATTTCTCTTGAACTAGACTCCTGAAATGATCTAAACCAACTTTATTCAAATAGAACCTAAACCTACCTTTAGGACGTTGAAAACGTTCTCCATCATCACGCCAAATAGATATAACTACTTGTGTGAAATGACAGATTTCATTTGATTTAATCCATGCATTAAGAGGGATAGCATAGTCATTTAATTGAGAAGAAAGAATCCCTCCAACCCAAACACTAAAACCAAGCTCACCTTCGTTTATGGTTGGGTGGAAAATAATGTCATTATGCAAAAGAAAGTTGTCATATGACCCTGCCACTGCAGTGTTCCATTTTCTTGGTAAATTGGAGAATTCAGAATTTCCTTCTCCATTCTTAGTTAAGAAATTATCCAGTTCCAAAGTATACGGTCTGGTATCTATGATTTCCTTTGGATCGATTCCTGCTAATGGATTACCTGTGACATTTCTTGGGTTGTCAAACCCTGATTGGATGGTTTCTATGTCAACATCTTTTAGACGTTTTAGAATTTCAGGTAGGTCACTAATAAGAATTCCACGGAGTTGGAGGTTTTGTCGTGTAGTGATGTCGCAACTCCCATCTTCTGCATAACGAGCAACAATAGATGCAATTACAGTTAATTGATGTGCATTTAGTATCCCATTAGGTACTCGTAAACGGAGCATAAATTTTCCTGGTGTCTTAGGTCGCCAGAACATTCCATACCATTTCAAGCGAAGTTCTAAGTCGGTTTTGTCCATTTTCTCCCAACCAAGTTGGGCAAAATCTTCTATCTGACTACCTATTAGAAGTCCATCTTTCATGGCCTTATTCTTTTCTATTTTATTTAATTTCTTTCCTTCTAAATAAGATTTCATGGTTGGATGTGTAACTTTACTGACTTGTTTACAGGAAAAAGAATAATGAATTTAGGAATACGTCAGTGATTTGAGTTTTGGATTACTAGATTTTGAATCATTGAATTAGTGGTGAACTTCTTTCCTTATTAATGCATCTAGGGCTCCAGTCTAGGTGTATCAGATTAAACCAAAATTGAAATTTGTTGAATTTAGAATTTAGTATATATAGATACATCATTATTCCTGTTTTTAAGAATTACCATCGATTGACCGATCTACTCCATGGCTAATTACTCTTTTGAGCTAAGGCCAGTGGCTTGTATTTAGTATATATAGATACTTATGAAATTGTTTTTGAGCTATATTTGTTTCTATGAAAAGGTAAGCTAAAAGTTTAGTATTGACGACCTATTTCCCCAAGCCAGCGTACTGAGCCTTCACGCAGCATCTTCCAAACCTTCTTCATTGCAGCAAGATCTCGTTCTAGTTCATTATGGAGATCATTGGTGTGCCTTCGGACCTTCATTTGTTTTAATGGCCTAGCTTTTAGTCTTCTTGTTGCTTGTGATCTATAGAACCGGCTGACCATTTAAAGACCTTTTCTTTAAAACAAACTACAAAACTATTACAGCAGAAACCCGTATCATTCATATGTTGCAGTTGCTACAAAAAATGATGTTCAAATAAAATATACCCTCAATGACTCCAACTATAAGTCTTTATTGTTGAGCTAATCAATACCATTGACTTGCATTTATTTTGATTGGGCTGGTAAGCTTACTTGAGAAAATAATTCAAATCAGCCTCCAACATGCTTTGATTATCTTCATGTGAGTAGCAGCTATATATAAGATTGATAATACGTTTTGGATCTATTTTAAGAGCTGCTACCTCATTCCATAGTTTGCGACTAAGTTCATCATTTCCACAATTCAATTGTGCATCAATAAGTTCCCTGGCTAGTGAGAAGATCTTTTTATTGTTCATGGGCATATATGTTTTTCTATAAGAATTTTTAGCCAAGTATTTAATGCCACGATATCTTAAACAAGTACTCAAGAGGGATGATTTGAGATATGAAAGCAAAAGGTGGATAGTAGTTTCTCGCGCTGGTGGTTTTGTTTTTTCGGAGCTCTTTAGTTGAAACTCTGTTTTCTAGGAAAACCGCAATTCTCTGTCCTGGCAGAAAATTAACTGTACCTAGAGGGATTGTAAGTAAAAACCCCTATGAGGTATAACTGCGTTTGGTTTTGGTTTTGGTTTTGGCAATGCAATCTCAAGGTGGCTTCTCAGGAATTGGTTTTCTGGAAGGGATAAAACACTTTTCTGCAAGTAAATGGACAAGCCTTACTGATCGCCAAAAAAAATATGCCAAAAAGGCATGGAGAGTTATGACTTATAAATGGAGATGGCAAATCGCTATGAATGTTCCATACCTTGGGATTTTTATTTTGGATAAAACTGTCCCTTCTGTTCATCAATTTGATATGGCTTTATTGTCTAAGATCACGTCTACTATTCCAATACCGGCTTTTATCTCTTCATGGATAGGACTTGCTTAAGTATGCAAGCCACAGTTTAAATACCATTTTGTTAATACTTTAGTAGAGATTTCACCTTCTTAAACCAATGCTATTGCCACACCTGAAAAAGTAGTTATAGCTAAGAAAATACTTCTCCAAGTTATTTGTTCCCCTTCTGCTTTGGAGAAAATGAGTGAAATTACTGGAGAAATGCTTAAGATGGTCCATCCTAGTCCGATAGGTAGTACTTGAAAAACAGTTTGTTGTAATGAAATCCCTATATTTGTTCCTAATATGGTTGCGCTGAGGATTTTGAACTTGTTTTCGATAGGTATTTGATGAGATATATCCTTTAAGTTGACTTGTGCAAATGGGAGCAAAAATAATAGTGCACCTAAAAGTCTTATTTCTGTTGTTTGTAAAGGCGATAAATTAGAGTTTATTAAAACTACTCTTGATAATATAGCCGCCACAACAGCACATGAAACTGATGATAGTGCATAAATAACTCCAGTCGGATTAGTCTTGACCCTTTTGGCTTGGCTTTTTGGCTTTTTTTCTGCTTTTCTTATAATCCCAATTAAAGATAATGTAACTATAGAAGTGCCTATCCAGGCTTTTATTGGAATATCTTCATTCAACAAAGATACACTCAGAATATTTGCTAAGACTGGAGATAATGCTTCAATTGATAAGGTTTTTCTAGGGCCTATCCTTTTCAGTGCATTTATATATAGACTATCGCCTATTGAGATTCCAAGTAGACCACTTGCAAAAAGGATTGATATTTCTTTTAAATGTGTGAGCCAGTTAAATGAAACTAGTATTGGGGAGAAAATAATTAGTGCTATTAGATTTTTTATGAAGTTCAATTTGATGGCAGAGATCTTTTTTGACTGGTCTCGCCATAAGAAACAAGCATATGTCCAGGAGAAGGCAGCTCCTATTCCTGCAATTATTCCTAGCATTGTTTATTTTGATCAATGCGATTAATCAAGGCCGGTTGTTTCTTCTTTTTGTGTAAGGAAAATAATTCCAGAATTCCTCACTTTATATCCTAGTCGAGAATTCCTTGAGAAATCAGTGCTCAAAATTGATTTGAGAGCAGAAGTGAAATCGAGGTAAGTTTTTGTTTTGGCTGAGATCTTAGATATATGATCAATCTGCTTGTCCGATTGGCTTTTATTAGCTATTAGTTTATTTAAGTCATGGCAGGACTCTCGACGAAATTTAGAGTAAAAACGCGATTTCCAGCTTGCTGAGATGTTGGTAATTATCTCTCGCTTCCTTCCATTTATGGAAAGCCTTACTTTTTTGTTCCGCAGTACTTTGGGATAGCGCACTCTTCTATAGGGAGGACTGCTTATAGAAAGCCTATAGAAACTACGCATAGACTAAACCGACTCTTTTACAACCCGCTTCGCTTAAATGGTGGAGGTTGGTCTCAGGTGACTAAAAGAGAAAAAACAACCCTTTAAATAGTGATTTTGCTTATCAAAGATATGAGTCACACCATAAGTAGTGTGTATCTAAAGATGACAAACTTCTTGACAGTTACTAATCTCAGTGAGGCCGGGCGATGGGGATTGTTGGGTCTTGCAGTTTCAGACAAGCCTCCGTTCTCTATTGGGGGCTTTTTAATTGCCTTGTTTAGAAATGTTGATAGTCATCCCAAGCAACTCATTAAGCTTCAAAAAAGAAAACTTCGAAGACGAATGATTTCAAATATAAATAAGTTCTATTTATTTATTTTCATTCTTGCGACTTGGTTGCTAGTGAGAAGAAACAAAACTATCAGCGGCTAATGACAAGATTAGATTTTTTAGAGTGATAATCAATAAGAGACCGATACTGATCTCAGCTATAGGATCATGTCCAAGCAGGTCAAAATTATAGAAGCAAAGGAATCAGCCTCATGTCAGCCACCTCCAGGGCGTTCGAATCGAAGACAATGAAAACTTTCACTGAGTTTTCACAACAGGTTGATTATTCACTCATGGATTCGCTTCAAGTGGACCCTCAGGCGACTACTGATGGCCACGATTATCATCCTCGTCAAGTCTTTTCTGGCCATTACGTACCAGTTACTCCCACTGCAATTCCATCGCCGGAATACATATCGCACAGCAAAACTTTGTTTGACGAACTTGGTTTGAGTCATGATCTAGCTCTCGACGAACAATTTCGCCGTCTGTTCTCAGGTGATATCAGCGTTGCTCAGGAGCCAATGCGTCCGATTGGGTGGGCAACTGGCTATGCATTGTCGATCTATGGTAGTGAATACATACAGCAATGTCCCTTTGGAACCGGGAACGGTTATGGCGATGGCCGAGCAATTTCTGTTTTCGAAGGTCTTTTCAATGGAAAACGTTGGGAGATGCAACTGAAAGGCGGAGGACCGACGCCATACTGTCGTGGTGCCGATGGTCGCGCCGTGCTCCGTTCCAGCGTGCGAGAATTTTTGGTACAGGATTTCATGCAGGCTCTTGGAGTCCCGACTTCACGTTCTCTTACGCTGTATGTATCCCGATCTGAAACAGTTAGCAGGCCTTGGTATGCCCAGAACTCCAGGTCCATCGATCCCGATATTCTGGTGGACAACCCTGTTGCGATTACAACGCGCGCCGCACCGTCTTTTCTTCGTGTAGGCCAGCTTGAGCTGTTTGCCCGTCGCGCACGATGTAATGCCCATCAAGGTGCTTTGAATGAGCTGCAGATGATCGTGAAGCACCTGATCGAAAGGAACTACAAACAGGTGATCGATCCGAGTCTTACTTTTACCGATCAAGTGCTCGAGCTGGCCCATTTATTTCGCGGACGGCTCATATCACTTGTAGCCAACTGGATGCGAGTTGGCTATTGCCAGGGGAATTTCAATAGTGATAACTGCTCCGCTGGGGGCTTCACCCTTGACTATGGCCCCTTCGGATTTTGTGAATTGTTTGATCCCAGGTTTCAACCCTGGACAGGAGGGGGCGATCATTTTTCATTTTTCAACCAACCGGTTGCGGCCGAAGCCAATTATCAGATGTTCTGGGCATCCATTCGACCTCTGCTTAACGACAACACAGAGGCACTGACAAGGCTTGATCAGATCCGAGACGACTTCGCTGACGCTATGCGTAAAGAGATCGAAGTCATGTGGGCAAAGAAGCTCGGCTTGCTCAGTTATGACGCAACTCTGGTCAACGAATTGCTGCAGCTCATGGCTCTTTCCAAAGTGGACTACACGATCTTTTTCCGAAAGCTGTCATACATTCCAGATCAAATTTTGCCCTTAAAAGAGAGCTTCTATTTGCCCAGTTCTGAGCAGGTATATGCCCAGTGGAGGAGCTGGCTGCAACGGTGGCGGGATCGTATTGCTAGCTGCGGTGACCTCAAAGTGATATCCGCATCGATGAAACGTGTTAACCCCAAATACACCTGGCGAGAATGGCTGATAGCACCCGCTTATAAGAAAGCTGAGCAAGGTGATTACAGTCTCATCAAGGAGCTGCAGGTTGTGTTCAGTAACCCCTACGACGAGCAATCATCGCATGTGAGTACAAATTTTGATCGTTTAAAGCCCAAGAAATTTTTCAACGCTGGGGGTATATCCCATTACAGCTGTTCGTCTTGACAGTACAAACCCTCTTGGCAGTCAATTCATATAACCAACCTTCCAGATTCATTAGTTGATGCTTCATTTGAACTATGAATAAGTCATTAAGTTCCAATGATTGAAGATTAAACTAATCTTTCAAGAATAAGGGCATACTTCTGAGCTGATAATAATCATTGTTTTGATAAATAGGTATTGATTGCACTGCTATGTGCTGAGGAAAGAACTATAAGTATAGAAACTAAAAGAAGTTAATTAGCGCAGTTTATTCGTTGTCTATTTTCTTTCTCTGCCATCAATTCTGTCTATATAAGCTAATGATTTTTTGACGTACTCCATCCTTTTTTCAGTGGCACGAAGAGTGCGTGTTAATTCAAACCTGCGAATACGACGCCAGAGCCGCATAACAGAATCAGGAACAGGTTTATTAAGAGGCATTCCTGAAATCTACTCCATATTAGACTTCTTGTAATGATCTTGTCTTCTGAGGCGAATCAGGTACGCATTCCATGGGATAAGAGATCACATTTTTTGTTGTAATACCTGCAGCGGCTGCTATCAATACAATTCCTAATAACCATCTTTTTCTAGAATTTGATAAGAAGCTGGGCATTACTAACTAGTCCTCTTTTTCTTTGGTGATTCTGACATTCAAACCGATGTAAAGGAGTATGCCTCCCAGGAGAGGGGTCCATAGATGCCAGTTATTGAGATCAGCCATTATTTGGCTACCATGAACAAAATCGTCATTACATCTATAGAATTCCCTATCTTATTCCTTTAGGCTTTTTCGTGTCAAAGTCAAGAGGAAGTATGACTTTTTACTATTTAAGATGTATGGATGGCTAAATAAAGGTTTGAAAGTTTTCTTTAATAAAATATTTTAACTGGCTTCACTAACAAATTTTATCTAACATTAAAAGAGAATATTTTTGATTACAAATATAGGTATGTCAGGACTTTTGAGGTATTCTTATCGCCTCCAGAGACCATTATAGATAAAAAATAATGGGATCTTTGATGGATCCCATTATTTAATTATTCTAAATATTTGAAACAATTGAATTGCAAAACTTTAAAAAATACCAGGAATGATTTGACCGGAGAATGTGTATGTTCCAAGAGCAGCAAAGATGCCAATCATGGCCCAACGTCCATTAATCAATTCTGCGTTTTCGTTCATTTTTAAAGGTATAGTGTTTCTTGCTAAACAATTCCAGGAATGATTTGACCTGTTGATACATAGGCACCAACTAAAGCCCAAAATCCCATCATTGCTGCCCATCCATTAATGCGCTCAGCAAGACGAGGTGTCGTAATAGCGTTGAGTTGCGGAGAATTTCCCATTGATAGTAGATAAAGAAGTAAAAGGAGCCCAGGACTGAGCTGTTAAGAACTATAACAAATATATTACGGATTATGAAGGTTCGGCTTGCCGTATGAGTCCTGGTTTAATTAATTGACTAAACAAAAGTATTGCAGTACAGTCAAAGATCTTCCTTTTTATTTTTAGTATTTGACCTAAACTCAACCATTTGATATGCATTCAGATGCTTCAAAAGCTCAGAAAAATATTTTCATGGTCTAAGCTTGGCTTCTTAAGGATAAATTAAAGAATTCTATTGTATGTATTGAGTATTAGAGGATTGATGGATTGATTGATATCTAATTATGCTTTAATTTTTTCATCGCTTTGTTCAAGACAATCATTACTTGCCCTCGGTGAAGGCGATGTCAATTTTGCACTAGGAGATCCATTTAAGGATCTCAAGGATGCAACTTATCTAAGTTTGGAGCATCGTCAGGGTTGGGATTCGGTTGGGAAATGGCAAGGTAATTACACAGACCCTCGTGTAGGAGTTGAATTTAGTTATGACTTGATAGCGATAAAAATCGAAGGTGGTCCTCGCTTCTATGTACCTGCGAGCAATTCAGGTGTAAGCGAACGTACAGATTTCGCAGGTGAAATTGAGATCAGTCGTCCAATGGGTGACAACGCAGAATTATTTTTTCACTGGCAACCTATACACACTGATAAGGATGGCTCCAAATGGGGCCAAGGCTGGCAACATCATGTCGGAACAGGTGCGACTTTTCGCTTTTGAAATACCCAAATGTCTAGCAGTTATGTCTTGATTTAGTTGATGTATTTCTTTCGGTTGTTTCAAGAGGTTTGCCTTAGAACAATTCTGTCCAATTGTGCTTCTGCTCTAATCATTCGCATTAACGAAAGATTTGTTGTTAGGGTGATTTTGTAGCAATCACTACGAAAGCGTTCAACTCTCTTAGGAGAGCCGCAGTTCGACTCAAGCCATGGAACGGGGACTTGAGCTAACACGGAGAAAGTTCAATGTCTCTTACTTACAGAGGTCAAAAGTACATCCAGAACAAAGAAGTTGTGCAGAAGCAGCACTTTGTCCTTACTTATCGGGGCAAGCAGTATCAAAACTGAACTTCCACAATTAGCTTATAGAAAGCCCTTTCCAGGGCTTTCTTAATCTCTGCAATTTCAACTTATTTGGACTAAAAGCTGCTTAGTGCTAGGAGGACAAAAGTTTGCTTTTACTTCCCTTTAGATAGCCGTATCGCACCGCCAAAAACGAGCATTAAGACGAATTGTATTTTGTAGCGGATGATACAAAATATTAATACCTGTCCCACGAGGCGACCATGAAGGATAATCCGCCTGAGCATTGACTGGAAAGGGATTAATTAAATCCACTAAATTCCAGCGGTTTTATTGAAGTTAGCTGGCCAGTATATGTACTTTTACATATACGTTATGTTTTTTGCATTGTTCTAACTGCCTTGAAATAGTCCTATAGGTCTTAACGATAAATACTTGGCCTTAGGTTGCGATAACTACTAGCTGTTTAACTTTGTCGTTAAATAAAACTATTTTTTTCAATTCCATGGATGTATTGTGAAATTAATTATTTGCATTTTACCCAACAGCTATTCTTGTGTTAATTACTTACTTTTATTAATCCAGGATAGATCATCAGAATATACTTGGCTCTCCATTATATAGGTACTTTATCTTTAGAAGTAATTCAGGCAAATCTTACGAAAATCATGATATAAACGTCAACAGTTAAAAGGAATTATATCCTAACTAAGCTTTCTGCTTAGAGCAGATCAAAACGCAAAGTTTGCTGGGGCATTAGTCAGCATATCCGTCATCATCCTCGCAGGGAATGCTCTGAGGAGTATTCCCTGTTTGCTCGTACCAAGGATGAACGTATGCTTCTTTGTCAGAGTAGACTTCGCTTTTCAATTCAGCTAGCAAGGCTTCAAGGTCTTGAATCATTCTTTTTAGATTTCTCTTTTCCATTATTGAATTGAATTTCTTGAAAGAGTCTAAGACTGATCTATACCAAATGTTGGGAAGATAACCTTATGAGGAGATTTTAGACTCCTTCAATCATTTCCTCAACAATTTTGGTCCATTTGATCAAATAATTATGAGCTTTTAAATTTAAACCCTAAAAGAGGAGAGTTGCGTTCCTTAAATGCAGTGGCTAAGATGGCAATCTAGGGATTAACTTTGGAAGTAAAATAAATATCACAAATATAATCAGAGTTTATTTCAACAAAAATCTGAGAAGAACTTGCCTTTATATTTTTAATTTGAATCTAATATTTTAGATTTAATGGCCTTCACTCTTTTCGATCGAATTTCCCCAGAAAGGAATATAATTAATGAATAGTTTATAGGTCATTCACATCTAATAAAGATGAATCTATTTCAGATGAAGTTCTGCTACCAAAATAATTATATATCAAATTTATGATCCATGGCATTTTCGATGCTTCAAGGAGATGCTCTATCTAAAAGGACATGTTTTTAGGTTTTTACTATAAAGTCAATTATTTCAGATATAAGAAGTCAAATTCACTAGGGATATTTGCCCAATACTAGCAGGTTTAGTTTTCTTTATTGGCATGAAAATTCAATAGTTGTGACTTTGAATTTGTCTTACACTCTGCAAAGTTGCAAAAGTTCCTTGGCTACTTATTTGGTTACAGGTTCTAATCGTGGAATTGGTCTGGAATATTGCAGACAGTTGAACCAGAGAGGAGATCAAGTTATTGCTACATGTCGTGCATCTTCTTCAGAGTTAGATGCTCTTGGTGTAAGGGTAGAAACTGGAGTTGAGGTTAGTTCAGGAGAATCAGTCCTAAGCCTTATGAAGAAATTAGAAGGTGTTCATATAGATGTATTAATTCAAAATGCAGGCATTGCTGAATTTAATTCGCTATCTAATCTTGATCCAGAAAGTGTTATTCGCCAGTTTGAGGTGAATGCATTGAGTCCTTTATGCTTTACAAAAGCATTTCTTAGGAACCTGGGTAAAGGTTCAAAAGTAGCACTTATGACAAGTCGTATGGGCTCAATTGATGACAACACCTCTGGGGGTTCCTATGGATATCGAATGTCTAAGGTTGCACTTTGTATGGTAGGAAAGTCTTTGTCTATTGATTTAAAGCCTAATGGAATTTCAGTAGCTATTTTGCACCCTGGACTAGTTAGTACTCGTATGACTGGTTTTACACAAAATGGAATTACTCCTAAGCAATCAGTCAATGGTCTCCTTGCAAGAATTGATTCTTTAACACTTGAAAACTCTGGTACTTTTTGGCATTCAAATGGAGAGACGCTACCTTGGTAAATATTGGACTAATGAACTGTCTTTATATGAATTTATTCTATTCAAAACCCTTTAAATACTAATCGTAATACGTTAAATTTAAATTTGTTCGAGTCTTGGTTGATATAGGAGCTGATATGGCTTCCTTGAAGATATTCGGGCTGAATATTAAATAAAAACAAGACCTTATTAGAAATCTCTCTGGATTTTGGAAACCTTCCTTGCTAGAAATTTAAACATAAATAAAATATGTTATTTATTATAGGCTTCCAAGCGATTCAGATAACTCTAAAATCTCGAGGAAGAAAATAGCACTAATAGATGTCATTACAACAATTACTGCGCCACCAAGCTTGACGACTTTTTGATTTGTGTTTAATTGACAGGCCTTTATGGAATTTTCAGTTGCCCCGAAAGGAAGAAATATTATGCCAATAATTATTAGTGCAATTGTGCCAATAATCATCTGTTCGTTAACAGTACTGCTGTTAACTTCTAGAGAGGGAACATTATTTGCAAGGCTTTGAACTGATTCTGTTAGCTGCTCGATAGCTCCATTTTGATGAAGCTCCCACAAGGTTTTGAATTCAGTTGACATTGCAAATTCTACAGCTATGAAAGTTATAGCTTTTGAATTCAGTGATTTCTAGGCATTGGAAACACTATGAAGTGGTTCAATATGTTTTTTTTATGGCAGCATTAAAAGAAGAAAGTTCAATCCCAATGAAATTAATTGCTAGTTACCACAACAAAGGCTTTGAAGCGGTTGCTGATGGAGTGGTTTCATTTTTTAATCGACGGATTGATTTGCAGCGTAGTGGTATTGCCTTCGGATATGAATCCACTGAAATGTCTGAGCCAGCAAAGATTTCAACAGACATTAGTCTTGTGGCCATTGATCGTTCAGATTCAGAAGCATTTGCACTCTCAGAAGTGATAATTCGCGGAGTAAATGCTGGATTAAATAGGTATCTAGAAGAACGTCCATTAATGCGTGAATGCTCTCCAGAGAACTCTTTATTTGTTAATCCAATTTTTAATCTGCAGCGTTATGCTCCTGGAGAAGGATTTAAGCAATGGCATTGTGACTGGACTATTGAAGATGAAGTAACAGAACCAGTACATAGGGTTCTTGCCTGGATTCTTTATTGCAATAACATCCATTCAGCAGGAACAGAATTCTATTGGCAAAATCATTATGAGGAAGCTGAGCGTGGTAAACTTTTAATTTTCCCTGCAGGGATATCTCATATTCATAGAGGTCGAGTAAGTACTACTGATATAAAAACTATTGCTACGGGTTGGATTAATGCAGGAAAAGAAAATGATTATATATCTCGCTTGGCTGATATTTGTGTATGAGATTATATGGAAATAATCTATCTTCTTGCAGAGTTAATTCCTTGTCTAATCATTGGTTATTTATTTGGAAGATTTAGGGAAAACCTATCTTTTGTAGTGGCTGTTCCATTAGTGAATTTTGGAATTCCAATAAGCTTGATGGGATTATTACTTAAAACAGGCTTGAGTTTACATTTATTTGAGGCTGCATTAATGGGGTTGGCGACAATTGGCTTGATGATGTTAATAGTGAGGCAAGTACCAAGGCTAAGAAAAAGTATTCCCAATCAAGCTTTGCAATTAGGTAGTGGTTTTGGAAATACAGGTTATTTTGGGATTCCGGTATCACTTGCTCTACTCCCTCAGCAAGCACTGAGTTACAGCATTGGTTTTGATCTTGGGGCAACTTTAGTGATCTGGAGCTTAGGTCCATTTCTGCTGAAAAGATCTTCCAATCAATTGCAAGGAGGTGAACCATGGCAATACTTTTTTAATGCATTAATTAGTAGTCCAGCTAGTAAAGGCTTGATTGGGGCATTGATAATCCAGTTATCTCCATGGAATAAGCAAATAACGTCTGCTATTTGGCTACCATCGCAGATTGTTATGGTTCTAGCTCTTGTAATAGTTGGGATGCGTTTGGGGTGGTTGAAAACGTTAAGCCCTTTGACTATCAAGTCTCAACTTGCATCTGTTCAACAAAGTTTGATGTTGAAGTTGATTGCTCTTCCAACATTGATGATATCTCTTTGTTTGATCTTTAGGCTGCCAAGCATGATGAGAAGTGCCTTGGTTCTTCAAGCTGCAGCTCCTACGGCCATTTCAGTGTTACTGCTGGCACAAGTAAGTTCTAAAAATCAAGATAATGCTTCTTTGTTAGTTGTTTGTAGCACGTTAATTTCTTTGATAACAATCCCTTTATGGGCATTGATCTTAAGGTTGTGATCAATTATCTATTTCAGAAGATCTTTTTTGTACTTTTTAAACCAATTAGACGGGCCAAATCAAATGAAGAGAAATTAGGTGATTCTTATGTTGAATATAAATCTTTAGAAGAAATGATCAGGAATTAATTTGAATTAGGTTCAAAATTTAAGGAATCTTTCTAACGGGATGCTCGAGTGCTTAAATACTAGGGGAATGAGGTGCAACTATGGATTGGGAATCTGCCAAGCAGTATTGTAAAGATCGTAATTGGGATTGGTCCTTGGAACTGATTAACCAAGCACAAAAAGAGATGGAAGAATTGGCAGCTGAGAATAAAAAGCTTAAAGACCAACAGAAAGCTCAGCGGTTATATAACTCATGTAATTACTAATTGATTCAACTAACTGAGCCCTGTCAGTAATGAAAAAGATGTGCTAGAAGCTTTTTGGATATTATTAACAAGTGCATCTAAAAAAAAAGAGATCCTAATATTCAATCATAGCAAATTTAAAATTACTATAAGTAAACATATATTGATTTGATTTATGCAGCAATCACCTTATCATAGGTTAATGTTTAAGGACCTAGCCAAGCCTTGGTTAGGTCCGATATTTGCGTTGATAATTTTACTCCTATTAGGGGCAATTGGTTACAGGATTACTGAAGGTTGGGATTGGGGTGATTGCCTCTGGATGGTACTTATAACAATTACTACTATTGGATTTAGTGAAGTAGAACCTCTTAGTGCAGCCGGAAGAATCGTAACTGTCTTGATAATTGCAGGAGGCTTAGTAGTTGTTCAATTGACAATACAAAGGTTGCTTCGTCTGTTTGAATCGGGATACTTTCGCAGGATGAGTGAGTTAAGGTTTCGTCGCAGACTTCGTCTTATGCAAGATCACGTAATCCTTTGTGGGTTTGGACGTATAGGCAAAGAGATTGCTGAACAGCTCTTATTAGAGAAGGTGCAGGTGCTTATCCTTGAAGTGGATTCTTCTCGAAAGAAAGCTGCAGAAGAAAAGAGTTTGAATGTTTTACTTGCAGACGCAACCTTGGATGAGAGTTTACTTCTTGCAGGGATCAAACAATGTAGAAGCCTTGTCGTGACCTTACCCAATGATGCGGCAAACCTTTATGTTGTTCTTAGTGCTAGGGGATTGAACTCCCAATGTCGTTTGATAGCAAGAGCAGAGAGTGAAGAAGCTGCTAATAAGCTCAAGTTGGCAGGAGCAAGTGTTGTTGTTAGTCCTTATGTAGCAGCTGGCCGAACTATGGCGGCAACAGCTTTAAGGCCAATTGCAGTGGATTTTTTGGATTTATTAGCTGGTTCGCAATGTGAGATTGAAGAATTCATTTTGACAAATGATTTGAATAAATTTCAAGACTTAGCAAGTCGTAGTTTGTCTGGATTGGAATTAGGGAGTCAAAGTGGAGCGATGATCCTGGCTATTCGAGATGGCGATAATTTGATTGCAAACCCTGGTAGTGATGTAGAAATAGGACCTGGACAGCTTCTAATTGCGATGGGAAGCCAGCAGGAGCTTTTACAGTTGAGGAAATTACTAGGGAAAACTTTGATAAATGTAAAGCAAGTTAATTGTTGATTTCTTGGATCTAATTGTAACGCTACTAAATCTAAAAATATGCTTCTTTGAGCTGATAAAAATAATTAATTTGTTTTTTTATCTTAAGATGAGAAATTGGTATACTTACCCTTATTGAACCTTGACTGTTTTCTTGACTCATGGCTTGCCGACCAATTAGTAGAAGATAGAAAAATGAACCTTACTAAGTTCTTACTCATTGATGGTATTTTAATTGTTTTCGCAATTCCTTTATTACTCATATATCAATGGAGAAAATATAAACAGCCTCTTTTTAATGCTTTCAATAGCAATATAACTCAAAGCCAAGTTTCGATTACTACTCCAAGCATAGAAGAGCTTTTAAGGCTTGAGGGCTTGGCGCAGAAGTCTGGTAGTGGAATTGAATTTGATTCACTAATTGGAATCTGGAGATTTTTATATGTTTGGCAACAAGAAACAGATGATGAAAACACTTTAGCTAGTTCATTGCTTCGCCTTTTCTCCGCAAACTTAGAGCTGAGAAGTAATCAAGAAGATCAAGAATGCGTAAAATTTGACATCATTAACTCTATTCAATTTGGGGCCTTACAAATTAGATTTGTTGGTCTTGGAGATCTGACAGGACGCAGACCACTCTTGCTGTTTTATTTTGAACGTATAGAGTTGAAATTAGGAGGAAGGCTCTTGCTATCTCGTACACTTGATATACCAGATGAGAAGCAGCGACCTTTCTTTTCCTTGATTGGAATGGAGAGTACTGGAAGATGGCTTGCGGCCAGAGGGAAAGGAGGAGGACTTGCTCTTTGGTTAAAGAGTTAAGCTCTAAACTACTTATAGATCTTATTGCGTTTTAGAGCTTTTAATATAAAACTTTTTTATTCTTATTGGCTATTTAAATGAAATGAATCATGCTTAAACTTGAATAAGAATTCTATAGGAAACTCGAGGTGTGAATTGCATTGAGGTTTAGACTCGTCAGCAATCCCTAGCATTTAGTTTGGAAATATATAGTGATAATTGTAATTATCACTATAAGCAATATGGAACTAACTATGAAGGTTGATTGACTCTAAGCTTGACTAATACTGGTTTTTTGAGGGAGTAGTTTTTCAGGTTCTTTTGGTTAGCTACAATAGCTTTTTATTCATAGTCAAATAAATTTTGATAGCACGGAGTTCTTGCTTTTCAGCTGTTATTTTGCTTGGCTATTTGCTTGTTTGAGGTTTCCCAATAAGCTCTGTGCAAGTTATTGCGTTGTTCGGGTTAAATTATTCAAGTAATTTACCCTTGAAGTTATTTATCTTAGGGGTTTTCTTTATGAGATCATATAGATCATCTCTTAATCGATTTGATTGATGGCGTCGGATTTCTAACCTTAATGTGTTTGGATTAAGCTTTGTCCGATAATTAAAGTTTTGATTCATATTAATTTCTGGGTAATCCTTTCTTTGATGGGCTCCTCTGCTCTCCTTCCTTCTTATTGCAGAAAGGATAGTTGCTTCTGCAGAAAGAATTGATGCCTCTAGATTAAATGCTAATATTAAATCTTCACAATTTCCTGATTTAATTTTATTGCCATCAATTCTAGTAGAATGTTTAAGATTATTAAGGTGTCCTAATCCAGATAATAATTTGCTTTCATCCTTTATGACGCCACAATACTCCCACATGATATTGCTTAACTGATACAGTAGTTTTTTCGTCAGTTCATTGTGCTCGCTTTGTAACTTTTCAATATTTTCATGGGCAATTTTGATGGACTCTCTTGATCTTATTGGAGTATTTATTTGCTTTGAGTATTTAATAGCGGCAATACCTGCTCTTCGACCAAAGATTAATATTTCGGCTAGTGAATTTCCTCCTAGACGGTTCGCTCCATGCAGGCCTCCTGTAACTTCTCCAGCAGCATATAAACCAGTTATTGCTGTACTATGGTTTGCGGGGCTTACAACCAATCCCCCCATTGAGTAGTGAGCAGTAGGGGCAACTTCCATAGGCTTTTTAGAAATATCAATATTTTGGGTATCTATAAATTGCTTATAAATACTTGGTATTTTTCTTAGGATGAACTCTTTATCTCTATGGCTAATGTCAAGGTAAACTCCCCCATTAGGAGAGCCTCTTCCTTCAATTATTTCTGTGTAATTTGCTATTGCAACTATGTCTCTGGTTGATAATTCCATTCTTTCCTGGTCGTAATTGATCATAAACCTTTCTCCGGACTTATTGATAAGTCTTCCCCCTTCTCCTCTTACTGCTTCTGTTACTAAAGTTCCAGCAATCTCTTCAGGTATAACCATTCCTGTTGGATGAAACTGGACCATTTCCATGTCAGTCAACTCGCAACCAGCCTTGAGGCCTAAGTAATATCCATCTCCGGTATTTTCTTTGTCACGAGAAGAGCTTTTTTTCCATATTCTAGTATGCCCACCAGTGCATAGAATAACTGCATCAGCTAAGTGAATTGTTCTTTCGGCATTTATAGTATTAAATGACATGGCACCAAAGCAAATTTCATCTTTGATCAGTAAATCAGTTACATACTGTGAGTCGTAAATTGGAACTTTTAGAGATTCTGCTTTTTTTAAAAGTGTTCTTAATATGGACAAACCTGTGAAGTCACCAGAGTAACAGGTTCTTCTGTATGAATGTGCACCAAAGAATCTTTGGTCTAGCTTCCCATTCTCTAGCTTGTCAAAATTCGCCCCCCAACTGTCTATTTCTTTCACAAGATAGGGAGATTCCCTAGCCATGATTTCAATTTGGAGTGACTCCCCAATTCCGTATCCTTCTATATAAGTATCTGCAAAATGTTGTTCCCATGAATCTGCAGGGTCTATGTTCCCTAAGGCTGCATTAATCCCTCCTGCTGCTAAGACCGTATGGGAGTCGGATTTAGATCTTTTACCTAAGACTGTGACATCAAGTCCAGCTAGTTTGATTTCTATGGCTGCTCTTAATCCAGCGCCACCAGCGCCAATAACCAAAACGTTTGAAATTTCAGTTGTATGTTCGTAACTAATCATTTTATTTAGCAGAAATCACGGAGTTCTTTCCATTTTTCTAAACCAGAGTTGATATTTGACATGTCATCAGTTGATCCACTTATCTCAAAAGCTTTTATAAGTGATTCTGTAGCTTCAATACCGAATTGAGCGGCTTTTGTTTGCTTGAAACAACCTTGGAGTTCATCCCCACGTTTGAATTCAGACTCGGCATCTTTTAAGTATTGACTGGCCAGTTCTATTTTTGTATCCCAAACTTTCATATAGCTATGAAAATCGGTCTCAGAACTGGCTGTTGCTGGACTTGTATTAAGTAGTAGAGATAATAAAAGCAGGGCTGAAACTACTAGATAGTGCATTGGAAAATACTAGGGATTAAGAGTCTTTGAACTTTCCCTTAGAGTGTAGGTTCTTTTGTCCGTTTGAGGTTTATTTACTAATATGTGCTAAGAAGATTTGTAGAGCAGTTGTCAATAGATGAGAATCAATCAATGTAAAGGCATCTAATATGCCATAAGAAAATATTTGATTTGAATTGGTAGATGTGCTTAATGCAAAATCCCAGATTTAATAATAATTTTAAAAGTATTTTAATCTTGACTTCAGGCTGGCTACATTTTTGCTACCTTTAACATAAATTGTTTGTATATTCAGGGCTGTATTCTTGTTGCTAAGTATATATAGGGAGCCGAATTAAATAGAAAGAATTATTTAACTCAGAGGATCTAGATTAGGATGATAGGTTTAATGTATTTATTTCTTTGTGATTACAAGAGTTTTCTTCCTAGGATGAGATTACTTAAAGGAGCCAACCAAAAATAAAATATTCATGCACTATAAGTAATATTCACTAGGCAAATACTACTTGCATTGCATGAACATTCGTTAATTTATTCCTATCTCCAAAGGAAAAAGATGCTATGAGGGCATTCAGTTATAAGGAGGAGCAGCATATGGCGAAAACCAAAAATTATTTGCAAGAACTTGATGAGATAGATCCTTTTGATTCTTATTTTGAGTGCATTACTGCTTGTTATGGGTTGACGGGAGAAGATGTTGAATGCGTCACTCATTGTGTTGCTGTTCACCTTGAAGAAAAGATAGATTCCTTATGATCAAGTCTCTTTCTATAAAAGAAAAGCTCTATAGATTTAGCTGACTTTTTTTGTTTGAGGGGGTGGGTGCCGATGTGATTATTTTTCTTATGTTGAAGCCACTTCTGCTTCGAGAGTGAAACGAACGTTTGTCTCTGGATTAAATCGATCCACTAAGGATTGGAAATCATCTTTTAGCTCTGCTTCAGTAGTTGGTTCTAGGGATTTTTTGATTAAGGCCTCCTTCCAGCACCTATCTATGAGTTTTTGTAATGCAGCTGCTTTAACTCGTTTGAAACCGATTTGTTGAAGAACGATTTGTTTTGGCGCTTTCCCAGGACGGAAGCCAGGAAGGTTTATAGAGCTGCTTAGTCGAGATAAAGCTTCTTCGTAACTTGATTTACATTGTTTCGCTGGAACTTCTATCTCTACTGAAATTCGATTTTCGGATAATTCGTTGACACTTACCTGAACTTGCGATTCAGTCATGAGACGTTGTTCTGTCAAGAAGGTGTAATAGGACAGTAAATTCCATTATATGCATTTTGATTATTTATCCCCCCCCCCAGTCAAGAGTCTATAGAAATAAACATTGTATTTAGTAGAAAGAAAACTGAGCTAAAACTAAGTTTAATTTTATATAGCATTAGATTAAAAGTTTAGTATTTTATGCTCACTTTGTTATTGTGTTGCTCTTTGTATTAGGAGGGATTTTCATAGTTAAGGAATTGTTTGAGAACCTTGTTGACAGCAATTCCCTTGCTAGATAGTTAGAAGATATCAACTTTAACTTAAGACGCTTGTCTTGTTTTGCTGCGCTCTGGAGCAAAAGTTGTTTTTCTTCAGGCAAAGACAAAAAGCAGACAAGATCATCTTTTCTCTCTATGCTGAATTATTATCGGCAGGTGAAATCAATTGACATCCATTCATATAAGCTCATGGTTCATTCAGTTACTTCCCATCTAAATTTATTATTTAATCAAGCTTGAAATGAAATTTGATTCTTTTTGGCTAATCAGATCTACAAATTGGACACTATCCAGCACAAGGGGGAGCAATCAATTACTTTGCAATAGGACTAGTATCGACCCTTATAAAGGAGTAAAGAGTTGACAACCTTCAATAATAGTTCTGACCAACAACAATTAGAAGGCCCTGCACATTGTGGAAGTAAGCCCAAAAAGATTGCTGTCGGGATAGCACCACTTGGAATAATATCGATTGGAATTGTTCCAATGGGGATTATTACTATTGGAATAGTTCCCATGGGAGTGGTATCTCTAGGTGTAGTAGCTATGGGAGTTGTTAATGCGTCCATAGTTGGCATGGGAATTTTTTCGGCAGGTATAACAACTATGGGCCTTAAAGTATGGAGTCCAGAAGGAGCAGCTCTTCAGCAGGAAATTAACAAATCAGATACTTTATTGCGTAAAAATATTTATGCTTACCCTACAAGATCTCAGGCAGAAGTTGAAGCCAAAAAACTAGGATGTTTAGGTGTCCACAAGATGGGGAAGTTATGGATGCCATGTGCAACACATGGAAGTACCCAATGAATCTTAACTTGTTGGATAGAAAATCTTCAAATTTAATTATCTATATGGCTCTAGTGATCAATTTATTATTTTATTTTGAAGCTTCTTTATTTGGGAAATCATTATGAAAAGAGATCATGAGTGAATTTCAATTTACAGAAGAGGATTTTGTTGATCTTCGTGAAATCTGGAGAGATATAAATGCACAGTGCAAAATATTTCAGGATAGAACAGGGTGCCCAAATACTGAGATAGTGAAAATGATTGATTCAGTAAAGAACTTTTGGGAGAACAAATCGTAAGCTTTAATTCTTTGAATGCGATTTATTAAGTTATTTAGGCAAGACTGTATCTTGCTGGAAAGCCTAAAGCATGTAACTTTTCCTCTGCAGGAAACTCATAGTTGAGGGGCAAGCAGTAAAGGATAAGTGGAGGGGCAAAATTAATCAGGGATAGGATTTCCCTATAAAGTGATAAAAAGCTTGCGATCAAGAACAATAGTCATAGTCATAGTCATAGTCATAGTCATAGTCGATTCAAGCCCTGATGATTTGTAGCCTATTTAGATTAAGTACTTTTAGAGTTGTGCTCATGATATTACAGGTGTTGGCATGGAACGAGGGATATATAAGTAAATGAGTACGGTTGATCGCATTTTCTTAGGTTATTCTCTATAACTGACAACTAACTGGCATCAAAAACAACATGTTTCGCAAAGAGGAAAAAAAGGCACTAACACGTCTTGCTGTGCTCTCAGTAGGCTGGGGCTTGGGTCTCGATCGTTTTTATGAGGGTAAGACGAAAGATGGATTTCTTTCTCTGATTGGATGGGGATTGATTTTTGCGAGCTTGATGCTCTTGTCTCCTTGTCATGGCTATGACTATGCGGAGGGTGGCAAAAACATTTCTGATATGACTCTCAACCCTCTGATCATTGCTCCTCTTGGTTTTGGTGTTTATGGAGTGGTTTTAGTCCTGCGCAAGGGTTTTAGACTTCTCCGTCAATTTGAGTCTTCTGAGGATTAGAAGATTAGTTTTCAGCATATAAAAAGGGGCCAATTGAGGCCCCTTTTTATATGCTTGCGATTTCAATCACTATTTATTTGGATAATTAAATAGTGGAATAGATGTTTATAGGTATTTGAATTTAAAACTTTTACTTTTATACAGTTTTTTGATGGTATCAACTTAAATTATAGTTTTATTCGTTATTTTTTTGGTTTCGACGAGATTGATCATTGTCTAAAGTCGTTTTTGCGAGTCCTTGATAGTCACCCTTCGCGGAAGCTAAACCAAACATGATGATGAATCCAATGCCAGAAATAATTGTTGCAATCCATGCCCCGTAACCCATATTCAGTGCTACAGAAAAGAATCTAAACATTCAGTAGTAACTCATTGCTTCACAACCTTAATCAACGTACTAATAAAATAAACCAAAAGTAATGATGTTTGACTAAAGTTTTTAAAGATTAGGAACTGATTGTAAATAGAGATCCTTCTGACCAATAATTCCTATCAAATGAACAAACTTATTGATTGTAATTTTTATCCTTAGACTTATACTTTTTGATTTTAAACTAAGTTTTCCAAAATCAGTTATCTATTGAATAATTGACTGTGCGATTGCGCTTCACTTCTCCACGATGCTTTTTTTTGTGAATACGACGTCTTTCAGATGCTTTTGTTGGCTTGGTAATTGCTCTTGGTTTGGGAGGAGATTTTAAGCCTTCAATAATTATGTTGCGCATTCTTACTAATGCCGACTTTTTATTTAGATATTGAGAACGCTCTTCTGCTGCTACAACACGAAGCCAGCCTCTCGCCAATTTTTTGGATAGTTTTTCAAGAAGTTGTTTTTTTCGAAAATCCCCTAAAGAGGATGACGCTTGAATATTAAATAAAAGTTCAACTCGACTATCAGTTGTATTTACATTTTGACCCCCTGGACCAGATGAACGAGAAAACCGCCACTGCAGTTCTGAAGAAGGGATGATGATTCGAGAATTGATTCTTAAGTTTGAACTTGTCGAGTGCATGACATGCTTGTTGATCAATAATCGTTGATATGTAATGGGAGCTTTTTATGTTAATAGCTTTTTATGGATTAAAAACAGAGAGGGGTTGAGGAGAGGCTTTTTCTGAGGAGGATCCAAAGTAACCTTGCGTCTTGGAAGTCGTTTTGCTTCCAATTTGCACTTGTTTGTCTGGCCAATAAGCTCATTTCTATGGGACGACCCCCCCCCTGAGAAAGAAGAAAAACAGATCTATAAAAAAAAAAGACCCTTGCGAAACGCGTCGGGCCTGGGTGATGGGGAAGTAGTTTTCTAAGAGTATTTGCAAATAAAATCAACCCCCCCCCTACAAATAGTGTTCCAGTAAATTATTTATATTAAGTCGAGCATAGATAGTGTCATGTTAGTGGCGCGAGATTTAATTCACCTCGGTTAATTGGATTATTAATCTGCTATGGAGATTTTTGTGTTGCGGGCCTTGTCAGGCTGGTTTAAGGAATCAGACCTCATAGCAGAGTCAATAACCATAGGCATCCTTTTGTTGATCCCATTCATATATAGAACTGGGTATATACCCATGAAGGCTTGATCGCTTGCTAATAAGGCGTCCAAGAGCCTTAAACGTTGGGTTATTAAACTCCTATGGAGAAAGGTGTTTGTGGTTTTTGGGCCATTTAAGGAATATTCGCCTAAAACTAAGTTTTTTTTAAAGCTCTAGATATCAACTTCTAACTTGTGTATGTAATGTTTACTTATTCTATTGAGCTAGCTTGTACACAAGAAAAATTTTTCATCTGCGTCGACTTCTACGCCTTTGTTGCAGTTTGCGCTTGTATTTCTCTACTGGGGTCTCATGATGACGAATTCTCTTTAGGTCAGAGAAGATACCTGCTTTAGAGACCTGACGCTTAAATCGACGTAGAGCTGATTCAATGCCCTCGTTCTCTCCAACTGTGACTTGAGTCAAAAGTAAACATTCGAATTCTTAAGCATATAGTGTCAGACTACTGCCCCTTTTTGGGTAGTTGTCTTTAATTCCAAAAGTCAACATCACTTCCCCTCTAAAAGTAAAAGCCATTGGCAGAGTAAAGAATTGCCTCTTTATGGGCGAAAGAAGTGTTGAGGCAATTCTTCATGAAATGAAAAATAGGCTGTGCCTTTGCGATGTCTTCAATTGCTTTGGATTGCTGTTTGGATTTTTCTTGTCTACACAGTTTGTCCTGAAAGGAAAGAATTAGTCGCGTTTTGTGGAAATATCTGCAAGTGTTAGGTATTCAGTGCTTTGCAACCTTTTTGCTCATGTCTACTCAAGAGCTTCTAGAGCATTCTTTGCAAGAGCCCGCCATAGGAGATACAGCTAAATTTCTGTGGCATGCAACTCCTATTGGAATAGCAGCTTTGTCTAAGAAGGAAGGATCTCGCCTATCTGAAGCTTTTTATGAGGATGCAATTAAAGAAGGATTGGAAGTAGGTCTTGATCTTACTAGAGAAGAACGAGAATCACATTATTCAAAAAAAGGCCTGGTAATTCTGTTTTACTCTTAAATAAATATTAATTCTCTTTAGCTTTAGATTGGTGATTTTTATTTCTTAGATGTGTAGACGGTGCTATTTATGTACTATCTAAATTTTTTAAAGTATGAAGTTTCTGCTGATTTTTTTATTGGTCATCATGATTGTACCTCAAATGGTTTTTGCTTATCCACAAGCCCAACTTAAAGAATGTATCCTTGGGGTTAAACGTAACCCTATTATATTAGGTGCCCCTGAATCTTCTATAAGCAATTGGTGTGATTGTGCGTTGCAATTAATAGTGGACCAAGAAAAAGATGATGTGGAGTCCGCCAAGCAATGTGGGAAGCAATTCTTTAGATAAAAGATAAGTTTTGATTCCTTTGAAAGGAAATACTCTTGGTATTGTCTAATATTTATTAGACCGTAAAGATTCTTATGCATTCTTGATTGATAGATAAATGTGTGCGAATTAATGATAAATAGTCAATGGGGATCAACTTTTGATGAGTTAAATTATAAGATGAAATAAATCAATTTACATTACTCTGAATTGATTCGACAGGAGAAATCTTTGATTTCTCCCTTTGATTCACGATGTCTTAATAGAGGTGGATTAGGCTCTGCATAGCCCCACCACCATTTCCCATCTGTAAAACTAGCTTCATTGGCATTAAAACTCCTTGGAAGCATTAGTTCTTTTCCATTCCAATTGAGAACCACAAAACCACCTGCATCAATCAGTTCATTAGGATTGACTATTGCAAAGTCTCCATTTTGATTATTATAAATTGTTGCTTCCAATGACTTGCCATCACATTCAAATGATGATTCTACAGGAGCATATATTTTAGGTGGATAAGTACTAAATAGAAGAGAGAGAAAAAGGCTAATGATTATTGGCATAGATTTCTTTTCTAAGGTATTTGTATTTGATTTAGAGCATGATCAAACTAGTTTTTAATTTAGAGGACTTTGTAAAGAGGGCTAAACTTGAAAGGATTCGAGTCAGAGCAAGAAGCAGGGAGAAAGCGGCTAATCCTATACATATGCCACAGTGCGGAAATCCCATTTAGAAGGCGCCCTATTGATACCTCACTCTATTTTTACCACTTGACAGTGTTCTTGTATAGAGACTGATTGGGTTTAGGTAAATTGACTGATTTAATTTCATTTTTGATTATTTAGTGGTTAATCAACTCAGAAGAGTTTAGTTTTTATATGTTAACTGGCTGAAAAATGACTTTTCTACGCAAATCGTTGATGAAATGGTTGTCGATATTTTTTGGATTAGTAACACTTTTCTTCTTTGCTTTTACTCCTACCTCTGTTATTGCTTTGGATTCTAGCCTGTCCCCAGAAGTTATTGATGTTGTTACGATCTTCTCGGGCAAATTCTGTACCTCAGTTTCCAAAGGAAATAGTGCAGAAGATGCTTCTAAAGGAGCAATTCGAGAAATGATTAGCAGCCTAATATTTTCTGGACTTTTAAAAGAATTGATGCTGATACCAAAGGAAGAGATGGCTTTTTATGTTGCTTCGACTGTTTTTAATAAATGTGGTAATGATATTGCAATTTCTCAAGAAGAATATAATAAATATTTACTTGTTTTGGCAGATGATGGTCCTAGTCAAAGGAGCCCTAAACCCTTTCAACCCTTTGGAATTGGATGAAATTTATACATTTCCATTAAATCAAATAAACAACAATAAATTATGGTAGATCTTATTCTTGAGTTTGCAACTCTTTTCCATGTTAATTAATTGTATAATCTCAAATAAGTATTTAAAGGTTTTTACTATTCCGTATCTGCTACGCACATACCTATACATTTGACTTGATTAACAGCTGTTCTAAAACAGTGCCTACATAGCACATCAGTTTTAGTGGGGGGATTTAACTCTATTACTTTATATGCAGTCTGCTTGTCATTGATCTTCTGGAGAAGTGCATAGGCATCCTCAGCCCTGACGAATGACTGAACTGTGACCTCATCAGATTTTCCATCATTCCTAACAATATTAAAACCCATTTTAAAATTGAATAATGTTATTTAACCAGATCATGATTGTTTAATCTTTAGTCCTGAAGAACTTTAAAGGAAAAGGCCCAAATGTATTAGTATTTTTATTCTCTTCATTTCTCTGACAACTGATTAGGATGCCTTCTCCTAGGCCATGTTCTAAACGTAGATGGGCATCACCAGTTTTTTGATTCGCTTTAAGAAATACTGGTCCATCTTCAAACTCTTCCTCTATTATATTTATCGTTGACCAACTAAAGTAAGATTCTATTTCTTTTAAAGTAGAAATTGCTAGTTTTGATGAGGGAGCCATAATTCCAACTGTAAACCAATCAGCATTATTCATTTGATAGGTAAGCTCATCCATTAAGCTGCTGGCTAAATCTTGATCTAGAACTGGAGCTGAACGTAGCTGATTTAGATCATCTAAGGATTTGATCTCAGAACTGCTCATTTGCTATTTGCCCCTATGCATCCTTCCTTTTTAGCGCTATTAGCCTATTTGAGGTGATATGAGCTAGTAAATTTTAACTAAAATAGCATTTTTGCTTATTGCGAATAATTTTTCAGTAGTTAGAAAAGAGCTTAGTTGCTATTTAAAATGAATAGAGCACGTATTATTGCCCCTCCAGTGCCTAAAGGCATCACTGAAGTGAAGATCATTGAAAGAGAATGGGGTATTGAAAGGTGCTATAAATCCAATGATGGGGAAGAACATTGTATCCCAGCATCTTTTGATATATTGCCACATTGACATAAGTCATAAGAAATCAATAAATAATTGAATTTAGTTCTATTGTTTAATTATCTAAGATCTTTTCAGGAGATGAAGTTAGTCTTTCCTGGTATGTATCCATCCAAATAGTTTTTCGATGCGAAGTTGAATAGCATAAATTTGAGTTTGACTTAAAAGAAAATTGTCACCATTTTCTCTTTTGGACATTGAATTGAGTATATATAATTGAATGCCTATGAAAAGACAACCGAGTAGAATTATGGCAGTGTATGAACTCATTAAATCTATTGGTTCAGTTGCTCTAAGTTCTATTATTATAAAAGATGAATTGAGATGAAGTCAAGACGAACTACTAAAGTTAAATTCTGAAGCCAATATGATGTCTTTGCTTATGATGAAATATGCAAGATCGATATTAAATATATTCCAATCCAGTTTAGATATAATTGATTTGAGTGATTCCTCTCGAGTTAAGAATGGGACTGGGAAATATTTATATAATCATTTTTGAATTTGTTTCGCCATGAAATTCTCATGAGTGAATATATGTAATAAAAATATTATAATATATTTGTATCTATTTTTATACGCTAAGGAATTTTTCTATAACTGCTTGAGATAGATCTTTGGTTGATCCATTTGCAACAATGCCACCACGTTGCATCGCGTAATAGCGATCAGCTTGACGCACGAAATGTAGGTGCTGTTCGACTAGTAAGACCCCAATACCAGTCTCGGTAATAATTCGCCTAACTGCAGCTTCTATATCCTGGACAATATTAGGCTGGATTCCTTCAGTTGGTTCGTCAAGTAAGAGAAGTTTTGGTTTGCCTAATAATGCCCTAGCTATTGCCAATTGTTGTTGTTGTCCGCCACTAAGATCTCCTCCTTTTCTAGCTAAAAATCTTTCTAATACTGGAAATAATTCATAAACAAATGGATCAATTCTTTTGTTTTTACTAAGTCCTCCTGGCAGGGCTTCCATACCTAGTTGAAGGTTTTCTTCTACCGTAAGGTAAGGGATGATTTCTCTACCTTGAGGGACATAAGCAATCCCTGCATGAGCACGCTGATGAGGAGGCTTGCGGATGATGGATTTTCCATTGAAAAGGATTTCTCCTTTCCGTGGATTTAATAACCCTATAAGGGATTTAAGGAACGTAGTTTTACCAACACCATTGCGCCCTATAAGACAGACCATTTCTCTTGAATTGATAGTGAGATCTACATCTCGAAGGATATGACTTTCGCCGTAATAAGTATTTAATTCTCGAATCTCAAGTAATGTCATTGGTCGATTTCCTCCTTTTGGCCTAAATAAACTTCTATTACTTGTGGGTTTTGCTGAATCATTTCCATAGACCCTTCACAAAGAACATGCCCTTGATGTAAAACGGTGATAGGACTTTCAAGACGACGTATAAATTCCATGTCGTGATCAATTACTAATACTGTGTGATCGCCTGATAAAGACTTCAGAAGATCTGCAGTTAGATCTGTTTCTTCATCGGTTAGTCCTGCTACTGGTTCATCTACAAGCAATAAGTCTGGATCTTGACCTACGAGCATTGCAATTTCCAGCCATTGTTTTTGACCATGAGATAGTGACCCCGCTTTTATGTTTACTTTTGATTGCAGATTAACAATATTCATTAGGCGGTGTATCTGGTCTCTTTGGGCTTCATTTTGGTTGCTTGTTAGAAGAGATAAAGGGGTTTTGGGTTGACTTACTGCGAGGGCAAGATTCTCATTGACGGTTAAATTCTCAAAGATTCGTGGACTTTGGAATTTTCTTCCAATTCCAAGTCTTGCAATTCGATGCTCACGTTGACCAAGAATGGATGTATTTTTAAAAATAACATTACCTGATGTTGGTTTCACCTTGCCAGTTATTACATCTAGAAAAGTTGTTTTCCCTGCACCATTTGGCCCGATAACTGCTCTGAGCTCGCCAGCATTAAGAGATAGATTTAGATCATTTAATGCAAGAAATCCTTCAAAGCTGACCGAGATTTTTTGTAATTCAAGTAGAGGTGTGTTCATGGCTTTACCTCATCTTTACCTTGTGCTTCTAAGCTTGGGTAAGTGCTTATTGGTCGAGCTATCCCTAAACGAGAGATTAAATTTCTAGGCCCATCACTTTGAACCCAGCCTAATACCCCTTCTGGTAGAGAGGTAACTACAAGAATGAATAAACCACCTTGTATGAACATCCAACTTGCAGGCAAAGCTTCACTTACAAGGCTTTTAGCATAGTTAATTATCACTGCTCCAAGAATTGCCCCAACTAATGTACCTCGACCTCCAACGGCTACCCAAATGACCATTTCGATTGAGAAAGGTACAGTCATGAATTGCGGCGAAACTATGCCGGATTGAATTGTGTATAAAGCCCCTGAAATCCCTGCTAGACCTCCAGCAATAGCAAAAACAATTGTCTTAAATAAAGTTGGGTTATAGCCAGTAAAGCGAACTCTGGCTTCGTCATCTCTTATACCTATAAGAACATTTCCAAATCGATCATGTACTATCCAGCGTGCAAAAAACCATGTGAGTACAACCATTAAAGCTGTAATCCAGAAAAACCAACGTTGCATTGAATCAGAACCGACCATTTGGCCAAAAAGTTGTGTCACATCTGTTTTTAGACCGTTGGTTCCATTGATCAATTTTTGTTGTCCATTAAAGAAATTGAAAAAGACTAAAAGAGCAGCTTGGGTAAGTATCGAAAAATAGACACCTTTTATGCGATTGCGAAAAACTAAAAAGCCAAGTAAAGCTGCAACCAAGGTGGGGACTAACCAAATTGCAACAAGGGTGAAAATTGAAGATTTGAATGGCTCCCAAAAAAATGGCAATTTTTGAATTCCATAGAGTCCAAAGAATTCGGGTATCCCATTAGGAAAATCTCCAGAGCTATTAAGTTGTAAAAACATTGCGGCGCAATAGCCACCCAATGCAAAGAAAATACCTTGCCCCAGACTTAATAAGCCTGTAAAACCCCAAATTAGATCTACACCTAAAGCAACTATTGCGAGTGAAAGATAACGACCTAGCAAGTTGAGTCGAAAAACTGGTAGCAATGATGGTGCTGCAATGATTGCTGCGATAATTGCAATCCAAATAACAAAAGAAAGACTGGGTTTGATTTTGAAAGTATTTTGCATGAATTAACCCTCCACCATTCTTCCCTTTTGAGGGAATAATCCAGCCGGTCGAAATTGAAGGAAAACCACTATTAACGCAAACACTAATACTCTTGCCATGCTTGTAGTAGCAAAGAAATCAACAGTTGATGCCAATGGTGAAGGCATATCTGGCCAGATAGTGAGTAATCTCCCGGCCCCTATTAAGTCTGTCATGATTCCTATCGAGAAAGAAGCAATGATTGTTCCAAGTAAATTCCCCACCCCTCCAAGCACTACCACCATGAAGCATCCAACTATGTAATTGCTACCAACATTTGGACCCACAGAACCCAGCAAGGAGACAGCAACTCCTGCTATTCCAGCTAGTCCTGATCCAATACCAAAGGTGAGAATATCAACGGTTTCAGTAGATATTCCAAGACAATCACTCATAGGTCTGTTTTGAGTAACGGCACGAATCCGCATTCCCCAGACACTTCGATTAAGAAACCAGGTAACAGCAAGCACAGCAATTATTGTTATAACAATGATTACGAGTCTTGTTACGGGGAAAGTGATCCCCCACATTTCAATTCCACCTCGCATCCATGCTGGAGCTGTTACATCTACATTTCGAGCACTAGCACGACCTAATTTGCTTATTGAAGTAGCCAAGCTATTGGCAGAAGTTATACCTATCAAAACTGATATAGCCCAGCTACCTAGATTAATAAGTCGTTTTCCTCTTTGATCAATTATTTTTTGAGGAATAATTAAAGGAAGAGTTAAACCAATTAAAAGTGTCATCACGAGCCCACTCCCCACAGCCAAAGGTACACTTCTTACAAACTGTTGAAGAATCAGACTGACTCCCCAAGTCGCAAGTAATGTTTCTAAAGGATTCCCGTAGAGACGTCTGATAATCAAGCGCTCTAGAACGATTCCTACAACAGCACTTACTAAGAAGGCAACTCCTAAGGCGACGATCACATAAGAGTTGTAGAAGGCCTTAAAGGCTGGGAGTTTGAAAATCAGTTGAGTGACATAAGTTGAATATGCACCCAGCATCATTAATTCTCCATGTGCAAGGTTAATAACACCCATCAATCCAAAAACAATTGCTAGTCCTAGAGCAGCAATAAGTAATACTGATCCAATGGCTATGCCATTGAAGAGACTTTCAAGAATTAGTTGCACAGAGAAGAAGTATTAAATAAAAAGAAGATGGAGTAGTCAATGAACATCGACTCCTCCATCTCCAAAGAATAAGTAGATTTTTTAATCAGAGACGATATCTTTCACCTTTTCTAGGATTAGTCCAATCGCATGCGAAACCTTTAGAGCTTGGCTCGAATTGATTCCAGGCTTGAGGTAAAACAGGACCATTTGTTGACTCTAGGATTTTGAACTGCCCATTAGGTGTTATTTCGCCAATGCGAACTGTTTGTGAAAGGTGGTGATTTGGCATCACCTCAACAGGACCTTGTGGAGCATTGAATTTGACCCCAACTAGAGCCTTCCGTACAGCATTGTCTTCGAATGTACCGGCCTTTTCTACTGCAGCTTTCCAGAGATAAACCATGTTGTATGCAGACTCTTGAGGGTCAGCTACTACCCTGTCATTCCCCCATCTCTTTTTGAAATCTCTTGCAAACTTTTTAGAGGCAGGAGTATTGATTGACATCATGTAATTCCATGCCCCGTAATGCCCTGCTAGAAATTCTGGTCCAATAGTACTAATTTCTTCTTCAGCAATTGAATAGCTCATCACGTAGTAGCCATTCTTGGGAGTTATCCCTACATCTTGAATTTGCTTGAAGAAGGCAACATTTTGGTCCCCATTAAGAGTGTTGATGATAACCCCACCGTTTGGGAGGGCTTTCTTGATTTTGGCAATGATTGGAGCGACTTCAGTATTACCAAGTGGTAGATAGTCTTCACCTACTACTTCACCCCCTAAAGCTTTCACCTGCTCTTTAGTAATGGTATTCGATGTTCGAGGGAAGACGTAGTCTGAACCAACGAGGAAGAAAGGTTTGCCAGCAGCTGGTGAGCGCTTGTACATGAACTCAGTTGCCGGCTCAGACTGTTGATTAGGAGTTGCACCTGTATAGAAGATATTGTTTGAACATTCTTGAGCTTCGTATTGAATAGGGTAATAAAGGAAAGCGTCTTTCGATTCATAGACAGGCAACATTGCCTTTCTGCTAGCAGATGTCCAACCTCCAAAAACAACTGGGACTTTGTCTTGGGTAATTAACTTTTTCGACTTTTCAGCAAAGGTTGGCCAGTCTGAAGCTCCATCTTCAACAATGTATTTGATTTCATATTGTTTACCTCCTACTGAAACCCCACCAGCAGCATTTATTTCTTCGATGGCCATCTTCTCTGTGTCTACTAATGTCGACTCAGAAATGGCCATTGTTCCGGAAAGGGAATGCAAAATGCCGACAGTGACTGAGTCAGTACATTCGACGCATTCTGAAGTTTTATTGCCGCCTCCGCATGCAGTTGCAGAAGCACCAACAACAATTGTGCTCAATCCTGCAAAAAGTCGTTTAGTAATAGACATGTGCTTAAAGGGTGAAAAGGCCTAGAGGCTGTTCATGGGATAAAGACTAATAATCGAATGCAGTTGTTTTTTGTATCGATGAAAACTTTTTTTGAAAGTTGTTTTGACCAATTTTTATTTAGGTAGCTGCTGTAACAGAAATTCCATGACATTATCCAATCCTTCCTTTGTTTTGAGGTTGGTTAGACACCAAGGTCTTTCACCTCGCATGCGTAATGTGTCTTTTCTCATGATGTCAAGATCTGCTCCGACCATGTCGGCAAGATCAATTTTGTTAATGACTAGCAAGTCTGAACGAGTTATTCCAGGTCCTCCTTTCCTGGGAATTTTATCTCCAGCTGCTACATCGATTACATAAATAGATATATCAACTAATTCAGGACTAAAACTGGCGGCGAGATTGTCTCCACCACTTTCAACAAAAATTAGATCTAGAAGGGGAAAAAGCTCTTCTAGGTCTTCCACTGCTGCACGGTTGATGGAACAATCTTCTCGAATTGCGGTATGTGGGCAGCCACCAGTTTCAACACCTCGAATTCTATCGGGTTCCAGTGCCCCAGTCCTAGTCAAGAATTTTGCATCTTCTTGTGTGTAAATGTCATTCGTGACTACGGCTAACTCCAGATTGCCTTTTAGGCTTTTGCAAAGAGCATTGATAAGTGCTGTTTTCCCACACCCTACCGGGCCGGCGATACCTACTCGCAATTTGCTACTCATTAGCTCCTGAATAATTTGGTATAGAGATTAGTGTGAGATTGTTGAGCCATGGTGGCTCCAATATCACTACTCCAAAGTTGATGTGGATCTTGATTTAATAAGATATTGGATTGCAAAGTGATCAAAGGTAATAACTTAAATTGAATAACTTGAATTTTATTAGGACCAATAGGCAACAGTCTTAAAGCAGCACTAAGTTGATTGGCTACCCAGCTATATAAATAACTTTGTATGACTTCTGATTCAGGTAAAGACAAGTTAAGGCAGGCCCATGCCCAGGCTATTGGCCAACCCAGTTCCTTCTTGTCATCAGGGAAAGGGTATCCCAGATCAGAAAGTAATTTCAATAGAGATTGTCCCATTTGGAGTTGTTGAGACCGAATCTCCGCAGCATCGCGCAAAGCTGATATCCAAGAATTCCACTCATAGATCTTGGACTTGGATGAAGTGTTATTTTCTTTTTTCCAGTTATTTAAAGTATTCATTATCAAGGGCAAGGCTGCTGCTTCTATTCTGAGCTGACCTCTGCTTAGCTCACTTTCTATCCATGATATTAGTTCGGATTCATTTGATAGTCGTTTGACTTGAGATAAGTATTCAAGCCCTTCTGAATAACTAAATGCTCCTACTGGCAGAGCAGGGCTGACAAGTTGCAATATCTTTGCAGAAGTCATTAATGATGATGAGTGATTGAGTAGGCACCAGCTTCTGGATAAAAATGTCTTTTTACTGTCTTTACACTAAGCCCTCTTTGGAGAAGCATTTTTTCTAGTACAGGATCTTTTAGTAAAAAGAGTTGATGAATGTGCAATTCTAGATCCACATGCCTATTACCTAAATGGTATGCAGCTTTGAGTAATTCTAAGGGCGAGTTTGCACGAACTAGTATTAACTCTTCAATTGCTGCTTCAACGAGAACTTTGGGGCATTGATTCTCCCCTGAGAGGACTTCTCCTGGGATTAATGATGTTGTTCTTGGCAATTTAAGAAGGACTGCACAGCCGCAAGTAGTTCTTCGGAGGCCTCGCAATTTAGTTCGCTCTTCTGCAGAGAGAGGGAGAATTAAGTATGCTTCATCATCTGCCTTAGGAATTCTGTGGGTTAGCACAAAAGTTTTTTGGTCTGACAAATCGTAAATGTCTTTAGATGGACCAAAAAACTATAAATACTCAGTGGCTGCTAAATATTGATTTGTTGGCTAGGTCAAATTTGCATAAATGCCCCAAAAGCTAGACACCTGGCATGGGACTTGTGATGTGAGATTTATCAATAGATCTCATCCAAGTTTCGAGAGAGGCTCTCGCACAATGCATCAAAGCATTTGCAGGGCACCATTTAAGTTGATGAGGGCTTCTTACAATTCTGATGGGCGTTGTGAACTTCCCATATTGCACACAGCTGGAGGCCTAGTCGGAGGAGACCAGTTGAGTGTCACAGTTGACTGTGAAAAAAATAGTAATTCATTATTGACTAGCGTTGCTGCGCAAAAGATATATGGAACTATTGGGCGTTCCAAGCGCTGTCCGGAAGGACAATGGGCACGACAGCAATGCAATTTCCGAGTTGATGAACATTCAGATTTGGAATGGATGCCACAAGAAGTTGTTGTATTTGCTAATGGACTTTTTGAACAGAAATTACATGTTGACCTATTTCCATCATCAAGTTTTTTAAGTGCTGAAGTTGTTCGACTTGGTAGGACAGCCCTTGGTGAGACATTAGAGTTGGGATGTTGGCGTTCAAGTTTGGAAATTTGTAGGCAGACTCCTGAAGGAAAGTGTTGGGAGTTTGTAGATCGGTTAGAACTCAGTCGGGATGCCTTGGTGTCAGAGCATGGAATGGCTAATCAGCCTGTCTTTGGGTCATTTGTTTGGGTGGCACCCAAATCTTTTAAAACAAATGAGATTGATGATCTCTTATTAGCTTGTCGTAAAGATAGGGAAGGATTAAGAGGATTCATGACCTGTAGTGCTATTAATAGAGGGATATCCGCTAGATACCTTGGCCCTTCAACGCAAGCAGCAAGATTTTGGTTCTTTCGAATCTGGTTGCGAACCAGACTTTTAAGAGGTCTTGCTACTCCAGATCCCTTAAGGGTTTGGCCGATGCAAGAACAACCACTTAATTGAAGTCATCTTCAAGATTAACTTCGAGAGATTAATCTACTGATCAAGCTCAGTTTCATTTGTGTACTTATGCAGCTCAGCCCTCAGGAAAAAGATAAATTGCTTGTTGTCACAGCAGCGTTGCTAGCTGAGCGTAGATTAGGTAGGGGCTTAAAGCTTAACTATCCGGAAGCTATTGCATGGCTTAGTTTTCAGATTCTTGAGGGTGCTCGTGATGGTAAGACTGTTTCTGAATTGATGGCTGAGGGAACTAATTGGTTGAAACGCGAACAGGTAATGGAAGGTATTCCAGAACTTGTTAATGAGGTTCAGATAGAGGCTGTTTTCCCTGATGGCACCAAGCTTGTGACCATTCATGACCCAATTCGTTGAGGCTTAAGGAAATGGTTCCTTTAATCCCTGGAGAGTTAATTGCAAACTCAGGAGAGTTGGAATTAAATGCAGGGAGACCAGTCACAATTATCTCTGTTGCTAATAGGGGAGATCGTCCAGTTCAGGTCGGCTCACATTTTCATTTTTATGAAACTAATAAAGCCCTTGAGTTTGATCGAGATGCCTCTTTTGGTAAAAGACTCGACATTCCTGCCGGTACGGCGATTAGATTTGAGCCTGGGGATGAACGCAAAGTAAATCTTGTCCCATTTGCTGGGAAGAGATGTGCGGTTGGATTTAACGGACTTGTAAACGGATCTTTGGATTGAGCTGATCATGCCTTATAAAATTTCACGTCGTGCATATGCAGAAATTTATGGCCCGACTACAGGTGATCGTTTGAGATTGGCAGATACTAATTTGATTCTTGAGGTTGAAAAGGATTACACAATTTATGGAGATGAAGTGAAGTTTGGTGGTGGAAAAGTTATCAGAGATGGAATGGGACAATCTCAACAATCTAGAGATAACGAGGTTGTTGATACAGTAATAACTAATGCCTTGATTTTAGATTGGTGGGGAATTGTTAAGGCAGATGTAGGAATTAAAGATGGAAAAATTGTTGGAGTAGGTAAAGCAGGAAATCCAGATACTCAAGAAGGAGTTTCTATTGTGATTGGTCCCAGCACAGAGGCTATTGCTGGAGAAGGTCATATCCTTACTGCAGGAGGTATCGATACTCATATTCATTTCATTTGCCCACAACAGATAGAAACAGCATTGTCTAGTGGCATTACAACTATGCTTGGCGGAGGAACTGGACCTGCAACAGGTACAAATGCGACTACATGCACACCTGGGGCTTTCCATATTTCTCGTATGCTTCAAGCGGCTGAAGGCTTACCAGTAAATCTTGGTTTTTTTGGCAAAGGTAATGCAAGTAATTTTCAAGCGATTCAGGAACAGGTAATTGCTGGAGCATGTGGTTTAAAACTCCATGAGGATTGGGGCACGACTCCTGCGGCGATTGATTGTTGTTTGCAGGTCGCTGATGAAATGGATGTTCAGGTTTGTATTCATACAGATACTCTTAATGAAGCTGGTTTTGTAGAAGATACAATTCGCGCGATTAATGGTCGTACCATTCATACATTTCACACAGAAGGCGCAGGTGGTGGACATGCACCTGACATTATAAAAATTTGTGGAGAAATAAATGTACTTCCTAGCAGTACGAATCCAACAAGACCCTATACAAGAAATACCCTAGAAGAACACCTGGATATGCTGATGGTTTGTCATCACTTAGACCCTAAAATTCCAGAGGATGTAGCATTTGCCGAATCACGCATAAGGCGTGAAACTATTGCTGCAGAAGATATCCTTCATGATATAGGGGCATTTTCAATTATTGCTAGTGATTCCCAGGCAATGGGTAGAGTTGGTGAAGTTATAAGTCGTACTTTTCAAACTGCTCATAAAATGAAATTACAGAGAGGTTCTCTGCCAGAAGATAACAGTAGAAATGATAACAATCGATTAAAACGTTATATTGCAAAGGTTACGATTAATCCAGCTATTGCTCATGGAATGAGTGATCATATAGGCTCAATAGAGGTTGGTAAACTTGCTGACTTAGTACTTTGGAAGCCAGGATTCTTTGGGATAAAACCAGAGCTAATAGTCAAAGGTGGAAGTATAGTTTGGGCGCAGATGGGAGATGCTAATGCTTCTATCCCCACTCCTCAACCTGTTCATGGGCGACCAATGTTTGGAGCATTTGGTGGAAGCATAGCTCCTAGTTGCATGACTTTCTTGAGCAAGGCGTCTATGGACGCTGGAATCCACGAGACATTAGATTTGAAAAGAAATTGTGTGCCTGTTAAAAACACTCGAGAGATATCAAAGAAGACTATGCGGTGTAATAATGCACTCCCTTTGGTAAATGTTGACCCTGAGACCTATGAAGTATTTGCTGATGGCGAATTACTTACGTGTGAGCCTGCAGAAGTTCTTCCCTTGGCCCAAAGATATCTTTTGCTTTGATCACAACCTACTTTAAACGGATTAACAACTAATCAATAATTTAGATTGAATCATAGCGTTATATGCAGAATTTGATTATGAATTATATGATAATAAAATTTCTTATATCTTATACGAATAGATTATTAATATGATTATTCTGGAGCTTAGGAAATCAGTATAAGCTGTAACTATGTTGTGGTAATTAGTGGTATATAAAGACAAATCTATTGAAGGAATGAGCGTAATTTTCCTACAATTCCATTGGGGCTATTTTTTTCAAAGGTAATTCCTTTGGAAAATAAACTAGCCGAGCTTTTATTTAAACCTTTTTCCTGAGTTCCTAGCTTATTCTCCTCAAGCTTCAAATCTTTCTCCAATACTTCTTTGGTCATAATTACTTGCTTTTCTGATGTGATACCTGAACTTTTAGTTACAGAACCTAAAAGCTCATGGACTGGAGGCTCTGATGAGATTTCAACTTCAACTTCAGCTTCTGCTGTGGCTTTAACTTCAGCTTCTGCTGTGGCTTTAACTTCAGGTGCTGATGAGATTTTTACCTCTTGTTGTGGTGGATTATTATTTTCACTTCTTGTAGAAGACTCTTGACTGTTTGTGGAGTCTTCCCTTTTGGCGAGAAGTTTGAATTGAAAAGCAAGTGCAGCGAAACCTATTAGAATTGACACTACAAAGATTTCTGGCCACCCTCCAGAGGTAGAAGTGGCTGCGGCTAAAGCTTTGGCGGAAAAGTTAGCTCCCAGGTAGTTCATGCGAGATTTATAAATAATATGCATAGTCAACCTTAATTAAATCCTTAAAGCCATATCTTTCTATTTTTCTTGATATATGCTTTTTTTCTAAAAGGATCACATGCCCTCATCTACTTGTTTTGAAAAGAAGATTGATGTTTATTTGATTACCAGCAGCTATTTGCTATCTAGAAAATTTTCGGTATTAATGTGCGCTCGGGCCTTGCGATCTAAATTATGACTGTTGAGTCACCTACTTGATTAGTATGCATTTCCCATATGTTCGCAACTCAATTGATGCAATTGGAAGGGTCTGCCTTGCAGCTGTTTTTGTGATTTCGGTGCCTGTCAAAATTGGAAATTTTTCTTCAGTCGTAGATGCAATTGTTTTGAGAGGCATCCCAGAGCCCATAGCAATGCTTTTGTTAATAGCAGCCATTGGTTGCATTGTTGGAGGATCGGCTTTGCTTATTTTTGGTAAAAACCAAAAACTTGGTGCATCGTTGCTTCTGTTCTTTCTTGTCCCTACAACAATTATTTTTCATTTGTTTCCCTTTCAATCTAGAGCAGTATTTATGAACATTGGATTGATAGGGGGATTAACTCTTGCTCTGACAAGGCCTAACCTTCCAGAAGGAGATTGGTAACAGCCAATAAGGCCCTTAAGGGTAAAAACACCTAGGCGTCTTGGATTCAGTAATCAGTTTCAGCTACAAGTAGTGTTTCTAGTTGAAGTTAAGTAACGCTAAATCTATATCTAGTGTTACGGTCACGCCGTCTTCTCTTGACACTCGCTACTGTGTCTCTTGGCCGGGTGATGGGGATCAGTCGGCTTTTATCCAAGAGAGAAATCCTTGGTCACAACCAAGGGTTTCTCTCTGAATTACGAGCTCAAACTATGGATTTAGGACTTTTATTCCTGGAATCAGTTTCAACGGGAGTTATCACTAGAGAGGAGATGAATTGGGTCGCTGCCAATCAAGATAGGTTTTCTCGGATTGAGGAGGCCACTGCGATTCGGCTAGGAAGGCTTGTGGATAGTGGGCTTATACAACTTGGTTGCCGCCTAAAAATGCCTCTGGTCATTTGTGATTGAGATTTGATTTCAGTTTCTTTGGTAATGGTTGGGTTTTTATGCCTCTGATAAGGCTGCTTGATCACTTTTAAGTGATTTCAGGTATCGCTTGCGTTGACCGCTTCCTTCAATGTCAACATGCCAACCACAAGCTAAACGATGATCTGTCTCGTCAAAGGTTATCTTGGATTGAAGCTTTGAGAGTTTTTTCTTGGGTTTTTCCATTTATTAATTAAACACTATTGCTTTCGAACTTGGGGCTTTTAAAAAATTATCTTTTTTTATTGCTTTTATAAGGTTAGTTTAACAATCCAATAAACCTTTTCTTATTAGTGGATTAGTATCCAGTGACTTAGTTGATTCTTATAGAGATTAAAGTTCTGTAGAGTAGGGAGAAGTATTTGTCTGGATAGTCAAATTAGAACTATTCTGCTTGAATTTATTTGAGGTTTTTCTAGGTAGGGGTGAATTAATTTAGCTAGATTAGAAGGTCCTTAGATATTTTCTGCTATGTTAATTATGGATAAAGACATTTAATCTAACTCTCAAAAGTCAAGCCTTTTCTTTTTGAAAGCCACCTATGTCTTCACATATAGTTGAATTTGTTTTTCTAATATTGATCTGTTAATGAAGACCGACCAACAGAATTGACTCTTTAGCTGTAATTATTTCGGGATTATGAAAAATATTTAGATTAAGTTCTCCGCTTCTTCGTCAATACAATCTTCTAGGTCTATCGCTTTCCCTAACTCTTTGATAAAAGGCTTGAAGTTACACTTTTGATTCCCATCTTTTAATTGTTTACCATAACCAGTGGCTATGCAAATCGCATCTCCATCATTTTGGAACTCTTCCTTGTGAGTTCTTATGTAACTAGCAAGCTCCTTGCCTTTGAGTGGTTTTTTCGACATGTCTGATAGAGAGCTTTTCTGCAGCTGGGTAATGGTGCGAAGTCGGTCCTTATCCTCAAATCATTTGATAGCTTAGCTTTTTATGAGATAAGAACAATTTTTTGTTGGCAACTTAATTTTTTGCATCATGGACAGGAAGTTGACTTTCGTGCCATGCTGCCATTGAAGATACTAGTGATATCAGGTTGGTTTGTGTTGTTAGATCTGTGAGATTATGGAGCGGGTTGGCTTGTAGAAAAAAATCAACCATAGACCTTTTCTCTTCAATAGTTCTCGAATGCTTGTTTCAACTGATACTTTCTTGTCTTTTACAAGGCTGGACCAATGTTAGATAATTTATTACAGATGACTTGGTACAACCCAATTTTTA
>QCJK01000011.1 GCA_003216075.1 Prochlorococcus sp. AG-409-B05
TATTAGTTAAAGGCTGTAGTAAAGGCTAATACTTATTACTAATAAATTAGTTCTATTTTGCACACAATTTTGAGCAAAGTATGCCTGTCAAAATGATGAAATGAACATTGATCCAAGTATTCTTATGATCAACAAGTAGAACATGTCATCATTCAAGAGGATAAGTCTCTTTATTTTTAGTTTGGTTAAAGACTCTCAACTTAAGCAAGTTGCTTTTTCTGAAGAGAAATTAGTTGCTATACGCCGGACTCTTTTGGATTGGTTTCAAGTGAATGGTCGTCATTGGATCCCTTGGAAGTTGAAAGCTAATGGGACTCCAGCTGCATCAGGAGAATCAATAGATCCATATCCCATTTGGATCGCTGAGGTCATGCTTCAACAAACTCAATTAAAGACTGTTTTACCTTATTGGGAAAAGTGGATGAAGACTTTCCCAACTCTTTTGGATTTAGCGAATGCTCATGAGCAAGACTTGTTGTTGATTTGGCAAGGGCTTGGCTATTACTCGAGAGTTCGTCGTCTGCATCAGGCCTCTAAGATTTTGCTTGATTTACTGGGTGCTAAACAGTCGCTAAATCCAAAAGAATGGCCAAGGGATTTGGATATTTGGATGACTTTACCAGGAATTGGCAGAAGTACTGCTGGCAGTATCATTTCCTCGGCTTTTGATTTACCTAGTCCGATTCTGGATGGAAATGTGAAAAGAATTTTTGCGAGATTACTTGCAAATAAGACTTCCATCTCCACTGGGGAAAAGATTTATTGGTATTTCAGTGAGCAATTATTGGATTCAAAATATCCCAGAAATTTTAATCAAGCTCTCATGGATTTAGGGGCGACTTTGTGCAAGGCTAAAAAACCAAGTTGTGAACTGTGTCCACTAAAGAAACAATGTATTGCATACTCTATGAAAGAGCAACTATTATTCCCTGTAAAGGATCAACCTAAAAAAAGAATGTTGGAAAATATTGGCATTGGAGTTGTATTAAATGACTTAAACGAAGTTTTAATTGATCAGAGATTGAATCAAGGCCTTTTGGGAGGCATGTGGGAATTTCCTGGAGGCAAGCAAAAGATTGGTGAAGATATTAAGATGACAATCATTAGAGAACTCAAGGAAGAGTTGGCCATTGAAGTCAAAGTAGGTAAGGAATTAATTGCTTTTGAACATTCTTATAGCCACAAGAATTTGCACTTTGTTGTCCATATTTGTGAATTGGTTGTAGGTGACCCTAAACCACTTGCTAGTCAGCAAGTGAGATGGGTCGCGATTGAAGACTTAAGCAAGTATCCCTTTCCTTCAGCAAATGGACGTATGATTTTTGCTTTAAAACAGTATCTCAATCAAGACAAGTGTCTAAATGGCTCCTAGGCTGAAGAATATTTGACGTGTATATAAAAGATGTCACTTGATTCTTTCTTATGCAGTGAACCAGAAATTATATGTCTTGGTGAAGCCTTAGTTGATCGGCTCGGACCTCTAGGAGGTGATCCTTCTCAAAATCTTTTAGTTGAAGATTGTTTGGGAGGTGCTCCTGCAAATGTTGCTTGTGGACTCGCAAGACTTGGAAGAAGAGTAGCTTTTATTGGTCGGGTTGGTGATGACTTAATTGGTAAAGATTTTCGTGATTTAATGCAAATAAGAATGGTGAATCTTATAGGTTTTCAGACTGATTTGAGAAGACCAAGTCGGATTGTATTGGTACGGAGAGATATAGATGGAGAAAGATTTTTTCAAGGATTTGCTGGCGATGATGGCATGGGATTTGCTGATCAGGCACTTGAGATAAATGATCTTAAAAAGAGTTGGCCAGTGATTTCCACTAAGGCTAAATGGTTATTAATAGGTACTATTCCTTTGGCTAGTAAGATTTCTTCTAAAGCCCTATCTTGGTGTATTGATCAGGCACGAAATCAGGATATAAAAATTGCATTGGATGTTAATTGGAGACCTACCTTTTGGAATCAAGGATTCTCATCTGACAGTGGCCCTGATTCTTTTGTAAAGAAAACTATTGCTGTTGTTTTGGAAAAGGCATCATTATTAAAGCTTTCTAAGGAAGAGGCTTTGTGGTTTTTTGACAAAGATGATCCGCTTCAGATTTCTCAATCACTTCCTCAAAGACCAGATGTCGTGGTAACAGATGGTGCTAATCCTGTGAAATGGTTGATTAGTGGTATTGAAGGATTAACTAAAGTTTTTTCTCCACCTTTAATTGTTGATACAACTGGTGCTGGGGATGCTTTTACGGCTGGTTTGTTACATCAGATGTTGAGCAAGACTAATTCTAATATCAACTATTCTGAGTTGGATTATATGATCAATTTTTCTGCTGCTTGTGGTGCTCTTGTTTGCACTGGTGCAGGAGCAATCGCCCCTCAACCTAATAATCAAGAGGTTGAATTGTTCCTTTCATCTTTTTCTGGAGGTATGAGCTGAGCTGATCGACCTTCATGTTGGTAGCTCAATTTCACCTGCCATGCATCTGGTAGAGAAAGGTTTAAACGTTCTGGCCACTCAACGACCATTAACGCTCCTAGTCTATGTGCTTCTTCTTCTTCTTGAAGAAATAACTCATTTGCGCTTGCAGGATCTTCAAGTCTATATAGGTCCAAATGTACTAATGGTGGTTTGCCTTTTTCATAATGTTGAGAAAGGGCAAAAGTTGGACTAGTTATGGGTTCTTGAATATGCATGTGTCTTCCTAGTCCTTTGACTATTGATGTTTTTCCAACACCTAATGGACCTTCTAATAGAAGCAGTTTTAAGCAAGGTAGTTGGGTGAACAAAATTTCACTAAACCAAAACGTGTCATCAGGTTTTTTAAGGAGGTAGCGGTCATATGTAGATTGCCCCGAAATAACATTGGGGCCTTCAGCCTGTTCGCTGAGATTCCTATCCAAGATTGTCCAAAGGGAGCTTTTAATCATGGTGGCAGTACCAACATCATCTACCTCACTTGAGGCCTCAGCTAATTATGTAGTCGCAGATATAAATCTGGCAGATTTCGGAAGGAAGGAGCTGTCGATTGCTGAAACGGAAATGCCTGGGCTGATGGCTTTGAGGGACAAGTATGGAGATGAGAAACCTTTAAAGGGAGCGCGTATTGCTGGGAGTCTCCATATGACTATTCAAACTGGGGTTTTGATTGAGACCCTAGTCAGTTTGGGTGCTGAAGTTCGTTGGGCATCTTGCAATATCTTTTCAACTCAGGACCATGCAGCAGCAGCTATTGCTATGAAAGGCATTCCAGTCTTCGCTGTGAAGGGAGAAACACTGGAAGAGTATTGGGACTATACGCATCGGATTTTGGATTGGGGAGATGGACAGGCGCCAAATATGATTCTTGATGATGGAGGCGACGCGACTGGCTTAGTCATGTTGGGTAGTAAAGCTGAACAAGACTTGTCCGTGCTTGACAATCCATCTAATGAGGAAGAGAAAGCTTTATTTGCGTCGATACGTTCCAAATTGAAAGATAACTCTAAATTTTATTCATCAATCAGGGCAAGTATTAAGGGGGTGACTGAAGAAACCACTACTGGAGTTGCTCGTCTTTATCAGATGGAAAAAAATGGTGAGCTTCGTTTCCCTGCAATTAATGTGAATGATTCCGTCACGAAAAGTAAGTTCGATAATCTCTATGGATGCCGAGAATCACTGGTAGATGGGATTAAGCGTGCCACTGATGTGATGGTCGCTGGCAAGGTTGCTCTTGTAATGGGTTATGGAGATGTTGGAAAAGGCTCTGCCCAGTCGCTTAGGGGTTTGGGTGCAACGGTGATGGTTGCTGAGATTGATCCTATTTGTGCTCTTCAAGCATCTATGGAGGGTTACCGAGTTGTTCGTCTTGATGATGTTGTACAGAATGTAGATATCTTCGTTACGGCTACAGGCAACTTTCAAGTAATTCGACATGATCATTTAATTCAAATGAAAAATGAGGCTATTGTTTGCAATATTGGCCACTTTGATAATGAGATAGATGTGGCGTCCTTAAAAGAGTATGAGTGGGATAATATCAAACCTCAAGTTGATCACATCACCCTCCCAAATGGTAATCGTATAATTCTTTTAGCTGAAGGTCGATTGGTTAATTTAGGTTGTGCGACGGGACATCCAAGTTTTGTAATGAGCAATTCATTTACGAATCAAGTGCTGGCACAAATTGAGTTATTTAATAAAGGGGAAAGTTATTCAAATAAAGTTTATGTTCTCCCAAAACATCTTGATGAGATGGTCGCCAGACTTCATTTAGATAAAATCGGTGCAGTATTGACAGAGCTTACATATGAGCAGTCCTCATATCTTGGGGTCCCAATTGAAGGACCTTATAAATCTGATCATTATCGATATTAATTGTTGGATATTGACCTAACCCAGGTTGCCATCATTACTTATTTGATTCTGGACTTCACTTTTTATGGATTTAACAGAATTAGTAGCAAATTTACCTGAATTAATTGGTAAAGCAGTTCAGGTAAATCAATGGTTAGGTTATGGCGCTATTTTGGCCGCTATGTTTTTGGAAAATCTTTTTCCGCCAATTCCATCTGAATTAATAATGCCTCTTGGTGGTTTTTATGTGCAACAGGGTCAGTTGCAATTTCTTCCTGTGATTCTGGCTGGATTATTAGGCACTGTTTTGGGTGCTTTCCCATGGTATTGGATAGGACGCTTAGTAAATGAGGAGAAAATCGAGGATTGGCTTCAGCGCCATGGTCGCTGGATTGGAATTAGTCCTAAAGAACTCGCTAGAAGTCGTCGTTGGTTTAGTCGCCATGGAAATGCATTGGTTTTTTGGGGGCGTTTAGTACCTGGAATAAGGACATTGATCTCCGTTCCTGCTGGAATTGAATTGATGCCTTTGATGCCTTTCGTGCTTTGGACAACTGCAGGAAGTTGTATATGGACTTTATTTCTAACTATTGCGGGGATTGCACTTGGAGAAAGTTATAATAATGTTGAAAAGTGGATTGACCCATTATCTAAATTCTCAAAGTTATTTATTATTTGCCTTATACTATTTGGAATTATTTGGCTTGGGCTTCGTATTTGGAAAGATAGAACAAAATAGTTGCTTGAATCAAGTTAACCCTAAAAAGGTATTTCTTCATGATTTGGACTTCTTTCTTGACTTGAACTAGCACCTGGATAATTGGAGTCTGAATCTCTTTTGGATCCCAATAAATTTAGACGATCTACTCTGATCACAGGTCTATTCCTTTTCTCTCCTGAATTTCGATCTGTCCATGAGTCGATTTTGAAGCTTCCAATCACTCCTATTAGGGAACCTTTTTTTACGTAATCTGCGGCTACTTGGGCTTGTTTTCCCCAGATTTCAAGGTTGAACCAGTCTGGTTCTTCATCGCGACTACGTCGATTAACAGCCATGGTCAGGTTCGCGACCACACTTCCAGATTCGAAATAACGTACGTCTGGGTCTCGACCAGCTCTACCCACAAGGGTCACTGAATTCACACCCATTGGTTCCTCCTCGCTTTACTAGAGCTTAATAATCTGCCACGGTTTTTTCTTGATCTTGCAAGGAGTTCAATACTCTTTGCTAGAAGCAACACGATATCTGCTTAATTGCCTTTATGATTCTCCGACTTGATTTAAATCAGTGTTTTTTAGTCGCTTCAAGTTGTCGAGAGATATCGGTATCGACCTTGGTACTGCCAATACCTTGATTTATGTTTCAGGGAAAGGGATTGTTCTTCAGGAACCGTCTGTTGTCGCAATGGATCTAGAGGAATTAGTACCATTGGCAGTAGGGGATGATGCAAAACGAATGCTTGGAAGGACTCCTGGCAATATTCGCGCTGTCAGACCTCTTAGAGATGGCGTTATTGCTGATTTTGATGCTGCTGAACAGATGATTAAAAGCTTTATTCAAAAGTGTAATGAGGGCAGGGGAATCATTGCGCCCCGTTTAGTAGTAGGAATTCCTAGTGGTGTTACTGGAGTTGAACGTCGCGCAGTTAGAGAAGCTGGTATGGCAGGAGCTCGTGAAGTGCATTTAATAGATGAACCTGTCGCAGCGGCTATAGGAGCTTCTTTGCCAGTGACAGAGCCCATTGGGACCATGATTGTTGATATTGGTGGGGGCACTACTGAAGTGGCGGTTCTTAGTCTTGGTGGAACAGTTTTAAGTGAGTCGGTTAGGGTTGCCGGTGATGAATTGAATGATTCGATCGCGACCTATCTAAAAAAGGTACATAATCTTGTTGTAGGTGAGCGGACTGCTGAAGAGATCAAGATTCGTATTGGCTCGGCTTTTCCAGATAATGAGTTCGATATGCAATCAATGGATGTAAGAGGTTTGCATTTACTTTCAGGATTACCAAGATCAATCAATTTGCAAGCCGGCGATTTGCGAGAGGCGATGGCTGAGCCTCTCATCAAAATTGTTGAGGCTGTAAAAAGGACTTTGGAACGCACTCCGCCTGAATTGGCAGCCGATATTGTTGATAGAGGAATAATGCTTGCTGGTGGTGGTGCATTAGTAAGAGGTATTAGTGATCTTGTAAGTCATGAAACAGGAATTTTTACTCATGTAGCAGAAGATCCTTTGTTGTGTGTTGTAAATGGTTGCGGACAAGTTCTTCAGGACTTCAAGCGTCTAAAGCGCGTCGTTGATACTTCAGAATTTGCTAGAAATTCAATCAAAGATTGAAGATGGGTTCTCCTAAATGGGCTTTCCCATTTCGTTGGAGGCAGTTGTTTCGCATTAGACCATGGTTTTTTTTAATAGGAGTTCTCGGCGTTATTCGTTTGAGTAAGGGTGCAGGATTACTTGATGCGTTTGCTTATATAACAGGACCTTTGTCGCCTGGTTCTGCTCAGCGCGAATGGATTCAAAAAGGAGTTCAATTAGAAAATAGAATCAGATTGGAATTGTTGGCAGAGGATAATCAGCGCCTCAGAGAGATTCTTGATCTGACCAAGTCGTCAGACGCTGGTCTGATTTCTGCAGCTGTTATTTCTCGACAGCCTGTTGGTTGGTGGCAGCAATTGGATCTTGGCAAGGGACGCATTCATGGAATCAAAAATGGAGATGTTGTTTTAGGCCCTGGAGGTTTGTTGGGGATTATTCAAAGTGTTACTCCTACTACTTCAAGAGTGCGTTTGTTGACGGCTCCTGGCAGTCGAATTGGTGTTTGGACTTCCCGTAATAAGCGCCATGGGATTTTGATGGGGATGGGAAGCAATCGTCCTTCTTTGCGTTTTCTGGATAAGGATTCCGATGTTGTGCCAGGAGATGTAGTGAGTACTTCTCCTGCTAGTACTCTGATGCCCCCCAATGTTCCTGTTGGAGTAGTTCAAGTTGTAAATACTGCAGCTTTGCCTGCTCCTATAGCGGTGGTTCAGTTGACAGCTTCTCCAGAAGCAATTGATTGGGTTCAAATATGGCCTCGTTAATGGCAAAACTTTATGAAAAATCTTTTTGTCTTTTATCTGGGTTAGTTGTCCCATTTTTGACCTTATTAGCCCCTTCTTGGCTTACTGTTTCAGGGGTTGGGCCTTGTTGGGCAGTGTTGTGGCTGTTGCCTTGGGCTATTGAGGATGGTCAGATTTCAGCATTACTTGCGGGCCTTTGTCTTGGTTTGTTGCTAGATGGCATAAGTCTTGGAACTGCAACTCACGTGCCTGCACTTATGGCACTGGGTTGGTGGTGGGGTGGTTTAGGCAGACGAGGTAAACAGATTGAAGGAATTTTCAGCCTTGGTCTGTTGTCGTGGATTGGAACTGTTCTTTTTGGGATAAGTTTATGGCTACAAATGGCATTAATGCAAATCATTGAATCAGGCCAATTACTTATAAGTTGGGGTGTTTACACTTTATTTTCACAAGCATTAATTACATCAATTTTGGCACCAGTAATTTATTTCAGTTTAATAGCAATTTGGAGGAGAAAGAGTGCTTTCAATGCTTGAATTTATTCTGAAGCGAGTGATCTTCTCTAGGAATTAATAACGTGGATTATTCATTGACTGATAACTATAAATGTTTATTATGCTTGCTTTTGATTAATTTACCTTCAAAATATTTCCTTGAATTGTTGCCTTGGGAAACTGAGAGGCATACAAAGAATTATGTACTTGGCTCGAATGGAACTCTTTTGAGCGGGAAAGAGAACAGTGACCCGCCTATCTTGTGCCTGAAGATACGGCTTCATAGCTGAAGAGTCACCAGCAAGAGTGACTTAGATCACGCCAGACCCACCTTTGGATTTTGAGCATATTTACTTAAGTACAAATACACTAAAAACCTTAAGAAAAACTGAAAAATATTCCTTTTCTAGCCTTTTAGCGACCTTTTCATTGAGGTGGAAGGTTATGGTTACTTTTCTTGATGCTCAAATGCAATGGAATTGGGAGGTCCATCTAAGCTTAAGAGCACTGATGGTCCTATTAAGAAGGCATCAGTTCGTCCTAAGGCATCCATTCTTGTAGTGGATGATGAGCCGGCAGTATTGAAGGTTTTGGTTACCAGGCTTCAGCTTGCAGGTTATCGAGTTATATCTGCTGAGGATGGAGAACAAGCTCTAGCAGTTTTCCATGATGAATCCCCGGATTTAGTTGTACTTGATGTAATGCTGCCAAAGCTTGATGGCTTTGCTGTTTGTAGACGTTTAAGAGCAGAATCATGTGTACCAATAATTTTCCTTACTGCACTAGAAGCAATTTCAGAAAAAGTAGCAGGACTTGATTTGGGGGCTGATGATTATCTTTCTAAGCCATTTAGCCCTAAAGAATTAGAGGCGAGAATTGCAACTATCCTTAGACGGGTTGGTCCAGGTTCAGCAGTCACTGAACCAAGGGATTTGCCTGTAGGTCAAGGAGTAATGAGACTTGGAGATTTAGTCGTAGATACTAATCGTAGGCAAGTCAGTCGAGCCGGGGAGAGGATTGGACTTACTTATACCGAATTTAGTTTGCTTGAATTGTTATTCCAAGACCCAGGAAGAGTTGTGCCCAGAGCGGAAATACTTGAACAACTGTGGGGCTATCCACCAAGAAGAGCAGCAGATTTAAGGGTAGTAGATGTTTATGTGGCTCGATTGCGAGGGAAGCTTGAACCTGACCCTCGCAATCCTGAATTAATCTTGACTGTTAGGGGAATTGGCTATGCCTCTCAAAGGATGGGTGAGTTTCCAACAGCTATAGCCAGTTGAAAAAGGCGTTGCTTTATTTGGATGAATTGAGTATCTAAGGCGAAGATGACGCTGGAATCCAGCAGCTAGTTCATTGTCTGATTTGAGAGATACCCGTATCGAAAAGGCTAAATCCCTTAAAGGTTTAGGAATAGAGCCTTATGCCGTTCGTTTTGAGCCAAGTCATCGGACCGCAACGTTGCAAAAGGATCATCAAGACCTACCTAATGGACAAGAGCGAAAAATTATTGTTTCAGTTGCAGGAAGAATTTCTTCCAGACGAGTGATGGGGAAATTGGCTTTTTATACATTGACTGATGAAACAGGCACTATTCAGCTGTTTATAGAGAAGGTAAGCCTTGATAAAAACTCATCAATTAATCAGGAGATTGGAGTATTTGCTCAACTTACAGATTTTGTTGACGCAGGTGATTGGATAGGAGTTGAGGGGATTTTGCGTAGAACGGACAGAGGTGAGCTGTCTGTCAAGGTTCAGCAATGGCAGATGCTCTCTAAGTCTTTACAGCCACTCCCAGACAAGTGGCATGGTCTTGCAGATGTGGAGAAGAGGTATCGCCAAAGGTATCTTGATTTGATTGTTTCTCCTCAGTCCCGCAATACTTTTCGCAAGAGAGCATTAATGGTTAGTGCGATTCGTCGTTTTTTGGATCAAAGGGAATTCTTAGAGATAGAGACGCCCGTACTCCAGACAGAGGCAGGAGGTGCCGAGGCAAGACCTTTTATTACTCATCACAACACACTTGATTTGCCACTATATCTTCGTATAGCAACAGAATTGCACTTAAAGCGTCTCGTGGTGGGTGGATTTGAACGTATTTATGAACTTGGTCGGATTTTTCGTAATGAAGGAGTTAGTACTCGACATAATCCTGAATTTACTTCAGTAGAGGTATATCAAGCGTTTGCAGATTATAAAGATATGATCAATCTTACGGAAAAATTGATTGCATCTGTGTGTGAGCAGATATGTGGTTCTACAAAGATTGCCTATCAAGGTCAGCAGATTGATTTGACTCCTCCTTGGAGAAAAGTCACTATGCAGGATTTAGTTTTGGAAATTGTGGGTATTGATTTTGAGAACTTGTGGGACAACCTAGAAAAGGCTAAACAAGCAATGGTGGAGGCTGGTTTAAGTGTGCCTATCAAGGCAGATAGTGTGGGTCGTCTTTTGAATGAGGCTTTTGAGCAGTCTGTTGAATCAACTTTAATTCAGCCAACTTTTGTCCTTGATTATCCAATAGAAATTTCACCACTAGCAAGAAAACATAGAAGTAAGAAGGGGATGGTTGAAAGATTTGAGCTCTTTATATCTGGTCGTGAGTTGGCTAATGCTTTTAGTGAGTTGATTGACCCGATTGATCAACGTGACCGATTAGAAACTCAACAGTTACGTCGTCAAGAAGGTGATTTAGAAGCTCATGGAGTTGATGAAGATTTTCTTAATGCTTTGGAAGTTGGGATGCCACCAACTGGTGGCCTTGGCATTGGCATTGATCGTTTGGCAATGTTACTGACTGATAGCCCTTCGATTCGCGATGTGATTGCTTTCCCCACGATGCGTCCTGAGACAAGATCGCAAGATTTGTAGGTTTGAACCCTCCACAGTGGATAATTGAGAGAGTGGCGAGGTTCTCTTCAGATGAGTGGTGAGCGCGTAGGTTTCCGCTTCAAACACGCCGATGCGGTGGTCAAGCGCAACCCCCAGGGGCGTTCTAGGCGTGGATGGGTCATGGAACCTGTTGAACAGACAACCAGTCGCGGTACAAAAATGCCTGCGTATCGCATACGTTGGCGTGATAGTGAGCGACCTGAAATTGTTCTTCAGCACATGTTGATTGCTGATCCTGACCCAACTCCACCTCCAGAGAATGTGAGCTTAGAGCCACCTTCTCCTAAGAGTTGAGATTATTTATTTAGTCCAATTTTTTTGCGGAGTTGTTCGAGCTCCTCTTTGGTTTCGAATTTTGCCCAGCTTTCCTCTGTGGTTGTTTCATTTCTGTCTGCTTGTTTTTTCAAGGCAAGCAGACTTTTTTCACATTCCTGAAATTGTTGGCCCACCTCTTCAAAGTCTCGCCATAGATTTCGACCCTCCTCCATTAATTGAAGTAAGTGTTTGTTTGCGCGATTAGCAAGATCGATTGCCCCAGCCTGATATGCCTTGTGCTCCCTCTTTTTCCAATCTTTTATTTTATTGGCTAGTTTCAGTAATTTTTTTCTTTGAATATCTGCTTTAGTCCCCAGGGCTTTTTGCTGTGTAATCAATGAGTTATAAAGAACTGTTTGGTTTTCTTTTAGAAATAATGACTTTTGATAGGAGTTCGTTTGTAAAAATTGATCAAATCTTTGTTCAAGTTTTTTTTCGAGCTCATTAAGCCAGGAGTTATTCATGTCGGAGTTTGCTTTTGAGAATTGGTGATTATTAAAAGGGTGTCTTTTTAGATTTAGTAAGGATTATTTTTTTTACTGGTCAGAATCGAGCAATTGCTGATTTGATGTCTCGATCAATTTGTTTTTTCTTTTCATCTTGTCTCTTGTCATAGAGTTTTCTTCCTTTACCGAGTCCAATTGTCAGTTTTATCCATGAGCCTTTTAGGTGAATATTTATTGGTATCAATGCGAGGCCTTTTTTTTCGAGTTGTCCACGTAGCTTATTAATTTCACGACTATGGGCCAATAATTTTCTTGTACGCAGAGGGTCGTGGTTGAAGTATGTACCTGCGTGTGTGTGAGGAGAAATGTGAACATTATGTAAATGCAGCTCTCCTTTGCGAATAAGACAGAAGCCATCTCGCAAGTTCGCTTGCCCTGCTCTTATTGATTTCACCTCAGTACCTAATAACTCGATTCCTGTTTCAAGGGTTTCGAGAATTTCATATTGATGGCGGGCGAGGCGATTGTCTGCCAGCAGTCGATTGGCTGCAGCTCGAGTTGATGAGGCTGTTTTTTTTCGGTTTGTTTTTTTCATCTCCTTGGATTGATACACCGACCCTATCTAGGGTCAGTACCCTTGCATCATGGCTATTGTTTCTTCCAACAACGATAGAAATAATTCGAATCTTCCTTTCAGGAAGAGCAGGGTTCTAGCTGCTTCTGCTTTGCCAGAGGATGTCAAGCCACCTAAAGAAGATGGCTTACGCCCTAAAACCTTGGACGATTACATCGGACAGTCTGCTCTCAAGGAGGTATTGGGTATCGCTGTAAAGGCTGCCATTGGTAGAGGCGACCCCCTCGACCATGTCTTGTTATATGGCCCTCCAGGTTTGGGGAAAACAACCATGGCGTTTGTTTTGGCTGAAGAATTAGGGGTGAGATGTCGTATTACCAGTGCGCCTGCTTTGGAGCGACCCAGGGATATTGTTGGACTTTTATTGAACTTGCAGCCAAGAGAGGTTCTATTTGTTGATGAAATACATCGACTTACAAGGGTGGCGGAGGAACTTTTATACCCTGCAATGGAGGATGGGCGACTGGATCTAACAGTTGGAAAAGGGATTACTGCACGAACTCGAGCGTTAGACCTGCCTCCTTTTACTCTTGTAGGCGCGACTACTCGTGCGGGGGCTCTGAGCTCAGCACTGCGAGACCGTTTTGGCTTTACTCAGCGGTTGGATTTTTATGATTTAAAGGATCTCAAGGCTATTGTTCAAAGAGCAGCAGAACTATTGCATTTACCTTTGACAGCCGCGGCTGCTTTTGAGATAGCTCGCCGGTGTAGGGGGACTCCAAGAATTGCAAATAGGTTATTAAGGCGTGTCCGTGATTTTGCGACGGTACATGCTCGAGAGGACCTTATAGATGAGGTTTTAGTAGATGAGGCACTTAAACTACTGAATGTCGATAAATCTGGACTGGATGCAATTGATAGACGGTTATTAGAGTTTATTCTCAGGGCTCATGGAGGTGGTCCGGTCGGCTTAGATACATTGGCAGCTGCTTTAGGAGAGGATTCTGCAACTCTTGAGGCTGTAGTAGAGCCTTTTCTTTTACAAAAAGGGTTCCTTCAGAGAACTCCACGAGGAAGGGTGGTTACAGGAGCGGCCCGCATTCATCTTGGATGGCAGGAGGAATGATGAAACTTTGGAGATGGATCAAACCTTTCAATTTTGTACTGATCGCCGTTATTTGTTTTGTGGCTTTCAATGAAAAGCCAGCCCATGCTGAGGCTATACATTCAAATTCATTCCTTTTTGAAGAGGCTTTGAAAAAAAGTAAAAATGCAGAATTTGTTGAGGCTTTGACACTGTGGGATCAATTGCTGCAAGATTTTCCTGATGATGCTGTCGCTTTGAGCAATCGAGGTAACGTGCGTTTAGCACTTGGCGACTCTTCGGGAGCGATTGAGGATCAGAGTCGTGCGATGGAGCTTCTGCCTTTTGAATCCGATCCCCATTTGAATAGGGGTACGGCTGAGGAAGCTTTGCAACTTTGGAAAGAAGCAGAAGTTGATTACAACTGGATTCTTAAGCGGAATCCTAATGATCCTTCAGCTCTTTACAACTTAGGAAATGTTCGCGGATCTCAAGGAAATTGGCTTGAAGCCAAAAGTCTTTTTGCAAAAGCGTCATTTGCCCAACCAGGCTTTGCAATGGCTTGTTCTAGTAAGGCTTTGGCAAACTATCAATTAGGAGATTTTGATCAAGCTGAATCTGAATTGCGAACCCTAATTCGTAAATACCCTATGTTTGCTGATGCAAGGGCTGCGCTTTCTGCACTCTTATGGCAGCAGGGACTTTTTGGAGAAGCAGAGAGTCATTGGGTAGCTGCGTTTGGACTTGACTCTCGTTATAAGTATCGTGAATGGCTCATAAATGTTAGGCGCTGGCCACCAAAGCCCACTCAAGATCTTATGTCTTTTCTTGCTTTGGATCGATCTGAATAGTTGTTATGAATGGGGATGATTCTTTGGAGAAATATTTGCCAGAGCTCATTGAGCTTAGAAGGCATTTGCATGCGCATCCAGAGTTGAGTGGGGAGGAACACCAAACTGCTCTTTTGGTGGCTGGTGAATTGCGTAGGTGCGGGTGGACAGTTCGAGAAGGAGTAGGTCGGACTGGTGTTGTGGCTGAGCTTGGTTCTCAAACTGGGCCTTTGGTTGGTTTAAGAGTTGATATGGATGCTCTACCAATTGAAGAGAAAACTGGCCTGACATTTTCTTCGTTAAGACAAGGAGTTATGCATGCATGCGGTCATGACTTGCATACATCAATTGGGATTGGGGTCGCAAAGATTTTGGCAGCAGATAAGAAACTATTAACAGGAGTACGTTTGTTATTTCAGCCTGCTGAAGAAATAGCTCAAGGAGCAAGTTGGATGATTAAAGATCGAGTCAATGATGGATTAAATGCGTTGTTTGGTTTGCATGTTTATCCTGATCTGCCTGTGGGTCAAATTGGAGTAAGAAATGGTTGTTTAACTGCAGCAGCTGGGGAATTGGAGATAAAAGTGATGGGTGAGGCTGGTCATGGAGCTCGACCACACGAAGCTGTGGATGCCATTTGGATAGCTTCGAGAATTGTTACCGGTATTCAAGAAGCTATTAGTCGTCGAATGGATGCATTGACACCAGTAGTTGTGAGTTTTGGAAGAATTGAAGGTGGGAAGGCTTTCAATGTGATTGCTGATCAAGTAAGGCTTTTAGGAACGGTGCGTTGCTTGGACACTGCGTTGCACGAAAAGTTACCGATTTGGATCGAGGAAACTGTAAATGCAATTGCTGCAAGTTTTGGTGCAAAAGTGGTGGTCAAATATCGTTGCATTGCTCCTCCTGTTTATAACGATCCTGAACTGACAAATTTGCTTGAAAGCTCTGCAATTAAGATTCTTGGTGAAGATAACGTTTTTCGATTAGAACAACCTTCTTTAGGTGCCGAGGATTTCGCGCGTTTTTTGCAAGGTGTTCCTGGCACTATGTTTCGCTTGGGAGTTGCTGGTGATAAAGGTTGCGCTCCATTGCATAACGGACAGTTTTGTCCTGATGAAGGATGTATTGAAGTTGGGGTGAAGGTGCTTGTTAAAACTATTTATCAGTGGATGCAAAACCATTCTTGCTCCGGTGAAGAGCATTCATGAAACATATCGGTACCCCACTTTTGTCTCTGGCTGCTCCTCTTTTAATTATTCTGGCGATATTGGGTTTACTTCAAAGAGATGGCAATGCTCGGCTTCATCTTTTGCCAGCTTTGGTTGTTGGTTCAGGGCTAATTATTAGTGGACCGCTTGGCCGCAGTCGTCGTCGCAAGAAGCTGCTTTTAGCAATTCGTCAAAGCATCAAGAAATTTTCATGAGTTATTAACAATTGATTTTTTAAAGCATTAGCAGCTTCTTCTCTAGAATTCAGCTAAATTTCAAATAACCACTAGGGGTGCCAGGCAAATTTCTTCTTGCTGGCTGAGATCACACCCTCCGAACCTGATCCGGGTTGTACCGGCGAAGGAAAGTGAATCAGCGTGATTTCTAGTTTTAATAGCAGTCCTAGTTTGTCAATCGCCTTTTTAATCATGCGAGCTTCTTGGATTGCTTCCCGCAAAGGGAAAGGAAATGTTTCGCAATTGCATTTTGCTCGTCAAGGAGTCATCACAGAGGAAATGTCATTTGTGGCATCTCGAGAGAACTTGCCTGAATCCTTGGTTATGGAGGAGGTGGCAAGAGGGAGAATGATTATTCCTGCGAATATTAATCATCCCAATTTGGAACCAATGGCTATTGGGATTGCTTCAAAATGCAAAGTGAATGCAAATATTGGTGCATCCCCAAATGCAAGTGATGTCAATGAAGAATTAAAGAAATTGCAGCTTGCTGTGAAGTATGGGGCTGACACAGTAATGGATCTTTCTACAGGTGGAGTGAATTTGGATGAGGTAAGAACAGCGATCATTAAGGCTTCTCCTGTGCCAATAGGGACTGTTCCGGTATATCAGGCACTTGAAAGCGTGCATGGGTCTATTGAGAAGTTAACTGAGGAGGACTTCTTACACATCATTGAGAAGCATTGTCAGCAGGGAGTCGATTATCAAACTATTCATGCTGGTTTACTCATTGAACATTTGCCCAAGGTGAAAGGGCGAATTACTGGGATTGTTAGTAGAGGCGGAGGCATATTGGCTCAATGGATGCTTTATCACTACAAACAAAATCCTTTGTTCACTAGATTTGATGATATATGTGAGATTTTCAAGCGCTATGACTGCTCTTTTTCGTTAGGTGATTCTTTACGTCCAGGTTGTTTGCATGATGCTTCTGATGAAGCCCAGTTGGCTGAATTGAAAACCCTTGGAGAATTAACCAAGCGTGCTTGGTCGCATGATGTTCAAGTAATGGTCGAAGGCCCTGGACATGTTCCGATCGATCAAATTGAATTCAATGTTCGGAAGCAGATGGAGGATTGTTCTGAGGCACCATTTTATGTGCTTGGACCTTTGGTTACAGATATTGCGCCCGGGTACGACCACATAACTAGTGCAATTGGTGCTGCCATGGCTGGATGGTATGGGACAGCAATGCTTTGTTATGTAACACCGAAAGAGCATTTAGGACTACCAAACCCAGATGATGTAAGAGAAGGATTGATTGCTTATAAGATTGCTGCTCATGCGGCAGATGTCGCAAGGCATCGGCCTGGAGCGCGTAATCGAGATGATGAGCTCAGCAAAGCCAGGTATGCGTTTGATTGGGATAAGCAATTTGAATTATCACTGGATCCAGAACGTGCACGTGAATATCATGATGAAACATTGCCTGATGATGTTTTTAAGAAAGCTGAATTCTGTTCAATGTGTGGTCCAAAGCATTGCCCAATGCAAACAAAGATTACAGATCAGGATCTTTTGAAATTAGAGAAAATGATTGATGCAGAGGGGGCATCCGAAATTCAGTCAGTGAAGTTGAATAAACAACAATGATATCTTTATATGAATAGCAAATAATTTTGTTTAGGATGTGAATTAATAGCTTTTATAATAGACATTTTTTCAAAATCTGTGCTCTTTGAATAAAGAACAATAATTGCTTTGACTCTAATCAATTAAATGTGTTTTGAACCAACTTATTGTGCGATCCAACCCTTCGTTCAAAGAGATTTTTGGTTCCCAGTCTAGTTCTTTTATGGCTAAATCAATTACAGGCTTGCGTTGCATAGGGTCATCTGCAGGTAGGGGATTCTGTGTTAGTTTTAATTTTGGATTAATTTTTTGAAGGACTAGTGTTGCCAATTCTCTGATAGTGAATTCTCCAGGGTTGCCAATATTCATCGGCCCTACTTGATCACTATTCATAAGTTTTATCATGCCTTCGATTAAATCATCTACATAGCAGAAAGAACGTGTTTGACTGCCATCTCCATATATGCTAAGTGGTTCTCCGCGCAATGCTTGAGTAATAAAGTTGCTGACAACTCTTCCGTCATTTGGAAGCATCCTTGGACCATATGTATTAAAAATTCTCATTACTCTTATTTCGGTTTGATGCATTCGTTGATAATCAAAACATAAGGTCTCTGCAATTCTTTTCCCTTCGTCGTAACAACTTCGTATCCCAATTGTATTTACACAGCCTCTGTAGCTCTCTGGTTGAGGATGAATTTCCGGGTCACCATAAACCTCGCTAGTGCTTGCAAGTAGTAGCCTTGCTCCTACCCTTCTGGCAAGTCCAAGCATATTGTAAGTGCCTAGAAAACTTGTTTTGGCAGTTTTGATTGGGTTAAATTGATAATGAACTGGTGAAGCTGGGCAAGCTAAATGCCAAATTCTATCTACTTCTAATTTTATAGGTTCGGTGACATCATGTCGAATAAGTTCGAACCTTGGATGGTTTATCCAGTGGTTGATATTTGTTTTCCGGCCTGTAAAGTAATTATCTAGACAAATAACTTCTTCATTGTTGTCCATCAATCGATCAATAAGGTGGGAGCCTAGGAAGCCTGCTCCGCCAGTTATTAAATTTCGATAGTTTTTTTGATTTCCCATCCTGACCTCTTGATGTGTTGTTTTGAGGAAAACAGAAAGTTATTTATTGATCTTTTAAACTAAGTCTAGAGACAAATAAATGAAATTGGTTTTCATTTATTTGTCTCTAGACAGTCGTTAAAAAATATCAGTTAATAGGAGCTTTTGTTCTCTTAGATTAATAGTGCTTTCGCTTTCTTGACTACATTTTCCACTGTGAAGCCGAATTTTTCCATGCATGTTCCTCCTGGGGCAGATGCTCCAAAACGATTCATTGTGACACTATCCCCATCTAGTCCAATGTACTTATGCCAACCAAAGGACTCAGCTGCTTCTACGACTATACGTTTTCGAACTGATTTTGGTAAAACTTCATTTTTGTAAGTGTCAGTTTGTTCTTCAAATAGTTCTATGCATGGCATTGATACTACACGGACTTTGTATCCCATTTCTGTAAGACTTTTCTGAGCTTGAACACATAAGTCGAGTTCGGTACCTGTTCCAATAAGGATGAGATCAGGACTACCTTCACAATCTTCAAGTACATATCCCCCAAGAGCAACTTTGTCGATAGATGAATTGGCTTGATTAGCCATCCCTTGACGACTTAGACAGAGAGCGCTGGGACGATTTCGATTTTTGATCGCTAATTTGTATGCTCCACTGGTTTCGTTGCCATCCCCTGGGCGGAAGACCAACATATTTGGAATCGCTCTAAGGGAGGGGATTGTTTCTATAGGTTGGTGAGTTGGTCCATCTTCCCCAACTCCAATGGAGTCATGAGTGAGTACATAAATCACTCCTAGTTCACTTAATGCAGATAAGCGCATTGATCCCCGCATATAGTCTGCAAATACAAGAAAAGTTCCTCCATATGGGATTAGTCCACTGTTGTGATATGCAATGCCGTTGAGGATTGCAGCCATGGCGTGTTCTCTGACCCCAAAATGTAGATATCGTTTCTCTCGTGAAGTTGGTTGGAAAGAACCTGTTTCACCTTTGATATCTGTGTAATTTGAGTGAGTGAGGTCAGCAGACCCTCCAATTAGTTCAGGTAGGTTTGGGCCAAGTGCTCCAAGACAAATTTGAGAATGTTTTCTGGAAGCTAGGCCTTTGTCGTTGGATGTGTAACTAGGTAAAGCATTGTCCCAACCCTGTGGGAGTTCACCACGCAACATCCTTGAAAATTCTTCAGCCTCAGTGGGATATTTGGTTCTGTAATTTGTAAATTCTTCATTCCACTGTGCTTCTAAGTCGCTGCCACGTTCAATTGCTTGGCGGTAGTGGTCATAAACCTCTTTTGGTATTTCAAATTGTCCGTATGACCAATCAAGTTGTTTTCTGGTTAGCTCAGCTTCTTCTTCTCCGAGAGGTGCACCATGAACCCCAGCAGTATCACTTTTATTTGGGGAACCATATCCAATAGTTGTACTAATTTTGATAATTGACGGTTTGTCGGTTACTGATTTAGCAGTTTCTATGGCTTTAGCAATTGCATTTATATCAGTATCTCCATCTTTGACATGCTGCACATGCCAACCATAGGCCTCATAACGTTTAAGTACGTCTTCAGTAAAGGAAACTTCGGTATGGCCATCGATTGTGATGTGATTGTCATCATATAAAGCAATTAGTTTTCCTAGTTTGAGATGTCCTGCAAGTGAACAGGCTTCAGAAGCCACACCTTCTTGATTGCAGCCATCTCCCATAACTACATATGTGTAATGGTCAACAATTTGAGAGTCAGTTTTGTTGAATTTTGCTGCGAGATGTGCTTCTGCAATTGCAAGACCTACGGCATTTGATATGCCTGCCCCTAAGGGGCCTGTGGTGACTTCTATCCCTGCGGTTTCAAAGGTTTCAGGATGTCCAGGAGTTCGTGAACCCCACTGTCTGAAATTTTTAATGTCTTCAATGCTGACTGAGTCATATCCAGTCAAATGCAATAAGGAATAAACGAGCATGCACCCATGCCCTGCTGATAGAACGAAGCGGTCCCGATTAAACCATTTAGGGTTTTTGGGATTGTGCTGAAGAAATTTGTCCCATAGCGTGTAACCCATTGGCGCACAACCCATGGGCAAACCCGGGTGGCCGCTGTTGGACTTGTTGACAGCATCTACAGCAAGCATTCGGATGCTGTTGATGCAGAGCGTGTCGAGGGAGGCAGTCGCAGCGACCATTTTAATTAGTTGGTGATTGGGGATTCTGAAGGATGGGGGAGAGCTAGTACTTGTTTAAGTCATTCGGCGTAAGGCGAGGCAAACATTGTGGCCTCCAAAACCAAATGAGTTAGACAGCACAACATTTAATTTTTGCTCTCTAGCAGTATTAGGAACGTAATCCAGATCACAGTTCGGGTCAGGATTGGAGTAATTGATAGTGGGGGGTATTACACCATGCCTAAGTGCAAGCACACAGGCCACAGCTTCAATTCCTCCTGATCCGCCTAAAAGGTGACCGGTCATGGATTTTGTTGAGCTCACGGGGATTTGATGAGCTCTGTCCTTAAGGACGGTTTTGATAGCTGATGTCTCGTTACTATCGTTAGCTGAAGTACTTGTGCCATGAGCATTGATGTAATCGATGCTGTCAACATTCGTGCTTCCATCTTGTAGTGCTAGGCGTATTGCTTCAGCACCCCCAACTCCACCTGGGGTTGGTGAAGTTATGTGATGAGCATCGCAGGTTGTTCCATAACCAATAATTTCAGCATGAATTTGTGCACCGCGAGCATTTGCATGATCAAGGGTCTCAAGGACTAGTACTCCAGACCCTTCACCAATTACAAATCCATCACGTTCAGCATCGAAAGGCCTGCTAGCAGTTGCAGGGTCGTCGTTTCGAGACGAGAGAGCTTTTGCACTTGCAAATCCAGCTACTCCAAGTGGAGTGATACTGGCCTCAGCTCCGCCGCAGATCATTGCATCGGCTTTGCCGAGTTGCAGTAGACGAAAGGCATCACCAATTGCATTTGATCCTGCAGCACATGCTGTTGCAACAGCTGAACTTGGACCTTTCGCTCCAAGCGCAATTGCTGCTAGCCCAGTGGCCATATTGGGAATCATCATTGGCACAGTAAACGGACTGACTCGGCTTGGACCTTTGTCAGCCAGAACATGAGCCTGACTTTCCATGGTTAGTAAGCCACCCACCCCAGACCCAATAATTACTCCTATGCGAGCAGCATTTTTTTCGTTGATTATCAAGCCTGAGTCAGTAAGAGCTTGCTTTGCTGCTACGACGCCAAACTTGGAAAACCTATCCCATCTTTTTGACTCCTTGGGTTCAAGGAATTTTGCAGGATCAAAGTTTTTGATCTCTGCGCCAAAACGACAGGCATGCCGTGACGCATCAAAAATAGTTATGGGCGCGACACCATTTCGGCCTGATGTAAGACCGTCGAGGTATTCCTCGACGGTATTCCCAATCGGAGTTATCGCGCCGAGGCCTGTTACCACAACGCGGTGAAGACCCTCCACCATGAGAACCTCAGGCCTTTTTGTCTTCTATGTACTTGACGGCATCACCAACAGTGGCAATACCTTCAGCAGCCTCATCAGGGATCTCAATATCAAAGGCCTCTTCAAGAGCCATGACTAGCTCGACAGTATCGAGGGAGTCAGCTCCGAGGTCATTTTGAAAGTTGGACTCTGGTTTTACCTCGCCAGCATCAACGCTGAGTTGCTCGGCAACGATAGTACGCACTTTTTCAAGGATCGCTTCCTGGGACATAGCCGTGAAGACGGGACCCCTCATCCTACGAGTTGAAGTAAGTAGTTAACAACAGTGACGGGTGTGACATGAAAATGTGTAAGTTCGCTTAATCAAGGTAAAGTTTGATTCAGGCAAGTTCCGGAACGGACTAACTCATGTCCCACGCTGTAAAGATCTACGACACCTGCATAGGTTGCACCCAATGTGTGAGGGCTTGCCCTCTGGATGTATTGGAGATGGTTCCTTGGGGTGGCTGCAAGGCTGGCCAGATCGCTTCTTCACCTCGAACTGAAGATTGCGTTGGTTGCAAGCGTTGCGAAACCGCATGTCCTACTGATTTCCTAAGTATTCGGGTTTACCTGGGAGATGAAACCACACGCAGCATGGGCTTAGCTTATTAAGCTTTCTTTATCAAAGAATTTGGGTTAGCTTTCTTTTGTTAGCTAGCCCCATAAGGTCAGCCCGGCACTGCCCGGGCTTAATTTATGTGTGGAATCGTTGCAGTAATTGGTTCTCAAGAAGCAGCTCCGTTGCTTCTTAGTGGTCTTCGTCAACTTGAATATCGAGGTTATGACTCCGCTGGGCTGGCGACAGTCGGAGCAGATAAAGGTGATCATTTGGCAACATTGACTTGTCGGAGAGCAAAGGGCAAACTGAATAATCTTGCCGAATTAGTTGATAGAAAGGGTTCTCCAGGTCATCTAGGTATTGGACATACACGCTGGGCTACTCATGGCAAACCAGAGGAGCATAATGCTCATCCTCATAGAGATTCTTCAGGTTCTTTAGCTGTTGTTCAAAACGGCATTATTGAAAATTATAGATTTTTGCGAAATGAGCTTGAGTCTGAAGGTATTGAATTTGCGTCTGAAACAGATACTGAAGTAATTCCTCATTTGATAGCTCGGGAAATCAAGCATCTTCAGACAAATGGATGTTCCTCTAGTGGCTCAATTCTTTTAGAAGCAGTGCAGAAGGTCTCTCTGCAATTGAAGGGGGCATATGCACTTGCAGTTGTTTGGGCTGAAACACCAGATGCTTTGGTTGTGGCAAGAAGACAGGCTCCATTGGTTATTGGTCTAGGGGAAGGTGAATTTCTTTGTGCAAGTGATACTCCAGCATTGGCCGGTTTTACTAGAACAATTTTGCCGATGGAAGATGGTGAAGTTGCTTTATTAACTCCTTTAGGTATTGAGTTGTATGACCATACCGGTCAACGTCAAAAAAGAAGTCCTTCATTTTTAACTAGTGCTGAGCATGTTGTTGACAAGAGAAATTTTCGTCATTTTATGTTGAAGGAAATTCATGAACAACCAGAAACAGCTGAACTTTGGGTGGCTAGACATTTACCTAATGGATTACCTGAAGAAGTTCCAGTAGCCCTTCCTTTTGATAAGAGTTTTTATGAAGGTATAGAGCAAATACAAATATTGGCTTGTGGTACAAGTCGACATGCGGCGATGGTTGGTGCTTATTTACTGGAACAATTTGCTGGAATTCCAACCTCAGTATTTTATGCAAGTGAATTTAGATATTCCGCACCTCCTTTAGTACCCAACACGTTGACAATTGGGGTGACTCAATCTGGTGAGACAGCTGATACGCTTGCTGCCTTATCTATGGAATCAGAAAGAAGGAATTCACATGTTAATTCAGCTTATTCTTCTAGACAATTAGGTATCACTAATAGACCTGAAAGCTCATTAGCTCGGCAGGTCACTAATATTCTTGATATTGGAGCAGGTATCGAAATAGGTGTTGCTGCAACTAAGACTTTTCTTGGGCAATTATTTGCTTTTTATGGTTTAGCTCTTAATTTTGCTGCTCGTAGAAATAGTCGTCAACCTGATGAGATAAGGACCTTATTAGAAGAGCTTAGAAGTGTACCGAATCAGTTAAAGGTTTTGATTGAGAAACATGATCAGTTGTCTGAAGATTTAGCTCCTCGTTTTTCTGGAACTCAGGATGTTATTTTCCTAGGGAGGGGAATTAATTATCCAATTGCTTTAGAAGGAGCGCTCAAGTTAAAAGAAATTAGTTATATACATGCAGAAGGGTATCCTGCAGGTGAAATGAAACATGGTCCTATTGCCTTATTAGAGCCACGTGTACCAGTCATTTCTATAGCAACGCCAGGAGTTGTATTTGAAAAAGTCCTTAGCAATGCCCAAGAGGCAAAAGCTAGAGATGCGCAACTTATAGGTATTGCTCCAGAAGGTCCAGAAACAGAAATTTTTGATGCACTTATGCCAATTCCAGAAGTTAGTGAATGGATTAGCCCTTTGCTATCAGTTGTTCCTATGCAATTGCTTAGTTATCACATTGCAGCCCATAGAGGTCTAGACGTAGATCAACCTAGAAATCTTGCTAAGAGTGTCACGGTTGAATAGAGCTAATCGTTGTTTGTTGTTTGAATGCGTCCATAGCAGTCTTCAAAACGAATAATGTCATCTTCTCCTAAATAAGCACCACTTTGGACTTCAATTAATTCAACTGGCATTCGACCTGGATTGGTCAGACGATGTTTACAGCCTAAGGGGATATAGGTGCTTTCGTTTTCTCCAATTAAATATTTTTCACCATCTTTTTCAACTAATGCGGTTCCTTTTACTACAACCCAATGTTCTGCACGGTGATGATGCATCTGTAGTGAAAGGCTTGCACCTGGTTTTACTTCTATTTTTTTGACTTGCCAGCGGCTTCCTTCAACTATGCCTGTGTAGTTACCCCAAGGTCGATAGATTTTTCGATGAGCCTTTGCTTCAGGACTTCCATCAGCTTCTAGACGTTTAACGATTGTTTTGACATTTTGAGCTTGGTTCCGATTTGCAATGAGCACTGCATCATCAGTTTCAACGACTACTAGATCCTCTATTCCAAGTCCAACTAAAAGCCTATGTTCGCTTCTTAAATAACAATTTTTAGTTTCTTCTGCGATTACATTTCCTCTGAGCACATTTCCATTTTGAGCCCTATTCGCAGTTTCCCAAAGTGCACTCCAACTTCCTACATCACTCCAACCCGCATTGAGAGGTAAAACAGTGCCAAGTTTTGTCTTTTCCATTACAGCGATGTCAATAGCTATGTTTGGACATTGTGAGAAGGCTTCTTTTTCTAATCTTAAAAATTCCAAGTCTGTCGAATCTTGTTCTAGTGCCAATTGGCATGCTCTAATTACTTCAGGAGCAAGTCGCTTCAGCTCTTGAATCATTACGCTTGCTTTAAATAAAAACATTCCACTATTCCAAGTAAATCTTCCATCTGTTAGAAATTTCTCAGCAGTCTTCTTGTCAGGTTTTTCTACAAATCTTGCAATATCAATTCCTATGGGGGTATCATTTTTCCCTAACGGCTCAACAGCTTCTATATAACCGTATCCAGTTTCTGGAGAAGTAGGAATGATCCCAAAGGTGACCAGTCTTCCATTATCGGCATGAATTCGTCCTGCTTCGATTACTTGAAGGAATTGATCAACATCACTAATAAGGTGATCTGCCGCTAATACGAGAAGTAATGGATCATTCCCTTGCTCAATTGCCTGCAGAGCCGCTACTGCTACGGCAGGGGCTGTATTTCGCCCTATAGGCTCCAAAATAATCGCCTTTGGCTGAACATTAATTTGTCGCATTTGTTCGGCAACTATGAAGCGATGATCTTCATGACATATCAATAGGGGATTCGATAGTCCTTGAAGGTCTTTAAGCCTTTGTTGGGTTTGCTGAAGAAGGGTTTCTTCATTATTGCCATTCAATGCCCAGTACTGCTTTGGGTAGCTAGCCCTTGAGAGAGGCCAAAGGCGAGTGCCAGTGCCACCACAAAGAATTACTGGAACCAGGGAAGAAGTTATGGTCACTTTTGACGATTTTGTTCTCTAAGAATCGCCCACATGGTTCGCTTTTGTCGATCTCTCATAGCTCTAGAAGGCCAGGGGGTGGGGTAATCCTGAGCCAACCTTCCTCTAGGTTTACTTCTGGAACAATTGATTGCACAAAAGGTATTAATACAGTTTTCCCTTTAAAAAGCTTGACTTTTAACAAGTCATTGCCGCCACTGATTAGATCAACAACTTTGCCGATAGGAGGTCCTTCTTTAGTTAGCCTTGCTTCTAAGCGTAATAGATCTAAAAAATGGAACTCATCCTTGGCCATTTTGGGTCTGTTTTTGGCCTCTACCAGCAAGTTTTGCCCAATAAGAGCTTCGGCTTCTGTTCGATTGTTAAGGCCTGCAAAACGAACAACATAAATTGATTTTCCTGGTAGTTTTCGTCCTGCAAGTAATTGAATTTCTCGAGGATGCTGTTTTGCTTCTTCTTTTTGAACCCACCGTTTCCCTGGTTTGATAAATCTTTCCGGGAAGTCACTACTTGGATTGACTCGTAGCTCTCCTGTAAGTCCTTGAGGTGCAACTAGCTTCCCAACGATCAGCCAGGTGTCTGCATCCAACATGGAAAAAAGAGAATTAATTGGTGAGTTGGACGATTTATGCAATTATTTTATGAGTGCTTTCTAAAACTTTGCTGATTTTGCCTGGTTCTTCAGTAGTAGTTAAAGACATTACTTCTATTTACAATGGCTATACGGGTTGCGTTCAACGAGTGAGTGCTGATAGAGCAGCTGTTCTGTTTGAAGGTGGTAATTGGGATAAATTGGTGACATTTCCCATTAAGAATCTTGTACTGGCTTGACTTCTTGATTATTCACTTTTCTTAGCTTTTTTAAAGCAAGTCGAGCAGCTTCTTTCTCCGCATCTTGTCTAGATCGACCCCATCCCTGACCAATTGGCTTTCCATTTAAGTGGACTTTGCAAAAGAACCTTCTTGGATCGCCATGTTGTTGGCTTTTCTCTGAGCTTTGATAGTTCGGAAGTTTCATGCCTTGACTTTGGCTCCACTCTTGAAGAGCAGATTTTGAGTTTTGTTGATGTGGGTCATTTAAAACTGCAGCACTGGCTTCTTTCCAATATGGATATAACCATTTGTGAATAGCCGTTAGATCTCCAAGGCATTCATATAAGGCTCCAATAAGTGCTTCAGTTGCTTCTGCTTGAAGAGTTGCTTTCGCTGAGTCATCACCAGCTGCTTTGGGCCCAATAATTAAAACTTTCTCTATTCCAATTTGATTCCCAACTTTTGTGAGCCATTTGTCACTAACAATTTGTGCACGTAGTGCGGATCTTTCTCCAACGGTCATATGTGGGAAATTTTTGCTGATAAATTCTGAGGCAACTAGTCTGAGTACTGCATCACCAAGGAATTCCAGCCTCTCATGATTGATATCAGCTTGGGCTGAAGTATGTGTTAGGGCTTCATTGATAATTGCAAAGTATCTTTGGGAATTCTTTGTATTGAATATTGTGTCTTCTGGCTTAATTTCTAATCGCTGAAGTAGTTGGTATAACTGACTAGTTCTTGACTTAGAGATGGGATATTTATTATTTGTTTTCATCATTATTAGTTCCAGAACTTGAGTAACAACTTTTGTTGCGATTTCAAGGAATTACATATGATGAAATTGTGAAAGCAGGTTGTAAGCCGGGTTCTGTTCACTATCCATGAAGAGAGTGGGCGATCATCTATCTGGGACTGTCGTTACCGACAGCCTCTAGCGGCTCTTTAGTTGGGACTAGGCAAATGGCCAGCCGATGTCCCTTGACCTTGCTCCCGGCCGGGGTTTACCAAGCCAGTACCTCTCGATACTGCTGGTGCGCTCTTACCGCACCTTTGCACCCTTGCCTGTGCTGTTAAAGCCATCGGCGGTGTGTTTCTGTGGCACTGTCCTCACGGTTGCCCGCACTGGGAATTACCCAGCAAGCCTGGCCATTAGGGAGCCCGGACTTTCCTCAATCGAGTTGTTATTGCCATGAGACAGTAACAACTCGATCGCGATCACCTCTTCCTGCTTTCACAGTCCATAATGCCTCGAAGGCATAATTCAATCTAGTGGGGCTGTAGCTCAGCTGGATAGAGCGACGGTTTCCTAAACCGTAGGTCGTGGGTTCGAGTCCCGCCAGCCCCGTGATTAAAAAATTGTTTCAGGTGGTCGGTACTACATTTGGTGCCTTAGGAAAGCTCGACACTCTTGCTAGCGTTGGTGAAGTGAAACAGTCTCCATGACCCAGCTTCACGATCTTCGACTACGCCTGCTGATTCAGCAGGAAAGCGAAAATATCGCGAATTCTCACCCCGCTGAATTAGATCTTTCTGTAGTTCAGGCCCGTTGTTTGTGTTGGCTTGCTTTGTTAGCCGAGGCTCACGAAGATCAAGCTAATGATGCAGAAAGCAGAGGTGATACTGAGCAAGCAATGGGTTGGTTTGCTGATTCGATGCGACTTAGGGATGTAATTCAGGTTGTCACAACAATTGAAATCCCTCTCCCTGACTGTCTTGAAGCTGAAGCTACTGAAGCGATCGAGGATGACTCTGCAGATGGTCCATCTTTCGCGGCATAGTAGATGGCATGATGGAAGTAGCTAGAGGGACTTTTAGGTGCCTGAAGAGCCCTGTCAATGCCCTGACTGTCAAAGGTTCTATAGAGAACATGACCGTTTGATTAGGGAGCGCCCTACTCTGAGACAACAACAAGAGTTGAATTGGGCTGCACTTCAATCTTTTAGAACTCTTTCAGGGCGTGTGCTTGAAGATCTTCAGAAGCAATATGGTTCAAGGACTGATGAGAATTCTTCTCTAGTTAATGGTCCTGGTGAATTGGATGATCAATCGGATGCTTTGCAACAAGCAATAGCTGAATTGGAAAATATTAATGCGCACCTTTTTTCTATCGAAGCATTGATGGAAAGAATATTTGATGTCAGGGTTCCGGATGTAGTTGAGAAAAAATTCAAAGAAATTGCTGGAGAGCTTGCTCCTGATCCTTTGAATGCAGACCGTTTGCGCTTGAATCGTCTTTTACATCAGACGCCAGATCTACCTGATCGAAACTGATTCCTTACAATTTCTAAAGTCATTAATTTTGTTAATTCACATCGCAAGTTATTTCTACGGGTAAGGAATCCACGTTCCAAATTGATTGACAATATTCACGGATTGAACGATCAGACGAGAAGAATCCTGATCGGGCTGAATTCAGAAGAGACATTCGATTCCATTCTTGTCGATTGGCCCATGCTCTCCCAACGGCTTCTTGGGCTCGCAAATAATCTGCAAAATCAGCCATGACAAAATAAGGGTCTTCACCGGTAAGGCTTTGAAGTAAAGGAAGGAATAATTCCCCATCTCCGTTACTAAAATGGCCTAGCTCTATTAATCTCAAGCTTTCTGCTAGTTCTGGTAAAGCTTGAATAAAGTCTTTTGGAAAATATCCAACATTTCGAAGCTCCATAATCTCCGATTCAGTTTTTCCAAAAAGAAAAAAGTTTTCAGCTCCTACTTTCTCGCGGATTTCAATGTTGGCGCCATCTAGAGTGCCAATCGTGAGAGCACCATTCATGGCAAATTTCATATTTCCAGTCCCTGATGCTTCTTTTCCTGCAGTAGAGATTTGTTCAGATAAATCTGTAGCGGGATAAACTTGTTCGCCAAGTTTCACATTGTAATCAGGGAGAAATACAACTCTGAGTCGGCCATCCATATCTGGATCAGCATTCACCATCTCAGCGATGCCATTGATGAATCTGATCATTAGTTTTGCCATGAAGTAACCAGGAGCTGCTTTCCCTCCAAAAATCACTGTTCTTGGTGCCATGCCATGGGCTTTCCCATTTTTTATTCGTAAATATTGAGTAATTACTTGCAGAGCATTTAAATGTTGTCGCTTGTATTGATGGATTCTTTTTACTTGCACATCAAACAAACTTGCAGGATCAACAAGTACTCCAGTTTGTCGATGTATATAGTTGGCAAGTTTTCTTTTGGCAGTTAATTTTGCTGTGCCAAATTTTTCTAAAAACTCAGAATCATTTTCGAGGTTTTCGAGCTTAGACAGTGACTCCATATTGGTAATCCAGTTAGATCCAATTTCTTTATCAAAGAGATTAGTTAGTTCTGGATTTGCTAATGCTAACCATCGACGAGGTGTGACACCATTAGTGATATTTTTAAATTTTTCTGGCCAAAGTTCTGCAAACTCTGGCAAAAGTTGTCGCTTGATTAAATCAGAATGTAGTGCAGCTACACCGTTAATATGATGAGCGCCAATTGTAGCCAAATGAGCCATACGGACCGCCTTACATCCTTCTTCATCAATAATTGATAGCTTTCTAAGTATCAAGTCATTACCAGGGTATCGAAGACGAATTTGTTGTAAAAACCTCCGATTGATTTCGTAAATTAGCTCTAGATGACGAGGTAGCAGACTGCTAAATAGAGAAAGATCCCATTTCTCTAATGCTTCTGGCAGTAATGTGTGATTTGTGTATGCGACTGAGCGTGTTGTGAGATCCCAGGCTTTTTCCCAATCAAAGTGGTGATTGTCTAATAGCAGTCGCATTAATTCAGCTACAGCTATTGCTGGATGAGTATCGTTTAGTTGAACAGTCCAATGATTTGCAAATTGATCGATTGGAATTCCTCGTTTTTCGAGGCTTCTTAACATGTCTTGGAGGGAGCAACTTACAAAGAAGTGTTGTTGCTTCAATCTCAATCTTCTCCCTTCGTCGGTACCATCATTTGGATATAAAACTTTCGATAGAGTCTCAGAGCCAACTTTTTCTTCAACTGCTCCATAATAATCACCGATATTGAAAGCATAGAAATCAAAGCTTTCTGTTGCGTCCGCTCGCCACAAACGAAGTCTGTCACAAGTATTTACTCGATAACCAAGGACAGGTACGTCATGTGGAACTCCAATTGCGTGTTCAGATGGGATCCACCTTGATCTGTATTTTCCTTTCTCGTCGATGTAGCTCTGAGTTTTGCCTCCAAAACCAACAAAACAAGACTCATCTGGTTGAGGAAGCTCCCATGGCCACCCTCCTTTTAGCCATTTATCTGTTACTTCTATTTGCCAACCATCACGAATGATTTGGTTGAAAATTCCAAATTCATATCGGATTCCGTACCCTATCGCTGGAACTTGAAGAGTTGCTAGAGATTCCATATAGCAAGCTGCCAGTCGTCCCAACCCACCATTACCAAGGCCGGGCTCTTCTTCGACTTCAAGAATATCCGCGAGAGATTCAATGCCAAATCTTTTCAGTGCTTCCTCAGCCTCGTCTTGAATCCCTAGGTTTAGGAGATTACTATTTAATTGAGGTCCAATCAAAAACTCTGCAGAGAGATATGCCACAGTTTTTTGGGGCCTTGCTCTTATAGCTTCTTGACTAGCAAGGTATCTAGTCATGAGCCGATCTCTGACTGCATAGCTCAGTGCCATGTAGAGATCGTGGAGACTTGCCGTAGTAGCTAATTTCCCTAAAGTAAAAAATAGATGTTCTGTCATTCCATCAAATACAGCATCTGCATCGATGCCAGCTCGTTCTGGATCTGCATAGCATCCAGGAGTTGGTAAACGAAGGTCTAAGGGTTGGGAGCTGCTCATGAAACTGACAGTTGTCTAGAGTGATTTTTATAAGTGGTGTTCAAAACACGGCTAATGAGCACTGACTTAAAGTCTTGTGAGTCTTCAAAAGCTTTTTGTATTGATGAAAACATAGATCTTTTTTATATTTGCTCTATATCTTGAGTAGACGGTGGGTCTCATATAGATCAAGAATTGATGCATTGTCACATCATTCACTATTTACATAGAAAGACCCCATAGCTTTATATTTATGGAAGCTAATGCCTGTTTTGCTGGAATAGGGTCACTTGATTTGGGATCCACACGATATCTAGTTGACTTTTCTTGTGTCTCATCCTTGCCAATAGTGCGTACGAATATTTATGGTCCAAAGAGGTATTCTCCAACCGGACTAGATGTTTTCCTCTGAAGTGCTGTCCGTTCTAAGCACCCATGATGTGGAAGTTGCGGAAACTTTGATCGGGGTTATCAACTTCCTCTTGATTTTTGTCGCAGCAAGAACTCTGGCAGAGGTATTAGTCAGGCTCCAGCTGCCCACGATTGTTGGAGAGTTGCTAGCTGGTGTGGTGATAGGTGCTTCAGGGTTTCATTTATTGATGCCACCTTCAACAAGTGCTGAGCTCAATCATGGCTTTGTTCAGTTTATAAGTTCGATAGCTTCTATTCCTCCAGAAGCTGTTCCAGATCTTTATTTTGAGACTTTTCCATCTTTACAAGCAGTTGCAACATTGGGTTTATATGCATTGCTTTTCCTGACGGGTTTAGAAAGTGAACTTGAGGAGCTTGTGGCAGTCGGTGTTCAAGCATTCACTGTCGCCATGGCAGGAGTGGTGCTGCCATTTGCCTTCGGCACTTTTGGTTTGATGTTCATTTTTCAGGTAGATCTCATCCCTGCAATTTTTGCGGGAGCCTCTATGACGGCAACCAGTATTGGTATTACAGCAAGTGTTTTTGGAGAACTTGGTTATTTAAAAACTCGGGAGGGACAGATTGTTATTGGGGCCGCCGTGCTAGATGACATTTTGGGCATTGTCATTCTTGCTGTTGTAGTTGCATTAGCAACAGGGGGATCTCTGCAGATTGCACCAATTGTGAAATTAGTTGTAGCAGCAACAGTTTTTGTAGTTGCTGCAATAGCCCTTAGTCGAACTGCTGCACCAGCTTTTGATTGGGTTCTAGATCGGTTGAAGGCTCCAGGGGCAGTAGTTGTCGCTTCATTTGTAATTCTTGTATTGAGTTGTTTTGTTGCAACTGCTATTGGACTGGAGGCTGCTTTGGGTGCCTTTGCAGCGGGGTTGATACTTAGCAGCTCAAAGAACAATCACGCGATTCAACAATCAGTTTTGCCTTTGGTTTCCTTATTTGCAACGATTTTCTTTGTTCTAGTTGGCGCTGGAATGGATCTATCGGTTATTAATCCTCTTGATCCCTCTAGTCGATCGGCTTTAGTTGTTGCAGGCTTTCTTCTTGTTGTGGCTATCCTTGGAAAGATTGCTGCAGGTTGGTCATTCTTAATCGATAAACCTACAAATAGACTTGTTGTTGGACTTGGGATGATGCCTCGAGGTGAAGTAGGTCTGATTTTTCTGGGACTCGGAACAAGTGCTGGTTTGCTTACTCCATCTTTGGAGGCAGCAATTTTGTTAATGGTAATAGGTACAACCTTTTTGGCTCCAGTTTTACTTCGTCTTGTTCTCAAGGGGAAGAAACCTGGAGGAGGAAATTCCATCCCAGAGGAAGTTGCTGCAAATCCTGTTGGATTACTTTAAACGAGATTATTGTCTTTTTAAGTCCCTTTTGTCTCATCTGTTCCAATATGATTGGTCAATTTTCCCAATAAATGTTTAACATCCTCAAGCCGATCTTATTTCTTTGATGTCTGCTCAAATTGCTGCGTCTAATACCTCTTGGAGTTATTTGGGTCATGGCGTTCATTGCGTGAGCAGTAGACCAGTTGGTGATGTTTCAAAGAAGAGCCCAGCGATTTTGTTGGTTCATGGTTTTGGTGCTTCCACAGATCATTGGAGATACAACATCCCTGTTTTGTCTTTGACTCATGAAGTGCATGCTTTAGATCTTTTAGGGTTCGGCCGTAGTTCTAAGCCGGGAGAACTTAGTTATGGAGGTGAACTGTGGCGGGATCAGTTGGTTTCCTATGTGAAGGAAAGAATTGGCAGGCCAACGGTGCTTGTAGGCAATTCGCTTGGTGGATATGCTGCTCTTGCTGCGGGTGCTGATTTGGGGACCGATGCTGCTGGAGTGGTTTTACTGAATGCTGCTGGTTATTTCAGTGACAGTATTAAGAGAAGGGATTCAATGAGTTGGTTTGCAAAGGCTCGCCAGAAAATTGGAAGTGGAATTTTGCGAGATCCTTTAGTTCAGAGATTGATTTTTGAGAATCTAAGAAATCCTTCCACTATTAGACGAACTCTTAAACAGGTGTATATAGATAGTACAAATGTTGATGAAGATTTAGTAGAAGCTATTCGAAGGCCTTCTTTAGATCCTGGAGCCTTTGGAGTATTTCGTAGCGTTTTCGATGGCCGTACTCCGCAGGGTAGGCCTCTAGATGAGTTGTTTGCTGAATTAAAGGCTCCACTGCTTCTGCTTTGGGGAAAATTGGATCCTTGGATGAATTCAGAAGGTAAACGTGCAAGCTTCAGGCGCTATGCACCGACAGCGACAACTGAAGTAGTTTTGGAAGCAGGACATTGCCCTCATGATGAGATACCAGAACAAGTCAACTCACATCTTTTGCAGTGGCTAAATAGCCTCTATATTAAGTAGAGTTTTTGTTGTCTATTTAAATCAGATATTAGCACTTCCTTAGGAACTCTTTTATGTCATTAAATCTTATTAAACATGAAAATCCTTATCTCTATTTTGAATATATAGATCCTAGGACTTTGAATAGTCTTCGTGTTGCCCCAGAGAGAGGTGGTTTGATTACTCAGTGGTGTTGTGGTGGTCGCGATGTTTTTTATTTTGACTTAGAGCGTTTTCTCCAAACAGATCAAAGTATTAGAGGTGGCATTCCGATTTTATTCCCTATATGTGGTGCATTGAAGGGTGATTTATTATATTTAGATTCGGGTAAATTTTATCTACCCCAACATGGATTTGCTAGAGACCGCCCTTGGCACATTGATTTACTAGAGGATAAACAGGGTGTTCGTTTAAGTCTTGATGATGATGAAATTACTCGTGCATGTTACCCATACTGTTTTTTAATTCAGATTGAATTACGATTAGATCGCAATGTCCTTGACATTCAAGTATTAATTGAGAATCACAGCCAGGAGAAGATGCCATGTAGTTTCGGTCTCCATCCATACTTTAAAGTGAATGATCTGAAAAAGATTAAAGTTGAAGGCTTGCCTCCAAAATGTTTTGATTATTTGACGGATTCCGAATCCAATACTTTTCAACAACTTGACTTGCTGAACAAAGGTGTTGATTTTTTGACTGGCCCTGCACGAGAAATAACTCTTTTTGATTTACCGGCTGGCACACGCATTGATATGCAGTTTTTGGAGCCAATGGACTTGGTAGTTGTTTGGACAGATCCGCCTAGATCTATGGTTTGTATAGAACCTTGGACTAGTCCTAGGAATGCTTTAATCAGTGGTGAGCGTCAATTGATGCTTGATCCTGGTGACGCTCAAAAACTGAGCTGTAAATTCTTAGCCAGTTAAATTAGATATAAGTACATCTTTACAATTCATTAGACTTAGGATTAAAAGATAAGTTTTAGATCATTAAATTAGATTGCATTTCAACCTTCTTGTTAAGTTGTCTATACATTACAATTTAAATTAAAAAAAATAAGCATGATTATTTGGATTTATTTTTAGATCGATTGCTTAAAAGGAACTAAGGTTTTTGTGATGAGAGGAAATCATTCTTTGGAATTCACGCAACTGCTTAGCTCTATTGTCAGTCGAAAAAATTTGTTTGTGGATAAAAATAGAATTAGTTTTTATGCAACCGGAATTAGAGTAGGGAGTGGAGTTGCTAGTGCAGTGGTTTTCCCGAGAGACTTAGTGGAGTTTTGGAAAGTTATTCAGACTTGTGTAAATTTCAATAGAATTATTATTGTTCAGGCAGCAAATACTGGCTTAACTGGTGGCTCTACACCTTATGGAGATGATTATGACCGTGAGGTGGTAATTGTAAATACTCGCAAGTTGGATCAATTAATCTTGCTTAATGGTGGAATGCAAGTAGTTGCATTCCCTGGGACCACTTTGAATAAACTGGAAGATGCACTTTTGCCTTTTGGTAGAGGCCCACATTCAGTAATTGGTTCATCCTGCATTGGTGCTTCAGTTATAGGAGGTATATGTAATAATTCAGGAGGAAATCTTGTCAAGAGAGGTCCTGCGTATACCGAATTATCTCTTTATGCCCAATTAAATACTGAAGGGAAATTAATACTTATAAACCATCTAGGTATTCCTCTTGGAGAGGAACCTGAGGAAATACTTTTTAATCTGCAAAATTGTAGTTTTGATCCTGATAATGTAACTGAGTCTTCGGCCTTGGCGTCTGATCGTGAATATCAGACTAGAGTCAGAAACATTCAAGCAGACTCTCCTGCAAGATTTAATGCTGATAAAAGGAGACTTTATGAAGCAAGTGGATCCGCAGGTAAAATCGCTATTTTTGCGGTTCGTTTAGACACCTTTCCTAAACCTAAAAAAGAACGTGTATTCTTTCTTGGTACAAATAATCCAATTCGGCTTACAATAATAAGGAAGAAAATATTGACTGAATTGAAACAATTACCAGAGATGGGTGAATATATGCACTACAGTTATTTTGATGGGGCTGATAAGTATTGTAAGGATACTTTTTTGATGATTAAATATTTTGGTAGTGGAGTTCTTCCGACTCTTCTATTGCTTAAGAGGAAAGTCGATCAGTTTTTTTCTCAAATAGAAATTTTTCCTAAAAATCTTTCAGATAGATTTCTACAATTCATAGTCAGATTTTTCCCTGACCATCTCCCTAAACGTCTTAGGGAATATCGCTCAAAGTTTGATCATTATATGTTGATTCTTGCAAGTGACCTATCTATTGCAGAAGTGGAAGAATTATTAAATAATGAATTAAAAGAAAATTCTGATTTTGAATATATTATTTGCTCAGATTCAGAAGCTCAAGACGCACTTTTACATAGATATGTGGCTGGAGCAGCACCTGGGAGGTTTTGTATCGTTAATCAAAATGATGCGGGTGATCTTTTGCCTCTAGATATTGCATTACCTCGAAACTGTGATTCATGGAATCAAATATTGCCAGATGAGATTATCAGTCAGATGAGTTGCTCATTTATGATGGGTCACTTTTTATGCATGGTATTTCATTGGGATTTTGTTGTTAAGAAGGGAGTTGATTCAAGCAAACTAAAGAAGAAGATCCTTGAGATTTTAGATCAGTATGGCGCAAAATACCCTGCAGAACATAATGTAGGCCATTTATATAGGGCAGATGAAGAGTTGGCTGGATTTTATCGTAGGCTAGATCCTACCAATAGTTTTAATTCTGGGATTGGAATGACATCAAAGAAAAAGTTTTATAAGTAGGGTTTAATTGATAAACAATCTTAATTTCTTATAATGTTGACTATTGCTTCATTTGGCGATGACATTCTTTTGAGTATCGCCCTCATTCGTATTAGAATATTTTATATAATTTTCTTTTGCTCTATTAATTATGGTTGCAAATGTTGCGGCACCAAACGTTGTAAATATAAGTGACCTAAGGGAATTAGCCAAGAGGCGCCTGCCTAAGATGGTTTTTGACTATATTGATAGTGGAGCTGATCGTGAGCAGACTTTAGCTCAGAATTGTTCGGCATTTAATGAGATACTTTTTCGACCACGCTGTGCTGTTGCCACACCATCTTGTGACCTAAATATTTCCGTTCTTGATGAAAAATTTGAATTGCCTTTTATCCTAGCCCCTGTAGGTAGTAGCCGGATGTTTTATCCAAGGGGTGAGGTTTTGGCGGCACGAGAGGCTGGAAATGCAGGAACTGGATATACGCTATCAACCTTATCTGGTTGCAGATTAGAGGACGTAAAAAGTGCTACTAACTGCCCTGCATGGTATCAACTTTATCTGCTTGGTGGTAGGGATGTTGCATTGAAAACTATTGAGAGGGCCAAGGTCGCTGGCTTTTCGGCAATAGTTGTAACTATTGACACACCAATATCTGGACTTCGAGAACGAGATGTACGCAATGGAACAAAGGAATTGCTTTCCAGGAACATTTTAAAAATGTACCCATATCTTTTTCAAATGTTAGTCAAGCCCTGCTGGCTTGTTCAATGGCTTGGGGATGGTGGACTCATGGAATTCCCGAACGTTGAATTGGAAGATGGTCCAATGGGATATACGGAGATAGGCCCTGCCTTGGAAGAATCAGTTGTGACTTGGAATGATCTTGAGTGGATTAGAGAAGCTTGGGGAGGAAAAATTATTGTCAAAGGAGTACATATTGGGGATGATGCAAGAAAGGCTATTGATTTGGGCGTTGATGCAATTGTGGTTTCAAATCATGGGGCACGACAATTAGATAGCGTTGCTCCAACAATTCGAGTACTTCCAGAGATAGTTAAAGCGGTGAATGGTGATATTGATGTGCTCCTTGATGGAGGGATTCGAAGGGGTGGTGATGTGATCAAGGCACTCTGTCTTGGAGCGAAAGGTGTACTGATTGGTAGGTCATATGCTTATGGTCTTGCCGCAGGAGGTGGGGCTGGAGTTGCCAGGGCTATTGAGATTATTCGTGCTGATATTTTGAGGACAATGAAATTGTTAGGTTGTGATTCTGTCAATAAATTAGACCGCTCTTTTGTGACTATTCCTGATAGTTGGAACCATTATTAAAGTTTTCATTGAGACCTAAAAGACTTTTTAGAGATTGTGGTCATGAAGATAGTGGTTTTTGATGACGATCCAACCGGATCTCAGGCTGTATATGGCTGCCCTTTGTTATTGCGTTGGGATCAAGATAGCTTACGAAAAGGGATTAATGATCCTTCTCCTTTACTGTTTGTGTTGGCCAATACTCGTGCGCTTCCTCCTGAATTAGCAGCAAGTAGAACTAGAGAAATCACTAAGGAATTGATTCGAGTTTGTGCGCTCGAAGGTATTATGCTTCAAGATTTAATATTTGTTAGTAGAGGAGATTCAACTCTTCGAGGACATGGAGTGCTTGAGCCAGATGTATTAAATGAAGAACTTGGTCCTTTTGATGCAACTTTTCATGTGCCTGCCTTTTTGGAAGGAGGGAGAACCACAATAGGTGGAATTCATTTATTACATGGTAAACCTGTTCATCAAACACCCTTTGCTAGGGATCGAATATTTAGTTATTCCTCAAGTGATTTAGCGTTTTGGCTACAGGAAAAAAGTCAAGGAAGAATAATTCCTGAGACTGTTGCAAGGTTGACAATTGAGTTGCTAGATGAAGCAGGGGCGAGTCCATCCGGAATGAATAAGCTTATTGATTGGCTTATAGATTTAACCAGTAATAAGCTTGTAATTGTTGATGCTGAGCGACATCACCACTTGATGATCTTTGCCAAGGCTATACACATTCTGCTGGGTAAAAAACGATTCCTATTTAGATCAGCAGCTAGCTTAATAAATGTATTGGCGAATTTACCACCTAACCCTTATTCGGTTGATGATTTAGTTGCTTTAAAGCTCAGAGATGACTTTGGCCAATGTAAAAGAGGGTTGATCATGGTGGGCTCATATGTTCCATTGGCTAATCATCAATTGAAGTTTTTGCTTGCAAAGAAAACTTGTGCAGGGATTGAGTTACCAGTTGAGGAAATTGCAATTGCTTTTGAAAGTTCGTCATTTGATGTTTTGGTATCGGATACTCGTAAGAGAATAATAGATCAAATAAATACTATTTTGGATGCAAATATGACTCCAGTTCTCTTTACGACTCGAGGAGAGATTGATTTTTTATCTAATGCTAAAAGGCTGTCTTTTGGTATTGCTTTGGCAGAATTTATGGCCAATCTAGTTGTTAGTATTACTCCTAGATTGGGTTATATTATTAGTAAGGGTGGTATAACCACTCATGCTTTATTGACAAGAGGATTTAACTTTGGTGTTGTTAAGTTAAAGGGACAGATTATGCCAGGTTTGTCTATGGTTTCTGTTGAGGCTGAAAGTGATTTTGACAACCTCCCAATCATTACTTTTCCTGGAAATTTGGGAGATGAAACTACGCTGTTAAATGCATGGGAATTGATGGAAAATAATGATCTTATTTAAGTAAAATTCTTAGCGAGTTCTAATTCATTATTGAGAATTTTTCTTTGTTTTGGCAGTGAAAATTGCCATTTAAAATCTTTCAATTACTGATTCTGCGAATCCACTACAACTTAATGGTTCGACTTGTGGTTCCATAAGACGAGCTAAATCGTAAGTAACCTTGCCATCTGCAATAGACTTACTCAGACCATTTGTAATCATTTTGGCTGCCTCTTGCCAGCCAAGAAATTCCATCATCATTACTCCACTTAGTATTACTGACCCAGGATTTATGCGATTTAGTCCTGCATGCTTGGGTGCAGTTCCATGAGTGGCTTCAAAAATTGCAGCGTTATCGCCAATATTGGCTCCAGGGGCCATCCCTAGCCCTCCAACAATAGCCGCAGCTGCATCTGAAATATAGTCTCCATTTAGATTTAAAGTTGCAAGGATTGAGTATTCTTGAGGACGTGTTTGAATTTGTTGGAAGATGCTATCTGCGATGCGATCATCAACCATTACCATGTCTTTCCATTTGTCGCTACCATGACTATTTCCAATTGATTTGAGAACTATTTTGATTTCATTACAGATTGCTTCTTTTTTATCTGGTGTCAGGGTTTCGAATCCAGGATCAATCAATTTTGCATGATTTTCCAAAGATAGATTAGGATTCGCATCATTGTTAGTTAAGATCCAACTTTCTCTTTCTGTTATGCATTGATTTCGGAATTCATTTGTAGCCAACTCATAGCCCCAATCTCTAAATGCTCCTTCAGTAAATTTCATGATATTTCCTTTGTGAACTAGTGTCACATGTCGCTTGCTGCCTTCAAGTTTGAGAGCATGTTGAATGGCCTTTCTTATATGGCGTTGACTGCCATTTTTGCTTACTGGCTTGATGCCTATACCAGCTCCTATAGGTATTTTCCGTCCTGAAAGTTTTCCGTTTGAAGGAATGACTTTGTTATTGAGGTAATCAATAAGATTGCTGCCTACAGGATCAGATGCCTCCCATTCCACTCCCATATAAATATCTTCGGTGTTTTCCCGATAAACAATTACGTCTAAGTCTTCTGGATGCTTATGGGGGCTTGGGGTCCCTTCGTAATAGCGGCAAGGTCGAACGCAGGAATAAAGATCAAAAATTTGCCGAAGTGCAACATTTAACGAGCGGATGCCTCCACCAATAGGAGTGGTGAGAGGGCCTTTGATAGCAATTCCATAGGTTCGGATTGCTTCAAGTGTGTCTTCAGGTAGGTATTGATATGTGCCATAAAGTTCACACGCTTCATCTCCTGCATAAACCTTGAACCATTCGATATGCCGCTGATTGCCATAAGCTTTGCTGACTGCTGCATCTAGTACTTTTTGTGTTGCGGGCCAAATGTCTACACCAGTTCCATCACCACGAATAAAAGGAATGATTGGGTCGTTGGGAACGTTAGGTTGCCCTTGTTCGAATGTAATAGCAGTACCCTGCTTGGGAGCAATGATTTTTTGGAACTGAGCCATCAAGATTTTGAGCAGAACTAGAGGCTTATAGGAGCCTATGCCTTCAGTGTTTATTTCTATCATGTCTTCTATCGCTTCAACTCATTTCTATCAAGACTGTTTAGCTTCAAAAAAATTGGCTTTATGGCTACAAATATCTTTGAGACTTCTCTTTTGATCTGTTTATTATTTTTGACATAGTAGATTATTTAATGAGGATAGAGTTGGTTGAATATTATGTCATATTTTCTGCTCATTTAAAGTAGCCTATCTCCATTGATCTAGTATATTTAGAAATACATAACTGTATCAAAGTATTTGCTCCTTCCTCTTGGGGAGTTGTTAATCAGGTTCATCTAACTAGATATTTATTTGTAGTGAATTCAAATATGGTCTTGATTTAAGGATGTTTTTGTTGTTTTTGTACGTAAATTTAATGAATTCATACTTGAGGTTGCTAAACTTTTTGTTAGGTAATACTCATTAATCTTGAGTATCAGATCAGTGGAAATAGTGCTGCAAGGCATCTACTCAACTTTGGATTTAGTTGTTAATAATTTCAAGGAGTACATAAAGGCATTAGACATGTGAATATTCTTTAGGTTGATTTTTGAGCATACTTTTTATAGTTATGATTTTGATAAGGATCTATATTTTCCTTTGAAGAGGCTTGAGAGTGGAGTTCATCACTGGTTTGCAAATGCTCCACAATGCAAACTCAATTTATTTAGAATTTTCTATCAAGGAGGTTTTGTGAACGCTGCTGAGCAAGTTGAAAGTATTGCCTTAGCAAAGGTCATCGCTTCTGTTGTTACCCTTGTTCGCAGGCATTTCCCTGAAGCTTCTCCTAATCTCACTCCTTGGCGGGATGATCCTGAAACGCGAAGATGGTCGGAGAAAGACACTTTAGACATTGTTTTCCATTTTCCTGGGTGGTCACCAAAGCTGGAATGTCGCAGTCTTTTACTTCAGCTCAGAATTAGTAACAACACACCTTATGCTTCCCCGTCCTTGTTGGGTGTGCTTATGCGCGGGATGACCTTTGATGGGGAAAGGTGGCGTTTGGCGACATTGGGAGATTGGCAGCCTTCAGGTGCTTATCTTCCCCAGCCTGCTCAAATGGCACAATTGCATGAGATTTGTCGTGATTTGTTTGCCTTGTTTTCATCATGCTCTATTTCTGACGAATTCCCGTAACCCTTTGCATCCTAAGGTTCCTAATTGATGGAAATTCTTCTAACTTCATTCCACTAACTTTTTTCTGAACAGCTTTAAAATGTCTGTAGCCCTAGCGAGGCAACTTCGAGAAGGCACAAAGAAGTCTCACACAATGGCTGAAAACACAGGCTTTGTGAGTTGCTTCCTTAAAGGTGTTGTCGATAAGTCGACCTATCGAACTCTGGTTGCTGACTTGTATTTCGTTTATTCAGCAATGGAAGATGAAATTCAAAGATTGTGCAATGAAGGTCATCCAGTTGTAAGTATGATTGGATATTCCGAGTTATATCGTCGTAATACTTTAGAAGCAGATCTAGGTTTTTATTTTGGTAGTCAATGGAAAGACTTAGTGGAACCAAGTCTTTCGGCTAAAGCATATGTTGATCGTATTAGATATGTGGCTAAAGATAGCCCTGAATTATTAGTTGGTCATCATTATACTAGATATATAGGAGACTTATCTGGTGGTCAGATCCTTAAGAAAATCGCAAAAAATGCAATGAATCTTTCTGATGATCAGGGTTTGAATTTTTATGAATTTACCAGGATTGAAGATGCAAAGCTTTTCAAATTAGATTATAGCCACACCTTAAATACACTTCCTATCAACCAGAAAACTGCGGACTTAATTGTGGAGGAGGCCAATCAAGCTTTTAAATATAATATGCAAATGTTTAATGAATTAGAAGGGAACTTGGTTTCTGCTATAGGAACAGTTCTTTTTAGGTTTTTAACGCGGAGAAAGAGAAGAGGGAGTACTGAGAAATCAATTAATTAGTTTTTTATAGGTCTTTAAAATGAAAATGATTTATCATCATAAAATAATCACTTTTGGACTTGAACTTACATGATAAATACATTCTTGCTGCTTCCTGCTTAAATGAGGTTCGGAATTTTTGTTTATGGTGGCTTACCCCATACTTTGTTTCCAGTTGATAAAGCATTGAAAATTTTTCGAGTGAGTCTTGATGTTTGATCCCTTCCTTGAACAGCTTCAAGCGAGCATTAAGGCTCGTGGTGGAGAGGCTGTCGTTGTTCCAGAAGATCTCGAAAAATGTATTTCTAAAAAAGGCAATAGCATTATCAGAAGTTGGCTTTGGAAGCTTCCAGGCTTTCGCCGTTGGAGGATTACGCGGCTGGATGCAGGTAATAGTCTGCAAGTGTTGAATTCAGTTGCATATCCAACCTTTACTAAAGATCAGCCTTTGATGGGCATAGATCTTTTATGGTTTGGAGTTAGTAATAAATTAGTTGCTGTCCTAGATTTTCAGCCGTTAATACAAGATGAAGCTTATCTTCAGAGATATTTCGAAGGTCTTAAGAATTTACAACGACGATTCCCTGCACTAAGTAGTCAAGAGAAAATGCGTTCTTTTGATCCCAATCAATATTTTTCACCTTGGTTACTTTTCTGTCGAGGAGGTATAGAACTGGCAAAAGACACTTTACCTGTTGCATTTAGTGCTTTTTTAAATTGTTATTGGGAGCTTGATGAACTATCTAAGGGAATGCCTTCTAAAATTCCTGCAGACCAGGTTAGACAGTTTCAATTTGCATATGACTTATATCATTTAAAAAGAGATCCTGCACATGGACTATTTACAAGTTATTTTGGTAAAGAATGGTCTGATAGATTCCTTAGAGAATTTCTATTTCCTGCAGATTCAGTTAATGAAAGCCCAATTAAATATAAGCCTCATCAAACCAAATGACCTCTATCCGAAGTAATAGCCTTGACCAAATCAAGATACCCGGTTGGCAATGGCAAATATTTCTTGATTATGCAACTAAGGTTTTGTCTGAGTTTGAATTAGAACCATACCCTGTACCTCGACAGTTCCTTGAGGCAGAAGGAAAGGCGGGTTCAAAATCAAAGCCTTTTAAGGTTCAAACCGCAACTTGGGCTTGTAAAACTTCAAAACTAAGGCAAGTACGTATCGCATGTGTAGAGGCTGGGCTTTCAGCTTCAGTTATGAACTTGTTGATCAATCCTTTGCCTGTTTTTGAGCTTCCTTTTTTTGGAGTCGATTTTGTAAGACTTCCATCTGGATATTTATTAGCTTTAGATTTGCAGCCGGTTCTTAAAAGTGATTATCTTCATCGGCAACTTGTGTGGGAATCTTTAGAGCCTTTATATCAAAAATGGAAAGAATTCTTGCCGTCAGGAGGTCCTATTCCATTAGAGGCGGAACAGTTTTTTTCATCTGGTTTTCTTTGGACTAGACTGCCGCTTGGTGAAGACACAGATCATTTTATTAATGATGTGATTTTTAGCGCTTATAAGGATTATTTTGATCTTTATTTGGATCTGGTTCGGAAGGCTGATACTGTTTCAGAAGAACGGTCTATTTTGCTTTTGGAAGGTCAAAGAAAATATATAACCTATAGGTCTGATAAAGATCCTGCGAGGGGTATGCTTTCTCGTTTTTATGGTAAGGAATGGACTGAGATTTATTTAAAAGAAGTTCTTTTTGATTTATGATGGCATTTAAGATGCTTATATTAAATTCTTAACTGGATATTATTCGGATGTTATTTTATCCTTTATTAAACCTTGAAATTCTTATATGAAATCTCGAATCTTGTTTGTTTGCCTTGGTAATATTTGCCGCTCACCAGCTGCAGAGGCTATTTTTCTAGGCAAAATCCAAAAGAGAGGCTTATTGAAAGATTTTGAGGTTGACTCTGCAGGTACTGGTGCTTGGCATGTTGGGAAGTTGGCTGACTCTAGAATGCGAGATTCAGCTTTGGAACGAGGGATTGAGATACGCAGTATTGCGAGAAAAATAAAGCTTAGTGATTTCTTGGATTTTGATTTAATTTTAACAATGGATAATGATAATTTACACGCTGTCAATCAATTGGCTTGCAGTCAGGATCTTGATTATAATGTCAAGATAGAACCAATACTAAGTTATGCAAAGAGGACAAAACTTTTAGAAGTGCCTGATCCTTATTATGGTGGTTCCAAAGGCTTTGAAAAAGTTTTAGATTTACTAGATGATGCTTGTGAGGGCCTGCTAGAGAGCTTTAAAAAGTAGGCGATGGCCAAACTTCTTCTGGAATCTTTGAGCGGAACAATTCGAGTAATACATCAATTACCTCTTCTATAGTCATGCCATCTGTGATCACTTTTTTTGCATCTTTTGCTTGTATTAAGGGTGATAGTTTTCTCGTGCTATCTAATTCATCACGTTGTTTGATTTCGGTTTCAAGTTCTTTTAAACTTACCGATGGAAATCCTCTGTCTTGCATGTCCTTAGCTCTTCTACGGGCTCGCTCAGCTGCAGTTGCAGTTAGAAATACTTTCAATTCAGCATCTGGGAACACTGTGGTGCCAATATCACGACCTTCAGCCACTAATCCGCCATGGATGCCCATGTGTTTTTGTTGGGCTGTAAGAGCTTCTCGAACTACTTTTTGAGCTGCAACGGTTGAGACCAAGGAAGTCACTTCAGGGGTTCGAATTTCATAACTTACATCTTTTTTATTTAACAAAACCTTTTGTTCTCCAGTTTTAGTTTTTTCAAATTTAATTTCTAGTTCCTTAAGCATGTGAAGAAGTGCTTCTTCATTATCAGGTTCAATTTTATGTTTTTGTGTAAGCCAAGTCACTGCTCTATACATCGAACCAGTATCTAAATAAATAAGGCCGAGTTTATCTGCAAATGCTTTTGTTACTGTGCTTTTCCCTGCGCCAGCAGGACCATCGATGGCAACAATTGGTTTGCGCTTCATGAGAAATGTGTGATCAATAAGGCGAGTTGTTCCGCATAGAACTGCGGCTGCTAGTAAAGAGATTTTGTTGCTTGGCTTGACAGGATGAAGAAGATGTGGATCTACAACTTCTAAATATTCCACTTTCAAACCTCTTTGTCGTAAAGAGGACCTTATTTTGTTGAGACTAATTTCTTTACCCGATTGAAACTTTTTTGAGGCTGCTGATAATTCTTGCTGAAGGCCAATTGCAATTTCTTTGTCTAAAGGATTTAAAAATTGATTTCTTGAGCTGATTGCAAGACCATTTTTCTCTCTAACCGTTGCTACTGTTTTGATTTTTACTGCCAACCCAAGATCTTGAACAAGATTTCGCAAAATTATCAATTGTTGCCAGTCCTTTTCCCCAAGGATCAGTAGGTCTGGCTTTGTCAGTGCTAATAGCCGAATGATGACATTTGCTACGCCATCAAAATGTCCTTTTCGATGTAAGCCGCAAAGATGAGCTTTAAGTGTTTCCGGGACTTTTACTTTGAAATGCTCGTCAACACCTTTAGTAAAAACTTCTTCAATAGAAGGAAGCCAGATGGCCTGTGCGCCTGAATTTTTAGCTATTTGGCAGTCTTGGTCTTCATTACGGGGGTAACTGGCAAAATCCTCTTCAGGTCCAAATTGCAGAGGATTAACAAAAACACTGACTAGAACTGATGCAGCACTATTGGGAAGAGATTTTTGTGCGCTTTTGATTAGTTGTGTATGCCCATCATGCAATCCCCCCATTGTGGGTATGAAGTGGACTTTGCGAGTTTGGGAGTTGCGCCATTCGAATACTTCAGTAGAAGTCTTGAGGATGTCAATTGTCAAAACTTGACCTCGCTTATTATTTTTGGCAATGTTTCTCTCATGGCATTGGAATTAATGATCGACTGGATTCACTTCATACTGGCTTAAAACGCAATTACACAGGAAGATTTATTTATTAGCAGTAGAAGAATCATTCGCAACTATGGATTACAAGACTTCTGGCGTAGATGTTGAAGCGGGTAGGGCTTTTGTTCAAAGGATCAGATCAGCGGTGGAAACAACTCATGGTCCTGAAGTGATAGGAGGAATGGGGGGGTTTGCAGGCTTGCTTCGATTACCTGAAGGATTTAGGAAACCGGTTTTAGTTGCTGGAACAGATGGAGTAGGGACCAAATTGGAATTGGCGCAGGATTATCAATTGCACTTTGGGGTAGGTATCGATTTGGTCGCAATGTGTGTAAATGATGTTATTACCAGCGCAGCTCAACCATTATTTTTTCTTGATTACATCGCAACTGGTCTTCTAGGACCGGATGCAATGGCAGAGGTGGTAGCAGGGATCGCTCAGGGCTGTCGAATTAGTGGATGTGCTCTTTTAGGAGGAGAAACGGCAGAAATGCCAGGCTTTTATAAGAAAGGGCAATATGACTTGGCTGGATTTTGTGTGGGATTAGTGGAAGAAGATGATTTAGTGAATGGTTCCAAAATGAATGCGGGGGATCAGATCATTGCAGTTGCTAGTAGTGGCTTGCATAGCAATGGCTTTAGTTTGGTTCGGCAAGTGCTTAGTAAAAATAAAATCAATAAAAAAAGTTTGTTTGGGACAGACAAACGACCTCTTCTCAATGCCTTACTCGAACCAACGACTTTGTATGCTCCACTTGTTCAAAACCTTCTTGTAGAGAAGGTCTCGCTGAAGGGAATGGCACATATCACAGGGGGTGGATTACCTGAAAATCTTCCACGATGTTTACCAGAAGGACTCAGAGCACAAATTGATATAAATACTTGGAAAAGACCTGAGATTTTTCAATGGCTGCAAGAGGTTGGAGAGATTCCTGAAATAGATCTTTGGAATACTTTTAATCTTGGCATAGGTTTTTGTTTAGTGGTTTCTCCTGGCAGTGTGGAGACCTCTCTTGAGTTATGTAGAGCTCAGGGACTTAAGGCATGGATAGTTGGATGCATTGAAGAGGTTGGCCCTTCGCAAGAACAAGGATTAATTGGTTTGCCCTCTTGAAATTTGTGATGTGTGAGTTCTCTGTAGAAATGTTGATTGCTTCGGAGTTCTACGAGGTGGTGATTTGATTCACATTCTTTGGCCTTGGCTAGTAATATTTTTTTATGCACTCCGGAATTTACTTCGGTAGCTGAGTAGTTAGATCTTGATTTAGTTCGATGCCTTTTGATAGTCCTCAGCGGATAACCCGTCGTCGTACCTCGGCAGGGCCTGTCCCCCCAAGACGTCCTTTGGGAATAAGTGGAGATGTTAACGGCTCTCATCGTCAAGGCCCAAGGCCAACTTTTTTGACATTGAGGGATCATGGCAAGGTTTATGTGGCTGATTTGCCAAATCTGTCTGATGGTCAGCTTGCACATATTGGTAAAGAGGCTGAAGAGGTATTAGCCAGTCTGGAAAGACGATTAACTGATCTTGAACGAGAAGCAGGGAACACTGTTGGTGATAATGACACCTTTATAAAAGCATCTACCAAAAGGGATGTAACTTTGCGTTTCATTCGAGCTATTCAAGATGAACAGGAGCATCGCAGTAATAATCCAGCTTTAAAACGGGCTGCTTCAGAGTCATTACCAAGAACATTTCTTGAGGTGGCTAGACATAGATTGCCAGGTGCAACCTTTGATTCATTATTGAGAGAAGCCTTGGAGGCTTGCTCCCAGGAAGATCAAACTTCAAATCCGTCGCAAGCTTCCAGCCCTTCAGATAAATCAAGTCCTTCGGACTCTTCAAAAAACTCTCCAATCCCTCCTGTTAAGGTTGTCCAACTCCGTTCAACACCAACTAATAATTCCAGCAGTATGCCTGTTGTCGTAAGTCCTGATCCAAATTTAAAAAACAGTACTAGTGCCTAATAGGGTGGATTGATTGATTGATTGATTGATTGATTGATTGATTGATTGATTGATTGATTTGATGGTTCGAATATAAGGAATTTCTCATATAAATTTATTGATTAATATTATCAGATTATTGCTACGACTAGATTATCGCTGTTCGTGCCTAAATTTTATATAAAAGCATCCTCAAAGTACGCGATTTTTAAATAGGGTGAAGTTGTACCTTGGACAATAAACTATCCTAATCTATAAAAATTATAGAGCTTTTTGTAGTACTACTTAATTAGGGTGGGTTGATTAGCTTCTTGTAATTATCTTTAAGAGAAGGTAATCACGGCCCGCTTTTTGATTTATTATATATTTAGCAATTAGATCTTTTCGTGGAACCAGTTCAATTCAGTGCATTTTATACACTTTTAAATGCACTTAAGCAAGGAGATTTAAGCAAAGAAGAAGAGTATCAAAGTATGCTGGCTGATTTTAAGGATTGCGTAAATAGCACCGGCCCTTTACAAGAGTTAGGTCAAGTCTTTCTTCACATAGGAATAATGGAATTATATGATTATGCTGGAACGAAAGACATTCAAGCTATTGGATCTCTAGAGGCAGAGCAATGGAAAGAAATTGAAGAGGCAAAGGAGTCTGAATTACATTTGCAACTGGCAAATTCTATGATTGCGCATGCAAAAAATAATGATCTACCAAAGCAAATCTCCACTAAATGGAATTCTTCAAAACGAGAAATCAATAAAAATATTATTGGAATGGCACGCTATATTACTGAAGGTATTATGGATGCTATAGAATAAGCAGATTTTTAAAGATTCAAGAGTCATTTTAATATTATTTGTGTAAATCTTTCATATGCTGGGGTATTATTCAGAACTAATAGTTGTAGAACTCGCTTTTTTACAGCAAGCATATATAGGTTTATTGACTAGTTTTTTGTTGTACTTATTGTGTTCAAAACCTATATTTTTGCATTCAATTGGTTCTTGGTTTTGCTCTATCCGCATTAGATTTTTTTGACTTTCTTTTTCAATTAGATTCTTTTCCCCATACTTGATTTCGCATATGCTTACTTCAGCCATTACCTGTATTGGTAATATTAAGAACGTAATGGATAATATTGGCAGAAATTGATTTATTATTTTTCTCTTTATTGGAGACCTGTTTAGGAATTGCATATTTATAGCCTTGTTATTTGACTGTCTCCTTTCGATCATTCTGAATAAAGATTGCAACATAGTTTTGTTTGGATTGATGGGGACCTTTATGGTTTTGTATGATTGGCTTCAAGGATGATTCTCCGAATTGTAGACAAGGCAAGTCCTGTTTGATTCCTTATAGACCTATAGGAAAACCCTTCTTGTCTTAATCGTAAAACTAAAGCTGCCCTCTCTTGATTGGTTTTTGGCCTTCCCCCTAAATTACCTTTAGTATTTGTGCGATGTTGAGAAAAGTTTTGAGTGTGGTTTTGGCTAAATGTATTTCCTATTCTTGATAAAGCCAATAAAAGAGCAATTAAATTTTCCCCAGATTCTCCTAGTTTTCTTGTATTTACTAAGCCATCTAGAGTTCTTATATATTTGTTTTCAGCTTGTAATGAATTGATCCTAGCTGTCACAGTTATTTGATTATTACCGAGATGATGCAAGCTTATTAACACTAATTCGTCCTCAGGTTTTAACATTTGTATTGCTGCTTCTAATTGTGGCCTTAGATCCCGCTTGGAATCAAGGGAAACTTCCTCTTGAAAAATCAAGTTGCAACCTTGGGTTTTCAAGTTTTTGAACTGAGCATCAGTTTCTTTGATTGAGTTGTTTGTTGTTGCGTAACCTATTGACTTGTAACCAGATTGATTGAGAAATCTGGGTTTCCTAAATCTTTGTCTGTTGAAGGGAGTCACAAATGCTTCTAGACAGGATCATGTTCTATTATCGTATCAATAAAATATATATTGAAACATAGAAAAATCGTTAAATAGGTTGACTTGTCTATATCATATGTTCTTAAAACTAGAAGTATCGAGAACATGAGGTTTGAGTATGTTGACCGCTTCTCTCACGAGTCCTTGAGTACCTTTGAGCTTTATAGGTAAGTCGCAGGACAAAGGGCAGAGCCAAGTCGCATTTTATGGTGTATTGATAACATTAGTTTAAAATCAGATAAAGTATGCACTAATAGATTGCTAATACTGATTCATATGTTCTTAAAACTAGAAGTATCGAGAACATGAGGTTTGAGTATGTTGACCGCTTCTCTCACGAGTCCTTGACAAACGGCATTGTACTAGTACATTTGTGCTTAATATTGATTTAGGGTGTGGCGTGTAAGGGTGTAGAGGGTTGGATCCAGGGCCCTATGGGGTATTGGTCTCTTCGTTTTTATTGATTTAGGTAGACTTATGACTGATGGATCTCCTGCTTTGCTTAGGAGCAGGCACCATATCCCTCGCAGAAATGCTATTGATATGTGGCATCAACTAATGGCACAAAGATGGCAGCAAGTGGCGCCGCAATGCGGTGCGGACTCAGAGCCTTAGCCTGGAATAAGTCACGTATGTGCGATAGGGGGGGGGGCTGAGTCTTTAGTGGAAAACTCATGTATTAAGTAAGGATGAGAAAGATCGAACAATTAGTTTTCATGTCTCTTGGAAATAATTAAACAAGTAGGCTATATTTCATTTAAGTTTTGAAGAAATCAAGAACTATAAAAATCAGAGAAAGATATAATGTACTTTTTAAAACTGTAAATGAGCTTTTCAAGTCTTAAGAACATCTCACCTTTGAAGGAATATTGGAAATCTGATCAAAACGATGAGGATGAGAAAATAAGGTTGTTAAAGGTTAACAAGGCTAGCCCTGCATCCTATCTATATGAGAAAGAACCTTATAAATGGGAGAATTTATATCAAAGCATAAGTAAAGAGATAGTTAATGGAGATAACTCTTCAGTAAAGGGTTTGCGTCTTTTACTTGGCACTATAAATTCAAAGGAGAGAGAAAAAATGCTTAAAGAATTTGCTACGCATAATATTTTCAATGAAGAAGTTATTGCTTTGCTTAGGGGCTCAGGGGAGGATATAGATAATAAGCCTACAAAAAGGAATTTATTTAGGTTTTTAAGAATACTTTTCGCCATCTTTACTAATCCATACAACTTAGAAGTTAAACGGAAAAAAGTTCATCTTTATGAGCATACAGGCTCGATCGTTTACTCTTTGCGGAGACCTTTTTTGTGATCACTTGGACGATTAAAAACTGGCTTGGTTTTGGTGGATTAGGATTGATAATTAATTATTTTTTAGGTAGCTCTCATTCGACTTAAATTGTGTTTAAAGGACCAATTCGTATTTATCGATCTCAGCTATGATTCACATTGAAATCTATTGAATTCTTAATGAGGACAGTTCTTTTGTTTTAAGCCAAGGCGATTTTATATGGCTTCGTTGTGAAAATAAGAAGTTTTGCTTATTGAAATCGCTAGTTCTTATAGGTACCAATTACTTGGAGATCAAATGCTTGAGGGCTGCCTCAAATTTGCATTGCTAAAGGATGCCAGTCCTGGCATCCTTTTTTGTGCTAATTCTGATTAAGCAATATTTATCAATATCAAAAAAATATCTAGTAGATTTTCGCATCATTGCCTGGATCTTATTTTCTTATGATTTAGCGATTTTTAGATTGAAACAGAGATGATCATTTAAGGGAGATTCGAAAACATCATTTAAATGCTTTAGAGAGAATGAACTCAAATCCTGTGTAAAAATTAGTAGTTCATAGAAATATCTGTCTTTTAAGTGCACAACTATTTGAGCAGAGTTCTGCCTTTAAGAAATGGAATTGTTCTATTGAGGTGAAACCAAGTTTATGCGTCTCCACTAATTTCTTTAGATAGGAGTTTTTGTACTTACTTTGGCCAAGGAATGAAAGTTCTGGGAAACTAGAAAAGGGTTACAAGCTTGGTCGATAACTACCCCTTAGATCCATTCCGTACTGAATCTGAATGCGCAAGAGAGATCTAATAATTCTTCCTGCAACAGATGTTCAGGAAAGGCAAGAAGAAAGACGCGGAAATTAATAGAGGCAGACCTAACTCAATGATTTTGTAGATCAATCTTCCATTCCCATTTTTGCTTTATTGCCTTGGAGGTATGAAAATAAAGGTATATCTGGGGAGGTCGAACCAGATATACCTTTATTTTCATACCGCTTTCATACCGTTTTAGATGGCGAAAAGAATTTGCAAGAGAGGTCTAATAATTGAGTTCCTGCAATTGATTACAGGAATTAGGTCGAGGAGGGTTAAGAAGGCGGCACCCAGATTCGAACTGGGGATAAAGGATTTGCAATCCTCTGCCTTACCACTTGGCCATGCCGCCGAGCGAGAGAGTGATCTCTCATCTTCGGATCGTATCAGCTGCTCAGCTGAGAATCTTTTAGTTCTTTGTAATGGACATGGAGAGGACTTAATAGCTCTTCGCGTTTTACAAGCGCTGCATAAGTTGCGTCCATCTCTTTCTCTAGAGGTTCTTCCATTGGTTGGAGAGGGAAAAGTGTTTGAATTGGCAATAGCAGAAGGCTGGTTACGCAGAATAGGTCCTTCAGTACGTTTACCGAGTGGAGGCTTTAGTAATCAGAGTTTGCGAGCGTTGCTGGCGGATATGTCTGGTGGGATTTTTAAGCTCACATGGGATCAATTTATTTGTGTTTGTAATGCTGCTGGCGAGGGAAGAGTAATTCTTGCTGTGGGAGATTTTTTCCCATTGTTGTTGGCCTGGATTAGCTGTACTTCATTTGGATTTATTGGGACACCCAAGAGTGATTACACCTGGAGGAGTGGTCCTGGTCGATCAATCAGTGACTTTTATCATCGATTGAAAGGTACCGAATGGGACCCTTGGGAATACTTTCTTATGTGTTCACCTAGGTGCAAAATGGTTGCTGTGAGAGACAGTCTAACTGCGCGAGGTTTGAGATGTCATGGAGTGAATGCCCAATCACCTGGAAATCCAATGATGGATGGCTTTAATGAGGGTAATTGCCCTGATAGCCTTATATCTTATAGAAGATTACTATTACTTTGTGGAAGTAGAATGCCTGAAGCTAAATATAATCTTATTCGTTTACTGAAAGGAGTTACCTCGCTGGATACTAAACTGCCTTTGGCTATTTTTATCGCCCTAGGAGTGGAACCGGAGGTGAATGAGGTTGAAGAAGTATTGATTGATTTCGGTTATAAAAAGTGTCGTATTAATGATTCTTTTATTGGCTCTAAGGCTTGTTGGGAGAAAGACTCTCATTTGATTTTAATTGGACCTGGCCAATTTTCCAAATGGGCAACTTGGGTAGAGGTTGGTTTAGCTAATGCAGGAACAGCTACTGAGCAATTGGTTGGTCTTGGAATTCCTGCTGTTTCATTACCTGGAAGTGGACCACAATTTAAAAAAAGCTTTGCGTTGCGACAAAGCCGGTTATTAGGAGGTGCTGTTATCACATGTAGTAATCCAGAACAATTAGCTGAAAAACTACAAGTTTTATTGGCCAAAAAGGATTTTCGACGGAAGTTGGGATTAATAGGAGCAAAGAGAATGGGTTCGGCAGGAGGTAGTGCATCTCTTGCCAATCTTGTTTCATGTACTTTGTGTATGAATTAGAAATTCACATCAAGGCATAAAATTCAGGCATTGATATTGCACAAATAACCGAAAACTGAAATGGGAGCTATCCAAGATCATGACTATCTGAAGATCTGTGCGCAATTGGCATCTTGCTTAAGCATCAGTCTTGCAGCTGCGCGAAGAAAAGTTGAATTAATTTCGAGTCGTGAGGGTATTAAAGACCTTCAAGGACGACAAAAAATTGCTATTCGTCTCCTTGAAGATGCTCAGTCCGCATCAAGCAAGGGTAAGGATTCTGCAGGCGTTCATTTAGATAAGTTGTTAGAAGCTTTAGCTGAAGAGGAGAATTTTATGATTGAGGATTAAATCTCAAAGTTCTTAGTGATCAAAAATTTGGCTAAATCTCAGCCTGTCTAGTTCTGATAAGATAGGTATACAGGTGAAACAGTTTTGTGCGAGGTGGAATCGGCCTTCTCTTCGTAACATGGTTTCAAGGCATGTTTTAGCTCTAATTAGATAACGAACATCATTAGCGGCATAGGCTAATTGTTTATCAGTTAATTCTTCTGTGCTACCCCAGTCACTACTTTGAGCTTGTTTGTCCAGCTCTACTCCCACTAATTCCATTATTAAATCTCTCAGTCCATGACGAGGGGTATAAGTTCTCCCTAGCTTGCTTGCAATTTTTGTACAGAAGAGGGGTGTTGTTTCAATCCCTAACCCACTGGCTAAAGCAGCTACATCAAATCGTGCGTAGTGGAACACCTTTTCGATGGAAGGATTTTCCATCAATGATTGCAGCTTTGGGGCTGTCTTTTGATCAACACCAATTTTGATGCATGCGACATTATCCTCCGAATCACAAAGTTGCACTAGACATAGTCGATCACGACCATGAATCAGCCCCATTGCTTCGGTATCAACTGCGAGTATTGAGGTTGAAGAGAATCTTTCTGCCCAGGCTGTATCAATATCTTTATCAAATACAGAAAAGTTCTTGGGGTGAGGAGAAAAGTCAGTCATAAGCTCTATTGTGATGGATTAGAAGAGGACCCTGCTATTGAGCATGTTCTCCTCAGCTTATTTAATTTATTCTCCTGGAAACGATTGCGCCTGGTTTCGACTGTATATATAGATTTGCTCTTATTACCTATCTTGAAAGTAATTATCAAATATAATTAATTAAATAAAATTAAAAAAATCTTCAGGAGTCTGCCAAGTCAGGTATTCGTTCATGACTCACTTTTTTTATATGAGATCTGTTATTTCTTCAACTCTTTTACTTACAATTTTGCTGGCCATTGGGCTGGTTTTTTTTCTTCGTGCTGCCAGCAAAGATCGCACAACAATTGTTGATATTCATTCATCATTACCTCCAATTGATGTTTTGAATGGGATCACTTCCTGGTTGCAAAATCGTGGCTGGAAGAATGATGGTGGTGATGCTGATAGGCAAGTATTACGCTTTCATGGCAATGTATCTTCTAGTTATTTTATGACAATATTGTTAACATTTATTGGAGGATTGGGAGCTGGTTGCTTGGGGTTGGTTCTGCGTCAACTGTATCCTGTACTCGATTGGTGGCCTTTGCTTCTAATAGTATTAGGTGGCCCTATGGCAGGCTTTGTATATAGACGTAGATCTGCTCGGGAAGAATTTTTGGAGATTCGATTGGTCAGTTTTGATGATAATCAAGGAAGTATTTTGCGAGTTAGGGCTCATCGGGATGAACTTATTTCAATGGAGCTAGAACTTTCAAAAAGTCTTGACCTTGTAAGTGATGGATCATTACTTTCTTCACCTATTTGATTGATGCAATCTGAATTCCAAGACTTTAGAAATTGCTTAACGTTGAGTTTATTGTTAGCAAGTTGGCTTGGACCGTTTGATTCATATGCATTATCTGAGACATATTCTCGTGCTTCAAAAGATAATCTTTTGGGGTCAAGGGTTGAGTTGAAGAGTAAATGGGTTGGAGCGAATCCTGTCCCTAAATCTTTGCCAATTTTGGTCTTAGCTGGTCATGCGGATTCTCAGGGACTTGCTGGCGCTGGTACCGCAGGAGAAGCAGTTGATTTGCAAGGAGAAAAACCTATGGACAAAACAATAAGTGATGAACTTTTTTGGAATTTAAGAATTCGTGATGCTGTCGTAGAACTTGGCAAGGCGAAAGGGTTAAATATCACTTCTTATGAACCCGGTATTCGAAATATCGTTGATGGTAATGATCCAAGAACCAATTGGTCTGCTGGTGCTAGGCACATTAGAAAAGGTGGTTATGCCTTTGAAATTCATTTTGATTCGTATGGTCAATATGGTTACGGATCAGGAATAATCCCGGCTCTTTCTTTGGATTTAAATACTCTAGATGAAAGTTTTGCTAAAAGTTTTGGGAGATACCCACTTTTTTTTCGAGGTGGACTTGGAGGACCTAGAAGAGGAATAAGGATTCTTGAAGTTGGAAAATTGGAAGGATATTTAGAAGAAAGCCTTCGCGATAAAATTTCTCGTAAAAAAACAATTGATGCTATTGCAAGAAGAATAGTAAATGCTCTAATTGATGGTCTTCAAAGTAAACAAAACTATTAATCAATAGCCTTATATTGATCACATTTTGAATCTAATGTTGAATCATTTAACCAGTCTTGAGGTTTGTTAAATAGTTCTGTGAGTAGTTCTTCCCTTGAGCCAGTAGAGGGTTTGTATCCATATTCCCACCTTACCAATGGTGGTAAAGACATAAGGATTGATTCAGTCCTTCCATTAGTTTGAAGTCCAAATATTGTTCCCCTATCCCATACTAAATTGAATTCAACATACCTTCCACGTCTATAAAGCTGAAATTCCCTTTCTTTCTCTCCAAATTGGTTGTATTGACGTTTTTCAATTATGGGAACATAAGCTGGCAAAAATGCTTGTCCACATGCTTTAGCTAAGGCAAAAAGCTCATCCCAATTTTTGGGATGAGCTCCAATTTGGGTAGATATTGTTGCAGCTTTGCCATGCTTATTTTGTCCTTTATAAAGTATGCCTGATCCATCTTGGTAGTCGTAGAAAATTCCTCCAATTCCTCTAGTTTCCTCACGATGCTTGAGAAAGAAATATTCATCACACCATGGTTTAAATACTTTGTGTAATTCAGGACTAATTGAGTCGCAGGCTTTTTTATGGACTCGATGAAAATGTCTAGCATCTTCTAAATATGGATAGAAAGGTGTTAGATCTGCTCCTCCGCCAAACCACCAAACTGGGCCAGCCTCGAAGTACCGGTAATTCAGATGAACAGTAGGTAGATAGGGATTGCGGGGATGAAGCACCATTGAGGTGCCTGTTGCAAACCAAGGATGGCCTTTCGCCTCTGGTCTTTGATTAACGATAGATGGAGGCAATTCTGCCCCGTGTACTTCGGAGAAATTGACTCCTCCCTGCTCGAAAATCCTTCCTTCTTGCATCACTCGTGATCGCCCTCCACCCCCTTCTGGTCGATCCCAAGTTTCTTCTTTGAAACGTCCTTCACCATCTAATGATTCAAGACCGGCGCAAATTTCATCTTGCAACCCTAAAACCAGTGACTTGGCCTTATCTCTTGAATTGGGGGGTGGCGAAGAGATTGTTACCACTTAAATCCATAATCTTTCACTATCATGGTGCATAAGCATCGAAAGAGCTTTTGGCTTTTGACAAAAGCAAAGCAAAATTGAAATAATTATGAGGGTTTCGCAGCAATCATTTGATTTTGTTTTGTTTTTTGATGGTGATTAGATGGATATTATGTTTAAGATTTAACGAGCCTGAGTAGAAAGAATTATGGATGTTGAACAGGCTCGAAATCTTCTTGGTCAGATAGAAGATTCTGGTAGTGGGCGTTCAATTTTAGAACTGAATTGGTTGAGTGAGCTGAAGCTCAAGCCTCCAAAGCTCGTCGTTCGGCTGTCACTTCCTGACTTTGCACTTGCTCAAAGAGATCGAATCGCAGAAGAAATTCGTCATTTGTTTAAAGATGTCGAAGGCATAAAGGAAGTTCAAATTGAACTAGGCAATCCTCCTAGCCCTAGCCCTAGCCCTATAGGTCAGGCCGGACATGGCCAACAGGCTTCAATACAACCAGTCCCTGGGGTTAAACATGTGATTGCGGTCAGTAGTGGCAAAGGTGGCGTTGGAAAGAGCACTGTTGCTGTGAATTTGGCTTGTGCATTAGCTCTGGAGGGATTGAAGGTCGGTCTCCTAGATGCAGATATTTATGGTCCTAATACTCCAACGATGCTTGGTGTTGCTGATCAAATACCAGAGGTTTCTGGGAGTGGGTCTGATCAACAAATTTTCCCCATAGAAACTTTTGGGATTGCAATGGTCTCTATGGGGTTACTCATCGATGAGCACCAACCAGTGATTTGGCGTGGCCCAATGCTTAATGGAATTATTAGACAATTTCTTTATCAAGCTTCCTGGGGAGAGAAAGATGTTTTGGTAGTTGATTTACCACCAGGGACAGGAGATGCCCAGCTTTCTTTGGCTCAAGCAGTTCCAATTTCAGGAGTTGTGATAGTAACTACACCTCAAAAAGTTTCACTACAAGATGCACGGAGAGGATTGGCAATGTTTAAACAAATGGGAGTAAAGGTTTTGGGAGTTGTTGAAAATATGACCGCGTTTGTTCCTCCCGATCAACCAGGAAAAAGTTATGCACTATTTGGTTCTGGAGGGGGTAAACAACTTGCCAATGAAAACTCTGTTCCTTTGTTAGCAAAGATTCCTATGGAAATGCCTTTGCAGGAAGGTGGTAATAATGGAAGTCCTATTATTCATAGCCGGCCTGATTCAGGTAGTGCAAAAGCTTTTCGCGAATTGGCAAGTTGTGTTATTAATGAGGCTTTAAAGGCATCCTAAAAATGCTCTTATAACAAGCTATTGATAGAGGGTAAGTTCATGCGTCGTTCTAGTCGGTTAAGAAGAAACTGGCAGAATATTGAGTTGGTTCTCTGGGGAGTTCCTCTTTTTTTAGTTTTCATAGCTGGCTTTTTGATTGCAAGTACTCAACGCCAAGCAAATTATGCAGATTGGTATCAACATTGGATAACTGCTGCTATAGGAATAGTCATTGCACTTGGTATAGCCCAACTTCCCGTTGAGGGAATTAGACCATTTTTGCTCCCTCTATATGGATTAACAGTATTAAGTCTCGTTGCAGTAAGACTGATCGGGACATCTGCGTTGGGTGCTCAACGTTGGTTAAGTATCGGTGGGATTAATCTTCAACCTTCTGAGTTCGCAAAGCTTACTGCGATTCTTTTGTTGGCAGCAGTATTGGATAAAAATCAAATTGAAAGACCTATCAACTTGTTGAAGCCTTTAGGAGTGATTTCAATACCTTGGATTTTGGTTTTTTTGCAGCCAGATCTGGGGACATCATTGGTATTTGGTGCATTATTACTGACAATGCTTTATTGGTCAGGGATGCCCATTGAATGGGTGCTTCTGACTTTGTCAGCGGTGCTTACTGCGATATTGGCAGGGATTTTGCCCGTAACTTTATTTTTGTGGATCCCGCTGACTGGCTTCCTTGCCTATCGTTCTTTGCCTTATAGAAAGCTTTTCACTGGCATTACGATGTCTTTACAGGGGTTAATTGCTATAGCTACACCTTGGCTATGGATGCATGGTCTAAAGGATTATCAAAGAGATCGACTAGTACTATTCCTGGATCCCACTAAGGATCCATTAGGTGGTGGGTATCACCTTTTACAAAGTAAGGTTGGGATTGGATCGGGAGGATTATTCGGTACTGGGTTGCTTAATGGAGAACTTACAAAGTTGAGGTTCATTCCTGAGCAACACACGGATTTTATTTTTAGTGCGTTAGGAGAGGAAATGGGTTTTTTAGGAACGATGCTTGTTGTGACCAGTTTTTTACTCTTGATTGTGCGTCTATTAACTATTGCAAGAGAAGCTCATACAGATTTTGAATCTCTTCTTGTGATTGGTATTGCAACGATGCTGATGTTTCAGATCGTAGTGAATATCTTTATGACTATTGGCTTGGGACCAGTGACAGGAATTCCTCTTCCTTTTATGAGTTATGGAAGAACAGCATTGTTGGTTAATTTTATTTCTTTAGGCCTTTGTCTTTCAGTTGCCAGACGAGGACATTCGGCCAGGAGAAATTGGTGAAAACTGCAATTCATCTTTCTGCTATTAGACAGCGAATGGCGGAAGGAGTGCCAACAGGACGAGTGGATGAGTCAACTGTTAGACGACTCTGGTGGGCAGCTTTAGATACTTTGCAAGAAGATATTTTAATGCCAATGGATCTGAAGGTTGGGTTATGGCTTGCGGCTCCTTTACCAGCTCTTTATGAACCCAGACTTCTAGATCGTTTAAAGGGTTGGGTTTGGGCACCAGATGAACTGCAAAGCCTACATTCCCCATCAGTGGGTTTGTTACCTTCTAGTCATATGAGTTCTGGTCATCAGAAAGAATGCTCTGTTGTAGATAGCTATAAACGTCTTTCATTGACAACAGAAGATGGTCATGATCCCTTATTAATCATTCTTACGAAAGAATTTCAGGTTGCGCTTGCCTTACATGGACAAAATGGAAAACGTAATTTACTTATGAGAAGTGATCCGGGAACAATCAGTGACTTGTTAAATATACTGAATTTGAGACTTGATCAAGAAGACTCAATAGAATCTTCCTATCTTCGTCATGAGTTGGCTGGTTTAGGCCAATTAAGTAGCAATAACTGTCTCGATAAACTATTTTGGCCACTGCTTTCTGAGAGGTTGTCTAGTATGGCTCCCAGCTTGACGCTACAGCCAATTACTGAGAGTACCTCATCTATACATTCATCAAAGGAAAAAGGATCAGAAATAACACTTTTAGAAGCTATTACTCATGAGGTTAGGACTCCACTAGCCACAATTAGAACACTTATTCGCTCACTCTTAAGGCGTGCAGATCTGGATCAATTAGTAGTTAGTAGACTTAAAGAAATTGATTCTGAATGTACTGAGCAGATTGATCGATTCGGTCTTATTTTTAATGCAGCAGAACTTCAACGTCAGGAACCAGAAGTCTCAAGGCTTGCAAGTACAGATCTTGGCAGGATGCTTGAAATCCTTCATCCTGTGTGGAGTGAGCAATTAGAACGTAGAGGTGTAATCCTTCATTTAGATATAACTCCTGGTTTGCCAAAAGTGTTGAGTGATCCAGAACGTCTTGAATTAATGCTTAGAGGTTTGATTGACCGCAATACTCGTGGCCTAAAACCAGGAGGTAGGCTTGTTTTGGAATTGAGACCAGCTGGTCAGCGATTAAAACTACAAATGTTTAGTAAGTTTTCAAATTCAAATGAATCATTAGATGGACGAGTTCCACTGGAGCCCAATTCTGATCTCGGAACAGTACTTAGTTGGAATCCTGGGACTGGCAGTTTGCAGTTAAGTCAAGCTGCGACACAAAGATTGTTGGCAAGCCTTGGAGGACGAGTGACACATCGTAGAGATAGCGGTTTGACTGTTTTTTTTCCCATCTCTGAAGCAAAACAATGAAGGTTTTCAAGACCTCCATTGTTGACGGGTGTGAAGGTTGTGGGCCTTAGGTGCCATATGTTGCAAAACCTAGTGCTACTTTCCACTTGTACAGGTATGCCGATTATTGAGAGCAACCATGGCAGAACAAACACTGAAAGGTAGTTTCCCGCAATGCATTGGCAGTACCGGTGGACTTCTGAACTCTGCGGAAACTGAGGAGAAGTACGCAATCACCTGGTCTAGTTCCAAGGCACAGGCTTTTGAGCTTCCTACAGGTGGGGCGGCAATCATGAATGAGGGTGAGAACCTCATGTACTTTGCTCGTAAGGAGCAATGTCTAGCACTTGGGACCCAATTAAGAACTTTCAAACCAAGAATCGAGGATTACAAGATCTATCGAGTCTTCCCTGGTGGAGATACAGAGTTCTTACACCCTAAAGATGGCGTATTCCCTGAGAAGGTGAATGAAGGGCGTCCAATGGTAAATCACAATCCTCGACGTATTGGGGAGAATCCAAATCCAGCTAGCATCAAATTCTCAGGCAAAAACACATACGACGCCTGAGGACTTTGATTCCAAACCGCGCGGGGAGCCTTTTAACTTAAGGCTCCAGCTGCGATGATTTACTCATGCTCAGCTCTGACAACTCCTCCTTTTTGGAGGCTGCCGCCAACGGTTTCAATTTCATCCCACTGGCCCATAGTTGGCCTGCAGATTTAGAAACTCCTCTTACAACCTGGTTGAAGGTTGGAGAGGGGAATGGTCCAGGTGTCTTGCTTGAATCAGTAGAAGGTGGTGAGAATCTTGGACGATGGAGTGTTGTTGCGGCTGATCCACTTTGGACAGCTACCGCTAGAGGTAATCAATTAGTTCGCACTTGGCGAGATGGTCATATTGATGAGTTGGAAGGCAATCCTTTGCATGGATTGAGAAAATGGCTTGAGCCCTATCAGATGGCCTCTATTCCTGAGCTTCCTCCACTTGGCCAGTTATATGGTATGTGGGGTTTTGAGTTGATTAACTGGATTGAATCCAGCGTGTGTGTTCACCCACGTAATGAAGAAGATCCTCCTGACGGAGTTTGGATGTTGATGGATAGTATTTTGATATTTGATCAAGTCAAACGTTTAATCACAGCGGTAGCTTATGGAGATTTAACTAATGAACAATCTTCGAACTCTGCTTTAGAAAATGCTCAAGTGCGCATAGAAAAATTGCAAAGTCTTATGGCGACACCTTTGCCTTTAGTTAAGCCATTGAGTTGGAATCCCAAGAGTAGTTTGTTACCTAAAACCAAGAGCAATTTTACCAAATCTAATTTCAAAAAGGCTGTGCAAAGTGCTAAAAAATCTATTTCGGCTGGGGATGTTTTTCAACTTGTTTTGAGTCAGCGATTTGAGACAAGGATTGATAAAAAACCTTTTGAGTTGTATCGCAGTTTGCGAATGGTTAATCCATCGCCTTATATGGCTTTTTTTGATTTTGGTGATTGGCAGTTAATTGGATCTAGCCCTGAGGTAATGGTTAAGGCCGAACCTTGTGAAGATGGTAATGGTATTCGTGCAAGTTTGCGCCCCATTGCCGGGACTAGACCAAGAGGTTCTGATCAAAAAGAAGATTTGAAATTAGAAAAAGAATTATTGCTTGATCCCAAAGAAAGAGCAGAGCATGTGATGTTGGTTGACTTGGGCCGGAATGATCTTGGTCGGGTTTGTAAACCAGGATCAGTTGATGTTAAGGAGTTAATGGTCATTGAGAAGTACTCACATGTAATGCATATCGTTAGTGAAGTAGAGGGCCTTCTGGCTCCAGGCATGGATGTTTGGGACTTATTAATGGCTTCATTTCCTGCAGGCACTGTTAGTGGTGCGCCAAAAATAAGAGCAATGCAAATCATTAATGAGCTTGAAACTCAATCTAGGGGTCCCTATTCCGGTGTATATGGATCTGTGGATCTTAGAGGAGCATTAAATACAGCAATCACTATTCGCACTATGCTTGTAAGCTCTCATCCTCAAGGTGGTTCTTGTGTGAAGATTCAAGCTGGTGCTGGAGTGGTTGCAGATTCAGTCCCTACAGCTGAATATCAGGAGACATTAAATAAAGCTCGGGGAATGCTCACAGCATTAGCTTGTCTTGATAGTACTCAATCATGAGTAAAAGCTTATTGCTGAAGGGTTTTGAAGTGGAGCTCTTTACGGGCCGTTCTACTGGTGAACATGTGGGTATTGCGTCTGAGGTTAAACAAAATTTATCGGATTTTGTTATTGAGCCTGATTGTCGAAATCTTGAATACATAACTGCTCCTCAGGTTGATTACTTGCATTTAAAAGAATCACTTTTGACGCCTAGAAGAACTTTGCGGAAATGGCTTGAGCCTAGAAAATTAACTATTTTTCCGGCCAGCACTTTAAGTCTTGGTAATAGCAGAAAGTTTGAACGTTCCGATCCTTTCAATGAATACCATAGTTATATTGAGTCGACTTATGGCACAAGGGTTGTAACTGCAAGTATACATATCAATTTGGGAATAGAAGATTTATCCATGCTTTTTTCTGCACTTCGATTGGTGAGGTGTGAGGCGGCTTTATTTCTTGCCTTGAGTGCTAGCTCGCCATTCCTTGATGGTTTGCCGACTGGTGCACATTCACAGAGATGGCTTCAATTTCCAAGGACGCCAGTAAAGGTGCCATTGTTTTTAAATCATTCTGAATATGTGCAATGGGTAGAAGAACAGCTTGACAGTGGCATCATGCTCAATGAACGTCATTTATGGACTTCTGTACGACCCAATGGACCACATCGTCCATATGAATTAAATCGTTTAGAATTACGGATATGCGATCTTCTTGCTAATTGTGATTTGTTATTAGCTTTGACCTCGTTGCTTGAATTGCGAATTTTGGGTTTATTTAGGTCTATGGATAAATTAGACCCTCTTGAGGTTAGTCAATTGACTTCAAATGAGCTTGCGGATTTAAGTGACAAGAATGATATTGCAGTAGCAGAGATAAGTCTTGATGCAACTCTTTTTCATTGGCGGGATGGTAAGGAGATTACCTGTAGAGATTGGATAGAGGAGTTAATTGAAGAAGTAATGCCTTTAGCAGTTGAAATGAATATGGTTAAGAATCTAGATCCAATAAAATCGGTTTTGAATCAAGGGAATTTGGCTATGAAATGGCTTCAGAAACATTCTTTTGGACAATCTGTGAGTTCTATTATTCAAGACAGCATTAAGGTTATGGAGGCAGAAGAAATCAATGCCTCTAATGCAGAACTAATTTTGGGATAACTATGGTTAAAAAGAATTCCCATAGCGCATTTATACTGCAATCTTCAGATCAATCACATGGTCATTATGATGCATGTTCAAAAGTCGATGATCGAAGTACTGGCCGTTTGTTGCAGCAACGTCTTGAATTAGTTGAAGACCTTTGGAAAACAGTATTAAAGAGTGAATGCCCTCCTGAGCAAACTGATCGATTATTGCGTCTTAAGCAGTTGAGTGATCCCTCAGTACTAGAAGTAGGTGATCAAAATAAAACTAGCTTGGAAATTGTTCTTTTGATTCGTGAAATGGATTTAGCGGAGGCGATCTCAGCCGCTAGAGCCTTTTCACTTTATTTCCAACTAGTTAATATTTTAGAACAACGAATTGAAGAAGATAGTTATTTGGCAAGCATGACTCCTATGCAACAAAAGGAT
>QCJK01000012.1 GCA_003216075.1 Prochlorococcus sp. AG-409-B05
TCTTTATATAAGTCATTTTTTCGAGTTCTATTTCTTCATGGGTAGTAGTTTTGGGGATCTATTTCGAATAAGCACCTTTGGCGAATCTCATGGAGCTGGAGTAGGAGTCATCCTTGAAGGATGTCCGCCAAGATTAGAGTTGGACCTTGAAAAGATTCAGGCAGAATTGGATAGACGTAAACCTGGGCAGAGCAAAATAACGACTCCTCGGAGGGAAGCTGATCAGATAGAAATTTTAAGTGGTCTTTTGAATAACAAGACTCTAGGAACTCCAATATCAATGATTGTGCGAAATAAAGACCATAAGCCAGGAGACTACGAAGAGATGAAATTTGCCTTTAGGCCATCTCATGCTGACGCAACTTATAACGCGAAATATGGAATTCAAGCAGTTAGTGGTGGAGGAAGAGCCTCAGCTAGAGAGACGATTGGCCGTGTTGCTGCAGGCGCGATTGCAAAGCAACTGCTTGCAAAAGCGAATGAGACTGAAGTTCTGGCTTGGGTTAAAAGAATTCACGATGTTGAAGCAGAGATCAATCCAAATACAGTTCAACTAAGCGATATTGAATCTAATATTGTTCGATGTCCTAATCAGCATGCCGCCGATTTAATGGTGGAGCGAATAGAAGCTATTAGTCGTGAAAAAGATTCTTGCGGAGGAATAATTGAGTGTGTTGTGCGTAATGTACCTATTGGTCTGGGCATGCCAGTTTTTGACAAGTTGGAGGCTGATCTTGCTAAGGCCTTGATGTCACTTCCTGCTACTAAGGGTTTTGAGCTTGGATCGGGATTTGCTGGCACTCTCTTAAAAGGTAGTGAACATAATGATGCTTTTATACCTTCTGTGGATGGTCGATTGAAAACAGTTACAAATAATTCTGGAGGAATACAAGGTGGTATAACCAATGGTGAACCAATAGTTATGAGAGTTGCGTTTAAACCCACTGCAACTATTGGGAAGGAGCAAAACACTATTGATGTTGATGGGAATGCGATGACTCTTGCAGCCAAGGGGCGCCATGATCCATGTGTGCTCCCAAGAGCAGTCCCAATGGTTGAAGCTATGGTTGCATTAGTGATTGCTGATCACTTACTTCGACAACAGGGTCAATGCAGCCTTTGGTAAAGATTTAGCAAAATATTATTCATTTTAATGTTGAAGTTTATTGGCTCATAGTCAATCAGGCTTCGTTGTTCTGCGTCATTATTTAGCATGTGTGGAAGTGAAGATGTTATTAATTCGGGTGATTTGTATCAGTACTAATTTTGAATTAATTAGGTGACTCTACTTTCTTTTATCAGTATTTTTTCATGGTGAATGTTTATCAAAGTATGTCTATTAGATTTTTTATGAGGGGATAGAGATTCCCTTTTTGTTTACCGTCTCTGACTCTTATCTTTCGTTTGATTTATATATTAATGAGAAATTTTAGTCGCTATTACTTTGCTTGCTTGGCTAGCCAGGCTGTTAATTCAGGGTCCAGTTTCTGATTGGCTATTAATTTCCTGCCCAGGACAATTGCGTCATAACCTGCATCTAACCAGGCATTAAGTTCTTTTGCAGTCAGACCTCCCGCAGCAATTATGAATGGTAAAGATTTTAGTGAGATCTTGATTTGTTGCCAGTAATCAATGCCAAGACTAGAAGCAGGAAATAGTTTGATAAGTTCGCATCCAAAGGATATTGCTTGATTTATCTCTGACGGTGAGAAGACCCCTGGGATTAGCACTTGATTTAGTTCGCGAGATTGATTTTGTAGTTTTATATCCCAGAAAGGCATCATGGCGTAACTCAGCTCTAACTCTGCTGCTGATTTTAATGCTGATGAAGTAGTTATAGATGCTGCGCCTAAAGAAATTTCTTTGAAAGTTGTTTTTAATTCTTTGATAATATATGGCCAATTATGATGATTTGACCAGGCGATTTCTATATGCCTGACATTTTGAGAATTGAGTTTTTCTACTAAAGAAAATAAATGATTTTTTGAATAAGGCTCAATAAGATCTTGGCTTGTAGGGCGCAGCACTACAACAAGAGGCTGTAAACGCAAAGAATCAATCAGTGCTTCTTGCTTATGTAGCCATAAAGAGCTCAGGGGAATTCAGACGTATTCTGCAACCCGCACTTCTCGACGGATTAACAAGTCTTGAAGTTCTTCAGAATCCACTGTTTCTTTTTCGACAAGCATGTTTGCAAGCTCATCAAGTACTGATCGATTATCTAGCAACACTTTTGTGGCTCTTTTATAAGCAACATCAACAAGTTCTGATACCTCAGAATCAATTGTTGCGGCTGTATCTTCGGAGAAGTCTCTTTCTGCTGCGATATCACGTCCCAAGAACATTCCTCCTTGAGAGCGTCCTAACGCTACTGGCCCTAGTTTTTCACTCATGCCAAACCGTGTAACCATTTGGCGAGCAACTTGAGCAACTTGCTTTAAATCATTAGATGCACCTGTAGTAACTTCATCTTCTCCATAGATGATTTCTTCTGCTACCCGACCACCAAGTGCAACTGCCATTTGGTTTTGTAGATAAGAGCGTGAATATAGTCCTGATTCCATTCTTTCTTCGCTAGGCGTAAAGAACGTAAGGCCTCCTGCTTGACCTCTAGGAATTATAGAAATCTTTTGTACTGGATCATAATCAGGCATTAAAGCTCCTACGAGAGCATGTCCAGCTTCGTGATAGGCAACAAGAGTTTTACGCCTGTCACTCATTACCCGATCTTTCTTTTCTGGTCCAGCCATCACACGTTCTATAGCATCACTGACTTCGTCATTGCTAACTTCTGTTAGATCACGCCTTGCTGCAAGAATTGCAGATTCATTAAGTAGGTTTGCTAGATCAGCTCCAGTAAAACCTGGTGTTCTTCTGGCGACTTTGTCCAGGTCAACATCTTTCGAAAGTGTTTTATCTCGAGCATGAACTTTGAGAATTTGTAGTCTGCCAATGTAGTCAGGCCTATCTACAACTACCTGACGGTCAAAACGGCCTGGACGCATTAGGGCTGCATCAAGAACATCCGGCCTATTAGTTGCTGCAACAATAATTATTCCTGTATTCCCTTCAAATCCATCCATCTCGGTAAGTAGTTGGTTAAGAGTTTGTTCTCTTTCGTCATTGCCTCCTCCTAAACCAGCTCCACGTTGACGACCAACAGCATCTATTTCATCGATGAAAACAATGCATGGAGCATTTTTCTTGGCTTGTTCAAAAAGGTCGCGAACTCTGCTTGCACCTACCCCGACAAACATTTCTACAAATTCTGAGCCAGAGATGGAAAAAAATGGTACCGCTGCCTCCCCAGCAACAGCTTTAGCAAGAAGAGTTTTCCCAGTGCCTGGGGGACCTACTAGGAGTACCCCTTTTGGGATTTTTGCTCCTACGGCAGTAAAACGATCAGGATTTTTAAGGAAATCGACCACTTCAGTGAGTTCAAGCTTGGCTCCTTCAATGCCAGCAACATCACCGAATGTGACTTGAGTAGAAGGCTCCATTTGAAGCCGTGCCTTGCTTTTCCCAAAACTCATGGCGGGGTTGCCTCCTCCGCTTCCTTGTGCACGTCTAAAAAGGAAGAAAAGTCCACCTAAAAGCAACACAGGAAAAATCAGACTGCTAGCCGCTTGTTGCCATGGACTGGCTTGTCGAGTTGGTTGAACAGCTATATCAACATTGTGGTCAGTGAGGATTTTCAGTAAGTCTTTATCAGGAGCAAGATTTACTTCTGAACGACTTCCATCGTTTTCAACTACTTGCGCTGTTCCTTGGTCGGGAGATAGTAAGACTCTGCTTACTTGATTTTCCTGAACAGCTTCTATGAAGTCGCTATATCTAAGTGTGCGCGAAGTGTTGGCAGGGTCAGGCCTGTCTAAGAAAGCACTGCCAACAAAGATTACTGCCACCATTATTAGGAGGTAGATCCCGATGTTTCTCCAACGTTTTTCCAATGTTCTGTTGCCTCTTATGAAGTGATGTTAATAGGATTATTGATGAATTGAGGTCAATTGCTTCTGAGAACCTCAACCACACTCTTGAACGCAAACCATTCGGGGATTTCTTCTCCACTACGTAGCATTTTCCGGAATTGTGTTCCGCTTAGTTTTTTTACGTGAAGCCCTCTCGCTTCTGCGTGTTCTGCTGTTACATAGCCTTCCTCTTGGGTATAAACGAGGTTTAGAGAAGGAACAGTTTCCATTGTGAGTTCAGGAGCACATTCGTTGGCAAAATTTTGGGCGTCATAAGGCCCATAGAAGTCTTCCCCATTTAGGCTTGATTTACAGCCCGCCATATCTCGACCGATAATGAAATGCGTACATCCATAATTTCGCCTGATAATCATGTGTTGCAAAGCTTCTCTAGGACCTGCCATATGCATTGCATATGGCAGGTAGGCCCATCGAATTCTTGGATTATTCACTTCCTTTGCTAGTCGCTCATAGGTTTGGAATCGTACTGTTCCAGGGATATCGTCTTGTTGGGTTGGTCCACAGGTTGGGTGAACCAGAACCACAGCTTTTTCGCTGACATTATTTGCATGTAAGGCTCTAGTGAAAAGTTCATAGTGTGCACGATGTATTGGATTACGGCATTGAAATGCAACTACGTCTTCTCCGGTAGGGAGTTCAGCTCTTACTTGTGCTGGGGTGTTGCATGGGAAGACTCTGTTTGGAAGCTCAAGCCCTTTAATAAGACCACCCAGGTAAAATTGCTTACGTTCTATGGCGATCATTCGAACAGCAGGATGCTCTAGTGAAGTTGTGCCATAACAGTGTTTTGCTTCAACAACTTTGTCAGGCTCCCATTTGTCTTCTACTTCTAGAACAGCAAGGTTTTGGTCTTTATAAGTAAGAAGTACTTTATCTCCTATCTTTATATCTTCTTGGTCAGTATCCATTATTATTGGTAATCCAAATAGATGACCTGATGCAGTTCGATGGCTTTTAACAACTGAGTTGTAATCGGCCTGTTTCATAAAGCCTCTCTCAGGAGAAAAACCACCAACGATTAATAATTCGATATCACATGCATTTCGGTCAGAACATTCCAATGTTTTATTGGCACTTGATTTAAGTTCTTCTTTTTCTTCTGAGGGCACCATTAGATCTACTAGGCTTCCCCCACATGGTGCGATTACGCCTGATTGCGTAGTAGAAGAAGAGTTGTTGGTGCGCATTAAAAGCTTTGGAATATTCGGTAATTCTCCCAGATTGCAGGTTCTTCTAATTGTTAAAACTGAATTGAGCAAGCTTCTCCAAAAAGAAAGGGACCTTAAATAAGGTCCCTTTCTTTTTGGAGAAGCTTGCTTGAGAGAGCTTAATGAACGCTAAATACAGATTAGATTGTTCTAATCATGCTTTGCGACCATAGAACCTTCCGGTTAATTTGACATCAGCGGGGTCTTTAGATCCAAGGTCATTGTCAGAAGGTTGGATCGCTACAAAAGTACCGCCAAACTCATTAGTTGAACTATCAACACTGTCAACAGAAAGAGTGATTTGACCCTTTCCCCCTAGATCTTGTTTGATGTTTTCCCTTGCAAGCTCTTCATCATCACCACCTAAGGCAACAAGACCTTGTGCATATTCAACACCAGTGTCTTTTGCTCGACTCTTGGGATCAAGGAAGTCACCGGTGCGGTAGCTAGGAATTGATGTTGTTCCTGTGAACTCTGCACCAGGGGCAATTGATTTGCCTCCATCGGCAACCATGTCTTTAATTGAGAAAGCCAAAGGAAATTCTTCTCCAGTTGGAGCAAGAACTGTGATTAACGAGAAGTCAATCCCATCTTTCGCTGTGAACTTTCCACCTGACAGGTCACCAGATACCTGATCAATACTGGAGTTGTAGCGAGGACTAATGATTTTGGATTGAACAAAGTCAGCTTTTTGACGCTTGTTCGTTGAAAGCTTTACAAAGAATTCTGTGGGCTGTAAGCAGAGTTCTTTGAACCCACCATCAGCGCTTAAGGATCCAGAGGATCCTGCGGGGAGGGAAGAGCACTCGCCTGCACGGCCTGTATTGACTGTGTCGCCAAATTGTGAATTCCCCCTTTCGGAGCCAAGCACGAACGATGCAGAGACACTGCTGGGGACAGCAACAAAGGTGAGACAGAAAGCCAGCATCAGGGCCAGCAAAGGACGAAATCTCATGAGAGGAAGCCGAAGGGCTAAATGACTGCGGAATAAACCGCCCAAATGGATCATTGGGATATTACAGGGGGCAAAAGGCCTTAAGGCCAGCCTTTTGCAGCTCTCAACAACCTGTCGCTTCTTTATTGGCAAGGATTATCGGTGTCAATCTCTAAACTCCTTACGCTGCAAGGGTTATCAGCTTTCCTCTTGAATGCTGCGTTTTGTGCCGCTTCATTAATTTGTTTCGCAAAGTTTTGCAGGAAGTTCGCGTAAAGCATCAAGTAATTGATGAGCCAAGGCCAATTTTGATGTAATTGGGATGGTTTGAACTAAGTCTCCAGGACCTAATAAGAAACCTCCATTTGAGTCCGTGTCAAACCCTTGTCCATCTCTGTCAATAGCATTCGCCATAAGCAGATCACATCCTTTCTTGATTCTTTTGGCTTTCCCAGAGCTCTCAATTTCCTTATTGTTTCCAGTGAGGGCTGCAAAGCCAAGTATCCCTTGACCTTTGGGTTTTTTTTGAACTAGTTCAGCAAGGAGATCTGGAACAAGCTCAACATTATTTTCAAGAGAACTAAGTAAATATTCTTTACTTAACTTTTTAATCTGACCGTTAGGCTCTAATTCAGGTTTTTTGCGAATGTCAGCAACAGCTGCTGCCATTGTTATTGCATCTGCACGAGGTTGCAGTGTTTTCAAGGCTCTCCGCATTTCTGCAGCACTTCGTATTGGATACGTAGTTAATCCTTCTAGCCAGGCATAAGGAAGATCAAGTTGACCATGAACGAGGTCAACTTGAGCGCCCCTAAATTTTGCTGCTTGTGCAAGAAGTACTCCCATTTTTCCTGAACTTCTGTTGGTTATTAATCTTGCGGGATCAAGGTCTTCAATAGTTGGACCAGCAGTGGCGAGAAGGGTTAAACCCTCCCAGTCATTTTCTAATTCTCCTGTTTCATTCATTTGAAAAATCACACTATTGATAGCAATTTCTATAAGTTCTGGTTCAACCATGCGACCGTCTCCTACTCGGTCACATGCAAGCAAGCCACTTGAAGGGGCCAATGTCAGTACCTTTTTATTTACTTTTAGTTTTTCCCAATTTTTAACAACCGCCGGGTTGATCCACATTGAAGTGTTCATAGCAGCAGCAGCTATTACTGGTCCTTCAAAGGCAAGTAATAAACTTGCCAATAATCCATCACCTAAACCGTTGACCCATCGAGCTAGAGAAGTGGCACTAAGAGGAGCTATAACAATAATTTCAGCCCATTCGGCTAAAGCAATATGAAGAGGTTGAGTTTGGTCAGGATTCCACTGGTCTTTATCTTGAAAACATTTGCTTCTACTAATCGTTGAAAGAGATAAAGGACTTACCAGGTTAGATGCGCTAGGAGTAATTACTGAGCGTACTATTGCACCAGCTTTTATTAATTGGCTTATCAGTATTGGAGTTTTGACTGCAGCAATGCTTCCCGTTGCAGCTACTAGAATCCGACGATCTTTTAAGGACTGGTTTTTTTCAATCTTCATCGAAGGGCTCTTGGTCTATGAGGTGGTAATACGGGCCAGTTAAATCAGGGCGATGAATCGCTAATGCTCTTAAAAGATGCCAATCATCTAACCCTGCAAAAGGGGTCGGGTAGTCATCATCCTCAAGTCGCTGGGCTAATTTGGCAATTGAGTCATCGTCAAATTTGGCAAGGCGTTCAGGGGTTATTTTTTCTGCATCAAGCATTGAGAAAACGTTTTGAGTTTTAGTCTTTTTGGTCTGAGCATATTCATGGCTTCTGTTTGATCTGAGGCTATTTTGCTGGCTGAGGGGAATTAGCTCAGCTGGTAGAGCGCTGTGATCGCACCGCAGAGGTCAGGGGTTCGAATCCCCTATTCTCCATAAAAACTTTAAGTATATACGGCATATATACGCAATTATCAGTTGATATAAAGCCTGATTTTTAGAGCTGAAGCAGGCAAGTAAATTAATTAATTTTTTAATAAAAACCTTTTTTAGTTCATTTTTTTAAAAAATGTGGAACCATTGTATGTCCATTCCCTGACGCCTTTTGGGAACCCTCAAAAACATGTATCGAATTTTCCAAATCAATTATGGGAAGCGACTTGTTTTGTTGTTGGGATTGGGATTTGTTGTAGATCTAGCGGTTATTGCTCGTCCATCAGCGCTACTCACTTTTGGATTTATTCCATTGGCAGGTATCCTTTCTGGTGTTGGCAAAAACCCTGCCACTAGGTCCACTGGTCACAAGAGTTCTTAAGAAAAGAAAGATTCTCGATGTCACAATCGAAACGTGAACAGGTCGTAAGTCACCTCCGATACATCCGTCAGGAATTAAGGGAGTTGCATCAAGGTGTTGTAGATGAAGGTATGTTGCCTGAGGCGGGAGAGGTGCGTGGTGTTATGGCACAGATGGAGGCTTTATATGAGCTATTAGAAGGAAAGTCAGGCAAAAAGCCAAAACAAGAACCAAGTTGATTTTGAGTATCAAGATCAATATTTAATAAGGTCTCTATTGTTTGCAATATTTGAGAAAGGCATTTTGCCTTTTCGATCTGATAATTTAATTTCATGTTTCAAATTAGACCCTATAAAGTTACTTGATAAAGAAAAGTTATCGTAAAGACTTATGGGTATTGATAAAGTCATATAATTCCAATAGCTTTAACTTGAAAATCTGAAGATTCAATCAACAAGATTACAGCGAAGTTTAGGCCAGTCATTGAAAAGATTGGAACTTTGGTCTGTGAATCCCTGGCGTAAATATTCTTTATTTCTCATAATACTTTTGACTGGTTTTTTGATAGGTGGTGCAATTGGAACGATCAATGGTGCTTTGTCATTAATGGATCCAGTTGGGGCTTTTTTTGTGGTATTAATTTTGGAGTTTTTGGTGCGCCTTAGGCAGCCTATTTCTTCTTATGGCGAATTTGATTTTGTTTTAAGTTTAATTGATCTTGCCAGGATAGGAATGCTTTATGGATTACTTATGGAAGGATTTAAGTTGCTTTAAGCAAAGCAATTCGCTTGTTGAATTTCATGCACATTTAATTGTTTAGATTCTTCATGATAGTTAGCATTCAGTTGCTGACAATAGATAAAGAAGTGCCATCCTTATTGGAATGCCATTCTGCACTTGTTGATTGACTAAGCATAGTTTGCGATCATCTAAGAGCTTGCTACTTATTTCTACTCCACGATTTGCAGGACCAGGATGAAGTACAGGTACATTTTTTGCACACCACTGAAGTTTTTCATGTGTAAGGCCATACTCAAGATGATATCTATTTAAATCTGTTAGTAGATTTTCATACATCCTTTCTTGTTGCAATCTTAAGGTCATTACTGCATCTGCTCCTTTAAAAGCTTCTTTAAGGGATCTCATGATTGTGACTCGACCTCGTTTTTCAATTGGATCAAATTTTTGTCTGGGAGGTGGAGCATTTACAAAATCCGAGAATTCCTCGGGTAAAAGACTAGGAGGACCGCATAGCACAACTTCTGCACCACAGCCTGTCAGGGCCCATAAGTTTGAGCGTGCAACCCTTGAATGGAGTATGTCGCCAACTATGACGATTTTTTTTCCTTGCAGCGCAGCAGGAGTTGGATTATCTGGTTTGAAATGATTGGCGAGTGTAAATAGGTCTAGTAATCCTTGGCTTGGATGACTATGTAGTCCATCCCCACCATTGAGAACAGCTGTTTGTTGCCCTATCTCATCTAAGGATTGTGCGAGTTGTTCTGGCACATTTGTAGAACTATGACGCACAACTAATACATCTGCTCCCATGGCGACATATGTCATGGCTGTATCGAGTGGCGTCTCTCCTTTTTTGAGTGAGCTGTTACTGGGAGAAAAGCTCATTACATCAGCTGAAAGAGATCGTGCCGCTATTTCAAAACTACTTCTAGTGCGGGTGCTGGGTTCAAAAAATAAAGTAGCAATTGAATGACCTTGAAGGGCTGGTAACTTGCGCGCACCTGTTTTTGGGATTGCCTTGAATCTCTTCGCAAGTTCAAGTACTGCGCTGTAATCCTCAAGAGAGAAGGTCGCAAGATCAAGTATGTGTTTATGGTTCCAGCTAATCATGGACCATCGCCTTTCAATGGTTTCCATGCTTCGAGAGGGGAGGGGCAACGATCACCCTTAGCCCGCTTACTGACACTTCGACTGGTTTGAAGATACCAACGCCAAGATAACTCTTTTGCTTTGGATATGCCGACTCTAGTTGTACATAGAATGTTATGCATATTTGTGGTTGATGATCTCTCGATAAGCCATAGGCCATTCTCTATTGAGATTGGTAAACCATCATGTGAGACATTTAATCCAAATCTCCGAGCCAATAAAGAAGGCCCTGCAGCCACTCGTTCGTCTTCGTCTGCGATTGCAATAGATCTCAAAAGGACACCGCTTGCAAAACTTGATCGATCAGTAACTACATTTACACAGTGATGTATGCCATAAGTGAGATACACATATAGATGCCCAGGCTCTCCAAAAAGGGTTTCATTACTTGGTGTTTTTCGTTGATATCCATGACAGCCTGGTTCTATTTGAGAATATGCCTCGGTCTCAATAATGACACCCCAAATAATTTCCCCATTAATTTGACGCTTTACTAATTTACAACCTATTAAATTAGGAGCGACTATTTCTGCTGGGCGCCTAAAGAAATCATTTGAGATTATTCGGGTCATTTTTAAAAGCTATTAGGGGGAAATGGAGAAAATGATCTTGGTTGAAAATGGCTAATTAATGCGAAGATTATGATCTTTTAGTGTTTCAGATTTTTCTATTTTAACCAAGGCTAGAGGTAGGTAAATACTTTGTAATTAATACTTCAATGTTATTTGTTTTGATTGCGTCTAGTATTAGTTCTTGATTTTTTAATCATTTATGCGAACCTTGCATCCTGATTGAAAATACTTTAAAGCTATTTAAAATAATATAAGATTGTATTACTATTCCATTAGATACTGCCATAATATTTGCATGGGATCTGTCTTTCCTGGTGAGGTTGAGAGCCTCAAATCTATTCGATTGGATTTGCGGAGCTGGGTAGAAGTCGAGACTTATTTAAAACATTATAAGGGGATTATTCTCCCGATTGGGTCTACAGAGCAACATGGACCTACTGGTGCCATTGGAACTGATTCCATTACGGCGGAAGCTGTGGCTTTAGAAGTTGGTAGACGAACTGGAATTTATGTAACCCCGACACAATCGTTTGGGATGGCTGAACATCATCTTGGCTTTCCAGGAACCATGAGTCTTAAGCCAACCACTTTGATTGCAGTGATGCATGATCTGATTTTGTCTCTTGCGAGTCATGGATTTGAGAGGATCTTTGTAATTAATGGTCATGGAGGCAACATTTCAAGCGTTAAGGCCGCATTCGCTCAGGCTTATGATTCCGTGAGGGCTCGAAATTTGTCAGTTTCTCCGTATTTGCGCTGTAAACTGGTTAACTGGTTTATGGCAGAACAGGTGTTTATTGAAGCTAGAAAATTGTATGGCGACAGTGAAGGGCAGCATGCAACGCCTAGTGAGATTGCTTTAACTCTCTTCTTGGAACCTAGTCTCCTGATGAAGCAAATTGAACTGCCGAAGGCAAGCCCTGCAGGTCCTATTCATGGACCTGAAGACTTTCGCAGGAGGTATCCTGATGGTCGGATGGGGTCTGCTCCTCATTTAGCTAAGCCAAAGCATGGCGAGTCTTTTCTGGCAAAGGCCTCTTTTGCATTGAGCGAGGATTTATCTAATTTTTTGGCTGCATCATGAGTAAGATCACTTCGGACGATGTGCGAAAAGTTGCTAATCTTTCAAGATTAGATTTGCATGAGGAGCAGATAGATACTTATGCAAGTCAACTAGAGAAAATACTTGATTATATAGATCATTTAGAAAAGGTTGACACGACTAATGTGATTCCAACTACTAGAGCAGTAGAGGTGATTAATGTCATTAGAGATGATCAGGTTGAGTACACAAATGTTCGCGAAGAATTGATTGATTTGGCTCCAGATAGAGAAGGAGATTTTTATAAAGTTCCGAAAATCATCTCTGATTAAATTTTATTTCGACGATGGAATTACAGCAGTCTTGTGAAGAAGATTAATCCATTTTTTTCTTAGACTTCTGTTGGGCAATAGCTTTGCTAAAGGCCTCATTTTGCTCCTTCTTTTCTTATGACTTCTTATGCCAAGTAAAATGTCATAGAGGAAATTTAAACCATCAGTACGGGTTTCAAAAATGCCCATTCGTTGGGGAGAACCTTTTGCATCTAGCAGTGGCTTTGTTGCTTCATATGCAGGCTTATACTCAAACCATGGAATGGATGGCCACAGATGATGAACAAGGTGATAATTTTGCCCCATAATCAACCAATTCATTACTCTACTTGGATAAACTCTTGCATTTTTCCATTTATTGCGCGCAAGAAATGGTCGATGTGGAAGATAATCAAAGAATATGCCCAATGTAACTCCAACCATTAATGCTGGTCCAAACCATAGATTATAGATCACGTTCATAAAATTATATTTAATTCCTGCAATTACAATTGAAATAAATAAACCTCTCTCTATTCCCCATTGCATTAGTTCGTATTTTCGCCATAGTTTTCTCTCGAAGAAGAAATATTCGTGATAAAAAAATCGTGGAGCTATTAGCCAGACAGGTCCAAAGGTACTCACAATATGATCTGGATCATTTTTTGGATCATTGACATGAGAATGATGTTGAAGATGCACTCTTGTGAATACTGGAAAGCTAAAGCCCAATAAGATCGCTGCCCCATGTCCCATGGCTTGGTTAATCCATTTGTTTGGATGTGCTGCTTTATGACAAGCATCATGAATGACTGTTCCTTCCATATGGAGGGCAAGAAAGGCCGTTCCAACCAATACTGGTAATGGCCAACTTCCTTGGTACCACTCCCAAATACTTAGTGCTGCTAATAAATATCCGCCTATGAACAACCCCATTGTGAGATTCCAGGGGCTTGGTGGATCTAAATATTTTTGAATGACTTTCTGCCAAGCTGCAACTGAATGCAAGTCTTTAGGTAAATCTTGTTTATTAGACATCTCAATTAGCTTTTCCATTGCGTTTAGCTTGAACAGTTAGCAGGAAAAACATCACGCCAAGTTGCAAAATAGATGCCCACCGGGAGACTTGAACTCCCACGACCGAAGTCACTGGTACCTAAAACCAGCGCGTCTACCAATTCCGCCAGGTGGGCAAAAGGATTTTTACTTTTATCTAAACCAGCTTTGAGCCTAACAGAGTGGAAATACAGGTTGGAAGGAATTGGTTGATCTTATGCTATTTGTCTTGACCAATCCATCCAATAGGTTTTTTTGAGCTTATCCAAAAGGATCTTGCTATTTTGACAAATGGAAAAGGTATTTTTATGAGAGAGTTTGATTCTGTTTTTTTAGTTGCAATAGTTCTTTCATTTTAATAGTGATTTAGAGGGGGCTTTCTGAGAAAGAAGAGTATTTGCAGTTATCAATCAAACTTTAAAACTTAAGTTTAGTGAAAATGATTCAACTTTTCCCCTTTGGAAGTTTATACATAATTTGATAATCAGATTAAAGCTCTCGCTTTTTCATGCTTGCTATCTTCCTCGGAGATTTAGCTTTTTTAGTGGGATTGGCAATTTTGTTACTACCACTCATGGTGACAGAGCTTAGTCGCCCAAGAGATGTCATTTTGGGTATTTCTACTTTGTTGTTGGGGCTTGTTCTTGTGACGAGTCACGACCGATTGAATGGTTCTCCAATATTAGGAATTATTTGTGGTGCAATTATAATAATGAAACTTGGTTCAGAAGTTGCTCATAATCGTTGGCAGGATCTAACGCAAGAGGAGAAGCATCGTCTTGGATCTCTTGAGCGATGGATGACAAGTCTTCAGCAATTGAGTGCTATTGGCTTTAGGACAGGAGGAATTTTTGGGGATTTAATAAAGGTCATAAGGATTCCAGGGAAAGCAACTACAAGTGGGAAAAAAAATGGCAAAAAATGGATTCGACCTGAAATACTCACAAATCAAAACCCCATTAATTCAGTGAATATGTCTTCTGGTGAGGGCTCTTCAGGACAAAACAAGGTCATTGAAGCAAAACTCGAAATGCCTTCAAAGTCACATGGTGCCCAAAAGGATTCATAATTCTCTCTATTGAATTATCACCGTGAATCAGAAGAAGCCACAGGGTGGTGATTCTCTCCGCCCTTCTTACAAGGAAACCCTCAATTTGTTGAGGACTGATTTTGGGATGCGGGCTAATGCCGTACAACGGGAGCCTGAGTTGCAGTCATTTTGGAGAGATAGAGGTATTGATCTAAGTCTTGGGTTAGAGAATAAGGGAGAAGCTTTTACTCTTCATGATGGCCCACCATATGCAAATGGAGCCCTGCATATGGGACATGCTTTGAATAAAGTTTTGAAAGATATTATTAATAAATATCAGATCTTGCAGGGCCGAAAGGTTCGCTTTGTTCCTGGCTGGGATTGTCATGGACTACCTATTGAATTAAAGGTTCTTCAAACTCTTAGTCAAGATCAACGTGCTGCATTAACTCCCTTGAAATTGAGGAAAAAAGCAGCTGCTTATGCCATGAAACAAGTTGATATTCAAATGTCAGGTTTTAAACGTTGGGGCGTGTGGGCTGACTGGGCTAATCCCTATTTGACTTTGCACAAGGAATACGAAGCTGCTCAGATCAAAGTGTTTGGAGATATGGTCCTAAAGGGACATATTTATCGAGGTTTGAAACCTGTTCATTGGAGCCCTAGTTCTAGGACTGCATTAGCAGAAGCTGAACTTGAATACCCAGACGGACATACTAGTAACAGCATTTACGTTGCTTTCCCAGTACATGAGCTGCCAGTTGCTTTAAGTCAATGTCTTGAAAATCAGGGAGTAGAGATTTGTAAAAATCAAAGCAACTTAAGTAAAGTTTTAAAGGTTGCCATATGGACGACGACTCCATGGACATTGCCAGCCAATATGGCCATCTCTGTTAATGAGAACCTGGACTATGTATTTGCAGAAGACCAAAATGATTGTTTAATTATTATCGCTGATGATCTTTTGCCAACAGTTAGTGAACATTTAGGTCTTAAATTAAAAAGAAAGGCAGTAGTGAAAGGAGGCCTCCTTAATGGACTTTTGTATAAGCATCCTTTGTTTGATCGTATAAGCCCTATTGTGATAGGTGGTGATTACATTACTACTGAAAGTGGGACAGGGTTAGTTCATACTGCCCCAGGCCATGGGGTCGATGATTTTAATACTGCAAGAAAATATGATATTCCTGTATTTTGCCCAGTAGATGAGGCTGGATACTTGACTAATCAAGCTGGTGACTTTGAGGGTTTAAATGTTCTTAAGGACGCGAATCCATCAATAATAAGAGCGCTTGATGAGGCCGGAGCCCTCTTGAAAGAAGAGCTCTATGAGCATAGATATCCATATGATTGGAGAACTAAAAAACCAACAATTTTTCGTGCTACCGAGCAATGGTTTGCTTCAGTTGAAGGATTTCGAAAGGATGCTTTGGCCTCTATTGATTTAGTTGAGTGGTTACCTTCTTCTGGCCGTAATCGTATTGAGGCAATGATTAAAGAACGAGGTGATTGGTGTATATCAAGACAACGAACTTGGGGAGTTCCAATACCTGTATTTTACGAAAGAGATGGAAATGATATTTTACTTAACGCTGACACACTCTCTCATGTTGAGTCTTTAATTGCAGAAAATGGTTCAGATGTTTGGTGGCAATTAGAAGAGTCAGAACTCCTTCCACCGAAATATTCTAAAGAAGCAAAACGTTGGAGAAAAGGAACTGATACGATGGATGTTTGGTTTGATTCTGGCTCAAGTTGGGCTGCGGTTACAACTCAACGTGAAGGATTAAATTATGCTGCAGACCTTTACCTAGAAGGTTCAGATCAGCATCGTGGATGGTTTCAATCTTCACTTTTAACTTCTGTCGCTGTAAATGCTAAACCACCATTTAAAAGAGTTTTAACGCACGGGTTCGCATTGGATGAAAAGGGACGAAAAATGAGCAAATCTGTTGGCAATATTATTGACCCACAAGTGATTATAAATGGAGGTAATAATCAGAAACAACAGCCAGCATATGGAGCAGATGTTTTGAGATTATGGGTTAGTTCCGTGGATTATGAGGTTGATGTTCCGATAGGTGAGACTATTTTAAGACAATTGTCTGATGTGTATAGAAAAGTAAGAAATACAGCACGTTATTTATTAGGAAATTTACATGATTTTGACCCTGTAAGGGACCATATAGAAGTTCAGGAATTACCACTTCTTGATCGTTGGATGCTTCATCGAACCTCCGAAGTATTAGATGATATTACTGATGCATTTGAAACTTATGACTTCTCTCGCTTTTTCCAAATCATACAAAGCTTCTGTGTTGTTGATTTGTCTAATTTCTATCTTGATATAGCTAAGGATCGATTGTATGTAAGCGCTAGAAATGCTCAGCGTCGTCGTTCTTGTCAAAATGTGATGGCTGAAATTGTTGAGCGATTTGCAGGTGCTATTTCGCCAGTTTTATCTCATATGGCTGAAGATATATGGCAAAACCTTCCCTATTCTGTAAAAGAAGAATCCGTTTTCTTAAGAGGGTGGCCTAACGTTCCTGACTCTTGGAAAGATAGTTCGCTGGTATCTCCTATTTCTCATCTGAGAGAGCTTAGAAGTTCGGTAAACAGAGCTTTAGAAGATTGCCGCGTTAATCATGGCTTAGGCGCTGGACTAGAGGCGGCTGTTCGTCTTGAACCAAAATCTCAAGAACTTAGAGACGCAATTGATTGGCTTATTAGTCAAGGTGATGTTGAGGTAGATGGATTGCGGGATTGGTTGTTGGTTTCTCAATTGCAAATTGGTGGTGAGCCATGGGCGGAGCTCTTAACTAGTCAGGATTCAGATTCTGTACTTATTGAGATTTCAAGGGCCAGAGGAATTAAATGTGATCGTTGTTGGCATTATAAAAATGATACAGGTCAAAATAATGAGAATTTAAATGTATGTGGCCGTTGTTTTGATATTTTAAAACAATAAAGTTTAAATTAATTTTTTTGAGATTAATATCAGATTTCATAGGGCTTTTATTTCCAATGAATTCTTTTGGTTGTCATTAGCCCATGTAAAACTATTGCTTTTAGAGGACCTAAAGGCCATTTTAATATCTCACCACTCACAAATTTTGTCTCTTTGGGAACTGTAGATTCATTTATGTCAAAGTTGGCAGGATGTTTTATAGAACTACTTATTTCACGAAATATTAATATTTCAAATGATTATTTTGAATGATTTTATTTTTCAATCAAACTCTGAAAACTCACAATTTGATTAGTTGTATTCCTAGTTAGATCTTCCAAATTTTTTAATAGCTTTATATTTCCTAGAGATTTTATTTGATTAGAAATCACCAGCGATTCTTCCTTGTTTGGGAAGTTTGATTAGAAGCCATTGCAATAAACCAACTAAATAAGCCATTAGAGCTGCGTATCCAACAAATGCAGCTAAAGGTTCTGTCCAATTAGCACCAAATAGAAAATTAAATAATTTTTGAGTAGCTTGATGAAATTCTTGAGGAGCCTCAAGCCATGAAAGACAGATGTTCGTGTTTGCATTCTTTAGACAACTTAGGCTGATTAAGGTCATGTTTGCCATGAATATTCCTAGGCCAGTCACTGCCCAGCGCCAGATTTTTACTGTTAGAGCTAAAGGTCTCCATGGAGGTAAATCTGTAAGCTCTTCATTTAGGTCTACCCAGAACCAAAGTGAAATAATTACTAAAAAAGGTGCAATAAAGGCTGTTAAATATCCAATTTGTCGCTGGCCAGTTATTAAAAGCATGCTTATTGCAATCAAACTGGAGGTTTTCCAATAGATGCTCAGTAATCTGACTATGGAGGATTCTTTACGAAGAGTTGCCCATACAAGGAGTATCAATGGAAGGCCCATGGCAAAGGTCGCACCTAAACGATATGTAAGCCACACAAGGGTGCGATATGTGATTTCAGGCACGAGTAGAAGTTCGGTAAGAGTCCATTATCAATGCAGCCATTGCACTTCTAGGGTTGTTAGGGTCAAATCTATGGAGTCTTTTTATCCTTTCGATTGGTTTAGAAGATCTGAGGTCAGACCAACTTGTCAGACAGCATTGTCCGTAAAGCCTTCCCTAGAGGATGCAATTAAAGAGATAGTTGAAAGCCTTGAAAGGACTTCAAGTTTTGACTTGGCAATTGTCTTTGCGTCTACAGACTTTGCAAGTGATTTGAATCGTTTATTACCTATATTACAAAGTCGATTGAAGGCTGCCCATTGGGTGGGTTGTGTTGGTGGCGGTGTAATTGGAACTAATAGTCAGGGCAATTCACTAGAGATTGAGAGGGAGCCTGCTTTGAGTGTGACACTGTTGCGTCTACCTGGAGCTTACTTACAGCCTTTTGAGTTAGATCTCAAATCCCTTCCAGATCTCGATGGCCCTTCTCAAAGTTGGAAAGATTGGGTAGGCATTGAGCCTGAAAAGTGCACCAGCATGCTTTTGTTTGTGGATCCTTCATCAATTGGTATTAATGATCTTCTGAGTGGTCTTGATTATGCATATCCAAATGCAGTCACTCTTGGGGGAATTGCAGGTCCTCACAATGCTCCTCATGGTTCGCTTTTTTTGAATGATCGAGTAGTGAAAGGAGCTATTGGTTTAGCGATAGGGGGTGAGTGGATGTTGGAAGCGTTAGTAGCAAAGGGATGTAGACCTATTGGGCCTGTGTTTTCAATTGAACAATGCAACAAAAATGTTCTTTTGGAACTCAGTCATAAAGAACAGCGTGATAGTCCTGCTGCCTTTTTGCAGCAAGTATTGTCAAACTTATCTGAAGAAGAAAGGGATATGGTTAGAGACTCTCTCTTTTTAGGGGTTGAGTGTAGTGATTTGGTCATTAGCGGAGTCGGTTCTCCTAGAGCACAAGCAACATTTTTGGTGAGAAATTTGATTGGGATAGACCCTACTAATGGGGCAGTAGCAGTTGCAGATCGCCTTAGGGCTGGTCAAAATGTACAGTTTCAATTGAGAGAAGCTGAATCGTCGAGACAGCAAGCTGAGCAGCTTCTTAAAGCTTCCTTGAATAGGTTTGATGAGCCTCCTCTTTGTGGCTTATTGTTTGCTTGCCTTGGAAGAGGAACAAGTTTGTATGGGAGTCTCAATGGTGATGTAGCGATAGCTCGTGAGGTGATAAATGAGCTGCCCATTGCTGGGGTTTTTTGTAACGGTGAAATTGGTCCAGTTGGAGTTGCAACTCATATTCATGCTTATACAGCTTGTTGGGGTTTATTAAGGAGAAAACTTCCCTAGAGTTAAGACGAATTTTTTTGCATAGTGCGGCAGCATGTCAATCCCCTAAGTCGTTTTTTCCAGCTTCACAGAAGTTTGTTGACTCCTGATGAGTTATTCGAGAACGGTGCTTTACCTATTCATTTAGATATAGGCTGTGCAAGAGGTCAGTTTTTGCTGCAAACAGCTTCTTTACATGACAACTGGAATCATTTAGGACTTGAAATTCGTCATCCTTTAGTGATCACTGCAGAGAAAGAGAGAGAACATCTCGGGTTGAATAATATACATTTTTTATTTTGTAATGCCAATGTTAGTCTTCAGGAATGGTTGATTAATCTTCCATTAGATGTTCTTCAGAGGGTATCAATACAATTTCCCGATCCGTGGTTCAAAAGAAAGCATAGAAAACGTAGGCTATTGCAGCCTGAATTACTGCTTTCATTGGCATCTTCATTGCAAGCAGGTAGAGAGCTCTTTGTGCAAAGTGATTTGTTAGAAGTGATTGAACCTATGGTTTACCTTATTGAACTAAGTGGTTGTTTTACTCGAAAATCTTGTGGTGATTCATGGCTAAATGATAACCCTTGGGATGTGCCTACAGAGAGAGAGTCCTATGTCCTTAAGCAGGGATTGCCAGTCTATAGGATGTTATATGAAAGGAATCATATGCTTACACCTGAATTAAATCACTTTGAAAAAATATGTTCCCAAGAAAATAAAGTTTAATGACTTTTGCTCTAAGTTGATACCTATTTCGTTCAAATATCGAAACTGTCTCAATGATCTTTACTCATATACTCTGATGCTATTAGAGCAAGATTAGATGACCATATGTTTACTAGTCTTGGATCACTTGCTTCTACCATGATTCTTAGCAAGGGTTCAGTTCCACTTGTCCTAATAAGTACTCTTCCATCATTGCCGAGTGCATGTTCTGCGTCTTGTATTCCGTCTGTTAGAGGCTTACATTCCTTCCATTCTGTACTGTGGAAATATTGAGATAACGGAATGTTCACTAATTTTTGAGAGAAAGCAGTGAAACTCTGATCTAACCATTCTTCAAGACTTAGATTTTTGCTATGGCAAATAGTGGCAAGTTGTAAAGCAGTCAAGACTCCATCCCCACAAAGTCCGTGTGCGGTAGAAAGTATGTGACCCGATTGTTCACCTCCTAAAGCCGCACCGGTTTTCAACATTGCAGAATATACATATTGATCTCCGACAGGCGTACGTTCCAAAATCCCACCTTTGGCATTCCATGCACGCTCAAAACCAAGATTGGACATTACGGTGGCAACAAGCATTTTCTTAGGCAGGGCATTTTTTTCTTCAAGTGCTGATCCCCAAAGGTAAAGGACATGATCGCCATCAATCACTCGACCTTTACCATCCACTGCCATCATGCGATCCGAATCGCCATCGAAGGCAAATCCCATTTTTGCCTTCTTTTCGATAACTGTCTTTTTTAAAGGTTCAAGATTTGTTGAGCCACAACCTACGTTTATTAGATCTCCATTTGGTTCTCCATGAAGCACAGTTAAGTCTGCTCCAAGCTTTCTAAAAACTTCAGCTCCAAATGCAGTGGCTGAACCCCAGCAAAGATCAAGAACTATTGGGACATTTTCTAGACTTAGATTTCCTACAGATGACAATAAGCTTTCTTTGTAGTGTTTTAGTAATTCAGAATGATGAGATTTTTTTTTCGTATTGAATTGAGTTTGTCTTATCTCTTCTCCTGAATATGAAGCTTGGATTTTTGAATTAATGAGATCTTGTTCTTTTTGATTTAGTTTGGTCCCATCGTGTCTGAAAATTTTGATTCCATTGTCTTCAGGTGGATTGTGACTAGCAGAAACCATTATCCCGCCAGCAGTTTGAAATTTTTTTATTAATCCCGGTATCGCTGGAGTAGGGCATAAGCCAAGGGTCCACACTTCCTTTCCTGCTGCTATCAGTCCATCAGTTAATGCTTCAGTCATAAGATCTGCACTTTTACGCGAATCGTTTCCAATTAGAATTGGCCCTTCCTCAGAGAGGGTTTGACCACACCAGTAACCCAGTTTTAATACGAGTTCAGCTGTTAATACTGTTCCAGCCTGTCCCCGTATGCCGTCAGTTCCAAAACTCGGGATCTTTGATCTCTGCGTTTTATCGATGGGTTTTATCACTTTGTCACCCATAAAGCTTTAGGCTTTAACCAAAGGTTTAATAGAACAATACCAAGTTCAATCTATACGATGAAGGTCATTTCCTAGTGAGCTTAAAAACATCAACTCTGAGTAGAAGGAACTCCATATCCTGAGATACTTTTTTATATCAAGAAAGATTTGTTTAATTTTTGGAGTTATATAAGATTTAATTAGAGCTATTGGAGCGTTTACACTTAATACTCCTGTTACAAAGCTTTCAAATTCGTTGCTTTTTGATTGGATTCTTACTTTAGACTCTTTACTACAAAAGTATAGCTGAAAGCTGATGACTTTTAGTAAGGACAATTATTCCTTAAGTCAATTCCAAAGAATATTCCTTGTATTTATTGCATTTTTTTTGGCTATTCTTTTGTTTGTTTTTCGTGGGAGCTTTTCTTTTCAGCACCCTCTGGAGGTATTGGCTCGAAAATCTATTGATCCAGGTGTTGCGTTAGCAAATGGTCGACCAACAATTTTTGAATTTTATGCTGATTGGTGTGAAGCCTGTAAAGAAATGGCGCCAGCGATGCTTGCTGTAGAAAACAGAAGTAAAAGCCAGATTGACTTTGTTTTGTTGAACATTGAGAATGTGCTTTGGACTGATTTGATTGAAAAATATGATGTTAATGGGATTCCACAATTAAATTTATTTGATAAAAATGGAAAGTGTATTGGGAAATCTATAGGCGTTCGTTCGAAAGAAGAAATAGAAGCTCTTGTAAACTCTTTAGTCGAAGATAAAGAGCTGCCAAGCTTGGCAGGAGTGGGCGCAAACTCTAAATTGGATTCTTCATCTCAGGAGAATGAAATTATTGCATTAAACAGCCTTAAACCCAGGAGTCATGGTAGCAATTGATTGCCAAGCAAATCATATTAGTAGGCGATATTGATTATAATTTTCATTCATTCCATCCTAAAGCGATTGCAACATTAGGAAATTGATTGATAAATATTTTCTTACATTCATTTGCAATATCCATATGTTCTTTTTGGGTTCCATGTCCTGATCTGAGGCTGATATAGTGAATCCAAGATCGACATGATCCGGTCATATATATTCTAGTTGGTGTTGCTAATGGAAGTATAAAACGTGCACACTCTTTTGCTATTCCTGCCTCCAGCATCTCTTCATATAAACTTATCCCTTCTTGGAAATGTAATTCCATTTTTGTTGTGAATTTGTCAATTAATTCGCTTGAAAGGTCAGCAATTGAGTTTTGTCTATTTTTGGTATCTTGTCGGCGCAACTCAGGAATTTGTATTTCTCCTAATTGCGTACTATTTGCATAGCGTTGTGAGAATTCTTGAAAAGTGAATGATCTGTGACGAAGTATTTGAGCGGCAATTCCGCGATTAGTTTCAATTTGTAGAGTCATATAAGACTGCTCAAATACACTCCAATGTTCGTTTTTTATGCAATATTCCAATAATTTCGAGAAATTTTCATTGTTTTGATTATTAGGATTACTTACCCTGGCAACATATGCCATGGTTTTTTCTGCATTTGGAGTTGTTGCGATCAACTCGACAATTGTCATTTTAAATCTTTGCGAGAGTTACGCGTTCAGGTTGGTGTTGATACTTGCCTTTGCGATCGCTATAGGTTGTTTCGCATGGATCACCTTCAAAGAAGAGGAGTTGACATATTCCTTCATTTGCATATATTCGACAATCAGCACCTGAACTATTGCTGAATTCTAGTGTGAGATGGCCCTCCCAACTTGCTTCAGCAGGAGTTGTATTGACGATAATTCCTAATCTCGCATATGTACTTTTACCTAAACATATGACTGTGATATTCGGAGGTACTTTCATTTTTTCTAGTGCTACCCCTAATCCATAAGAATGAGCTGGGAGAATAAAATATTCTCCGTCTGAATCTTTTTGAAGTTTCGTCGATTCAAGATTTGCAGGATTAAACCGTTTGGGATTCATTACCGTGCCAGGTACGTGACGGAAAATAAGAAACTCTTTAGATGAGAGTCTTAGGTCATAGCCATAAGATGAGCAACCAAAACTCAATACTGGTTTTTGCTTGGAATCAGGGTCTAGATGTCTAACAAGTCCTTCTTGAAAGGGCTCTAGCATCCCTGCCAAAGCTTGCTCAGTTATCCAGCGATCATTTTTTAGCATCAGAAACCACAGCGCAATTCAGTAACCTGATCTGCCATTGCAATAGCCTCAGTTGGTATTGATGGGCCAGTCATAATGACATCCATAGTGTTTGGACGTTCTTGCAAAGTAGAAATTAAATCGGCTGCTTTGAGATATCCAAATTCAATTGCAAGCCCAATCTCGTCTAATACCAATTGGTCTAAATCTCCACTAAATAAATGTGTCTTACAAACTTCCCATATATCTTCAACGGCTCGATGATTCAAATTTTGACTTTCTTCAAGAGTATTTTGTGAAGAACACTCAGTTAAACAATATGGAATTGCTGGCCGTAGCCATTTAAGTGTTTTACAAAGTTCAACTGTTCCAGATGGTCCTTGGTTAACCCCACCTTTTAAGAATTGAGCTACAAGGACTTTGCGTCCTAAGCCTGCTGCTCTTAAAGCCTCACTTAGGACCCTAGAAAAACTTCCTCGATATGGAGCAGTGTGAACTTGGAGTTGTCCTTCTGGAACTACTAGATGTAGATGAGATCTCCCTTCATGAAGATCTTTTGTTTGTAAAACTGGTGAAGGCATATTTTTAGTCTTGTGGGGCGAAAAATGACTGTTGACTAGTGAGAAGGCTTCTGGGCATCAATATTTAAGAGGCAGGCTTAGAATTTATTTAAATGTAGCGCCATGATTTTGCTGCACAAGACCTAGGACACTATCCATAGTGCTTAGGCTTGAGGAAATTGCCTTGCTTTGGTTACCTTTCTTTTGAATTCCAATGCCCTCTTCGAATACAAAGCGTGCCGACGGTCGTGGGCCAGAAGAATTAAGACCTTTTCAGGTTCAGTGGGATCCTATGCGGTTTTCATTGAGTTCCTTAATTGTGCACACAGGCGATACAGCCGTACTTTGTAGCGTTTGTCTTGAGGAAAGTGTTCCTCCTTGGAGGAAAGGAAGAGGGAAAGGCTGGCTTAGTGCTGAGTATCGCTTGCTCCCAGGGTCAACACCTGATCGCCACTCTCGAGAACTGCTAAAGCTTTCAGGAAGGACTCAAGAAATTCAACGTCTTATTGGTCGTAGCTTAAGGGGAGTAATTGATATGAATGCATTAGGGGAAAGGACATTATTAATAGATTGCGATGTCATTCAGGCAGATGCTGGAACAAGGACAGCATCGATAACTGGCGCTTGGCTTGCTTTACAGAAGGGATGCAACAGATTAATTGCAGAAGAAAAATTGTCATGCAATCCCGTCAAAGGCCAGGTTTCTGCAGTGTCAGTTGGTTTGATTGACGGAACTCCTTTGCTTGATCTTGATTACAGTGAAGATTCAAGAGCAGACGTCGATTTAAATGTGGTAATGGATGATCATGGACGTTTCCTTGAGCTGCAAGGGACTGCAGAGGGAGCTCCGTTTGACAAGAGGCAATTAGATAGTCTTTTGAATATTGCAGAACCTGCTTTGCGGAAATTGCAAGCATTACAACTTTCTTTTTTACATGTTCAAGACTGAAAAGGTTGTAATTGCTACAAGTTCTTAGGCCACCACTCCTTAGCGTCTTTGAATCTGTTTTGAATTGATGATCACTGCAATGTCAGGTTTTAGTAGTTACACCTCTCATTTCAATGAGTAGGGGACAGCTGATTTGAAAAACCATCAACCAATTGTCACCCCTACCCTCCAAGAGGTGATTAGATCTCTGGATGGAGCCAGCTCACAACTTGTAGAGAGGTCAAAAACTATTTTCTTTCCTGGGGACCCAGCTGAGAAGGTCTATTTGATTCGCCGTGGTGCAGTAAGACTTTCGAGAGTGTATGAGTCAGGTGAAGAAATAACAGTTGCTTTGCTTAGAGAAAATAGCCTTTTTGGGGTTCTCTCTTTATTGACAGGACATCGTGCAGATCGTTTTTATCACGCAGTTGCTTTTACCAAAGTTGAAATGCTGACAGCCCCTGCAGCTTCTGTGAAGCAGGCAATTGAGCAAGAAACTACTGTGGGGCTTTTGCTGCTGCAGGGATTGTCAAGCCGGATCTTGCAGACAGAGACAATGATTGAGACCCTTACACATCGAGATATGTCCTCTAGGTTGGTAAGTTTTTTGCTGGTACTATGCAGAGATTTTGGTGTACCTGGCGATAGTGGAATTACTATTGACTTGCGTTTATCGCACCAAGCTATTGCTGAAGCAATAGGTTCAACACGTGTAACTATTACAAGATTATTGGGTGATTTACGCAATGCAGGATTGGTTCAGATTTACCGTAAGAAAATTACGGTTCTTGATCCAATAGCATTGGCTAAACAATTTAACTAGTTTCCCCCCATTTTTTAATTTTAATGAGGAAGGTCTATGACTGATTTACTGATTGCTTTGTTGTCGTGACAGGTTGGCTTTTGATTATCTCCTTACTTCTTCTAGGTGGAGTGATTTCTACTTTTGGAGATCGACTTGGCAGTCGTGTAGGAAAGGCACGTTTAACTATATTTAATCTTCGTCCTCGGAGCACTGCTGTACTGATAACAGTATTAACAGGAAGTTTGATTTCTTCTCTATCTTTTGGGTTGATGCTATTGGTTAGTAGGCAGTTGAGAGTGGGCTTGTTTCAATTAGATAAATTGCAGGCAAAAATTAAGTTAGCAGAAAAAGATCTAAAGCAAAGAGAAAATAAATTAATTGCTTTGAGACGAGGGGAATTGGTTTTGAGTAGTGGCCAATCTTTGGCAACGGTTACATTTAGATTGGATAATCCAAGTCAGTCAAGAGCAGTTATTGATAGATTATTGCAACGTGCAAATGTTGAAGCATTTGCTAAGGTTCTTCCTGGTGAAAAACCAAATCGTCAGATTTTGCTTGTACCTAGAGCTGACATTAAACGTCTTGAAGAAATTATTCGAGAAGAAGGAACATGGGTTGTTAATATTAGATCTGCTGCCAATGTCTTGCTTGGAGAAAACTTAGTATATGCTTTCCCGGATGTACGTAAAAATAAAACGGTTGTTAGACAAGGTGAAGTGTTGGCTAATGCATTCTTGAGCAGTAATGAAAGATCCCTGCAGCAAATAAGAACTCGTGTCAAATTGCTTCTGGCTTCAACTTTGGCTGAAGTTAAAAGACGAGGTTCTATAAGTTCTGGATTGCAGTTTGACCCAAATGCAATTAATGAATTAGGAAAGAAATTGATTGAAAAAAAATCTAATAAGTTGGAGATTCAAGCTGTGGCCATGCGAAATAGTGATATTGCAGATAGTGTGGCAGTTGTACTGAAGCTTAAGGAGGATAATTAACCATAACCTTTGATGTAGAAGCCATCACAAGAGTTTTAGCCATAGACCCAGGCCGTAATAAATGTGGGCTGGTTTTAGCAGATCTTGATGATGGATTAGTTCTTGAGAGTGGAATTGCATCTCCTTTAAGAGTTCTTCACGTACTTGATGATTGGTATAAAAGAAGACCATTTCAGTTAATTCTCTTAGGAGATGGCACTAGTAGTGAGTACTGGAAAGATGCAGTCCATAAACTTGCTCCTGTGCATCTTGTGGATGAAAGTGGTACATCTCTTAGAGCACGTGATCGTTATTGGGAGCTATGGCCGTTAGTTGGTTGGCGTCGTTGGCTCCCTAAAGGACTAATTGTGCCTCCTGATCATTTAGATGCAGTTGCAGCGTTGATATTGATTGAAGATTATCTAAATAAACAATTGCAATGGCCCGATAGCCCTAACTTTAGAATTTTGCTCTGACTGTAAAAATATAATCACCCCCAGCTTCTAAATCATAATCAGCTCTTATTAAAAATCTTAAGAGAGCATCTTGAATAAGTGCTCTTCCTAGGGATGGCTCAACAACTAGCTCTCCTTTTCCAAAAGCCCAGTTGAACTGCCATTCAAATCCTCCTGCAGATACTTCCCCATTTATGTATTGGTCTTGAAAGCTTTGTCTGTGAACTCTTAGATGGGCTGTTGTTTTAGGAAGAGCACTCATTGCGCGTCAAAATAACTGTTGAACGTGATAGGAATTTATGTGAGTAGTTGCTTTCTCAATCCCATATTCCTGCATTAGCTTCAATCCAAGCATTACTTCATTGAGGACATCCTGAACTAGGGGTTTTTCTGTAGGGGTAAATGTCCCTAGAACATGAGATACGGTTTGCCTTTTTCTCTCAGCTTGCAGACAAGTGGGACCACCAATCCCAATTCTTAAACGACAAAAGTTTTCTGTACCTAAATGCTGGATTGTGCTTTTTAAACCATTGTGGCCTCCAGATCCACCTTTAGTACGAAATCGCATTCGCCCTAGAGGTAAATCCATGTCGTCTACGAGCACAACAAGTTGGCTTGTGTTTAATCCGAACCAATGCAATGCTGCTCGAATAGCTGTTCCGCTTTCATTCATAAAAGTGGTTGGCATCAAAAGCCTAATAGTTGTTTTTTTATATCTGATTTCAGTCAAAAGACCATTTAATTTTTTTTGTTTACGAAAGTTAGCTCCTTCATCCTTGGCAATTTTTTCAAGAGCCATAAAACCAATATTGTGTCGTGTTTCTGAGTATTTGGCTCCTGGATTACCTAAGCCAACAAATAATCCGAAATCTTCGGAACTCATTCAAATTAATTTTTTGGAGGATTTAGTGCTTCATCTGGGGATTGGAATTTCTCTGAAGATGAAGGCTCACTTTCAGAGAAGCTTGTTTTGGCAGCCTGATCGTCTTGCTCTTCTGGTTCGGCAATAGCCTTTTGAATTTCACGTTCGAATTCTGAAGATGCAGATTGAAAACCTTTTAAAGTTTTTCCAAGTGTTCTTCCAAGCTCTGGGAGTCGCTTTGGACCGAAAATTATTAGAGCCAAGGCCCCAATGACTGCAATCTCTGGCAGACCAACGCCAAATACGTTCATAGGGGTACTTAGCTCTTTAAATATTCAAGCTGGAATATCCAGCTCAAATGCCATTCCAATCAATACTGGTTCCTTGGAGCAGAAGTGACTGATTGTAGATCTGGAGCATTAGGACAAGGAATACAAGTAGTAAGCATCCAACTAAAGCCATTACAGGGGTAGCTCCCCAGCCTGGCACTACCTTTCCCTGGCCAGAGTTGCCAATGGATTTGAGAAAACTTCCAATAACTGTTTTTTGTCCCATGGCGATGGCAAATCTAAAATTTTTTCAGCATGAACATTGTATGGGCAAACCCCCTTCAGATAATGATTTTTTGCAGAGATTTGATGCAAGTTCTTACTTCTGCTCTTTTGAAGAAAGCGCAATTTCAGCTTATTCATTGACGCTTGCTCATCTGGATAGACCTCAGGGATAGGACTTTGAACTGCTTTGCTTTATTTATGGGATGAGATTGCTTGGGAAGGTCATTTTTGTTTTGTTAAGAGCTTGTGACGCTTTTGGGATTGATTTTTTATTGAGACTTCTGTTTTGATTGGGTTGAAATCCCTCTTGATTCTGTGGAAATTTGCCTTTAGCCACTGAGAAACATTTCAATCCAAGCCAATCGAAGGGGGTTAGCCCCCTTCGATTGCTGAATTCATCACTAAGACCAATAAGATGTGATGGCTTACATAGACGTTGCAGTATCCATGCTCGCTCTTAAGATTTCCGTCTACACGGTCGTCTTCTTTTTTGTCGGTGTATTTCTCTTTGGATTCTTAGCCAGTGATCCAACTAGAACTCCTGCAAGAAAGGATCTCGAAAGTCCTCAGGATTAAAAAGCAAGGCTAGTAAACCTAAATAGTCACGACACACACTGGTCTGAAAAATTCCAGTGTGTGAGTTCTATATGGCAGGATCGCATGCTTCTACTAAAGTTTTTTGGCAGCGATACCTCAACATATTTGGGCTATTGGACTCATCTCTACAAGTGGGATGGGCCTATTGTCTGGTGGCGTCTATGCATCTCTTTCGAAAGAGGTAAGTATTGCCTTAGACAATGAAGTAACAAAGCAAGTTAATCCTTCTTTCGCTCCACCAATGGAGCTAAGAGTCAGGTCTGATTATCAGAGTTATGACCCAGAGAAAGAGCGATTTGTAGCCGAGGGGAATGCCGAAGCATTTATAAGTGGCTACATTTTGAAAGCCGATCGAATTGAGTTTGATAATGCCTCACAAACACTTTATGCTTTAGGTAGTGTACATTTCAAAAAGGGGAATCAATACTTACAAGCATCATATTTACGTTATCAATTAGATGATAAGTCTGGAGAGCTGCAAGATGTTTATGGAGTTGTTACACTAAATAATTTGCTTGAAGATCTAAATTCGGACCTGGAAAACAAAGAGATTATCTTTGATAAGAATTCTAGGGGAAATTCTAATGGGAATGTAGATAAAAGAATCAAGATAGCAAATAATAATAAAAAGAAGCCTGATAGAGATTTTGAGAGTGATGACTCATACAATACTTTCATAGAAAATCAATTTCCTGCTTCAGTTAAAGTATTAAAAGGAAATCAAAAAAACTTAGAGATATCATGCCCCCCTAGTATTTTGCCTATCCCCAACTGGCATCCAAATCCCTGGGCAATAACTTTCTGGGGGGGGCAGATGACTGATGCAAAGTTTGGAGAGACTTTTTTATTTGATGGATTATTTCGTGAAGAATATCTTTTAGGCTTAGGCCTTCATAAAAGAATTTATCGCAATGGTCCATTTGCTATTGAACTCGAAACTGACTTTTTCAGGCATATAGCTAACGAGCAAGTGGGAGGTAGATTCAATCAGGACATACCAAATTCCACAACTTCCGGACAGAAATTTGGAGAAATCGTGCTAGGAATAGCAGCAAGAGTTTGGGTCCGTCCTTGGTTAAGCTTTGCTCTTATTGAAGGAGTTAGTTATAACACAGACTTCAGCAATTATGAAAGAACTTATAGAGATAAATATGCTAAATTATTAAATTATTTAGGTCTTGAATTAGAAGCAGAGCTTTCTGAAAGATTATCTTTAATAGGAAGAATTCATCATCGCTCGGGTGCTTATGGAATATATAGTGGTGTAAAAGAAGGTAGTAATGCTTATCTCCTTGGCTTGAGATATCATTGGGGTCAAGATAGTAATTTTTATAAGCAAAAAAGCCTTAAGCCACCCTTAGGTTGTCCAAATTCCAAATCAAAATATAAAAATAATTTGTTTGGCATTCATGAAGAATTGAAATCCTTGAAAGCCAATAACGCTATCAAAGAAGAATTAGATGATGAGAATCAAATTAGCTCATTAGGTAAAGCAGAAATTAGTTTTCAGGATCATCCAGATCATTTCAGCAAAGGCAAAGACAATTTAAATAGGATGAAGCCATTTCAGCAAGAGTTGATTAGGGAAGAATCGATCTCTAAATCGAATCAGCAAATTCGGAAAATAAAATTAAGAGATAAATTCATTTTTCAAGGTCAATTTGGTATACCTTCTAGGCAAAAAGGTATACAGGGAAACAATGCATTCTCTGCAATGGGAATTTCTAGATTGAACAAAAAATTAATAACAGGTTCGATTAGGAAATGGCGGATTCAAGCAGACAGAGTCTTTATTAATTCAGATGGATGGACTGCTGATTTTGTGAGTTTTACTAATGACCCTCTTACTCCAGCTCAATCACGACTGGATGCTGAAGATGTGATAGCAATTGAGGAGAGCAATGGGGATATCTTGATAAGAAGCAAACGAAGTAAACTTATACTTGAAGATAGATTTTCCTTCCCTTTTCGACGTAAGCAAAGAATTAAGAGAAAACAAGAATTGGTTAATCGCTGGATTATTGGAATTGATAATAAAGATAGAGATGGATTGTTTATAGGACGACAATTTAGGCCATGGAGATTAGGTAAAAGTTATGAAGTTTATTTCCAGCCCCAATTGATGTTGCAACGTATGCTAAATGGTACGACCAATAGTTATATAGCTGAGGGAAAGCCTTCAAATAGTGAGAAGGTATCTACTGCAACTACTTTGGCTGATTTCTTTGGAATGAAAGTGGAGCTCAAAGGCAAGATCTTAGATTGGAATCTAAATACTCAGGCTGATTTAAGTACTCTTAATAATGAAAGGATTTCTAATGGCTCAAGATTATGGAGTACTTTAAGTAATAGCTTTGATTTGCCATGGATAAATGATATTGGGATCAATTTGTTTGGAACCTTTCGATATAGGACATGGAATGGTTCATTGGGTAATACAGAGATTTATTCGGCGTATGGTGGTTTTTTGGAAAAGAAAAGTGGCTTTAAAATTTCTACTATAAATAATAATTTTATTGTAAGATTAGGTTTGGGTAGATATCGTGCCGAGGAGTCTGAGAACAAGGAAATCTCTTTTCTTTGGAGAGGTAATATATACGCTGAGTTGAATAGTAGCTACCCTATTTGGAGAGGCAATAAAAGCAATCTTGGCATCTATTCCGATTATAAGTATTCTCCAGAACCTATCATCCCAGGATTAACCTTTAATACTAAGTTTAGTACGGCATTTTCAGCTTATGAAGGTGGAGAAGTCCAAAATACTATTAGCTTTAGTGCAGGACCTGCTTTGACGTTAGGTAATTTTGCAAGACAATACTTTGATTATACAAAGCTTAGAGTTTTTGTAGGAGGGACTATTAAACAAGGTGATAGCCCTTTTTCTTTTGATAAAGCTGTTGATTTGGGAAGGATGTCAGTTTCTCTCTCTCAACAAATAGCTGGGCCATTGGTATTTGATACAGGATTTGAATTCAATATTGACAAGGGTTCTGAGTATTATGGCCAGGCGATTAATTCAAGTTTTGGGCTTAGATGGCAACGTAGGTCTTATGACTTAGGTTTATTTTATAAGCCTAAGGAAGGTGTTGGCGGTATGACTATTAGATTTAATGACTTCAATTATAATGGCAAAGGACTTCCATTCATCCAGGAAAGATAATAAGATAGGTTTATCGTTAGTTTGTAATCTAAAATTTTTTAAATTGATTCAGGTATGGAAGTTTATTTTTGACTTTCAATAAGTCTTCTTCATTCGACATTAGCTGTGATATTGCATCCCATTTGCCAGTAGCAAGCATTTCTAATGGACCTTGCTGGATGTCAACTTCCCATGCTTGATCATTCGAAAATATTTTCTTTTTCTTGATCTTTAAGGTCCAATAGTGACGATTGTCATTCTCAATGTGATTTTGGATGGCATTGATTGTTTTGGCTGATGCAGTCGCACAGGGAATACCTAGAGATAGACAATTTCCATAAAAGATTTCCGCAAAACTTTGACCAATAAGTGCACGTATGCCCCATCTCATTAGTGCTTGTGGGGCATGCTCTCTGCTAGAGCCACAGCCAAAGTTATCATTAACTACTAATATTGATGCACCCTTATTTATGTTTAAGTCGAAAGGATGATGACCATTCATTTCACTGCGGTCATCTGCAAAAACTTTATCTCCTAGAGATGTAAAACTAATACATTTAAGGAATCGTGCAGGAATAATTCGATCTGTATCTATGTCATCTCCACGTAAAGTAAAAGCTTGTCCATAAATTTGGGTAATAGGACCTTTTGGATAGGATGGCTGATCTTTCATTGATTCAAGGTGAATTTCTGGTGAAAAAAAATTTTCTTATTGAAGAGTGCGTACATCTGTTACCCTCCCAGTGATTGCGGCGGCTGTTACCATCGCTGGACTCATTAGTAAGGTGCGACCAGTCGCAGAACCTTGACGCCCTTTGAAATTTCGGTTGCTTGAACTTGCACTTATTTGTCTACCTTCTAATCGATCAGGATTCATTGCTAAGCACATTGAACAACCCGGTTTTCTCCACTCAAAACCAGCATTTTTGAAAATTTCGACCAACCCTTCATCTTCAGCTGCTTTTGCAACATTTTCTGAGCCAGGTACAACGAATGCTTTTATACCTTTTGCTACATGTCGTCCTTTTGCGATCGAGGCGGCAATTTTTAAATCATTTAGTCGCCCATTGGTGCAACTTCCTATAAAACAAACATCGATGGGAAGATCTAAAATTGTCCCCCCTGGTGTAAGTCCCATGTAATTGTATGCTTCTTGAGCAATTGTTTTCTCTGAGGGGGAAAGAGATTCTGGGTCTGGAAGCTTCTCGTCAATACCTATCCCTTGCCCAGGGGTGATTCCCCATGTAACAGTTGGAGGGATTTTTGAAGCGTCAAAATCAACTTCATCATCAAATATGGCTTTTTCATCACTACTAATAGTTTTCCACCAGGAAATTGCTTGAGTCCAATTTCTTTCTTTTGGGGCATGAAGTCGATTTTCTAAATACTTAAAAGTGACTTCATCTGGATTGATATATCCACATCGAGCACCTGCTTCAATAGCCATATTGCATATAGTCATTCTTTCTTCCATAGAAAGACTTGCGATTGCTGGTCCTGCGAATTCATATGCATAACCAACCCCAGCTTTAACTCCAAGAGTATGAATAATGTGCAGGATCAGATCTTTTGCATAAACGCCTTTTTTAAGAGTGTTGTTTACCCAAATGCGCCTTACCTTCAATTTGTTCATTGTTAGGCTTTGGCTGGCCAGAACATCTCGCACTTGGCTGGTGCCAATCCCAAATGCAATCGCTCCAAAAGCTCCATGAGTAGAAGTGTGAGAGTCACCGCATACAACTGTCATGCCAGGCTGCGTTAGGCCTAGTTCTGGCGCTATGACATGGACTATTCCTTGATTGCCACTTTTCAAGCCATAAAATTTGATGTTATGAATTTCGCAGTTCTCTTCTAATGTGCAAAGCATTTCTTCTGCTAGAGGATCGGCGAATGGCCTGTCTTGACTAGTAGTAGGCACGATGTGATCTACAGTTGCCACCGTTTGCTCAGGACATCGGACCCTCAAACCCTTTTCTTTTAACGCGAAGAAAGCTTGAGGACTTGTTACCTCATGAATGAGATGAAGTCCTACAAAAAGTTGTGTTGAACCACCAGGTAGTTCTGCTATCCGGTGTAAATCCCACACTTTGTCGTAGAGCGTGCCTGAGCTCAAGATTTAATTCAAGGTCGATAAGATAGACCTTATACCCGAGCGATTAGCAGCTGACGCAAATTATCTAAACTGCGAACAATGCTCAATTTTTGAATTGATACTCTTTCTCTATGGGATCCAAACTTCTCGGTGATCGTTTTACATACTCCGGGACCAGCTACAGCTATATGCACTAGACCTATGGGTTTGTCTTTTGTTTTACCTTCAGGACCTGCTAAACCAGTTATTGCAATAGCCCAGTCCGTATTTAGTTGCTCTCGAACCCCTTCAGCCATCGCTTTGGCCACTTGGCTTGAGACTGCTCCGTACGAATTGAGGATGTCTGAAGGGACTCCAAGAATTTTTTCTTTTATGGTATTGCTATAAGCAATTACTCCTCCTTTAAATACTTTTGAAGCGCCTGGGATTGAGGAAATTAAGGCTCCTGCACCACCACCAGTACATGATTCTGCAACTGAAAGGGTTTGTTCTTTTTTTTGAAGCAGATTAAGTATTACAGACGCCATATTTTCGTCATCGGAGCCATAGTAATGGTCTCCAAGTCTTTGCTTTAATGCTTCTTCTATAGGGCGAAGAAGTTTATTGGCTTGTTTGGAATCTTTTGCTTTAGCGGTTAATCTTAATTTGACTTCTCCAAGCTCTGCATAAGGTGCAACAGTAGGATTATTATTAGACAGTAAATCTTTGATTTGATCAGAAAGACTTGATTCCGGAATATTGGTGAATCTCATTATTTTGCTTACATATGTGTCTTTGACTATTCCACATTTATTCAGCCAAGGTAAAACAGTCTCTGTCCACATTTGTTTCATTTCAGATGGAACTCCTGGGAGTGTAATTATCGTAAAATTCGGTTTAGGGACCCATATCATTCCTGGAGCAGTTCCAGTTGGATTTGGAATGATCTTTGCTCCTATTGGAAAGTAAGCTTGCTTCTTATTACTTTGAGCTGTTAGTGATCCATTTAGACTCATCTTTTCTTCTATAGCGTCCAAGATTTCAGATCTTTCTTCAAGTGAAGTATTGAATGTTGAAGCAATTGTTTCAGTAGTTAGATCGTCAGGAGTTGGTCCTAGTCCCCCTGTAGTGACAAGTATTTGACTTCGCTCACTAGACTCAAGTAAAGCCTTTTCAAGGCGATAAGAATTATCACCTACCACGGTCTGCCTGTAATGAGGTAGTCCCAATGATGCCAATTGAATGGCAAGCCATTTGGCATTGGAGTTTAGAATATTACCAAGCAGAAGTTCAGTTCCTATGCAAAGGATTTCTACACCATAATTAGTGGAATTATGAGTCATGCTTATCTAAAAGATCCCCCATTTTAATTTGTTTTTTTAAGAGGAAGATTTTTCAAAGTTATCTTCTTTTGAAATGTTCCTTTTCGACGAATATTTACAATAGTGGTCACTAGGATTGTTGTTGACAAGGCTAGCCAAAGAAAACGCATTTCGGCATTTACTAAAACTAATGCCAAGGCTGCTATCCATTGAGTGGAAACATAAATCAAGAGGACTGTCTTGCGATGGCCAAAACCTGCTTGTACCAATCTGTGATGTAGATGTCTTCTGTCTGGCTTGAACGGAGAGCGCCCTTCTTTGAGGCGTCCCATTATCACTGCAGACATATCAGCAAGGGGAATTGAGAAAATGATTAAAGGTAGTAGCAAGCTTAATGTTGTAAGTCCTTTTGCGGGGCCAACAATGCTAATTGCTGCCAGGGTGAAACCTAAAAAATATGAGCCTCCATCACCCATGAAAATCCCTGCTGGATTGAAGTTATGTCTTAGGAACCCAAAGCAAGATCCTGCCAATGCTGCTGCAAGAAAACCAGCTGCAATTTCATGAAGTGAAAAACAAACAGATATAAGGCTGATTGCAGTTATCCCTGCAACTCCTGCTGCTAAACCATCTAAACCATCTAACCAATTGATTGCATTAGTTATCCCTACAAGCCAGATCACTGTTGTCGCAAGACTTAAAAAATCAGGCAAAGTGAAAGATGAACTTCCTTGATTAACTAAGGGTATTTCTATTGTTCCAATGCGAATACCTTGTGTCCATATGGCAAATGATATTGCAATTTGACCAGTCAATCTGGGCCATGGAGATAAAGCATATAGATCATCAGCTAAACCAATAACAAAGAAACAAAGCGCTCCAGCGAGTGTGGACCAGATTAATTGATCTTTTGTGCTGGTAATAAAGTTAAAACCTCCAATCATCCATGTAATTGAAAGTGCGATACAAAACCCCACTACCATCCCAACTCCTCCAATTCGAACAATTGGATTACTGTGTTGTTTTCGAGGGTCAGGTTGATCAGTTAGTCCAAGATTCATGCCGAGAGATCTGACACATGGAATCAACACAGCGGTAATAAAAGCCGCCATGCCAAAAGTCGCTGAAGCGAATGCGAGTGGGCTGCTCGCGAAAGTCAACTTTGCTCCTTATAGATGAGACCCAATTAAGGGTTTGCTAATGGGATCCTAGACAGATTTATTTTTGATTTCTTGGCAGTAGTCCACTCAGGCAATCGCAGGATTTTGTTGAGGACGGTATAGAGGGAATTTTGAACATAGAGCCTGCACTGTTGAAAGACACTTCGACTCCACTTCGGAATCTTCAGGCTTCAGAAGTCGATCCGCTATTACATCAGCAATTTGTGTGAATGCATCTTCGTCAAATCCCCGAGTAGTAAGTGCTGCTGTGCCTAATCGAATTCCACTTGTTACAAAAGGCGATTCGGGATCAAAAGGCACTGTGTTCTTATTGGCGGTGATATTTACACTCCCAATAAGCAAATCAGCAGTTTTTCCAGTCATCCCAATGCTGCGCAAATCAAGTAAAACTATATGGTTGTCAGTTCCATTGCTAACTGTATCAATTCCTCTTTCTTTAATTCGTTTAGCTAGGGCTTGAGCATTGTGAATAACATTTTTGCAATAAATATGGAAACCTGGTTGCATGGCCTCACCAAATGCCACAGCTTTTGCTGCGATCACATGTTCTAAGGGGCCTCCTTGAGTACCTGGGAATACTGACTTGTCAAAGCTACGTCCAAGATTTTTATCATTGCAGAGAATTAGTCCTCCTCTTGGGCCTCTTAGGGTTTTGTGGGTTGTAGTAGTTACTACATGGCAGTGGGGTAAGGGATTTGGGTGCAGTCCAGTAGCGACAAGACCAGCTATATGAGCAATGTCAGCCAAGAGATATGCACCTACTTCATCTGCGATTGATCGGAACGCGGAAAAATTGATAGTGCGTGGATATGCGGAATACCCACAAATAATTAATTTGGGACGATGTTTAAGTGCTTTCTCGCGAATGGCCTCCATATCCAGCTGCTGGGTTTCAGGGTTAACTCCGTAATGAACCACTTTGAACCACTTCCCACTGACGTTTACAGGAGATCCATGCGTGAGATGGCCACCATGAGAGAGGTCCATCCCCATAATTGTTTCGCCTGGTTTAAGCAGGGCAAGGAAAACCGCAAAATTTGCTTGAGCGCCACTATGTGGTTGAACATTTGCCCAGGACGCACCAAAGAGTTTTTTTGCTCTTTCAATAGCAAGCTCTTCAATTGCATCGATATGCTCACAGCCTCCGTAATAACGTTTATGAGGAAGTCCTTCTGCATATTTGTTGGTCAATACAGAACCTTGAGCTTCCATTACGGCCTTGGAAGCAAAGTTTTCGCTTGCAATTAATTCGAGATGAGTTTCTTGCCTCTGCCGCTCCTGACCAATTAAATAGGCAATGGCATTGTCCGAGGCCGACAAATCGGCATTAATTGAAGCCAAGGAGCCGTTCTCCATTTTGTTGGACTTAAAAGCATTGGGATCGTAGGCAAAGAATCCCACTCTGGAAAACTTTCTTTCTTCTTGATTGAAAAGTCGACAGCAAAAAAACTTTTCTAAGGGACTTGTAAAAACGCGCCTGGAGAGATTCGAACTCCCGACCCTCTGATCCGTAGTCAGATGCTCTAATCCGCTGAGCTACAGGCGCATTCAAGTTTTTATAAGACTCTATTAAGGGTGCCTTCGTCAACCAACTCATTGCTATAAAGCTACAAAAGAAGAAATTCATCTCGATTCTTCACGGAAAATTGAGATGAGTTGGCAGCTTGAATACCCCTGACAACTGGCTTTTATTCTGCTGGATAGACTCCCTTGAATGGGAATAGTGTTTTTACACATTTGAAATTTTCCTTAGGATTTCTCCTGAGCATTTGTATCCCAATCCAAATAATGTGATGGTTTGGAAAATGGTTTTTGATTTTTTGTTTCGAGTTTCGATTTTGTTGCAACTAGAAACTTAAAACTGAATTTGGCTTTTGCTCTCAAACTTTTTGATTCTTGATTGGGAAATTTTCCTTTTTATGACGCTTTCATCGGAAGAGCTTAAAGATCTCCAGCTTGCTATTGCAGATCGTCTATATATGCAAATAGCTAGTTGGCACCTATATCTTGGTGATGCCGGCTTGGCCGAAGCATTAGCACTTGAATGCAATGCCCGTCTTGCTCAGGGTGCAAATGTGGCAGCACGGCAAGCTGTGGAATCAGTTCAAGTCGAGGTGGCTGGAGGGAATACTCGCTTACCGTTGGCTAGATTAATGCCAACGGGTCAGCTTTTTGATTTAGAAGAGATTTTGGACCCCTATTGCAGATAAGGTTGTATTACTAAAGGATGCCCCGTGCTGATTATCGAGGTCACTAATGCCCGAGAAGTTGTACGGAAGCGCCTAGGGCGTCTAGGTGAGAGACTTATTGGAAAAGTTGTTAATGCTGAGGCTCAAGTTGAGAAATCATTAATTCAAGAGATGGAGACTGCTTTTAAAGAATTTGGAATTGAAGCTCGTATCGTTTCAGTACAAGGTCCAGAGTTTGTTGGGGAAAATAGTCTGGGTTTCCCTTTGGAGGTAAGAGCTGAACGCCATGTCAAAATTGATGATGAATAATTTGTTTGCGAAGACTTGAAAATGCCTGATTGACTTCTTTGACTCCAAGGAAATTGCTAATAAAGAAAAATATAATTAGCCCTGTTAGTGATGAAATAGTTACTTGTAAAAGTAATCCAAGCAAATTTGTTGGCCAATGTAATTGATTTTTTACTATCCATGCAGATATACCAGCTAAAGATCCTATAAAGAAAAGTTTAGCTAGGTCTTTAGACCATTCTTTTAAAGGTATTTTCCCTAGTTTCTGTTTTAAGATTATGATTAGAGTTACACAGCTAAATAGATTTACTGCACCTGTAGCGATAACAAGACCTGGAGCACCAAAGTTAAATGGTAGTTGATCCCCCCATGGGCTAGGGCCACCTATTAATAGCCAATCAAATAAAACATTTAATACAATACAAATTGTAGAAAGCTTAAAAGGTGTTATTCCATCACCTAGAGCATAGAAAACACGAACTAATAAATCTCTGCAAAGGTAGGCAGGCATGCATAAACCATATGCGATTAGTAAACTTGCAACAAGACTGACTGCATTACTGTCAAATGCGCCTCGTTCATAAATGATTGCAACTATAGGTGTACCTAGCGCTACGAATAATGCACCTGTTGCAACCATACTTGCGGTTGAAAGCATTACTCCTTGGCGAACCCTTGCGATTAATTTTTCTCTATCTTCGGATTTTGTAAGTTGTGAGAATGTTGGCAGAAGAGGTACTAGTAATGCATTAGAGAACAATCCCAGGGGGGCTTGAACTAAGAGACTTGCATAACTAAGTCCAGCTGCAGCTCCAGGAATTGCTGAAGCAAAAAATAAATCAGTGCAAACATTTATTTGCATCATCCCAGATGAAAAAGTTGCAGGTCCAATTATTTTCCAGACTTCTTTAACTGCTGGATGTCGCCAGTCCCAGATCAACTTAATTCCCCTAACTCCTTTTTGAAGTAATGCAGGCAATTGAATGAGCCATTGAAATAAAGCTCCTGTCAATGTCGATATCGCAAGAACCATTCCTCCTCGTATCGCAAGTTTCATTGCTCCGATTTCTGCTCCAGTTTGCATCCAGAACAGCCCAACCCCAAGAATTAAAGTGATGCTGGACATTAGAGGTGAGATCGAAGGGATCCAGAATTGATTGGTTGCATTTAGATAGCCAAATCCCAGCCCTATTAGTCCTGCTAATAAAGCCATGGGAGCCATGATTTGTAGCTGAATAACTGCAATTCTGTGAATTTCTGGATCAAGTCCTGGACCAACAATTTTGATAATTTGGTTTGCTGCAATAATTAGTACACCTGTCACGACAATGAGGAGTGAACCAATCATTGTGCTAAGTGCAGCTAGTACATAGGCACTTTCTTTTTTGGGCCTTTTGCTAAGAACGCTAACCATGGCGCTGTGAAAAGGTCCATTTAGTCCACCTAAAAGAACTAAAAGGAATCCAGGAAGAATATATGCATAGTTGTATGCGTCATAGGCAGCGCCGACTCCAAAGGCCCCAGCTATTAAGAGCTGTCTGGTCAGCCCCCCTGCTTTGCTTAGCAAAGTCCCTAAACTAACAATCAGGGCAATGCTTTTTAGAGATCTCGCCATTCTTTTAGGTTGCTAAAAAGATCATCTAATTCGCATGTTTCGGTTTTTTTAAGGCACGATTAAGAGAGAGTTTTAAGTCCTTCATGCCTGCAAAGCCTCTGATGGCATTTCCTTCACTTGTTGAAGGTAGATTGTTAAAACGATACAAGCGTTTTTTGGTTGATGTCGAACTATCCAATGGCCAAGTAGTTACTGCTCATTGCGCCAATACTGGTCCAATGAGAGGTGTTTTGCATCCTGGACAAAGAGTAAGACTTCGATATTCACCTTCTCCTAACCGGAAATTGTCTTGGACATGGGAACAAGCAGAGGTCCAAGGAGCGCATGGGACTTCATGTTGGGTAGGGGTGAATACATCATTGCCTAATACTCTTCTGAGAATTGCTATTGAAACTGGACTTTTAAATAATGTTTTTGGTGCAATTGGCCAAATACGTCGAGAAGTTGTTTATGGACGTAAAAATCGAAGTCGTATTGATTTACTTCTTATTCCTGAAAGTAGTTCGTCTGATTCTAGATGGATATATATAGAGATAAAAAATACCACCTGGACCGATGGCTCAACAGCAATTTTTCCCGATACTGTCACTCAAAGAGGTCAAAAGCATTTGGAAGAACTGATTGATGTTTTACCCCAAAACAGAGCTGTTTTAATTCCATGCCTTAGTAGGTCTGATGTCGATATTTTTGCTCCTGGGGACACTGCAGATCTCCTTTATGGGAAACTTTTTCGTAAGGCAATCGATGCTGGGGTTGAGGTTATCCCTTGTTGCTTTGGCTTCCATTTGGATGGCATCACTTGGGAAGGACAAAAACCTTATCTCACTCATCAACCAAGCTTGATGAGTTGAATAATTAAAATCTTGTTATGTTTGTATCAACGATAACAAGATGAATTCCTGTAAAAGACCATTTTAGGATTGTTCTAAAAGTTTTCAGTTTGTCTTTGACTTTGCTTAATTAGTTGAGCAAGGATGAACTTGAAGCTATTACTTGATTTTTTATGACTAATGCTAGTGCCTCGCCTTTAAGGCGACGAGGTAAGCGTCTTCAAGATGCAAGCCTTATTGAAGGGCCGATGCTTCTTCTTAGAACTATCCGAGGCTTCGGCTCAAAGCGTTCATTGATGTGGTGGGCTTGTGTACCAATAGCTTTGTTCGGTTTGGGACTATTTAATCTCTCTGCGCATGCAGCAGAGATGCCTGAATTGAGTGCGGCTTTCCTTGCAAACAATCTTTGGCTTCTAATCGCTACGATTCTGGTGATATTTATGAACGCCGGCTTCGCAATGGTTGAAGCAGGTATGTGTCGCCAAAAAAATGCAGTAAATATTCTTGCTAAAAATCTTTTTGTTTTCGCCTTAGCTGTAACAGCTTATTGGTTTGTCGGCTATTCATTGATGTATGGCAATGCCATTGCAGCAGGCTGGCTTTTCTTTAACGGTCTTTTCTTTGACCCAACTGTTACTCCTGAAGTTATTGGTGAAGCAGGTCTAGTCCCAACAGTTGATTTCCTTTTTCAAGCTGCTTTTGCTGGGACAGCTGCAACTATTGTTTCCGGATTGGTTGCAGAGCGTGTGAAATTTGGAGAATTTGTTGTCTTTTCATTAGTACTTACAGCTTTCATCTATCCCATCTCAGGAAGTTGGCAATGGAATGGAGGTTGGCTGAGTGAAGCTGGCTTTATTGATTTTGCAGGTTCTTCAATTGTGCATTCTGTTGGTGCTTGGGCTGGATTGGTAGGAGCAATGTTGCTAGGCCCACGTCTTGGGAAGTTTGTCAACGGTAAAGCTCAGGCAATGCCAGGACACAACATGGCAATAGCTACTCTTGGTGCACTTGTTCTTTGGATTGGCTGGTATGGCTTTAATCCTGGCTCTCAACTCGCTATGGATCAATGGGTTCCATATGTAGCTGTCACCACAACTCTTGCGGCTGCAGGTGGAGCAATTGGTGCAACTGTAATTTCGACTTTAACTTCTGGGAAACCTGATTTGACAATGATTATCAATGGAATACTTGCCGGATTGGTAAGCATTACTGCAGGGTGTGCAAATCTCACGATGGCGGGAGCATGGTTAGCTGGTTTGGTTGGGGGAGTAATTGTTGTCTTCTCAGTTTCTGCATTGGATTCATTGGGTATAGATGATCCTGTAGGTGCGTTTTCTGTACATGGAGTTTGCGGGATCTGGGGAACATTGGTGATTGGTTTTTGGGGTTACGATATTCAAGGTTCTGGCGCAGGTCTTGGTCTATTTACAGGTGGGGGCTTTAGTCAGTTATGGATTCAGATTGTCGGTTGTGCTGCATATGCGATTTGGACAGTTGCAACTTGTTGGTTGGCTTGGAAAGTTATAGGTATATTCTTTGGTGGAATTCGTGTATCAGAAGATGAGGAGATCTCTGGCTTAGATATAGGTGAGCATGGTATGGAGGCATATCCAGACTTTGCTTCTGCTGGAAATTGATTGTCTAAAACATCTTTTTTTTTAAAGCCTGGTTTATCTCCAGGCTTTTTTTTATGTATATAGATGGATCGTTTGTGGATAGAGTATTCAATTTGTCTTAGAATGCTTTGTTATGGATACACAAGCATTTAAGCGATCTCTACATCATTCTGATCGATATAACAGGAGAGGTTTTGGCTCGCCTACTAAAAGGGCCCAGGCGCTCGAAAAGGCCTATCAAAGTAGTTTGATAACTTCGATTAGAGATAATGGATATTTGTTGGAGCATGGTCGCTTACGCGTGAAGCTCGCTCAGGCGTTTGGTTTTTGTTGGGGTGTAGAACGTGCGGTGGCAATGGCTTATGAGACAAGGCGCCATTATCCAAATGAAAATATTTGGATAACTAATGAAATTATTCATAACCCTTCGGTTAATGATCATTTGCGAAATATGAATGTACGTTTTATTTCTGCTGAAAATGGTATCAAAGATTTCTCAGATGTTGGCGAAGGTGATGTAGTTATTTTGCCCGCATTTGGTGCAACAGTTCAAGAGATGCAGCTTTTGCATGAGCGTGGTTGTCATATTATTGATACTACTTGTCCATGGGTTTCAAAGGTTTGGCATACAGTTGAGAAGCACAAGAAGCATACATTTACTTCTATTATTCATGGCAAGGTTAAACATGAAGAAACTCTTGCCACAAGTTCATTCGCTGGAACTTATTTGGTGGTTCTTGATTTAGAAGAAGCACAATATGTTTCTAATTACATTATTGGTAAAGGAAATCGTAATGAGTTTTTGAAACGTTTTGCCAAGGCTTTTTCGCCAGGTTTTGATCCGGATCGAGATCTGCAAAGAATTGGTGTAGCCAATCAGACCACAATGTTGAAGAGTGAGACTGAAGAAATTGGCAGATTATTTGAAATAACCATGCTGGAAAAATATGGCCCAGCTGAATTAAGTGAGCACTTCCTTGCCTTTAATACTATTTGTGATGCTACAGAGGAGCGACAGGATGCAATGTTTTCTTTGGTGGATGAGCCTTTAGATATGCTTGTGGTTATTGGGGGTTTTAATTCTTCCAATACTACGCATCTACAGGAAATTGCAATTAGTAGAGGTATTCGCTCTTTTCATATTGATACTCCAGAGAGGATTGGAGAAGTCGATAATTCTATTACTCATAAACCATTAGGCGAAGACCTTTTGACTGAGAAGAACTTCCTGCCTAATGGCAAAATTAGTGTAGGAATCACTTCTGGTGCATCTACACCTGACAGGGTTGTTGAACATGTTATACGAAAACTTATGGGGCTTAGTCAGCAGACTGATTGAAAATTAATATCTTTGGCTCAGAAGTTTTTCAAATGTATTTTTAATTAACTCTATTTTGATTGCTGATCATGCAAAGCCTGGATTTATTGTTGAAATGACATTGGTTTTTGAGATAACCCATGAATTTTGTTTAATGCTTTAAGATAAGTTTGTGAATGCTAAGTGACGATGGCTGATCCTGAAACATCTAATCCTCTGGAATCTCAATCAAGTGAATCACCTCAATTGAATGCTTCAACTGCGCCTCAGAAGGTTGAGGTTGTAGTAGAAAGTCCTTCATCACAAGCAGAAGTCAATATTAGTGGTGAGCTCGCTATTTTTTGTCTGAGGGTATTGGTTAGTGTGATGATGGTTCATCATGGGCTTGAAAAGTTTCATGATCCTCAAGGATTTGCAGAATTTGTAGTTGGTAAGTATTTTAGTTTTTTGCCTGGAGATCCAGTTGTTTGGACTTTTATAGCTGCAACTACACAAGTTATATGTCCTATAGGTTTGGCTCTTGGAGTTTTTGCAAGGATTTCTGCGTTAGGCCTTATGTCAACAATGGTATTTGCAGTTTATTTTCATTTGGTCGATACAGGCTTAGAGGGATTTCCATTTGCTGTAGTTGAAAATCACAACTATATTTTTGAGTTATCTGCTATTTATGCGGTTATATTTTTCTACTTTGTTTGTGCAGGTCCAGGAAGGCTTTCTGCGTTTAGAAAGACTAATAAGATTACTTATTATCCAAAGAATACCTAAATGATTAATTCTCGAGGATAATATCTATACAAATTAATTTTGAATAGTTGATGCTAATAGCTAACTAAAGCTTTGACTTAATTTTTATTAGAACTGACTTTGAGAGATAGGGCTCGTCATGTTTTTGTGACTTTTAATGTAAAAAGTGTCTCTTTTTTGTAAGCATCATTGAAATCCCAAGTTCATCACATGCTGTGATAGAGGCGTTGTCTTTAATGCTTCCACCAGGTTGAATGATCGATTTAATGCCATACGTTGCTGCCAGACGGACGGTGTCATCAAATGGAAAAAAACCATCGCTAGCAAGAACAGCACCAGAAGCTTTTTCTCCTGCGGAATTTAAAGCTAATCTTGCTGAACCAACTCTATTCATTTGACCAGCTCCAATCCCTAAGCTTTGTCCTAATGTTGCAACAACTATGGCATTTGAGCGGACATGCCTAACAATTTTCCACGCAAAAGTTAAATCATTCATCTCTTGGTATGTAGGGGTTAGCTTTGTTACGCAGTTCCAGTTAGTTGAATCAATTGGTTGATTATCTGTTTCTTGGATTAATAGGCCTCCAAGGATACTTCTTATATGATCTTGTTGTGTGTAATCAATTGAATCTGGCATTAAGTTCAATAATCTCAAGTTTGGTTTTGAAGCAAGTTCTTCTATCGCGCCAGGCTCAAATCCTGGAGCAACAACACATTCTAGAAAAAGAGTTTTAAGTTGTTTAGCAGTAGCTTGATTCACTATTCCGTTTAGCGCAACAATCCCTCCAAAAGCACTCAAATTATCAGCTTCTAGTGCTCTTTTAAGAGCACTAGTTATTGTTTCTCCTGTCGCGACTCCACAAGGATTAGTATGTTTAATCACTACAACTGCTGGAACACTAGCAGGATTGTTACCTGTTGTTCCATATCCAAATTCAATTAAAGTAGATATTGAAGATTCAAGATCAAGGAGATTGTTAGTACTTAACTCTTTCCCTTGTAATTGTTTTGATGCACCCCAACCTGTGTTCTCGTAACTATACCAGGAAGCTTTTTGGTGTGGATTTTCTCCATATCGTAAAATCTGTTTTATTGGCACAGCTGCGATCCAATTTGAGTTAGCAGTTACTTTTGATTGTTGTTTGAACCAATTGCTGATTGCGATGTCGTATGTCGCTGTGTGCTCGAATGCAGCAAGTGCAAGTTTAATTCTATTTTCTTTACTAATCAATTCATTATTTTTTTGTAAGTTATCTAGAAAGCTTGTGTATTGACTAGGACTTGTTAGAACTGCTACATGGGCATGATTTTTAGCTGCGGCTCGAATTAATGTTGGCCCCCCAATATCTATTTGCTCTATGGCTGTATCTGGACTGACATTTGGTTTGGAAATTGTTTCTTGAAATGGATAAAGATTAACTACTACTAGATCTATGGGAGTTATATCTTGTTCGAGAAGATCTGAAAGATGTTTGGAAGAATCCCTTTTAGCAAGGATGCCTCCATGGACTTTGGGGTGAAGAGTCTTAACACGCCCATCGAGGATCTCAGGGGATTTTGTGTAATCAGCTATGCGTGTAACTAATAGGCCTTCTTTTTCAAGTAACTTTGCAGTTCCTCCACTAGAGATAATTTGGAAGCCGTGATCCTCTATAAGAGCTTTTGCAAAGGGTATTAAACCTTTTTTATTTGAAACGCTAAGTAAGGCTAGTGGAGCCATGAGGAAATTTGCTAGAGCTATGTATTCAGTCAACTTACGTAGTAACGAGGAAACTTGCTTCTATGGACAATCAGCTTCTCCGGGTGACTTCATCAACTGCTTCTTTTAGGTTGGTTTTATTGCATGGTTGGGGTGCTGATGCAGAGGACCTATTACCACTAGGTAAGGAGTTGAATCGTCTTAATGGAAACAAAATTGAACTGGTTGCATTACGTGCTCCCTATCTACACCCTTCTGGTGTAGGCCGTCAGTGGTATGGGCTTTACCCTCCTGTTTGGGAAGACGTTCCATCGTCCATTTTGGAACTTAAGCGTCGCTTAATATCTTTGTCTTCATCTGAAATCCCTCTTCAGAAAACAGTACTTTTAGGTTTCTCTCAGGGAGGTGCTATGGCATTGGCCACAGGATGCGGATTGCCATTGGCAGGATTAATTGCTTGCAGTGGATACCCTCATCCGGATTGGATTCCCCCTACTAATAGTCCCCCAATTTTGATGTTTCATGGCCAGGAGGATGAAGTTGTTCCTTTGTCAGGCTCACACAAACTTCTTTCGTCTTTCAGGATGCACGAATTAGATGCAATTTTGGTTGAGTTTGACGGTGGGCATGAAATCCCTCAAGAACTTTTACCAAGAATTCAGCAAGCTCTTGAGAGCTGGTTGAATTAACTTGACGAATCAAGTTTTTTATACGAAAGCGTATTCATATTCTTCAATTTCCTCCCAATCATCGGAAGTAAGTTCTAGGCCTTCAAACATAGTGTCTTCCCCTACTGAATCAACAATTGTTCGTAGAGAAGGGAATAGGAAATGATTTTCTTCAGCGTATTGAGCACTGAAAAGTCCTTTTTCACCCCAGAAAAAGCGGTCAGTGGTGTGCTCATTGCGTCGAACATTTAGTATCGCTGGTGCAGTTAAACCTGCTTCCGCTATGAATCTACGTGCTGCTGTTACTGGTTTATGCTCTCCAGTCTCTAGACGATAAGTAGGAACATGTGCCAAAACTCTTTGACCAGCTTGGCGGCGGCGGCTGATCCGCTTGCGTTTCTTGGACATCTAGGGGGGGGGACTCCTTTAGAGGGGAATGTCAAATGAATTCGAGTGGCTTTTACCCATTCGAATTATCAGCTCAAGTGAAAGCAAGAGCTTTGAGAGAGGCCTGAACTATTGCGAGCTTTGAGATGGGCACTACAGCTATTTGTAGTGACGATTACTCTCAAAATCAACTGAGTGAACTCAAGCAGGAGACTCATCTACCTCTGCTGTAGCTTTGGTAGCAACAAAAGTGCAACCCCTCAAGTCGACCTTCAGAGCCTCATGCAGAAACGTTGTCCTGGTCGATGAAATTATCTTAATACTTTTTTCTGATTTTTCAAGTTTTCAACTTCTTGATTTTCTTCAAATCCCCTTTGTCACAACCTTATGCAGCTCTCTGACAGGTTTTTGAATCTGGTTAACGAGCAGCTAAGTAGCTTCGGGTCTGATGACGGAGTTGAGCACTTGGTTGTTTATGTAGCCCAGTCTAGGGATGGTCATGCACCAAGCCTAGAAGCGATTGGACAGTATCCATCCTTGCGGAAGACTTTGCCGCCTGTTGAATCTGATCCAGAGTTGCGGATGCCCTCTCCTAATAGACGATGGTATCCACTCCAAGATGGATCAATTTTGCTTGGGGTGCTTAGAGCGGAAAATTATCAAATTGAAAAAGATTGGCCTGAGTTTTTGGATCAACGTCTTCAATCCACTGCAGTTGTACTCGCCTATTCACTTGGATTAGAGCTTGACCGACTGAGAATTCTTGATGAGCTGAGTCAACAACGTGAACAAATTAGTTTGATGGTTCATCAATTGCGTAATCCTTTAACTGCTTTGCGTACTTATGCACAATTGTTATTAAGAAAGCTTGGGCCAGAGAGCATTCATAGGAATTTGTTGGAAGGCTTATTGACTGAACAAGAGCAATTGAATAGATATATTTCTGCTCTTGATGAGTTAGGCGAAAGAAAACTTTCGGCGAAAAAAGAAAACATTTCCCCTTTATTATTGCCACCGGTTTTGCCTCAAAATGATTCTTTGCCTTTGAAATCATTATTGGAGCCTTTACTTAATCGAGCTTCAGCAACAGCTAACTTGCAATCTCGCGAGTGGATTGGTCCATCCTATTGGCCAGTTTGGACCGAAAAGATAATTCCTGTCGAGCATGGAATAGTTGCAGAAATTGTCGCTAATCTTCTCCAAAATGCATTTCGATATAGCTTGCCATCAGCAAAAATAGGGTTCTATTTGAACTCAGAAGGCTTATGTGTATGGGATGCTGGGGTGCCAATAGATTTGACTGACCGTGAGAGTATTTTTCAAAAGGGTTTTCGTGGACAAAGTAGTCTTGGACACTCTGGAAGTGGTCTTGGATTGGCTCTTGCGCGTGAATTAGCAGAACAATTAGGTGGCTCTCTTGAATTAGTAATACCTCCAAGAAAAATCCATGAATCCTTACCTGATAAGGGCAATGCTTTTTTGCTTACCCTGCCGATAAAATCATTGCTAAACCAAAAAGTATGAAAGTCTCCACATACACTACTGAGGCTCCATATGTATCTCCTGAGTGTCCACCAAGGTATAAGCCAAGATAGTGAGGGATGAAGAGCGAAGGAATGATTCCTATCACAATTCCTAAAAGTAGACTAAGCCGATTAATTATTTGAAGGGGAGCAATTGTGG
>QCJK01000013.1 GCA_003216075.1 Prochlorococcus sp. AG-409-B05
TGTTTCAGTTGAACGCCTTAGCTCAAGCACCTGGAGACATGCCAGTCTCAACTTATCTGGGTAGTTGGAATATAAGTATCGACTGACCTGATCCATTAAGATTAGGCTCTGAAAAATAAAAAACCTGAACCAAATTCAGAACAATGACCAAAAGGACACTTGGTGGGACTAGTCGAAAAAGAAAGAGAGTCTCTGGCTTTCGGGTAAGAATGCGGACTCATACTGGACGAAGAGTAATCAGGAGTCGCCGCAAAAGAGGCAGAGCTCAACTTTCCGTTTAGGAATCAACAACAAATCTAATAAAGTTTGTCAATTACTTATGGTTTTGCCTCAACCAATGAGACTCAAAGGCCATAGATGTTTCAATCATCTTCATAGAAATGGTAATAAATATCACTGTTCCTCAATGGTGATCAGCATTGCTAAAGAGCGTCCACATTTACTAAATCATAGGCCCATTAAACTTAAAATACAGCCTTGCCGTTGCGCAGTTGCTATAAGTACAAAAGTCAGCAAGAGTGCAGTGAAAAGAAACCGTTTAAGGCGTCAATTTCATGATCATCTTAAGCAAAAGTTTTATTCAAACCCCAACGAATGTAAATATTGGATACTGATTAACTTGAAACCAATCTCTATCGACATGGGGATAAGATCTTTATTAGAAGAATGTGATTTAATCCTTACTAAAGCAGGTTTGATTAGATGAAAAATAATCCCGAAGTTATTTTCTATGAAGGAGGACCGGCTAAGGCTGATCTCATAATTAATCTACTTGCAGGTTTTTCATTAGTAGGCCTACCTTTTACATTTGGTGCCTTAGTACGAGCTTTTTGGATTCGCTACAAGATAACTAATAGGAGAATTTCAGTAGTTGGAGGTTGGTTTGGCAGAGATCAAAGTCAAGTTGTATTAAGTCAAATCAATGAAATCCGTTCAGTCCCCAGAGGTTTCGGGATGTATGGAGACATGGTACTAGTTTTAAAAGATGGCTCAAAACTGGAAATGCGTTCTGTACCAAACTTCAGGCAAGCCGAAGATTACATTCTCGAACAAATTTCTACCTACACTAAAAAGGCTTCCAAGCAAGATGGCCAAGGTTTCGCCGCATAGTCAATCCAAGATGGTTACGAGACAGGAACCCATCTGCTATTGCAGACTGGACAACAACTTTCCATTCCACCTGAGATAATTATCGTGATCGGGTACATCTCCGACAATCTGCTGATCCCGATTCTGGATTTTTTCTATGGACTAATTCCAAGTTATGGACTAGCGATTGTTGCTCTAACAATTGTAATTCGACTAGCTCTTTTCCCTTTAAGTGCTGGATCCATCAGAAGCGCAAGGCGCATGCGAATAGCTCAGCCAGTTATGCAAAAAAGGCAAGCTGAGATAAAGAGTCGCTACGCAAACAACCCTCAAAAGCAACAAGAAGAGCTAGGGAAGCTCATGAGTGAGTTTGGCAGTCCATTATCTGGATGCCTCCCACTACTAGTTCAGATGCCAATACTCTTTGCTCTGTTTGCAACATTAAGAGGGTCACCTTTTGCAGATGTCCCTTATTTGGTGAATCTAAAAATTCTTCCAGCTGATCAGATTGCAACTATTGAGCCGAAACCCTTCACAAGTCCAAGGCATTCAATATTTGTAACAGAAAGCGACCATTTTCCTGTCATAGCATCTCTTCCCTCAGGAACAAAAATAGGAGCTGGAGAGTCAGCACAAATCAACCTTCAAACACTCAGTGGCGAAGGGTTTGAAAAATTACTCTCTAGATTTGATGATGCCGCAAAATTCAAACCCCAATGGAAAGTAACAAAAGGGGAAAATCTAGTTCAAGTCTCATCAGAAGGAACCGTTAAAGCACTTGCTCCTGGGGATGCAACTGTGGAAGGAAGGATTCCAGGTTTGGCTGCCAAGAGTGGATTCCTTTTCATCAAAGCCCTTGGACAAGTTGGCTTCTATGTCGATGGAGCCATCAACTGGGACATAGCAATTCTTGTAGGAGGTTTTGGACTAACCCTTCTTATTTCTCAGGCCCTTGCTGGGAAAGGGATGCCAGTAAACCCTCAACAATCAACTGCTAACAAAATTACCCCAATAATGATCACGGGGATGTTTCTATTTTTCCCTCTCCCTGCTGGTGTTTTGCTTTATATGGTTATTGCAAATATCTTCCAAGCCCTTCAAACCTTCCTCTTAAGCAAAGAGGCACTTCCAGATAACCTTCAGAAAATTCTTGATTCTCAGCTCTCTCAACAATCCACCTCAGCAACAACAATTTCAGTAGATAGTTCAACAGAAAGACTTCCATTTGAACCTAAGAGTGGAAAATGATTTAAATAATCTGTTTTATTTTGGCTGCAAAATGAAATCAATCAAATTTCAAAATTTGATTGAGCTGAACTAAAAACTTGATTTAGTCATGCAGAAATGGGAAGAACATCTCGATCTTTTAATTCGAGCCAGAACCCCACTTATCTGGATTAGAAGTGGCGAAGAACAACGAGTAGAAGAGCTTCTCAAAGAAGCCTCCTCAAGACTTCAACCTCGGCGCCTAGCCATCTGGGACTACATAGAAGGACTTAGAGGTATAGCGAACTCAGAAGGTTTAGCTGCTAGACAGCCAATAGCTGTTCTGCAATGGCTCCAAAAAGTTGATTCCAATAGTCCAACCATTCTTTTAGTAAAAGATTTTCATCGTTTTTGTGAAGACGCTGGAATAGCAAGAATGCTTAGAAACCTTTCAATTCAATTAAGACAACAACCTCATACAATTGTGATGTCCAGCGGTCCATGGATACCGCCAAACGACCTGGATGATTCCTTAACTATTCTCGACTTACCCCTTCCTCAACAGCCAGAACTTCGCAGCCTTCTTAGCAACATTTCCCAAGCCAATGGCACCCCATTAGAACTAGATGTCCTGGAAGAGCTTACGCATGCATGCAGTGGACTAAGTGAAGCAAGAGTTCGACAAGTTGCTGCTAGAGCATTAGCTCAACGAGGTCGAATGAGTAGAGAAGATCTAGCTGAAGTACTAGAAGAAAAGCGTCAGAGTGTCGCCCGGAGTGAAGTCCTTGAATATTGTGAAACCAAAGCAACACAAGCTGATATTGGCGGTCTTGATGCATTGAAGCACTGGCTCAATCAAAGGCATCAAGCCTTCTCAGATGAAGCACGTAACTTCGGATTACCTCTCCCAAGAGGAGTATTGCTCGTAGGTCCCCAGGGAACCGGAAAATCTCTAACCGCCAAAGCAATAGCCCATAGTTGGTCCATGCCATTACTTAGGCTTGATGTTGGCCGCTTATTTGCTGGTCTTGTTGGGGCAAGTGAAGCTCGTACTAGAGAGACCATTCAAAGAGCAGAAGCCATGGCTCCATGCGTACTTTGGATAGATGAAATAGACAAAGGATTTGGAGGAGATGCTCGAAGTGATGGAGGAACTAGTCAAAGAGTACTTGCAAATGTTCTTACTTGGATGGCGGAAAAAACATCATCAGTTTTTGTTGTAGCCACGGCCAATGGAGTCGAACGTTTACCAGGGGAACTTTTACGCAAAGGTCGCTTTGATGAAATCTTTCTTCTAGACCTACCAAGCCCTCAAGAAAGATTGAGTATTCTCAAGTTACATCTTCAACATCGACGACCAAAATTAAACCTTCCATTCAGCGCTGTAATTGATAGGACTGAAGGATTCTCTGGAGCCGAACTCGAACAAGCTGTAATAGAAGCAATGCATCTAGCATTCGCCGAGAGACGTGAAGTAGAGGAATCAGATCTTATCCTTGCTGCGACTCAACTAGTCCCTCTCTCAAGAACTGCAAAAGAGCAACTAGAATCTTTGAAAAATTGGGCTGCTACAGGTAGAGCAAGACCAGCCTCAGTTCTAATCAGTAATGGTTCAAGCTCTCTACCTGACCAATAAGATATTCAACCAACTCAAAAGAAAAATCTCAGAATTCTTTAAAACATCAACTAAAAAGGACTAAATAACAAAAATTCTTTTCAAGAACCTATAGGCTTATCTGCTGAGTTAAAAACCCGAGTGCTTAATCAGCGCCTTGTGCGTGAAAACCCTGAAAAAATTGCCCTCGAACTAGAACGTAGGGGGATAAAGGTTGACATGGCACCCATTCAAAAAATTGCCTTAGAGCAAAGGAATCTGGAAGAGCAGCGAAGCCTCCTTCAAGCAGAAGGAAATCTAATCGGAAAAGAAGTTGGGAATCTCATTAAAAGCGGATCAAATCCACAGTCAGATGAGATTTCACGACTTCGAACAAAAGGTAATCAAATCAAGCAAAAAGTAACTTCATTAGAAGAAGAAGAAAAAAACCTTTCAGCAAATCTTAGAGAACAACTGTTTCGACTTCCCAATTTGCCCTCACCTCACTGTCCCAACGGTAAAGATGAAAAAGATAATCTAGAAAAATACAAGTGGGGTCAACCTAGGATTGAGGAAGGCTTAAAGCAACATTGGGAAATCGCAGAGTATCTCAAAATATTTGATAGTGAAAGATCAGTAAAGATCTCTCAAAGCCGATTCGTAACTTTGCTCAATCAAGGTGCACGCTTAGAGCGGGCCTTGATTAACTTTATGCTCGACTTTCATACTTCTAAGGGATACAAAGAGGTACTTCCCCCTGTTCTTGTAAATACTGCAAGTTTAACCGGATCTGGTCAACTTCCAAAATTCGCAGAAGAAAGCTTCAAATGTGACGAAGATGACCTTTGGCTAACACCTACTGCAGAAGTTCCGATAACAGCTTTTCATCGCGATGAAATAATTTCTTCCAACAAACTTCCACTTCGATACGTAGCTTATAGTCCATGCTTCCGAAGAGAAGCTGGAAGCTATGGAAGAGATACAAGGGGACTAATAAGACTTCATCAATTCAATAAAGTTGAACTTTATTGGTTTTGCCATCCAGAAGAATCAAATAAGGCTCATATGCAAATAACAGCTGATGCTGAAGCAATCCTCCAATCCCTTGAGCTGCCTTATAGGGTTGTAGATCTATGCACTGGTGATCTTGGTTTTTCTGCGATGAGAACTTTTGATCTTGAAGTATGGCTACCAGGGGCAAAGGCTTATCGAGAAATTTCTAGCTGCAGCATCTGTGGAGATTTTCAAGCCAGACGTTCTTCTATACGAGTCAAAGATGGGAAAGCAACTAAGTTAATTCACACTCTAAATGGAAGTGGATTGGCCGTAGGCAGAACAATGGCAGCACTTTTAGAGAATGGTCAACAAGCAGATGGGACTGTGCTTCTCCCCAAAGCTCTAGAGCCCTACTTTGGAGCCAACCAATTAAAGCCAGAATGAACCTATCAATTGATTTTTAATGAACGTTCTTGTATCTCTAACAGTTCTAGGCCTGTTAATACTTTTTCACGAAGCAGGCCATTTTCTCGCAGCTACAACACAAGGTATTCATGTAAGTGGTTTTTCTATTGGTTTTGGACCTGCCCTAATAAAAAAAGAATTAAAAGGTGTCACTTTTGCAGTTAGAGCTTTACCTCTTGGGGGTTTTGTATCGTTTCCAGATGACGAAAAAAAGAACAATATCCCTAAAGACGACCCAAACCTTCTGCAAAATCGACCGATTTATCAAAGAGCAATTGTTATTTCAGCAGGAGTATTAGCAAATCTTTTCCTGGCATGGTTGGTACTTTTTGGGCAAGCAGCTTTTATTGGTATTCCAAACACTGCGGACCCTGGCGTTATTATCATGTCAGTACAAACTGGAGAAGTAGCTGCGAATGCAGGACTGGCTCCTGGCGACCAAATACTGAAAATTGATGGCATTTCTATTGGAGAAGGCAAAGAGGCTGTTCAATCCTTAGTATCGAAAATTCAAGCATCTCCAGGCAAAACAATTGAAATAGAAAGGTTAAGAGAGAATAGTAGCAAAATCATTGATATCACACCTATTGAGTATAAAGGGAATGGAAGAATAGGGGCACAGCTTCAGCAAAATATTTCTAGTAATGTGCATCATTCTGCAAAATTCAAAGAACAACTCAAGTATGCAGATTCACAGTTCACAGAACTGTTCAACCGCACAATTGAGGGCTATAAAGGGTTATTTACAAACTTCGGGGCAACAGCCAAACAATTAAGTGGACCTGTAAAAATCGTTGAGATTGGTGCCCAGCTTTCGCAACAAGGTGGCTCAGGGATAATTCTATTTACTGCATTAATTTCAATTAATCTTGCAGTTCTTAACTCATTGCCTTTTCCACTCCTTGATGGAGGTCAACTCTTGTTACTACTTCTTGAAGGAATCCGTGGACGTCCTATACCCGAAAGGATTCAACTTGCTTTTATACAATCTGGTTTTTTACTTATTGTTGGCCTTAGCATCATCCTAATAATCAGAGATACATCGCAGTTAGATATGGTCCAACGATTGATAAACCATTAAATATATTACGTATTAATAATAAAAATGCCCCTGAATCATTGCATTCTTGACAAAAGATGCAATCACCAAGCCTCCAAATATTTCCCCCAATTACAAACCAACTGAAATCGAACTAAGCAATTGATTTCCATGAGGAGTTAATATTGACGTAACTCTGATTGATGTCCAGCCAACGCATGGCAAAAAAATCAATGATCGCGCGAGATGTAAAGCGCAAAAAGCTCGTAAAGCGATACGCGGCAAAGCGCACAGCGCTTATGAAAGCATTAAATGAAGCGAAAGATCCTATGGAGCGCCTAGAAATACATCGCAAAGTTCAAGCCCTGCCTAGGAATAGTGCTCCCAACAGAATCCGTAATAGATGCTGGGCCACAGGAAAACCTCGAGGGGTATATCGTGATTTTGGCCTATGCCGCAATCAACTAAGAGAACGAGCTCATAAGGGTGAACTACCTGGAGTTGTTAAATCAAGTTGGTAGTGCAAAGACACTTTAAACAATGCACCAAACAAAGAAACCTAGTCATATCAACAAAAAAGGGGAGGCATCTCCCCTTTTTTGTTGATATGCAAATTCAATAAAAGAAATCAAATCCAATGTTCTGCTCAATAGTGCCTATCAAGTGCGAGAATATTAGGTAGATAAAAAGACATAAGAAACACGTGCAAGGTCAGACAAAGTTGATCTCCTTTGATGGTCGGGAGATTCGAATGACTATCGGCAGATATGCGCCCCAGGCCGGAGGTTCAGTGATGGTGGAATGCGGAGACACCGCAATTCTCGTCACTGCTACACAATCAACTGGTCGAGAAGGTATCGACTTTCTTCCGTTGATATGTGATTACGAAGAGCGTCTGTATGCCGCTGGACGAATTCCAGGCAGTTTCATGAGACGTGAAGGCAGACCACCTGAAAGAGCAACTCTGATTTCTCGATTAATTGATCGACCAATGAGGCCTCTTTTCCCAGGATGGATGAGAGATGACATTCAAATCGTAGCTACATGCTTATCTCTAGATGAAAGAGTGCCCGCGGATGTCCTTGCAGTGACTGGGGCCTCAATGGCAACTCTCCTCGCAGAAATACCTTTCGCAGGTCCAATGGCTGCAGTCAGAGTTGGATTGCTCGGTGACGACTTCGTCCTAAACCCAAGTTATAGAGAAATCGAAAGAGGTGATCTCGACCTAGTAGTGGCTGGCACTCCTGATGGGGTAGTAATGGTTGAAGCTGGAGCCAATCAACTTACAGAGCAAGATGTAATTGAAGCAATTGACTTTGGCTACGAAGCAGTTAATGAACTAATCAAATCTCAACAATCCATACTTAAAGAAGAAGGAGTTTCGCAAGTTAAACCTGAAGAGCCTCCAGTTGACAACACGCTTTCTGCTTATCTTGAAAAAAATTGCACTAAATCTATAGGAGAAGTACTAAAACAGTTTGATCAATCGAAAGATGAACGTGATCAAAAATTAGATGTAATTAAAACAGAAATATCAGAAACAATTGAGGGATTAAAAGAAGATCATGCCGTAAGAAAAGTACTATCCACCAATAGCAAATCTTTAGGAACTTCTTTCAAGTCATTGACCAAGAAGTTAATGCGTGAACAAATCATCAAAGATGGTAAAAGGGTAGATGGAAGAGGTCTTGATGAAGTAAGAAAAATAGATGCAGCTGCTGGTGTGCTTCCAAAACGAGTGCATGGTTCTGGACTTTTTCAAAGAGGACTTACCCAAGTACTTTCTACAGCCACATTGGGTACCCCTAGCGATGCTCAAGAAATGGATGATCTCAATCCAAACACAGAAAAAACATATCTCCATCATTACAACTTCCCCCCCTATTCTGTCGGTGAAACAAGACCAATGAGAACTCCCGGTCGACGCGAGGTTGGACATGGGGCACTCGCGGAACGAGCACTAGCACCTGTTTTACCAGCCAAAGACACCTTTCCTTACGTATTAAGGGTTGTTAGTGAGATCCTTAGTTCAAATGGGTCCACCTCAATGGGTTCAGTATGTGGCAGCACTCTTGCACTTATGGATGCAGGCGTCCCCCTACAGGCCCCTGTTGGAGGAGCAGCTATGGGATTAATTAAAGAAGGAAAAGAAGTAAGAATTCTTACTGATATTCAAGGAATAGAAGATTTCCTTGGAGACATGGATTTCAAAGTTGCTGGAACAGAAAAAGGCATCACTGCTCTCCAAATGGATATGAAAATCAGTGGTTTAGCCATATCTACCGTTGCCGAGGCAATCAATCAAGCTCGACCGGCCAGAATTCATATTCTTGAAAAGATGATGGAAGCAATTGATGCCCCTAGAGATAGCCTTTCCCCTCATGCTCCAAGGTTATTAAGCTTCCGTATAGATCCTGAGCTTATAGGAACTGTTATAGGTCCTGGAGGTAGAACAATTAAAGGAATCACAGAGAGAACAAATACGAAAATAGATATAGAAGACGGAGGTATCGTTACAATTGCTTCCCATGACGGGGCTGCAGCAGAAGAGGCTCAAAGAATTATCGAAGGTCTTACCCGCAAAGTTAATGAAGGAGAAGTTTTCACTGGACCAATTACTCGAATTATTCCTATCGGGGCATTTGTTGAAATCCTCCCTGGGAAAGAAGGGATGATTCACATTTCTCAGCTGTCTGAGGCTCGTGTTGAAAAAGTCGAGGATGTAGTGAAAGTCGGAGATGAAGTTACAGTTCGAGTAAGAGAAATCGACAATCGAGGTCGAATAAATTTGACTTTGAGAGGAGTTCCTCAGTATGGAGATGAAGTACACCCTGAGCCAGCTCCAACCCCTGTAGCTCCACTAACTTAAGGTCTGTTTCTCAACCTTTAAAGATTCATAATTTTCTCAAACTGAGAACTTAGGATCAATTCGATTAATTTCCTTCAATGCTTTCTCACAAAGCAAAGAATGGTTGAATCCATTGCTAGCTATTAAACATCCACTCTGACGAATGTCTCCAGTGTTGTATTTAAGTGGCTGTCCATCTGCATGTGTAAAAAAACCTCCAGCTGCAGTCAATACAGCATCAGGTGCTGCCATATCCCAGTCTTTAGGAGCACTTTTCCCAGATAAAGAGATATAAAGATCAGTCTCTCCTCTTAAAATTGTCGCCACCTTGCAGCCAACGCTGCCAACTGCAAGAGTTCCACCCAGCTCCAAACTAGAGAGCAATTTTTCCAACCGCTCATCTCTATGGTTTCTGCTGGCAACAAGAATTAAATCCCCGATATCTCTGCGTTGGCTAAAACCCACTTCTTTTCTATGCATACTTCTATTTTCACACCATGCGCCGTGCCCAACAATTCCGAACCAAAGCTCTTCTGCTTCAGGGACTAAAACTAAACCAATAACAGCACAGCCATCACGAACTAAAGCAAGGTGAACAGCATATTCACCAGTCCCCTGAAGAAAGTCCTTCGTCCCATCAAGCGGATCAAGGATCCACAGCCATTCTGTATTAATAGGCTTGCTATTAATCAATTGGTCTTTGGCAGTCTCCTCACTAAGTAATTTCCATCCTGCAATAGGAAAACTTGACTCCAAGCCATCCAAAAGCCATTGATTTACAGCCAAATCAGCAGCTGATACAGGTCCCTCTCCTCCATCCTGAACATCTAGCGCTTGAGGGAATCCATATGGTGGTTGATCACCTCTTGCATAAGCAAGCAGGATATCTGCAGCTCCCCAACTAAGGTGTCTAAGATTTTTAAGCAATTCCTCCAAATTCACACCCTTTGGCAACGCAGGTTGATTGAGCATCATGGATTCAAAAAATAATGATGTTGTGAATAAACGCTCTGAACCAGATGCTGGGGTGCTTTATGTAGTAGGCACACCTATAGGGAACCTGGGAGATCTTTCGCCAAGAGCGAGATTACTACTGCAACAGGTATCTACCATTGCATGTGAAGACACTCGCCACAGCGGGAAACTCTTAAAAGACTTAGGTTCAAAAGCAAGTCTTTTAAGCTTCCACCGACATAACACCACTAGTCGAATTCCAAAGCTTCTCGCCTTACTTAAAGAGGGTAAAAGTCTTGCAATTATTAGCGATGCTGGACTCCCTGGGATAAGTGATCCAGGAGAAAAACTTGTTTCGGCCTCTCAAAAAGCTGGTCATGATGTGATCTGTATTCCTGGTCCATGTGCTGCAACTACTGCTTTAGTAGTCAGCGGCCTTCCTTCAGAAAGATTTTGCTTTGAAGGCTTCCTTCCCCTAAAAGGTAACGATCGACATGAGCGATTATCAGCATTAGCAGAAGAACATAGAACTACAATTATTTATGAATCACCTCACAGATTATTAAAGCTACTTAAAGACTTAATTGAAATTTGTGGAGAAGAGCGTCCTCTACAAGTAGGCCGAGAACTAACAAAACGACACGAAGAAAATATTGGGCCAACAATTGGTGCAGTTCAAAAGCATTTCATAAAAACCAAACCTATTGGCGAATTTACACTTGTATTAGGTGGAGCACCAAAAATAAAACAACCCCAAAGCAATAATTCTGATCTACTTGATCAGATGCATAAATTAATCGCTGAAGGAGCAACTGCGAGTGATGCTGCAAGAACAGTGTCTTTTAAAACAGGTCAATCAAGAAGATTTCTTTATTTGCTACTTCATAAAAAATCCAATAAAGTCACAACTATATAAAATAATAAATTTAACCGCAAGACCAATTACCTGAAAATGCTTTTCAAACTAAGGCTGATATCAATAAGTTTTCTAAGTGGTTTTTTACTCCTACTTGTACTTTGTCTTGGAGCACAAAACTTAAAGAGTCGTCATTCACTTGAATTAGGCATGGCAAAAAGTGTTCCACTCCCATCGGGATTTCTTATTGGAGTTTCAATTGCAATAGGAGTCATTAGTGGAGGAACCACAACTGCTTTACTTCTTCCTTTATCCAAACCTGAAATTTCAGAAGAATAAAAGCAAAAAAGCCTATATATCCAATGCAATTAATGAGCCATCTAAGACCAAGCGAGTAATTCCTTGTTGTAGCAAATAAGGAATGGTCAATTCAAATATTGAGGTATCTGGAACTTTAATAACTCTTTGATTCCTTCCACAGTATCGTTTAGCAGAACGTTGAGTAGAAGAAAGGTATAAACCCTTCCTTTCACAATCATCTTCCGAAAGATATCCCAAGTCTGAGAATTCTTTTAATGCACGACTTTCAAGTTCAACTGTCTTATCGACTATCATATAAACACTCAATGGTAAAAGGTCCTTTGACCATGCCTTACAAGGCAAATACTTTGGTTCATCTATATCAAAGGCCGTAACTAAAGGAATTACTTCTTGAAAAACTTGTGAAGATTCAACATTGCCATATAGGGGTTGAACATATTCTTCATCAATGTTATCTTCATTCAACTCAGAGGTGAAATCATCGGCATCATCTAGAGCGAGAGATTTACTTTCCTCAGAATCTAAATCAAACTCATTCTCTTGAACTTTTACTGGTGAAGTAAAAGTTTTATTGCCTTTATCAGATTTTCCTGATTGAACATGTTTTGTTGATTGCTGATTTTCATGGGTATCATTCAGTCCCTTCAAGTCAATATCACTAGTCTCTTCATCTGAAGTGACAGAATTAACCCTACTTCTAGCAGCTTTCAAAGCAGTATATTCATCATCAGGCAACAACGCTTTCACTGTTCTAATAACCGTGTTGGGACTGCAGCGGTAAGCCGCAGCAAGAGCTGAAGATGATTTACCTAAACGGTAAAGCTCCACGAGCTCCCTCTTCTGGCTTTCATTAAGCCGATTTGCTGCCATCTAATGAAATCTCAGAGGAACCAACCATAAGCCTCGAAGATTTCTTTTGCCTTAGTCCAAATCATCTTTGCTCCCTTAGCTCAGCTGGATAGAGCAGCTGCCTTCTAAGCAGCCGGTCGTTGGTTCGAATCCAACAGGGGGCGTTAAAAACTTAAATTTGAAAACTCTCTCTAAGAAAGCTGAGCTCTCTATTTACTGCTCATTAATGCTCTGAAAGCCAAGAAAAGAATAAGCGCTGCTAGTGAACACATAAATTCGACGCCCACAAAAAGCGCCTCGATTGATTGATTAGTAATAAATGGTGCAAATCTTTAATTTCCTTCAAACTCTGTTTTAGTGCTAACAGATATTCCTTAATGTTTTGTGGGTTAATTTTGAATATGCGGAATTCTCTTAAAGTCAAGTATTTGCAATGGATTTAAGAGCTTCAAAAAGTGGGAGGACTGATCATTCCACAAAGGCTCAAAGTCTCGATTAATAAAACTCTTATGTCGCAGACCTTTTCGGATGCTGAACCCTAATGCCGCGCGAGCTCAAATTCACTGTAGGGTCCTCAAGGTTTCCAAGATGATTCTCTTAAAATTATGCAAACCTATGGAAATCCAGACGTCACCTACGACTGGTGGGCTGGTAATTCTATGGTTACCAATCGCTCAGGCCGATTTATTGCTTCGCATGCTGCGCATACGGGAATGATCGCTTTTGCGGCTGGTGCCAACACCCTTTTTGAGCTTGCTCGTTACAACCCTTCTTTACCTATGGGAGAGCAGGGATTTGTCAGCCTTCCACACTTGGCCGGTATAGGTATTGGCTTTGATGAAGCTGGAGCTTGGACTGGAGCTGGCGTCGTAACAATCGCCATCGTTCATCTGATTTTCTCCATGGTTTATGGAGCCGGAGGACTCATGCATGCAATCCTTTTCCCAGAGGATATGCAGGACAGCGAAATCATCCAAGCCAGAAAATTTAAACTTGAATGGGACAATCCTGATAACCAGACCTTCATACTTGGGCACCATTTGATTTTTATGGGTGTTGCATGTATCTGGTTTGTTGAATGGGCAAGAATTCATGGAATCTATGACCCTGCCATAGGTGCAATCCGTCAGGTTAATTACAACCTGGATCTAGGAATGATCTGGCAACGTCAATTTGACTTCCTTACCATCGATAGTCTTGAAGATGTAATGGGTGGACATGCCTTCTTAGCCTTCGCAGAGATCACTGGTGGCGCATTCCATATTGCAACCAAGCAAATTGGCGATTACACCAAGTTCAAAGGTGCTGGCCTTTTATCTGCAGAAGCAATTCTGTCTTTCTCTCTTGCTGGCATAGGTTTCATGGCAATTGTTGCTTCCTTCTGGTGCGCAACAAATACCACTGTTTATCCTGTTGAATTTTATGGTGAGCCACTAAAACAGGTTTTCGTGATCGCCCCAGCTTTCCAAGACACTGTTGATTACAGCAATCTCCCAGGATTTGCCCAATATTCTGGCCGTTGTTACTTAGCTAATTTCCACTACATAGTTGGATTCTTTGCATTACAAGGTCATCTTTGGCATGGTCTTCGTGCAGCAGGGTTTAACTTCAAGGACATTGGTGCAAGATTAAAAGTTGCAAGCTAATCTCATTCCTTGATTGCACTTCAATTTATGCCTCGTCAAAAGACGAGGCTTTTTTTTGACTATTCATTTCATATATTGAAAGCGACTCAAACAAGTCATCAGGCTTGAATATTTCAATCGAATTGGAAGTAAAGCCTTTCCTATTCAGGTAAAACCTTTTTCAAGCGAAATCCTTAAATTCTTAAAAGTTATTGAAAATCTCTAAATTTTTAAAATCCATCCATACTAATTAATTTAATTTGACACACTACAGCTAATTTAACTCATCTGATTAAATAGACCTTTTATAAACAAAGCATTTTTTCTATAAACAAAAAAATACTGTAATCAAATAGCAACTCCTCACTTATTCTTTTTGAGTCGAAATAATTGCTTTTAGATTGCTAGAAACTGCATTGTCAGCTCATGCCAAAAAGTTGCACCCAGACGAAACTATCCACAATCATAAGAGCTAAGCATTGAAGCCCCTCTACACCCTGTAAAAGCCTCCTTTATTGGCAGAAGTCGATTTCGCCAATAAACAACGCTCAAAAGCGATTTTCGTAAAACTCCCTTTTGAGATTTTTGTTGTTTCCAAAAATCAAGTTTGTAACGATCTTTCCTGAAATTGCGTAAGGTCATTACTTATATGAGTTATTAGTAGCGAGCTTCAACCCGAGATTAATGATTGACTTAACCCATCTCCTCGATTTTGCCACGCAACTTCCCCACCCTTCTGACCTTGGTTTGGTCAAGCCAGAGAATGGGTTTTCGCTTGTTCCAGCTGTCTTTGGCTTGATAGCGATTTTCCAAGTTTTCCAATTCTTCTATTACGGGCTTCCTTCAAACGAGCCGAAAGAAGGCTGGGGTCTAAGTTCTGATTCAACATTGCTGTCTTATAGATGGAGACAGTTCTTTGGTGTTCAAATTCTCGTTATCATCGTTGCTGCATCAGTGATCCTTGCTGGTCCAGAGAAGATTTTCTTCCCATTAGGTTTACATTAGATTTAACTATATCTAATCGAATAAAAAGCCATGCCTATTGAATTATTAGGCATGGCTTTTTATTCGATTTAAATTTTAAGCCTTTTCAATTAGCAATTCCGAAGAAAACTCATTAACGCCCGCAAAAAGGCTTGTCAACCCAAAATAGTGATCTGATCATCTTCGGAGCTTGGCTTCTTAAAGTCAAAATAAATTCCATGCTCTTTAGAAGTACTTTCAAAGAGCATCAATCCTTTCAACAGGCTAAAAAATGCTTTGAAGAAAGACATCATTAAATTGCTACTAATCTATTTTGCATGCCTTGGCAAGTCTCTCCTCATTCAATCAACCAGGGTAAATTTTCTAAAGAAGCTAAAGAACGGATAAAAATCACCTAAGCTATTCTTAAGCTTTCAAGAGGAATAATATATCTATTCAGTGGCAACTTGAAATTCAACTCTTATATGAATGAGACTCTAATAAGAAATCAATTGATTTCAATCATCAAGCAAATGGATTCTGCTGGTATTAATCATGGCACTTCTGGCAACGTCTCGATAAGAATCAGCAAAGGGATGATTATTACACCAAGTTCTATTCCTTTTCAGAAAGTACGCTCATCTGAGCTTATATCTCTTGATTTCAACGGCAATCCTATTGATAATCAAATAAAAAAATCCATTCCACAATTTCCTCTCCCATCAAGTGAATGGAAATTACATGCAGAGATCTTCAAGCAACGCCATGAAGTTAACGCTGTTTTACATTGCCATTCTACTAATGCTACTGCACTTGCCTGTCATGGCAGAGGTATCCCAAGCTTCCATTACATGGTTGCTATTGCTGGTGGAGATGACATCAAATGTGCTGAGTATGCGACATTTGGATCGAAAGAGTTATCTAATAACGCAATTAAAGCCCTAAAAGGACGCTTCGCTTGCTTACTTGCTCACCATGGTCAAGTAACCATATCTTCATCATTAAAAAAAGCACTAAACCTGGCCATAGGGATCGAAAATCTAGCTGAAATTTACTTAAAGGCTTGCATTCTAGGTGAACCGCCCTGCTTGGATAAGCAAGAGATGGAGCTCATTAAAAAAAAATTCAATGAATTAAAATATGGCCATCAGAAAAAGCTCTAGGTAAGTCATCAAAAAATAATGGCACCTAAATTAAATTGTGTGAATCATTTATATTCAGAATCTCTATATCATGCTAAATCAAATTATTTCTAGGTAAATACAATCAATTATCGTAACTAACTTCTGCCAACAGTATAAATAAACTCTTGGAATGATGGATTGTAAAAATATAACAATACTGCTAAAACAAAAAGAACATTTAAGCCTAATACAATAGAGCCAATTATTACTCTTTGTTTTTTACCTGGAAGCTTATATTTAAGTGGACCTGCCTTAATAAGCACGTCTCGATCATCATTTCCCTCCTTGGTCTTCCCACTTGAGTAATCTTTCTTATTCTTTTTGCTTATCGCATTTGGCGAACCAAATGCCTTCTGCTTATCTCCAAAGCCTTCTTCTCCGCGTTGCTGTTTGGAATCTTTCATCACTTAAATAGGTAACCACCTTCCTGAGAGAACTTCAATTATATAAGCCTTAAGATAGGTCTGGCTATAAGTAATATGCGTCACAACAATTTTCTTGTCTTATAGTCCTGGCACACATCTGCAAAATAATCGGACATAACAATAAATAATAAAAAATTTGTCGTCATGTCTAAGACAAAAATATGATTACGAATAAAATATATTATAAAAATAGTCAAGTCTCTAGTTCTTTTAGCTGATGGATCAATATAAGGTCACAAGCCAAAGCAAAGTTCTTCTACTTTTTTTAACATATGCAATGTTGAACTTTCTCTATTCACATTTAGCTGAGTCATGATCAAATCAGAACCCAAACCCAAGGCATTGCTTTGACAGGAGTACCAACCTTTTGCAGAAGCTTTACGTTGAATAATTTCCAATTCAATTATAGCCCTAGTACATTTCTGAGAATTGGCTGTACGTAAACATTCGAGGACTAGAAATCTAAATCCTTTATTTTCAAATATTTGAGAGCCACTAAAGCTTGGCTGCAGGCCTGCAACCAATGCTATAGATATAAACGACAGTAAGTGCTTTCCTCCTTTCACTTCTTAGGATCCAGGAACATTTATAAGCATAACTTGAATGTGTAATAGAAAATCTTCCTTAATTCATATCAAATTAAATTATAAATGCATCAATTAAAGCTTTATTCTTAATTGATTCTACAAGTAATTCCAAAGCTGTAAGTTCTGCTCCATGTGGGACCAGGCCAAGACTTGAGGCTAACCACCCAATTACTTGAGGGGCATTCATCCCCTTGGACTTAAGAATTGCTAAGCCCTCACTACCATCACGCTTAGACAACTTTTTGCCTTCATTATCACAAAAGATAGGGACATGAACATATTTTGTTGGGACCTGACCCAACGCCTCTATAACTGCCAATTGAGAACTTAATGCATTAACAAGATCTGTTCCCCTGACAACCTCGGTAATTCCAAGACTCAATTCATCAACAGCAGTAGCCAAATGATACCCAACCAATCCATCTGATCTTCTTAAAACAACGTCTCCGGACTTTTTGAGATATCTTTTACTGACCTTTAATCGCCAACTAGGCAATCTTTTGTCTTTAAACCCCCAGGACAATTTCAAATCTCTACAAGTACCTGGATACAAGATTAGAGAATTTCCTGTTCTAGGGATTTCTGTTAAGACACTACGGGTACAACGACAGGGATATAACATTCCTTGACTTCTAAGAGCTGAAAGAACTGAGTAGTAAAGACCTTTTCGTTGACTCTGGAAAACTATTGGTCCATCCCAATCCAGTCCCAACCATGCAAGATCATTCTGAAAGCCCTGTACTACTCCTGGCCTATTTCTAGGCTTATCAAGATCATCAACTCGTAAAATCCATAATCCGTTAGCCAATCTTGCTTTCAACCAAGAAATCAATGCAGTGCGTAGATTCCCAAAATGTAAAGCGCCCGTAGGAGATGGGGCGAACCGACCTCTATAGCCTTGTTTCCTAAGGATATGCCCCTCTTCAAGGTTGTTTTTAACGTGCTCTGGTAAACAGAAAGAATAATCCATTAAAAAAGTTGAGGGAGATAGTCATAAATATCTCCCTCGCACCAAGGTGGTCCAAAAACCGCCTTGGCATCGTCAAAAGGATTGCTCAACCCTGAACGCGATCTTTGAACATTTTTCCTGCAGTAAAAGCAGGAACACGCTTTGCAGGAATCTTTATTTTCTCACCAGTTTTGGGATTTAGGCCCTGACGAGCAGACCGATCACGTGGCTCGAAAGAGCCGAAACCAAGAATAGAAACCTTCTTGCCCTCTACTACTGAGTCAATGATGGTATCTATAGCGGCATCGACCACTAAAGAAACATCTGTCTTTGTGAGCTCTGTTCGAGCTGCGACGAGGTTGACCAGATCTGCTTTGTTCATTGGAAAGAGGTGATTTAGCGGAGAGTGTTGAGTAACGCACCCAGTAAAGGAATACGCCAGAAATTTCTCTAAGCGCGCTAATCGTATGGAGCCAAGCCCCGGCCGGCAACCGAAAGAGGCTGTGTCGCAACGCTTTATACCTGTGATTTATCCATTAATTTTTCAATTCAACACTCTTTCCAAGAGTCCCAAACAAAAAGTTGTCCATCCTTTGAGCTGCCAACCCCAACACCAGAAGCCAGTGATGGAGAGGAGTTTGGAGGAAGCCACTTAAGTAATTTTTTTAAACTATTTCGCAGTCGAGTTGCATGAAATGTTTTTCGATCGATCAAATGACCAACTTGATCAATCTTTAAAGGAATTAGCAAACGTCCACAGAACAGCACATTCCAAGGAGGTGGAGCGTACACAACACAACTCCCTGGAGTTGGTCCAGGAGTCCAAAGCACTCTAATTCCAGAAGTAGTTGTGTGTTCCTCAGAAAAGCTTGTTAAGCCTGATAGATCAGGGAGAAGATATGACTCCTGTTCCTGGACAAGAACTTTCCAGTCAAGAAGACTCTGCAACTCACTTACCCTGCCATGTGCATCTCTATTGGTAAGGACAATTAAGCAATTTCGCCCTCTGGCAAGCCTCTTCAAAGCAGCAAGGTTTGCTGTGTTAAAAGCAGGGCAATCAATCAAAACAGGTTCAGGGTCACAATCCAACCACCAAGAGAGCCCACCATTACTAGTGCTTTCAGCAGGCAAAACAAAGATCCCTTTCCTCAAGCAACTAGGATTGCTTAGAGAATCATCTGCATTTGAAGAAATCATTCGATTGTTAAAAGTATTCAAAGAGTTATTTTGTGCTTAATGTTTACTTCTTTGAGAGAAATAAAACCAGTCAGACCATTCCATCTAGGCAAACCTTTCCCCCTTGGTAGCACAATTACTCGAAGGGGGGTTAATTTCTCTGTGGCAGCACCAACTGCCAGTCGTCTTGAATTACTTTTGTTTGCTAACGCAAATGACAACCATCCTGAGGAAATAATCGAGCTTACTGATCTGCATAAATCTGGAGACTACTGGCATATTGAAATAGAAGGATTGAGTGCAGGTTGTTGTTATGGCTATCGAGTATTTGGCCCAACAGATAATGAAGCAGAAAAATTCTTCCCCGAAAAAGTTTTAATAGACCCTTGTGCGAGATCAATCAGCGGATGGGATATATATAACAGGCACGCATCTAGTAATAATTTATCGAATATAGATGCTTGCTTGAAAGGCGTGGTTTGTGAGCGAGAACAATTTGATTTTGAAACTCATCCTCGTCCTAGACATCCATGGCATAAAACTATTATTTATGAGCTTCATCTAGGGGGGTTTACTAATCCTCCTGAGTCTGGCTTGGAAATTAGTGAAAGGGGGACTTTCCTTGGTCTCATTAAAAAACTTCCTTATCTTCATCACCTAGGTGTGACGACAATTGAGCTCCTACCTGTTTTCTGCTTTGATCCTTCTGATGCTCCATCTGGGCTTGAAAATTACTGGGGATATAGCCCATTAAACTGGTTTACTCCACACCCTAATTATCTAGTAGGGAATGACCCATTACAAGCTCGCCAACAAGTTAGAGACTTAGTTGCTGCTTGCCATGATCATGAGATAGAAGTTCTTCTTGACGTTGTCTACAATCACACTACTGAAGGCAACCACAATGGACCAACAATCAGTTGGAAAGGATTTGGGGAATCTCTTTATTACCATCAAAATAACGAAGGAGAATATTTAGATGTAACTGGTTGTGGAAATAGCATTGCTGCAAATCGTCCTCTAGTTAGAAAATTAATTCTCGAATCCCTTCTGTGCTGGTCTACCGAACTGGGCATTGATGGATTTAGATTTGATTTGGGCATTGCTCTTAGCAGGGGAGAAAAGCTTGTTCCACTTGATTCGCCACCACTTTTCGAGGAAATAGAAGGAAATCCAGCTTTAAGTGACTTGAAGTTGATAAGCGAACCTTGGGACTGCGATGGTCTTTATCGAATAGCAGACTTTCCTGCAAAAAGAGTTTGCACCTGGAACGGATGTTTTAGAGATGACATCAGAAAGTTCTGGAAAGGAGATAAATACAGCACATGGCCACTTAAAGATCGACTCATAGGAAGTCCAAGCCTTTACAAGGACAACCAAACATCCCCTCAACGATCAGTAAATTTCATCACATCACACGATGGATTCACCCTGAATGATTTAGTGAGTTTCAATTGCAAACATAACCTCGCGAATGGAGAGAACAACCGTGATGGTGAGAATCACAACAACAGTTGGAATCACGGAATCGAAGGTCCAAGTAGCGATAAAACTTTAAATATTCTGAGAAGTCGACAGCAAAGAAATCTCTTATCAACACTACTTCTTTCCCCAGGAATACCTATGCTTTTAATGGGAGATGAATTAAGTAGAAGTAAGGGAGGCAATAACAACACCTGGTGCCAAAACAATCCTCTTGGATGGATGGTCTGGGATGAGAACCACTGCGATTTAAGACTCCATGAATTCGTAAGAAAATTATTAGTTATTCGTAAACGACTTCCCGAACTATTTAGTCCTTCAATTCCTCCTGCCGAAATAATCAAAAATGCGGACAATCCTAAAAAAGAATTTTGGCTGGAATGGCATGGGGTCAAACTTAAACAACCTGATTGGAGTGACTGGTCTCACACCATCAGCTATAGCCTCAATAAAGATTCAAGTGGTTCAGTCATGTGGATGGGATTGAACGCCTATAGCAAATCAATGATTTTTGAACTACCTCATTCCACTTCCTCATGGGAACTCATTCTTGACACAGCCTGTCCCAATTCAGAGGATGTTCCAATCCAGCCAATTGTTATAACCCAAAATAAAATCTGCTTAGAAAGCAGGAGCTTAGTAGTGGTGCTTTCCAACGAATATGCTTCCAAGCTTTCAAACTGATTTCACTAATTCAACGAAGCGGGCGGCGGGAATCGAACCCGCATCATCAGCTTGGAAGGCTGAGGTTTTACCACTAAACTACGCCCGCGCCAAATAAAAGAACCATTCCGGAATCGGGGGCTCTTTTCAAGCACTATTGCATTATGACCTTCCACGTCCATTTTTAAAAGCTTGTCAAAGTCAACACTAGTCGCAGGAGGCTCACGCCAAAGGCTAATGATCTCTTATGGACTAGGAGATGCTGGTACAGGTTTGGCCGCTACACAACTGGGCTTCTATCTCTTTCCCTTCTTCACCAGTAAAGCCCTACTCCCTGCTTTTATTGCAGGCTCACTGTTGATGGTTATTAAAATTTGGGATGCCATCAATGATCCACTTATTGGATGGTTAAGCGATCACACAAATTCAAAATGGGGGCCAAGACTGCCATGGATGATGGTTGCAGCAATACCTTTAGGCCTTAGTCTCGCTGCAATGTGGTGGGTTCCGATAGGAGATACAACTCAAAAAACCATTTATTACGCAGTAATGGCAATATTTTTAATGACAGCTTATACAAGCGTTAATCTTCCATATGCGGCACTTTCGACCGAGTTAACAGAAAAAACATCAGTACGAACTCGTCTTAATGCTGCAAGATTTACCGGTTCAATATTGGCAGGTTTTACAGGTTTAATTGTTGCGGCAAAGCTCCTTTCTGGCGGAGATAATGGTTATCTAGCGATGGGGAGAATTACAGGTTCAATAGCAACATTGACAACTTTAATATCTTGCATTGGTTTAGCTCCTTATGCAAAAAAAGCCAGAAGGCCCTCAGGCCGGCCAGAGCCATTTAAAAGTCAGCTCAGAAGAGTTCTTAATAATAAGAAGTTCATTCAAGTTATTGGCCTTTATCTGCTCCTCTGGTGTGGATTACAACTTATGCAAACTGTCTCACTTATATATATTGAACAAGTAATGCAAGTTCCAACAACTCTCTCAAAGTGGATGCCGATTCCATTTCAATTAAGTGCTCTCATAGGATTGCAAGGATGGAGTTTTTTTTCAAACCGATTTGGAAGGATTTCTGCTCTTTACTGGGGAGGAAGTATCTGGATTATTTCTTGCATTCTGGCAATGTTATTACCTCCTCTTTCTGCTGGAAACACTATCGAGGATCTTCTCACTTTTGAAAGTTTGGAAGGAATAAAAATGCTAATACTAATTTTCACTATTGTATTAGCTGGTTTGGGTGCATCTACTGCTTATTTGATTCCATGGTCCTTACTCCCAGATGCAATTGACTCAGACCCAGAAAAACCTGCAGGAATTTATACAGCTTGGATGGTATTTGTTCAAAAGATTGGAATTGGACTAAGCGTTCAACTGCTAGGTGTCCTCCTCTCAATAGCTGGCTACCAAGCATCAACCAACTGCAACAATTCGCTTAATTGCTTTGAACAGCCAACTACTGCTCTTATAACCATTCGAATCTGCATGGGATTTATCCCAATAATTCTTGTCGCAACAGGCCTACTCATAATGCGACGCTGGCCTGATCGAGGAGCACATTTACATACCATGCAGTCATGAATACACCACGATGGTTAAAACGTTTTTTCAGCAGTCTTATGATTGGTGGACAAGCAGTTGCTGCGACCTCAAGAGGCCGCATAAATTCTATTGATCTCTTTGATCAACTTATGGAGGCAGGGCCAGGAAGCTTCCTAATCGTATTGATCACAGGAATAGCAGCAGGAACAGTTTTCAATATTCAAGTTGCTGCAGAACTAAGCAGACAAGGTGTTGGTTCCCAAGTTGGAGGATTATTAGCCATAGGAATGGCAAGAGAAATAGCTCCTTTGCTTACCGCAACACTCCTCACAGGAAAAGTTGCAACGGCTTATGCCGCACAACTGGGGACCATGAAAGTGACGGAACAAATCGATGCAATCACTATGCTTCGCACTGACCCTGTGGAATATCTAGTCGTTCCACGTTTATTAGCAATGGTGGTTATGGCGCCAGTTCAATGTTTACTATTTTTTAGTGTTGCACTTTGGAGCGGTCAACTAAGTAGCACGGCCCTATACCAAATCCCTCCTGATGTTTTTTGGGGTTCTGTTCGTGATTGGCTAATTCTTAGTGATATTCCATTCATGCTGATTAAGGCTGTTGTATTTGGTCTGCTCGTTGCCGTGCTTGCTTGTGGCTGGGGCCTTACTACCCGCGGAGGCCCTAAAGAAGTTGGCACAAGCACGACAGGTGCCGTTGTAATGGCACTTGTAACGGTCTCATTAATGGATGTTGTACTAACCCAAATCCTCTTTGGCTAATGTCACTAAATTCTTCAACCCAATTAAATCCTAATCAGAATGTCTTTCTCCCCCAAAATCATCAGTTACCAATACTTATTACAGTTTTTGGTCTACTAGTCTTTTTACTTCCAATTAATCACTGGCCAGCAATCTTGTTAACAAGTTTTGGGCTATTTCTACTGTTGCAATCGTTCACCCTCAAATTGGAATTCACCGATGATGCTCTAGTCGTTTGGCAATTAGGCAAAGAATTACGCAGATTCCCTTTCAAGAATTGGCTTGCATGGCGTCTTTTCTTCCCAAAACTACCTGGGCTTTTTTACTTTCGAGAAGAAGCAAGTCCCCACCTCTTACCAATTCTTTTTGAGCCCAAAGCACTCGAAGAGCAGCTAAGGCTAAGAGTTGGCTCTCTTGAATCTCCTCATCAGGCTTCCTCAAAAGATCAAAAGAGCTAACAACTATCAATCATCCCTCCAAGGTGAATGTCTGAAACCGATCTTCCTACCCAAAAGGAACCAACCATAGATAGATCTGAATTGGGAACCCCTCCCCCTCAAAAGCAACCCGTTGAACAACCTTCATCAGAAATTGAGGCAAAACAAATATCTAAGGCAGATTTATCTCCTGTTTTAGAGATCGCATTTAGAGAGTTAACAGAACATCGCAACAAACTTCAAGAAGAAATCAAGGATCTTTCCAAACGAAAATCTCAACTCGAGGAAGAGGTTAAAACTTCCTTCTCAGGACAAGCTGATTCAATAGCAAGACGCGTAAAAGGATTTCAGGACTACCTAACAGGGGCTCTTCAAGATCTTGCTCATTCAGCAGAAAAATTAGAGCTAATTGTTCAACCTGTTGTTGTAAAGCCCTCTCCTCTCGATCAAAATCAAGCAATTTCGAAGGTAGAAACCAATGAAAAAGTCCTTGCCATTGCTGACACTTTCAAACCTGATGAATCACTAATCCTAGAATGCCTAGAAGAGTTTCTTGGTCAACCTGACTTTTATGCAGAGCCATGGAAACTTCGAAGAAGTCTTCAAAAAAATGAAATAGAGCTCCTGAAAGATTGGTTCTTCAGTATGGGTGGAAGAGGTGCGCAACCCAGCATGGGAAGCAGGCCAAGAAATGTCCTTATATCAGCAGCCTTGATCTCAATTCTTGGTGAACTATATGGAGACCGTTTTCAGACCCTGGTTTTAGCTAGCAAACCTGAACGTCTAGGAGAATGGCGAAGAGGTCTTCAAGATGCTTTGGGACTTAATCGAGAAGACTTTGGTCCTAATAGCGGAATAGTTCTATTTGAAAGAGCTGATGGAGTCATAGACCGTGCAGATCGTCTAGAAGAAAGAGGTGAAGTACCATTGATAATTGTTGATGCTGCGGAACAACAGATTGATGTTCCGATTTTGCAATTCCCTCTTTGGTTAGCTTTTGCTGCTGGGTCTGAAGAGATCTACTCAGAAGAGGAAGAACTTCTCTAATGGAACTTTCGTCTCAATTCTCAAAGTTATTAATTCTGGCAATAGGGTATTTACTCGGATCTATTCCTTCTGGGTATCTTGCAGGCCAAATGCTTGCGGGGATTGACTTACGTCAGATGGGTTCTGGCTCAACAGGCGCAACTAATGTTTTGCGCCATGTAGGGAAGGGACCTGCATTAATCGTTTTTATAGTAGACGTATCAAAAGGGGTGATACCTGTATTAATAGCCAAGGCACTACTTCTTGAAGACAATTGGCAAGTAGCTGCTGGGCTAACAGCCTTAATTGGTCATATATGGCCTATTTGGCTGAAATTCAAAGGAGGGAAAGCAGTCGCTACAGGGCTAGGAATATTCCTTGGGCTCTCATGGCCGGTTGGCTTAGCATGCTTAGGAATCTTTCTAACAACAATTAGTCTCAGCAAAATAGTTTCTTTATCTAGCATCATTGCTGCACTAAGCCTTCCATTAATCATGGCTTTAAGCTTTCCAAAAGGAGAGTTTCAAGTCGCCTACTTTGTAGTCAGTCTTGCTGCAATGTCGGTAGTAATCTGGAGGCATAGAAGCAATTTAAATCGTTTAATTTCTGGGACTGAACCAAAAGTCGGACAATCCTAGTGAGTATTGACTAGTTCATCGCAACAACGACTAAATGCATTCGCAGGATTAATTGATCGTGTAATCGGTCTCCCGATAACTAATCTAGATGCCCCTGCCTTTAATGCATCAGCTGGACTCATGACCCTTGACTGATCTCCTGACTCACACCCTAATGGCCTTATTCCCGGAGTAACCAATTCAAAAGGCTCTGGATGATTTCTTCTTAAGGAAGATACTTCTAAAGGAGAGCATACACATCCGCCTATCCCAGCCTTCTTAGCCAAATCAGCCAGAGCCACCACTCTATCCTCTAGGCATTCAGTAATAGATAGCTCCTCAGCAAAACTATTGGCATCCCAACTAGTCAAAACAGTAACGGCCAAAAGGGTTGGAGCAGGCAAACCTCCTCTTTCAGCACCTGCAATCGCTGACTCCTGTGCTGCCAAAAGAGCATTTAATCCAGCACAAGCATGCACAGTTATCAACTCTGCACCTGTTTTGGCCGCTTCACGACAAGCAGCGGCCATCGTGACTGGAATATCATGAAATTTCAGATCCAAAAAAATCTTAAGTCCCTTCTTTCGCAAATCAATCAGAAAATCTGGGCCTGCATTCAAAAAGAGCTCAAGTCCAACTTTTACCCAACGAAGATCAGGGATTCTGCTAATAAATAATAATGCTTCTTCAGGACTCATACCATCTAGAGCGACTATTAATTGGTCAGCAGGATCAGAATAAAGTTGCATTTTCTTTGGCTAGAAACTTTTCATGTCAAGCTTTCAGTCGTCGAAAAGTCTTTTTCCCCAATTGCACAACCTTACCTAAAAGTTTATTTCCATCAATAAACTCCAAATTGGGATCAGTAAGTTTCTCGCCATCCAAACGAACTGCACCTCCTTGAATCTGTCGTCTTGCTTCACTGCTACTTACACATAATCCAAGAGCACTAAGTAAATAAAAAGCTTTTGCAGGAAATTTCACTGAAGAAATCGATATTTCAGGAACATCAGATAAATCTTCTCGAGAACCTGCAATCAACCTTGCCGCATCAGATTGAGCATCAATCGCAGCTTCCTCACCATGAAAATTTCCAGTAACAGCAAGTGCCATCGTTTTCTGCCTTTCTCGTGGATCAGAAGAGAGTTTCTCTGGATTCAAGGAAGTTAAAGCTATTACATAGTCCTCTACCAAAGAATCAGGAATCTTCTCCAATTTTGAATACATCGAGAGAGGGTCTTCTGATAACCCAACAGTATTTCCAAGACTCTTACTCATCTTCTGATGTCCATCAAGACCAGCCAGAATTGGCAGCAAAAGACCAAACTGTGGTCTCTTATTGAAATATCGTTGAAGATCACGCCCCATTGCTACATTGAATTTTTGATCTGTCCCCCCCAACTCCACATCGGCATCAACAGCAACTGAGTCATACCCTTGCAATAAAGGGTATAAAAATTCATGAAGAGCAATAGGTAACCCTGAAGAATAACGATTACCAAAATCTTCCTTTGCAAGCATTTGTCCGACAGTTGAGTTACTTAGGAGATCAATAACAGCCACCAAATCGAGTTGTTCCAACCATTCACTATTCCGCCGAACCTCTAATCGACCAGGAGTCTCAAAATCTAATAAAGATAATTCTGCTGATTGACCATGTCCCAATTGCTCTAGATAAGTCTTGGCATTCTCCTCAACTTGATCAGCAGATAATTGAACTCTTGTGCTGTTCTTGCCCGATGGATCTCCAATACGTGCAGTGAAATCACCAATGATCAAGACAGCGACATGTCCTGCATCCTGAAAAGCTCGAAGTTTGCGAAACAATATGCTATGTCCCAAGTGAATCTCTGTTCCTGTTGGGTCAATCCCTAACTTGATACGCAAAGGTCGATTTTGCTTTAATCCCTCTTCAATTCGAAAGTTGAGATTTTGATCAGGATCTTTACTCGTACTGCACGGGAAAAGATCTGCCATCCCCCTTCCTATCCAAGAAGGTAATGAGATTTGCTTCTCCACCATTGGAAAAGTTTCTACATCTATATGAATCGTATATGGAATCCACTCCAAACGACTCAAATATCTAGTCTAGCTGTGACTTCATTCTTTCTAAAGTCATATTCATCTGCTCAAACATCTGTTCTGGTGTGATCCCAAACTGACCAAGTTGTGTACGTAATTGCTCCACTGTCATCTTTGCCTGAAAATCTTCAGACAATTCAAAACGTTTCATAAAAACTCTATATCTCTGCATAAGTGCCTCCATAGTGGAAATAAACTTTTTTTTGCCCTCACGATCAAACTTTCCATAATCAGATCCAAGCTGCATTAGCTCTTGATAATCAGTAAAAAGCCTCTTGGCCTCTTCTTGAACAATTTCGGATTCAAAAAAACTCATAAAAACCCCTTATTGAGCATTGCAAATCTTGCCAACACTTCTAAAAGATAGAAGAAGAAGAGATCGAAAGGGTGATTGAGTGAATTTCATGAGAATTTAATAAACAACCTCTTGCAGGACAAGGAGTGTTCGAATAAACCAAATCTTCTCTGAAATTCTAAGAATGAGGAAGGGGTGAGAACCACACCGAAATTGGTTTAAGCCGCGCCCATAGCTCAATTATGTCAATAGGCATTCAGTCAAAGCAGACAGACGTAGAAAATTTCTAACAAACTTTTCATACCTAGGGCTAACTGAGATATTGACACCTTGAATATTTCCCTAAATGGCTAAATTAGCTAATTTTTAGAAAGTGATTTTCTTGGGCATGGCTCAAAGCCACTGGCTCGACCCTCTTGCACGAAAAGTACTTAAATTCACTGATTATTGGCAAAGCCAACACAGTCAGTCTTTTCAAGGCAACTTACTCAAAAAGGAAGCTGTAGAAATAGATCTCATTAATTTAAAACAAGGTCAAAATAAAGCTAGGGTCATGAGCTCCTTCAGCGTAGACGTAAATCGTGCGACAGCTTCTGATTGGATGCAACTACCTGGCTGCACTAAAGACATGATTGATCTTTTACTTAAACTTCAAAAAGGAGGAGTACAACTTAGTGGGCATGACGACCTTTTCAAGCTATTAGAACTACCACCTGAACTTGCTAAGGAATGGAATCCTCATCTTGTCTTTCAGTGGTATGGAGATTCTCCTCAGTTAAGTGAGAAGCCATTAATTGATTTAAATTGCGCTTCACAACAAACACTCCAAAAAGTTCTTAACTGGTCAAAAGAAAGAGTTATGCGGTTAATAAAAGAGCGCCAACGACGTTCATTTGAAAATCTTGCTGATCTTCAAGAGAGACTTACTTTGCCACCCACAACAATAGAAAACCTAATTGGCGTTGTGTGCTTCAGCGAAAAGCGAGCAGGACCAATACTCCCTCCCAAAATATAAGAGTTATGGGTTTATCACAAAGGCAAGGGCAACTATTCTCAGAAACTTCGTTAAGTGACTTTCAATCCAAATCACCTCCAAGATTGGACCTTAGTCGTGAAACTCTCGAGAATTGGCAAGAAAAAATACTAACTCATCAATCAACTCTTTCCGATGAAACCACCTCAGTAGTAACTCAATCTTCCCTTTTCACAGAATCAAATACATCGCTAATCGACCAAATTGACCCTCTAAAACTTACACCTTTACCATTAAGTTTTTGGCGTTGGCCAAGTAGTCCCCATCAGGGTCCTGCTATTTACCTGGTAATGGATCATCCTGAGATTTGCAATGCTCCTATAATTCTTTATATAGGTGAAACAATTGCTGCTGAGAGACGATGGAAAGGAGAACATGATTGCAAGTCCTACCTATCTTCTTATTCCGAAGCACTTGGAATAGTTGGTCTAAAGAACAAGTTAAGCATTCGGTTTTGGACAGATGTTCCAAAAGATACCCAATCCCGTAGAAGACTTGAACAACTTCTAATACAACGATGGCTCCCACCATTCAACAAGGAAACAAGGAGACGCTGGGCGACACCTTTTACTGTTGAGTTCTGAAAACAAGCAAAGCTAAACTCTCAAAGATATATTTAACTGCATATGGAAATCTCCCTAATCCCAGCTGGTCTTGATAGTTGGAGTGGCAACGTACTAATTGTTGGTCTTATAGAGGGTAAAACTGAAGAGCAACTAGATGCCATCGATAGGAGATATGACATCCAAACTAAAAAAGTGCTTACAAAATTAAATTTCACTCCAAAACTAGGCAAAACATCAACGTTTCAGCTTTTAGAAAAAAGTCCAGAAAAGCTAATTTTTGTAGGACTTGGGAAACAAGAAGACATCACACTTGATGACTTGAGAAAGGCCGCTGCAAGTGGAGCTCGTTCAAGTATCGGCAACATAGGCTCATTAGGAATAATTTTCCCTTGGGAGGAAACTGGTTCGGACTCAGTAGCAGGGGCAATTTATGAAGCAGTTAGACTTTCCTTGTTTAAAGATGTTCGCTTTAAAAGTCAAGTAGAACCACGACTGGTCCCGAATAAACTTGAATTAATAGGTCTTTCCGAAACTAGAAATACATCCATTTCCCAGGTTGGTCCTATCTGCGCAGGAGTCGAATTAGCAAGAGAAATGGTAAGTGCTCCAGCAAACTCTCTGACACCAAGTGCCCTTGCTGAATCTGCTAAAGACTTAGCAAATAAGTATCCACTTAAAGCATTAATTCTTGAAAAAGAAGATTGTAAGAAGAAAGGAATGGGCTCATATTTAGCAGTCTGCGAAGGGTCAGACCTGGCACCCAAATTCATACACCTCACATATCAACCCAAAGGAGAAATCAAACGTCGCCTAGCAATTATTGGGAAAGGACTTACTTTTGATTCTGGTGGATACAACCTCAAAGTTGGAGCAGCTCAAATCGAACTGATGAAATTCGACATGGGTGGAAGCGCAGCTGTAATAGGGGCAGCAAGAGCAATTGGTGAAATCTGTCCACAGAATACTGAAGTGCATTTCATAGTGGCCGCCTGCGAAAATATGATCAATGGATCAGCAGTCCATCCTGGAGATATCGTCACAGCTTCTAATGGTAAAACCATAGAAATCAATAACACTGATGCAGAAGGTCGATTAACACTTGCAGATGCACTTGTCTATGCCTCCAAACTCAAACCAGATGCAATAGTTGATCTCGCAACACTTACTGGAGCATGTGTAATAGCACTTGGAAATGAAATAGCTGGACTTTGGACAGAGAACAACCATCTAGCTGAAGAAATCAAAAATGCAGCTCAAGAAGCTGGTGAAGGACTATGGAGAATGCCATTTCACAATTCATATAAAGAAGGATTGAAGTCCTTGCTTGCTGATTTGAAAAATACTGGACCTAGACAAGGAGGATCGATAACTGCCGCCCTATTTCTAAAAGAATTTGTAGATACTTCTATACCATGGGCACATATCGATATCGCAGGACCTGTTTGGACTGAAAAAGACACAGGAATAAATCCCGCTGGTGCAACTGGTTATGGAGTAAGAACATTAGTAAAGTGGATTTTAAAATAATTTCATCGATCAAATATTTTCCTGAAGAATCTATTATTTCTTTAAGTCTCAATTGAAATTAATCCTCTCTATATATTCAATGATTTTTGTATTTAGGAAGCTGCAACCGTAAATTCCTGATCCCTTGATTGAAGACGTTCTGCAAAAGATCTTGAAAAAGGGCTCTCAAGAGCGTGAATTTGCCATCGAACCCTTTCTGAACAATCAGATAAAACCCTCTCCAAGTCATCCGAAGCCTGTTGAGGAGTCGAGTATGGCCCTACATGACGAGTCACAAGTCCATCCTTTACGGTCAGCAGATACATACATCCCCTTCCTTAAAACTGCACTCAATGGTAGTCAATTGATAAAAAAAAAGAAGGGGGGAAACCGCATCTTCATCGAAATTATTCAGAATCAAACCTGATACCATGTTTATATTTTTTTTATATTTAATGTTCTCGTAATGTTTTCATTGTGCTTTGTTGGTATTTAGTAAAATCTTGGTTGCTCCTTGCTTTAGCACCCCAAAGCTGCTCAAGGCGGGCATCCCTTCCGCAGCTGTATCTATAAAAGTTATATTTTAACCGATTATTTTCCGCGTAATTCTGATGGTAATCCTCGGCCAGCCAGAATCTCTTTGCATTTAAAATCTGAACTTTAATACTACTATTTGGTTTACCCAATTCAATAGCCGCAGCATTTAAACTACTAATTGCTTTCATTTCTTGATCCTGATCTTTTGTGAAAATGACAGGCTTATAAGACTCACCTCTATCACAAAACTGGCCACCAACATCTAAAGGGTCAATATTTCTCAAATAGCTCCTTAACAATTGATCATAACTAATTTCAGAAGACTCAAATCGAACTAAAACTGCCTCTTGATGACCTTTATGGTATTCATAACTTGGTTTAGCCAAGTCACCTCCTGTATAGCCACTCTCCGCAGAAATAACTCCAGACAAGCTTTCCAAATCATGCTCCAGACACCAAAAACAGCCGCCAGCAAAAATTGCCTCGTCGCTAATAGCCATTGACCCTAATGGATGTATAAGTAAGGCAAAGGCCAATAAGATTTGAGCTAAATAAGATCTAAGCTTTTTCAAAGAGAAGTCAAGAACTAATTAATTCAATAATACTTCGGGCAGCTCTATCTGTAACTCCTGGATCACCCAATTTCTTACGAAGCTCAGAATACCCTTCAAGCATTGAAGATCTCTCTTTTGATTCAGATAGCAAAGGAATTGCTGAGTCAGCAATTCCTTGCGGTGAAAAATTCTCTTGTACCAACTCAGGGACTAATCTTCTCTTCAATAATAAATTCACAGGTGAAATATGATCTACATTGAAATTTAAAATCCTTCGCGCAAGAAAGGCAGTTATTCGACTTACTTTATATCCAACTACCTGAGGTACATCATTTAATGCCAATTCCATATTAATAGTACCTGATTTACCTAGAGCAATTGAAGCAGCAGAAAAAAGGAACGGCTTAAGTTTATCTGTCTCTTTAGCAGAAAGAACTCTCCCTATAACTCCTTCATGTTGAAGTGACTTCTTAAGTGGTTCCTCAAAACTTTCCAATCCAGCTGGAACTATGACATATAAGGATGGATCATGCTTTTGAAGTAAAACTGCAGCTTGCAGAAGGCTAGGCAACAAATAACGTAACTCTTGAGACCTTGAAGCGGGGAAAAGCAGCAAAAGTTTTTGGTCAGGGTTTAAACCCAACTGCTCTAACGCAACATTAGGACTAGGCAATTCTTTTAAAGTATCTAACATTGGATGTCCAACCCAAACAACATTTCCTCCGCGTTGGCTATAAAAATCAGCTTCAGCTTGAAAAATTGCAAGAATCATATCTGTAAACTTTATTAAATTCGTACTACCACTATCACCTAGCCGCCAAGCCCATTCCTGAGGGGCTATGTAATAAACAATTGGAAGACTTGGAAATAAATTACGTAATTTATTTCCAAGTCGAATATTTGGTCCCATGTAATCAATAAGAACTAATGCATCAGGGGGATGCTGCTCAAGAAAATTATCTAACTTGTCTTGCACCCTCAATGTTGGGATTACAAGTGGGAGTGCCTCCCAAAAGCCAATCGCACCAATTGATGCAGTATTAGCAATCAATTCGGCACCAGCAGCCTGCATACGAGGTCCCCCAAGAGCGACCAATTCAAGTGGTATAGATCTTTGATTTGCCTCACGAATCAAGGCACTAACTAAAAGACTTCCCTGCAAATCTCCAGATACTTCCCCAGTACTTATAAGCAACCTGAACATTAATTTATAGATGTTGTCACTGGCATAGGGCCACGTCGACCTTTACTAATAGAACCCTCGAGAAAGTCACAAAGATGTTTTGCAGAAGGCATCAATTGCTTCTTCCGTGCAAGCTCTATGCCTCTAGAGATGACATGAGTAGAGCGAAACAAAAGTGTCCAAATTTCTTGAAGTTGTTGAAGCTCTCCACCCTCCTGACTATCTAAACCATTTCGTCTAAGACCTACCCGATTCAATCCTCTCAATCTTCCAGGATGTCCTTCTACAAGACAATAAGGAGGCACATCGCGAACGACTCTGGTCATTCCCCCAACCATAGCGAGAGAACCAATATGAACAAATTGATGAATACCAACGCACCCACCAATAACAGCACGATCCTCAATCACAACATGACCTGCCACTTGAATTGCATTTGCCATGACAATTCCATTACCTAGATGACAGTTATGACCTAAATGGCAATAAGCCATTAACAAATTCCCATCTCCAATTCTTGTTTTTTCTCCATCATCAGTAGCACGATTAATTGTGACACATTCCCGGATTGTGTTTCCGTCTCCAATAACTACCTCAGTAGATGCACCCCGATACTTGAGATCTTGAGGTTCTAACCCCAAGCATGCTCCAGGGAAAACTCTATTTCGAGCGCCCAGAGTTAAGCGACCATCAAGAACAACATGTGGGCCAATCCATGTATCAGCTCCAATCTTCACCTCAGGACCAATTACTGCCCCTGGGCCAATTACAACTCCACAATCAAGTTCTGCTCGAGAATCAACCACCGCAGAGGGGTGAACCTTCGCTGGTCTATCCGTATTAATAGCTGAAATCTTACGAAGCTCTGCCATGGGCCTCAATCAACTAAAGAGAACATCAAATCACCTGAACAAACCAACTGATCATCAACCTTTGCTTCTCCATGAATCTTGCCAAAACGCTGCCTTTTTATGCTAATTAGCTCACAACTAATCCTCAGCTGATCGCCAGGAACAACAGGTCTTCTAAATCGAACTCCATCTATGCCCGCAAAAACAAAAAGACCCTTAGGCAAATCAGGCATCTGAGTAACGATCAATCCACCTACTTGAGCCATTGCCTCAACTATTAAAACTCCAGGCATCAATGGTCGATCAGGAAAATGACCTTGAAACTGAGGTTCATTCAACGTTACGTTCTTAATAGCCACTGCACTGTGACCAGGCGTATGAGCCACAACACGATCAACTAAAGAAAATGGATATCTATGAGGTAACAACCCCATAATTTGCTCGCTATTGAGCACCACAGAAGCATTTGAAGAGTCAGTCAAAGCAAAGTCTTGATTCAGGACAGTTTTTCATAAGTGCGGCAGCAAGATCAGCATGCAGCTTATGGGAACCTTTGTATACAAGCACCTGTGCCTTAGGAAAACCTACTATTGCCAAGTCGCCTATCAAGTCTAAAAGCTTATGTCGCACAGGTTCATCTTCAAATCGCAATGGAGGATTCATCCAACGATCTCCATCACAGACCAAGGCGTTATCTAGTCGACCACCTTTAATTAATCCAGAGGCTATAAGCCGCTCATGTTGATCACGAAAACCAAAAGTTCTTGCAGGTGCAATCTCTTTAACAAATGTTTCCGGTGTCAAATTAATCGCAAAATTCTGACGGCCAATAGCTCCATAAGGGAAATCGATGATTCCTACCAAACTAAATCTCTCTGCAGGTGTTGCAGCTATAACACTAGTACCCCGATTAAAAATTAAAGAATTTTCCAATGGAAAAGAATTTGGTTGATGTTCATCAACCATGCAATAACCAGCTTCTTCAATGGCTTCAACCCAGCCAATAGCAGAGCCATCAAGTAGTGGAATTTCATTCCCAGACACCTCAATATGTACATGATTGACACCACATCCAGCTAAAGCCGCTAATAAATGTTCAACTGTTGAAAGACAATTATTTCCAATCAAAAGGTTTGTACAAAGTTGACTTTCACGAACTTGATTTAGAGAAAGAGGAATAGGAGGCTCTTTACTATCAACCCAAGAAACATGAAAGCCTGGCTTATCAAATGGAATCAATCTTACTTCTGATTCTGCCCCACTATGTAAACCAATGCCTCGCCTAGAGACGCTATTTACCAAGGTCCAAGAACTCTCGTAATTAGCAGGCCAAAAAGTCACTAGAACTTCCAACCCACACCAAGGTTGTAGCGCCATTCCCCATCAAAATCTTGACTCGCAGCCTCAACACGCAATGGACCGACAGGTGTATTAAGAATCAATCCTGAACCAAGCGAAAACCCTGAGCCAGGCTTATCAAGCAATTTGCCAGGTTTTCCTGGCACATTTGATTGAGAGCCAAAATCGGTACCGCCATCAACAAATAATGCTCCTGAAACTATGTTCCAAATTGGAAACCTATATTCAACTGAGGCTTCACCAAAGTTTCGACCCACTGCAAGATCACAGGAACTCCAGCCTCTAACGGAATTGCTACCACCCAAACAAAATGATTCATAAGGAGGAAGTTGCCCCAAAATTGTTCCTGCTTTTAACTGCATTCCAATAGTCTGAGGACAGTCAAATTTCTCCCCTGAATTAGGTCTACATCCCTTGGCAATTTTCAACCAATTAACTGGAATAAAATGTGTGTAACTAACTCTTGCCCTATTAAAAGTTGGTGAATTCTCTCCAACAGAAACAAATTGTTCAGTTCCAATACTTATATAATCACCAGAAGTTGGATTCCTTGAATCATTTAAAGTGTTGTATGTAGCAGCAGCTCTAACTCCAAACAAGGAATTTTCTTCTGCACAATTAAAAGCTATGCAGACAATGTCGCTATCAGGAACAGTGCCCCCTTTTAAGTTTTTTGTAGCCACTCCATAAGGTCTACTTTTACCTGAATAATCAATTGGTCTAACTTTTTGAAGATTCATACCCAATAAGACACTCCAAGGTACTTTCTTATAAGGATTTCCACCATTCAAAGGTCTTGATACAACAAAGTTGAATCCAGTCCGCTGAAGTGCTACTGAATTCCCACCATAATCAAACCAACTTTTACTAGGGTTCGAAGAACTTGCCTCAGAAACAGAGTTAAACTTTCCTTCCGTATGTGCAGTCGAGTCGATATCATAAGCTTGAATAGAACCTCCTTCGTAGTAATCAGAAATAGTGCGAATATTTCCTCCTTCAGAGCTTCGAAAGATCTGAGGGACTTCTCTACTAAGGAAAATTGAAGTTCTAAAAGATGTACGGTATTTGTCACCCTTAATCCACGGATCTCCAAAAGTCAAATTTGCCAGTCCCCCATACTGGCCGTATGTCAAGTTTAAAGTAGAACTCCAAGCTCTACCCAACAAATTTGTATCCTGAAGTCCTATTTGGCCAAACAATCCTTGACTCTGGCTATAACCAATTCCACCTGACAGTGACCCCGTCGATTGCTCAGTAATACCCAAAATTATCTTTACCACACCAGCCTCTCCCAAGACTGGTTTCAAAGTGACTTTAATATCACTAAATAACGACGTTCCATAAAGGCGTTTAATATCAGCTTCCAATTGCTTCCTATTAAAAGTCTCACCTGGTCTTATGGAAATTTCACGTTTAATAACCCATCTACGAGTCTTACCATTAATCGACTTTCCATCTTCGCTATTTGACTGGCCTTCCTTGTTGAGAAAAACGACTTCTATTTCAGATACTTTACCTTCAATAATTTTCAATTGAACCATACCATTAGCGGTGATTCGACTTGGCCCCGAGATCCTTGCCAATGAATATCCTTGATCTGAATACCATTTCTTCAGGGCCTTCATTCGAAGTTGAAGTGAATTCAGATTTAGTGTTTTTCCATAATCTAAACTAAAAATCTGATTAACAATTGTCAGAGGTATCTTTATATCTTTTCGGTCAAAAATTATTTCTCTTAACAAGGGATTTGGCTCTGCTTCAACTACAAGCTGAACACCCAATGGGCCATCAATAGGCTCAATTCGAACACCAGAGAACCAACCAGTGGCATATATTGCATCTAAATCAACCTTAAGTTCATCTCTGGTGACTGTGCTACCAGGACGCGCTGTCATGGCGTCATAAGCAGCAAATTCCAGACGTTCCTTCTCTGGATGTCCATCAAGCCCATTAATTATCACCTCAGCAATTAACACCCTTGGCTCTGCGTTCGATTCATTACTAAATGGATTCAACTTAGACTTAGACCCTTGAGGTTGGTTTGATCCACCTCCTACATTCTTTTGCGAATTAGCAATTAACTTCTCAGAGACTATTAGTTCTTCGTCCCCTGAAAACGATGATTTCAGAAACTTCGGATTCTGAGCATTGGAATTTGAATCTGCTGATCCTGCCAAAAGCGGCACAGCGAAAACCAAGCCGTATGTCAGTTGGCGGAATACTTTCAGGTGAAGCGGGGGAGGGAATCCAGGCATGGAGATATTGAAGAATCTGACTTTTTGACGAATATATCCGCTGACCTTACTTGTAATTTCGCGGTTTGGAAGTAACTCCTTGGACACGTTTGAGTATCTCCTCGTAAGACTCGACCACCTCACCAAGATCCTTACGAAAACGATCCTTATCAAGGATACGATCTTGAGGGTGATTATTTGTCTTATCCCATATCCGACAAGTATCGGGACTTATTTCATCCGCCAAGAGAAGCTTTCCTTGATCATTAAAACCAAACTCCAACTTGAAATCTACTAATATTAGATCCAATGAATCAAAAAAAACTCTCAAGAGATCATTAATCAAAGTTGCTTGCTTTTCTATCTCTTTAAGCTGACTTTCCTCAATCAAATCTAGAAGTCTCAACCTTGCTTTAGTCAACAATGGGTCTCCCAAACTATCATCCTTGTAATAAAAATCCAACAAGGGTGGAAAGATTTCCATTCCATGATTAATTGGCGTCTGCTTACATAACGACCCTGTAGCAATATTCCTAACCACTACTTCTAAGGGGATCACATCCACAGATTGAGCAACCATCCAATTCTCAGCTGCTACGCCAACATAATGAGTAAGGACTCCCTTGCTTTGAAGCATCTCAAAAAGAGATGCTGAAATCTGACAGTTAATCCGACCTTTACCAGCCAGTTCTGCTCGCTTAAGAGCATTAAAGGCTGTGGCATCATTTTTAAACTCTATAAAAACCCTGTCAGGAAGATCACACCTATAAATCCTCTTGGCCTTACCCTCGTAAATAAGCTGACCGTGATCAGGTGTCATGTGGACCCTTAAAGAATTGAAATTGAGGAAGAATAATGATGCAATTCTGTGGAAAAAGCACTAAAACCAAAAGAAGCTCTTGCAATTCTGGTTTTTCTTAGTACCCATAAAAACAGATGCCTCAACAAAGAATAAAACCTCCTCAAGCAAATCACTCCAACATAATTTGTTGGCAGTCATCAACTTGAAAACATAACCCAGCAATTAGAACCAAGTTAATCGTTAAACATTTTTCCATGACTAACCCAACAAATACCACCAAGGTTCTCCCTAAATTAAAAAGAATCCTTGTAATAGGAAGTGGAGGAAGAGAAAACGCACTCGCATGGGCACTTCAAAGGTCACATGGGATAGAAAAAGTTTGGATAACACCTGGCAATGGAGGCTCAAGTCAGCATGTTGGCTGCAATCAACTCCCCACAAAAGAAAATGACGTTCAATCACTCTTAAACGACTGTTCCTCAAATGAAATTGATTTGGTTGTAATAGGACCTGAAGCCCCCCTCGCGGAAGGCCTTTCAGAACAACTCAGACAAGTTGGATTGACGGTTTTTGGCCCATGTTCCAAAGGCGCACAACTTGAATCCAGTAAAGATTGGGCTAAAAAATTAATGAAAGAAGCAGGAATACCAACAGCTAAACACTGGGTAGCAACAACCGAAGTTGAAGCATTATCAACTCTTGAACAAATGCAATGCCCACTGGTAGTAAAAGCAGATGGACTCGCCGCAGGCAAAGGTGTCACAGTAGCCAATTCAATCGAAGAAACTAAGCAAGCAATCCAAGAAGTTTTTCAAGGGAAATTTGGTAACGCTGGAGAAAAAATAATTCTTGAAGAACGCTTAGAAGGACCTGAAGTTTCAGTATTTGCTTTATGTGATGGAAAAAGGATGATTGTTTTGCCCCCAGCCCAGGATCACAAAAGATTAAAGGAGGGGGATAAAGGTCCAAATACAGGCGGCATGGGAGCCTATACACCTGCACCATTAATTAATGAAAACACATTAAATGAAATCAAGAAATCAATACTTGAGCCAACTCTATCTGCACTTCAAGAAAAGAATATTGCCTACAGAGGTGTGATGTATGCAGGGTTAATGCTGACTAACTCAGGACCAAAAGTAATCGAATTTAATTGTCGATTTGGAGATCCAGAATGTCAAGCTCTAATGCCTCTTATGGGCCCTGAACTTGCTCAGGTATTACAAGCTTGTGCACTAGGCCGCCTGAATCAGGCACAATCACTTTCAATAAAAAAAAGTTGTAGTGCCTGCGTAGTGGCAGCAACTTCTGGCTATCCAGAAGCACCAAGGTATGGAGACTTAATAAAAATTGAGGCCCATTCAGACCCTTCACTTCAACTATTCCATGCAGGAACCAAGTGGGATGAAAATGGAAATCTAATAACTTCAGGAGGACGAGTAATTTCTGTCGTGGCCATTGGGGAGACCTTTGATAATGCCTTCACCAATGCCTACAATGGAATGAAGAAAATCAATTTCAGAGGAATCACCTACCGTCATGATATTGGCAATCAGGTTCGCAATGGATGGTGATTAATTCGCGGGATAATTTTGATGACAGTCAATAATGCACCAAACCTAAAAACATGGGGTGATCAAAATGGGAATACTCCTCCTCCCTCAGAGCCCTCTAATTGGCTGAAAAATGTAAGGATCTGGTGGGCTGAATTCAGCCTCCAAACAAAACTCCTAGCCATAACAACCCTTTTAGTTAGCCTGTTAATGACAGGTATTACTTTCTTTGTTCTCAATGGGATACAAAGAGATACTGGCATCAATGACACTCGCTATGCACGTGACCTTGGGTTACTTCTTTCAGGGAATGTAACTGAACTGGTAGCTAATGGACGCGACAAAGAGCTGGCTAGTGTTTCAGAAAAATTTTGGCGATCAAGTCGGAGTCTTCGTTATATATTTTTTACAGATCCCAAAGGAGCTATTTATCTAGGCATTCCAATTAGTGCTATCCCTCCTGAAGGGAATAGCGAACTACAGCTAAACCGGCGTTTGGAGCTTCCACCAGAGTTAAAGAAGCACCCGCAAGACCCACTAGTAAGACAACATCTAACACCAAAAGGACAAGTTACAGATGTATTTGTCCCAATGATTTGGAAGGGGAACTATCTAGGCGTACTTGCTTTAGGTGTTTATCCAAATGAAAAAGCCCTGGCGGGTGCAGCTTTAACAAGAGAAGTAACTGTTGCTGTATTCATTTCAATCTGGGTTCTCGTGATACTTGGTGCAGTAATTAATGCAAGAACAATTACAAGGCCTGTTCGAGAACTTTTACGCGGAGTAAGAGAAATTGCGGATGGAAACTTTAACTCAAGAGTTTTATTACCACAACAAGGAGAGATAGGAGAATTACTATATAGTTTCAATGCAATGGCGTCACAATTGGAAGACTATGATGCTGCAAATATCGAAGAATTAAAAGCTGCTCAAGTCAAACAGCAGTCCCTTATTGCCACGATGGCTGATGGAGCAATATTACTTGATCAAGAAGGCAAGATAGTTCTTGCTAATCCAACTGCAAGAAGGTTATTTAGATGGGAAGGGAGAAAATTAGACGGGCAACAACTGCTAAATGAGTTACCTGAGCTTCTTGCGAATGAACTACATGCTCCACTAACTTCTTTACTAGAGAATGAAATAGAAAGCAGTGATCTTCGATGCAGTACTGGAGAACCACCTAGAACTCTAAGAATAGTTTTGCAGTCCGTCAGAGATTCCAGTGGTGAAAGGTTAAAAGGCATTGCGGTAACACTTCAAGATCTCACAAGAGAAGTGGAACTGAATGCTGCACAAAGTAGATTCATAAGCAATGTCTCACATGAACTCAGGACTCCACTTTTTAATATCAAAAGTTATGTAGAAACTCTCTATGATCTTGGGGATCAACTTACTGAAAAGGAGAAAAAAGAATTTCTTGGAGTCGCGAATGCAGAAACAGATAGACTTACCCGCCTTGTAAATGATGTACTTGATCTATCAAGACTGGAATCGGAAAGGCAGTTGGATTTCGAGCCAATGGAATTACGCTCTGCAATAGAAACTACTCTTCGTAATTACAAACTGAATGCCGACGAAAAGAAGGTAAATCTGCAACTAGAATCAAATGATGCTCTTCCAACCATTCTTGGTAATTGGGACTTAATCCTTCAAGTACTAGATAATTTGGTGGGTAATGGAGTGAAATTCAATCGTGAAGGAGGAAAGTTGAAAATACGTGCTTATACCTGGCCAGACACTTGTAGCGTTATCCCTCAAAATCACATTGATTCAGCACCTTATTGTGAACTAATCTCTCCTTTGCCTAGGCTTCGGGTAGAAGTATCTGATACAGGTTCTGGGATCCAAGATATCGACCAGCAACGTATATTCGAACGTTTTTACAGGGTGGAGAATGCCGTACATACTGAAGTGGGAACTGGGCTTGGCCTTTCGATTGTCAGAGGAATTATTGAAAAGCATGGCGGACAAATATCAATGGCTAGCGAGCCAGACGTGGGGACAACTTTCTGGTTCGATCTCCCATTAGAGCAAGCTGATTCTGAAGAACTAAAGCTTCAAGCGGAACGAAAAAGCCGTGAATGGACTCAAGAAATTTAGTAATAATTGAACTCAAAAACACATAGAGAATCTATCAATTACAGCCAGCAAGAAATCCAGTCATCGCCTATCATCAAGACTTATACGATGAGGGGCTCCACTAAAAATCTGCTCAAAGTTAGAGAATGAATCTTTAATTTGTGGCCCTTCATGAGTAATAATGAATTCACGAATTCTTTTATCATGCCAGGATCCTCGCATTTTAAACACATTAACTGCTCTAGCCATTTCCCCTCTGATTTCAACATATTGAAGCAGAAGAATGGTATCAGTAATAGTAGAGATATGTGAATCAGTTATCGAATGACTACCCATGAATTCCTCTGCAGTATTAGTAAAGAATCCTGCTATTTCTTCCTGCTTGGCATAACCTGTAACACCGATAACAAATTGTCTAAATGCATTGAGACTGACTCCTCTAGCTAATGCTGAAAGAGAATCAATTGCCAACCTAGAGGGTTTGAATTGAGAAATCTCAGTTTTAATTATTTGAAGATGATCTTCAAGGCCTGTTGATTCTGGGTAAGCACAGATTATTTTCAACATCCCATCACTTTCCATTCGCTCAAAATCTATACCCCAACTAGTCGCATTGCGTAATAACTGCGCACGCGACTCTTCATAAGCAAAAAGAATTGCTCTCTCCTGATTCGTATAAGCATCTTCAATAAATTTAGACACAAGCATAGTTTTACCAGTTCCTGTAGCTCCAGTTGCAAGAATAATTGAGTCCTGAAAGAAACCTCCTCCACACATTTCATCAAGATCTGGAACCCCAGAACTAATACGAACATTAGATGATCTCTGAGTTAATCTCATTGCTCCCAATGGGAATACACTTATACCTTGGCTGCCCATAGTGAAAGGAAACTCTCCCTTCATATGCGTTGTTCCTCGTAACTTAAGAATCTCAACTGTTCGTCTTCTTTTTTCTGCTTCCAGAACATTTCTTAGGATTACCACATTATCGGACACAAATTCTTCAACTCCATAACGCGCAATCGGTCCATATTCGTCAATGCGTTCTGTAGTCATAATTGTTGTGACTCCTATTTCTTTAAGTCGGGCTATTAAACGAAAGATTTCTCGTCGTACAACATAAACAGCGTCATATTGCTGAAATACAGCTGTAATCGAATCAATCGCTACTCTTTTAGCCTTATATTTTCTAATGGCATAAGTTATACGTTCAATCAAACCTGACAAGTCAAAACTTCCCGCTACATCCTGACCATCAGGATCAGGAGATGCATCAAGAATGAACAATTTATTTTGATCAACCATCTCCTGAAGATTCCATCCAAAACTTGCAGCATTACGAAGAATATCTAAAGGTGACTCTTCAAAAGTTACAAAAATCCCTGGTTCTTCAAAGTGGCAAATTCCATGATGCAAATACTGAAGAGATAAAACTGTCTTTCCCGTGCCAGAACTCCCGCTGACTAATGTGCTTCTTCCAGTAGGCAATCCCCCCTGACAAACGTCATCAAAGCCCTCAATACCTGTGGGTAGCTTCTGCACATTCATTTTGGAGGGACTTAAAGAACTTGAAGAATGCATAATTTTTGAGTCATGCAGAAAAGGTAGAGACAAATCGCCAAATCTCTACCACTTGCTCCGTGAGCCTTAAGAATCTCCCTCTCCAATGTCCTCATCTCCCAACGGAGCTTCAAAAGAAGTTACTAGAGAGTTGTCGGTCAACTCGTCATAAAGCAAATCAAGACCTATCAAAACTCTCTCCCTATCAGAGAGGTCACCGATTATCCGTCGTACCGGAGGTGGAAGAATTTTGGCCAGGGTTGGCGTAGCCAATATCTTGTCCTCCTCAGCAAGCTGAGGATTTTTCATGACATCTATCACTTTCAAGGCATACACACCCTGAAATTCAGTTTCCAATATCTCTCTAAGAGTTTTCAAAGCCCTCATTGAATTTGGAGTATTCCCAGCCACATAAAGCTTGAGAATGTAGGTTTTCCTAGGACTCATAGAGAAATCTCCGAATACCTCATTAGCAAATCACGTAGCTAAAAACTGAGTTAATTAGACAAATTCTTGACTAATGGGTCCTTTAACAGAGAAAATGTTAATTCATTAATCGATTGCTAATAGGCCTAATCGATCAAACGCAACCTAAGGATTAATTCCCTAGCCCGTCCAATTCGAGCCTATTAGCGTCTTAACTGATTTGTATGGCTAACGAAACTGCTGAGTCTGCTTCAGACAATGTCCCTAATGCCTATGCCATAGTCGAGGCTTCTGGCAAGCAATTCTGGGTTCAAGCAAACCGTTATTACGACTTTGACCGTCTCAAAGCAAAAGTTGATGAAACATTAACTCTTGAGAATGTCCTCTTAGTTAATGATGGAAAAGCAACAACTCTTGGCAAGCCTTACATACACGGTGCAACTGTATCCGTGAAAGTCCTTTCACACCTCAGAGGCCCAAAATTGATTGTGTATAAAATGCGTCCCAAAAAAAAGACACGCCGCAAAAATGGTCATCGACAAGAATTGACTAGAGTTCTTGTAGAAAACATCTCTATTAAGTAACAGCAAATCCACCTGATAAATACCCCCGAAAAACAACACACTCTTCACTCTCTACAAAATGGCACATAAAAAAGGTACAGGCTCAACAAGGAATGGACGTGACTCCAACTCAAAAAGACTTGGTGTTAAAGCATATGGAGGAGAAAAAGTCTCTGCAGGGTCCATTCTTATACGCCAGCGAGGTACATCAGTATTGCCAGGAATCAATGTCGGAAAAGGCAAAGACGATACACTTTTTGCTCTTATAGACGGAGTTGTAAAATTTGAGAGTATTAAACGAGGGCTGCAAAGCCGCAAACGAATAAATATTTCTTCAGCAATTTAATTTAA